>DASZPM010000009.1:0-231906 GCA_035550215.1 Chitinophagaceae bacterium | reverse complement strand
TGACCGCGAAAAAGATATAAAAGGGATAGTAAATTTGCAAGCCCAGTTGGTTGTGATAACCGAAATAATCCACAGCAGCACTGCCTATCCATAATATCCATAGCAAAGCGGTAGCTGCCAGCAGGCGGCGCAGCCACCGGAGTTCAAGCCTTGAGCGGTCCATGAGCACCAACGGCAATTGGCTGTAAAAATGTTGAATAAGCCTGTTTGATCTGTATAGGTAGATGATTACCGAGATAAATACCAGCAATTGCAATACCGCGTTCAGTTGCTGAAAGGGCAGCAAAGCCTGCTCCAGTATCAGTGGGGTAAAATGCAGCAAATTTTTCCACCTGAACCTATACTTCGGCCTGGTTATTTTGAGTACATAAAAATAAAGCAGTGGCCCAAAGGCCAGCAAAAATTGAACAGGCAGGCGACTGCCGGGCATTAAATCAATAGCCAATATCCGCGTCATCCACAGGATGATTGTCAGCAGCGCAAGGGCAAGAAACCGGTTGGCCCCGCGGTTGATGATTTTTACAAAGCCTAACAGCAGGGCAAAAGTTATCCCGACGATGATCATTGTAAAGAAAAACACATCGTACAGGCTGATATGGAATGCGTAGGAGTTCAATTACCCGAAATTAGGCAATCATTATTCCAAACTCCTAAAATGATGAAAGGCAACAAATTACAATTTTCTATACCGGAAATGTTGTAACAAAACCGTACATCAGTTGCCCGGTTTTATAGAGGCCTTCCTAAAAAAGAAGGACGTGGGGCAATATTATCGCCCTGCCTATGAGAATTTTTGAGCGCACTGTCATACCAGTCTTTTCCCCATCATTCGCTGCGAAGGGATTTTACGGGGTTAGCAAGTGCCGCGCGGATGGTCTGAATACTGACTGTTAACAGTGCAATGGCGAGGGCGAGGGCGCCGGCCACCAGGAATATCCACCAGCTAATCTGCGTACGATAGGCAAACGTGCCGAGCCATTTGTACATGGCCCACCACGCTATGGGGAAGGCAATGAACGCAGCAATGCCGACAAGCCTCGCAAAGTCCCTGCCGAGGAGGCTGACGATACCGCTTACGCTGGCGCCGAGGACCTTGCGGATCCCGATCTCCTTAGTGCGTTGTTCGGCAGCATAGGTAACCAGGCCGAACAGGCCAAGGCAGGCAATGAGGATGGCGAAGACGGCGAAGGTGATAAAAACCTGGCCGGTCTGCTGCTCGCCGTGATACAATTTGTCAAAGTCATCATCCATGAAGGAGTAGCTGAAGGGCAGTCCTGGCTTGGCGGCATGGAACTTACTTTCTACCTGGCGGACGAGGCCAGGGACATCATTCGTGTGGAAGCGGAAAGCCATGCTGCCCGAGTTAAACATGTTGACCATCATTACAAGGGGGTGTATCTTGTCGTGCATGGAGTTATAATTAAAATCCTTTACAACGCCAATAACATGAAAGGCGAGAGGCTTGAAGTGATCCGATGGATCGGACTTTAGCTCGTCCGCCCGGTTGTAGAGGAGCAGGTTGAGCGGGTCCTTCACGCCAAGCGTCGCTACGGCGGCTTCATTGAGGATGATGGCGGTAGAGTCGGTAGGAAATTGTGCGAGGTTGAAGTCGCGGCCTTTGACGATCTGCATGCCGAGGGTGGGAACATAATGGTCATCAACCTTAAGCGTAGTCATAAAGATCGCCTTCCTGGCGTCGAACGAGGCGTCCCTGAACCAGCCTGGCTGACGGTACTGATCGCCGCCAACGGTGGGGAGGTCGCTGGTGATGGTTCCCTCGGTTACCCCGGCAAGGGTGAGCAGGTTCTGGCGAAGATTGGCCGTGCCTTCCTTGCCGAGTGCCCAGGTATTATGGATGACGAGTACCTGGTCCCGGTTAAAGCCCACTTCCTTGTTACGGATATAGTGCAGCTGGCGGTAGATGACGAGGGTGCTGACGATGAGCCCGATGGAAATAAAAAATTGAAAGACCACGAGGCTGCTCCGGAGCCAACTGCTCTTGAAACCGACTGCCATCTTTCCTTTCAATACGTGAATCGGCTGAAAGGAGGAAAGGTAGAAGGCAGGATAACTGCCCGCGGCACAACCAACCAGCAGCACCAGGAGGACGAGGATAAGCAGGAACCGGCCGCTAAAGAGTATGCCGGCCTGAAGCGATTTGCCGGTAAGCTGGTTGAACACCGGCAGCAGCAGGGCGGCAATGCCCAGGGCGAGGACGAGGGAAAAGAAGCTGAGCAGGACAGACTCGGTGAGGAATTGGAGGATGAGATGCCCTTTTGTTGAGCCGGCGACCTTACGAATACCCACTTCCTTTGCGCGGTTGGCGGAGCGGGCGGTGCTGAGGTTCATGAAATTGACGCAGGCGACCAGGAGGATGAGCACGGCGATGACGGAGAAGATGTACACGAACTGGATATTGCCGTTGGCTTCGATCTCGTAAGACTTATTGGAATGGAGGTGCACATCGGTGAGGGGGAAGATGCGGTACCGGAAATGATTACCTGCCTTCTCTAGGTCGGCAACCGAACTGTGGACCAATTCCTGGAGGGCCGGGCCGATGTTACGGTTGACGACCTCGTTTACATCCTTCTGTATCTCGGCCCTCGTAACACCGGGTTGGGCAAGGATATAGGTATAATAATTACTGCTTAGCCAGTCGTTGTCGCTGGGGTCATTAAAGGTCCAGCAATCACGGAGGGGCCGAATGAAGCTGAAATGGAACTGGGACTGTTCCGGCATGTCCCGGATAACCCCGGTGATCTTGAGGGGCGTATTGTCATCACCTACCTCCAGCGCGCGGCCGATAACGTTGGTGCTCTTGAAATAGCGGCGGGCGGCGCTTTCATCAATCACGATGGAATGAGGGCTGTTGAGGGCGGTATTAGGGTCGCCGGCGATCATGGGCAGCGTGAAAACCTTGAAGATCGTCGAATCAGCGAAGGTGAAGTGATGGTCGAGGACGTGGTCTTTACCCTGCCTCACCAGAAGGTCGCCCGGGTTGCGGAACCGGACCATCTGCTGAATCTTCGGATAGGAAGCGACGAGCGTAGGGCCGAAAAATTTGGAGACGTTGACGGCATCGTACTGGGTGTTATTGATGTAACTATCCTCATCGATCCGGTAGATTCGATCGGCGTTGACGTTGTAGCGGTCGTAACTGCGTTCATCGGTAACGAACAGGATGATGAGCAGGCAAACACCGAGGCCTGCAGCGAGGCCGAGGACGTTGAGGGACGAATACAGTTTATTTTTAATAAGGTTTCGCCACGCGATTTTTACATAGATGCTAAACATATACTTGCTGTTTAATTTTACCGGATTCCACTTTTGCAGTGGTTCACGGTTCAATATTAACAGCGCGGGCCGGGCGTAGCGCCCCAAATTATAAGTTGGTCGCTTATTTTTCACTTGGGTTTTATATTCCGTCGGGCTTTTCCCGGTCATCTGCTTAAAAATGCGGTTAAAGCTTGTTTTGGAGTTAAAGCCCGCTTCAAAACCGATGCCCAGGAGGGTTATATTGTTATAAGCTGCATCTTCTATTTTGCGGGCTGCGTCCATCACCCGGTATTCATTAATAAAATCATTAAAGTTTTTATTCAGCGCTGTGTTGATGACTCTTGACAACTCATGGGGCGGCATGCCGAGCTTTTCAGCAAGCGAGTTTAGGCTTAATTCCGGATCCTGGTAATACAGGTTGGCCTCCATAGCCCTTTTAAGCAATGTACCTTTTGCACGCAGTTCGGCAGGTACCGGAGGCTTGGCGGAGGCAGGCGTTTGAGCCATCACCGCAGCCTGTGGTTTTAAGAAGGCCGCTGCGGCAAACCATATAATTATTACAGCGAAAAGAATATAAAAAGGATAATACAATTGCATGCCCGGCTGGTTGTGGTAACCAACATAATGAATAATAGCAAGGGCCAGCCATAAGCACCAAAGTAAAGCAGTGACTGCTAATAAACGGCGCAGCCAGCGAAACTCCAGCCGGGAGCGGTCCATCATAACAATGGGCTGCCGGGTATAAAATTGTAGTATAAGTTTATACGACTGGCGCAGGTAGGTTATAACCGAAATAAATATCAACAACTGCAGCAACGGGTTCAGTTGCTGAAAGGCCTGCATAACCTGTTCAAGCACGACGGGAGCGAAATGCAGCAAGTCTTTCCCACAGAATTTATACTGCGGGCGGGTTATCCTCAGCACATAAAAATATAGCAGCGGGCCCAGCGCCAGTAAAAACTGCATAGGCAACCAGTCCCAATGGGGCAGGTAGGTGTTCAGCCGTATGTCAATAGCCAATACCCTCGCCATCCATAAAATCATCGCAACCAGCGCAAACGCAAGAAACCGGTTGGCGCTGCGGTTGGCTGTTCTTACAAATGCCAGCAACAGGGCAAAGGTTAACCCCACGAATATCATCCCGAAAAAAAACAGGTCGTACAGGGTAATATGCAGTGTAAAGGCATTCAACTATTCGAAATTAGGCAATCCTTATTCCAAATTTCCAAAAAACTGCAAAGCAATAAGTTATAGCTTTGGTGCTAAGAGGGTTGTAACAAAAGCGAACATAACACTGTACGGTTTAAACGAAGCCCGCCAAAAAAAGCTTAAGATAAGTATATTTATTGCGCATTCTGATACTTCTTATTGATGTTATTTTCCCGGCAGGTACAAAGGGTAGCCCACCCTTCGCAATAAAGAGTCAACAGGTACATCTTCTGCATCATCGCTATCATCATTCGGGAAAAGTATGCAATGCATTACCTTCCTGTTGCTTAGGCTGTACACCAGCTTCCAGCAATAATCCGGCACCGCCGCATCGCCAATTCTCCTATCACCAAAAATACCGCCGCATAACACCAGCAGGCTGTCGTCCTGGCTTTCATTTCTTACCTGGGTTTCCCACACTTTCCATATACCCCGGTTAAGCTTCGGGGTTTGCGGCAGGCAGTTGTAAAACCTGAAGGTTAACTCTTCCCTGTCACAATCAAATGCTTCATCCTCGGCCGGGCAAAGATGCCCCTCGTCAAAAAGTGAATGCTTATAATCATCAACGGTGGCGCTGTTTTCAAGGTCGCCTGTTTTAAAATGCATGTGGGTTCTTTTGCAATCACCGCCACCATGGTACAGTTTATATGCAACGTATAAAGGTTCGTGCAGGGTGTAGTTAAAATAAGCGGTATATACCTGGTTGGTAATTACTTTATCCGCCTTGTATGTATAAGTAATGTTTAAGGGTTGTGCAGGTAATGGTGTGCTGTTATTGTAAATATAAAAATAGTAATACAACCCAATGCCAATGATGGTAATAACAGTTATGAAGGTGCGTATTTTTTTCATTTAATATGCTTGCACTTAAGCTGCAAGATTGAAATAATTACTGATAACGTGGCAAGCATATTATTATTTTGATATTTTGCCCGTCCTCCCCTCTTATTTGTCGTATCTGCACCCCGCAGCATCTGCTAAATACAACTAAGTTTGAAAAACATTTATAGCATTAACTGCATGGCTGAAACAAGGGTATCCACATCTTTGGCGCCTGCCAAAGCCACACGCCGCGAGTGGTTTGCGCTGGCAATACTTGTTTTGCCAACGCTGCTTGTTTCTATGGACATGACCGTTACTTATCTTGCCCTGCCCGAAATAAGCGCGGCATTAAAACCAACGAGCGCGCAATTACTGTGGATAACTGACATATACAGCTTTATTGATGCCAGCCTGCTGATAGTAATGGGTACGCTGGGGGACAGGATTGGCCTGCGCAGGTTATTACTTACGGGTGGTTTTGGTTTTGCAGTTGCATCAACACTGGCAGCGTTTTCAACAAGTGCGGTTATGCTGATAATAGCGCGGGGTTTACTGGGTATTGCCGGCGCCACGCTGTTAACTTCAACCATATCCATCATACGTAATATATTTCATGATGATGTGCAGCGCACATTTGCCATGGGTTTATATACAACCTGCTTCTCATCGGGCACCATGTTAGGCCCGCTTACGGGTGGTTTTTTATTAAGCCATTTTTGGTGGGGCTCTGTGTTCCTCATTGCCCTGCCGCTTATGATATTATTGCTTGCAACAGCGCCATTGTTACTGCCGGAATTTAAAGACAAACATGCCGGCAGGCTTGACCTGCTTAGCGCCGGTTTATTAATAGCCGCCATTCTTGCTACCATATCAGGTATAAAGCAGGTAGCGCAAAACGGCATCAGTATTTTTCCTCTTATTTCCATAGCAGCCGGGGTAAGTATTGGCGCTATTTTCTTCCGGCGGCAAAAGGTAATAACGCACCCGCTTATTGACCTCAATCTTTTTAAAAAAGCCACGTTCAATACAGCGCTGGCCGCACTGTTTATTGGTCTTTTTAGCTGGGGAGGAATTTTTTTGTTTGTAGGGCAATACCTGCAGTTGGTTATTGGTTTAAGCCCGTTAAAAGCGGGAATATATACCATACCGGGCGCCGCGGGAAGTATAGTACTGTGTATGCTCGCGCCCATTGCATTGCGGCGTTTCCGCAGGGGGTTTTTAATAGCAGCCGGTCTTGTTATTTTGGCTGCCGGTATAGCGCTGCTTACTATGGTTAGCACCACCTCCCTTGCATTGCTTGTAGTTGCTACGGTGCTAATGTCGGGAGGCTGTGGGGTCACCGTTACGCTTGGCATTGATATGGTTGTCGCTTCTGCCCCACCCCAAAAAGCCGGCGCGGCTGCGGGTATTTCTGAAACAAGTACGGGCTTCGGCGGCGCATTAGGCGTAGCTATTTTAGGCAGTTTATGGACTATACTTTACCGCGCCGGCATAAGCAATCATATCCCCGGCAATTTATCGCCGGCCGACACCGAAACTATGCGCAATACGCTGGGTGGCGCTATTTCAGCAGCAGGCAGGTTAAAAGGTACCACACAGCAAATAATCGTATCTGCCGGGCGGCATGCGTTTGTACATTCTTTTAATATTACCAGCGGCGCCTGCGCTGCTATTGTTATTATGGTGGCTGTTATGGTGGCCATAAGGTTAAAAAACATTTAACCTCTTACTCTTGCCCCCCTCACTTACCAAATAGTTATCGGGCAGGCTATACCCGTAAATTCTTATTTCAACTACATTTGTGCAAATACTATCTTTTATGAAATGCACTTTTGTCACAGCCGTTTTTTCATTTTTTGTCATCACCATAAACGCTCAAATCGCCCCGCCTGACACCCTGCAAACCAATAACGGCCCGCTGGTTATACAACCTGTAATGCATGCCAGCCTTGTTTTATCAACACCTTCAGTGGTAATTTATTCAGACCCGTCGGGCAACCTTGATAATTTCAAGGGCCTGGCTAAACCGGGCATTATTCTTATCACAGATATTCACGGAGACCACTTTGATATTAAAGCAATTGAGGCACTTAAAACCCCTTCAACCATATTAGTGGTGCCGCAGGTGGTTGCCGATAAGTTGCCGCCGGAAGATAAGGCACACCTGGTAATACTAAAAAATGGCGATAACACCACACAGGCAGGTATTTCTATCAGCGCTATCCCCATGTACAATCTTCCCGAAAGCCCCACCGCTATGCATACCAAAGGCAGGGGCAACGGCTATGTATTGGGCATAGGCGGAAAGTTAATTTATATCTCCGGCGATACACAGGGCATACCCGAAATGCGGGCGCTTAAAAATATTGATGTAGCCTTCGTTTGCATGAACCTTCCCTATACTATGGACATAAAGGAAGCCGCGGACGCGGTGCTTGCCTTCAAACCCAAAATTGTTTACCCGTTTCACTACCGGGGACAAAATGGTTTGAGTGATATAAATGGATTTAAAAAACTGGTAGATGCCGGCAACGAAGGTATTGAAGTACGCCTGCGCAATTGGTATCCTGCAAAGTAGAATCTGTAATTTTTGCCATAAAAAGTTCCCTGCATTTAAACAATTAGCCTTTGCTAAAAATAAAGGCTCATTGTTTTTTTGCAATGGCTGCCTGCAACAACCACCGAATATAACAGCCGGCCTGTCTCTTTAAAAATACCTGTTTGTGCAGCATTGTGTAAGTTTGGTGTACCTTAAAATAACCAAAATGGTGCGCTGTTCTCCCGGGTACAAGAAATTTATTGTATACGTAATGTTTTTTTGCGCAGGTATATTCTATACGTGCACTACGTTTGCGCAGCAAAGGGTGCAGAAAATCCTGGGAGCAGATATTTCTTTCCTTCCGCAACTTGAAGCAAGGGGAATTAAGTTTTCTGATAACGGCGTTAATAAAGATGTGCTGCAAATTTTAAAGGAGCATGGGTTTAACTATATACGCCTGCGCATTTTCGTAAACCCTGAAGCAGACAGCGGCTACTCTCCCAAAAAAGGCTTTTGCAATTTTGCTTACACGCTGCAAATGGCCAAACGCATAAAGGCAGCAGGCATGGGTTTTTTACTTGACTTTCACTACAGTGATACCTGGGCTGACCCCGGCAAACAATTTAAACCCGCGGCATGGAAAAATTTGACGTATCCCAAACTGGTTAAGCAGGTACATGATTATACGGAAGATGTTGTTATGTCCCTTAAAGAGCAGGGCGTGATGCCCGATATGGTGCAGATAGGCAATGAAATAAACCATGGCATACTTTGGCCGACGGGGAACATAAAAAATGTTGACAGCCTGGCAGGGTTGCTTAAAGCCGGCATTAAAGGGGTGAGGGATGTTGACAAGCACATAAAAATAATGCTGCATATTGCCTGCGGCGGCCAGAACGAAGAATCACGCTCCTTTATTGACAGCATGCTGGCAAGGCACGTTAAATTTGATATCATCGGTGAGTCATATTACCCAAGATGGCATGGTACAATACAGGAGTTGCGTGACAATTTGAATGATTTAAGCAGGCGCTACAGGCAGGATGTTTTGGTGGCGGAATACACTGAGAAAAAACAGGAAGTGAATGATATAGCCTTTACATTGCCAAGGGGCGATATAGAGGGGACGTTTATTTGGGAGCCTTTAAATACCTGGGAGCAAATTTTTGATAAACAGGGCGCTGCCAATGCGTTAATCAACATTTATCCCGAAATAGCCCGGAAATATGCAATTCCGCCGGCTGGCAGCCTGGCAAAATAGCACCAGCGGCTGGCCTTCTGCCCCATTTCAAATTTTTCCCGCAATAAATTTTGTCCGATACTTGTTTATTGTAAGGGAATGATGAACCGGAAAAGACTGCTTATATTATTAACTATTACAACAGTGGCTGCTTTGCCTTGTTTTTCCCAGGTGTCGAGCTTGCGGGTAAAAAAAATAAGCGCCAGGGGAGTTGTTCAGTTAGATACCGTGAGCATAGTACGGGAGACGCTGGTAATACCTGGGTTTGATACCTCTTTCTACACGCTTGATGATATTAACGCCACCCTGTTATGGAAGAAAAATATACCTGCAGACAGCGTGGCTGTAAGTTACCGGGTATTTCCTTTCAGGCTAAATGCACAGGTGCACCGGTACAGGTACGACAGTATTAAAAATAATTTTATTGCGGAGCCATCGTATGCCTTACAGCGCGGGGAAGGCAATAACCAGTTTTTTAATTTTGGCAAGCTTAATTACAACGGCAGCTTTGGCAGGAGCCTGAGTTTTGGCAATAACCAGGATGCCGTTTTTAACAGCCAGCTTAACATGCAGCTTGATGGCTACATTGGTGACAGCATACTTATTTCTGCGGCTATAACAGATAATAACATACCTATACAACCTGATGGTACAACACAAAACCTGAACGAATTTGATAAGATATTGCTGCAGTTCAGGAAGAAAAATTGGGAAATAAACCTGGGTGATATTGACCTGCGGCAGGATGATGCTTATTTCCTGCACTTTTACAAAAGGCTGCAGGGTATTTCGTACGCACAAAAGTTTAACCTTGGCCAAAATATTACCAATAAAACATTGGTGAGCGGCGCTATAGCCAAAGGCAAGTTCGCGCGCAATGTGCTGCAGGTGCAGGAGGGCAACCAGGGGCCTTACCGCCTGCAGGGCAATAACAATGAATTATTTTTTATTGTACTGGCAGGTACCGAACGGGTATATATTGACGGGGTACAAATGCAGCGGGGCGAAGACCAGGATTACGTGATTAATTATAACACCGCTGAAATAACTTTTACCCCCAAACACCTTATTTCGCAGGATTCCCGCGTACAGGTGGAGTTTGAATATGCAGACCGGAACTATCTTAACTCCATGTTATATGCCAGCAATGAAACTGATTTTGGTAAACGGTTTAAACTCACAGTGTCCGTTTACAATAATGCTGACGCAAAAAATTCTCCTATTAACCAGCCGCTTGATAATAACCAAAAACAATTTTTAGCCAATCTTGGTGACAGTATTCAAAATGCTTACTACCCGGTAGCGTCCATTGATTCATTTTCTGCATCAGCTATTTTATATAAAAAAATTGATACAGTGGTAAATGGCGCGCATGATTCAATTTATGTGTACTCCACCAGTCCCGACAGTGCTAAGTACAATTTATCTTTTGTAGAAGTTGGCGCTAACAAAGGTAACTACGTACCATTGTTTAATGCTGCCAATGGCAAGGTGTACCAATGGGTACCGCCCGTAAACGGCGTTCCGCAGGGTGACTACGAAGCAGCCGCATTTTTAGTTACCCCGAAAAAGCAAACGGTGGTGAGCATTGCCGGTGAATATAAAATAAACGACAAGACGACTATACGGACAGAAGTAGCCGCAAGTGATTATGATGCTAATACGTTTTCAACAACAGGTAAGGAAAATGATAAGGGTTATGCCGCCAAAGTGACCATAACACACAACAATAACTGGAAAAACCGCCGGGACAAGTTGATGCATTTTGAAGCGATTGCTGATTACGAGTTTGCTGATAAGAATTTTCAGCCGGTGGAAACATTGCGCCCGATAGAGTTCGGCCGTGACTGGGGGCTCAATTATATTTTAACGCCCGCTACGGAACAGTTACCGTCGCTGCATTTAAAACTAAGCGATGAAAAAGATAATAGTATTGCCTACGATTTTACCAGTTACCTGCGCAGTGATGGCTTTACCGGCATACGCAATGTAACTACCCATACCCAAAATTTTGGCGGCTGGCATCTTACAGACATATTGAACCTCACCAACAGCAACTCAAACGATGATAAAGGCTATTATTTCCGCCCAACTATTGACCTGAATAAAACTTTTACATCATTTCATAACTATACTGTTGGCGCAAACTACGCGGTTGAGCATAATGAAATTAAAAACAATATAGCCGACACCGTTACACCACTGAGTTTCGCCTTTGAAACGTTATCTGCGTATATAAAATCAGACCAGGGAAAAGCCAATAAATGGTCATTCACCTATTATACCCGCAGCGACCAGTTACCCGGCGGCAAAAGCCTGGTGCAGGCTGACAGAAGCCATAACTACAGCTTTCAAACCGAGTTATTAAAAAACCCGCACAGCCAGTTCAGGCTTACGCTAACATACAGGCAATTCCAGGTAAATAATAAATTATTGGTTACACAATTACCGGATAACAGCCTTTTGGGCAGGGCCGAGTATATTATAAACAAATGGAATGGTTTTTTAACAGGTAATGCCTTGTATGAAATTGGCGCCGGGCAGGAACAAAAGCTTGACTATACTTACATACAGGTGCCTGCAGGGCAGGGGCAATATACATGGATAGACCTTAATAAGGATGGCATTGCCCAGTTAAACGAATTTGAACTGGCGGTATTCCAGGACCAGGCAACATATATAAGGGTGTACACGCCAACCAATGAGTTTATTAAAGCAAATTACACACAGTTCAACTACAGCTTTATTTTAACCCCAAAGGCCCTTGCGGCCACCATGCATAATGTAAGGTGGAAGAATTTTATTACAAAGTTTATACTGCAATCATCCATGCAAACCTATAAGAAGCAGGTATCTGACGGCAACCCGGTGTTTAACCCGTTTAAAGGAAAAATACAGGACACTTCGCTAATAAATTACAATTTCATATTGAGTAATACGCTTTCTTTTAACCGCTATAACACAAGCTGGGGGCTGGATGTTACCAACCTTGTTAACTATAATAAAAGCCTGCTGACGTACGGCACAGAAACAAAACAACTGAATGAGTGGAATGTGAAAGGAAGGATTAATATAGCCAAAGTGTACACTTTTGAACTAATACAAAAATTTGTTACCAATAATTTATACACCCCATCATTCGCCAACCAGAATTACGCAATTACAGAGTACTCGGCACAGCCACAGCTTACCTATACATCAGGCACCAAATACCGTTTATTAACCAGCTATGTTTACGATGGTAAAAACAACGCGCTGCAATATGGTGGTGAAAAAACAACCACCAATTCTGTTAATATACAGGGTAAGTACAACATTGTTTCCAACACAAGCCTTACAGCCGGTTTCACTTTCAGTAATATTGATTTTAAGGGCTCCCCTAATACAACAGTAAGTTATATAATGCTTGACGCGCTGTTGCCCGGGAAAAACTATTTGTGGAATATAAGCCTTACAAAAAGATTGATAAACAACCTTGAACTGACATTTGAATACGAGGGCCGCAAACCCGGCGAAACACGGGTTATTAATACAGGCCGCGCAAGTTTGCGGGCGCTGTTATAGCACTCAACCAACCAAATCATTTAAACAGGATTCGGGCAGTATGGGCCTTTCTAACTTAAATGTGCCGAAATTAACTGCATAAACTCACTGCGTGTAGTGTGCTTCTCAAATTCGCCAAAAAAAGCTGAAGTTGTTGTAACAGAATTTTGCTTATTAACCCCGCGCATCATCATACACAAATGCTTGGCTTCAACAACAACTGCCACGCCAAGCGGGTTTAATGCTTCCTTTATTGCTTCAAGTATCTGGGTGGTTAAGCGTTCCTGCACCTGCAGCCGGCGCGAAAAAACATCCACAACACGCGCAATTTTACTTAAGCCGGTAATCCAGCCGTTGGGTATGTATGCTATATGCGCCTTGCCTATAAAAGGCAGCATGTGGTGTTCGCACACGCTGTACAGCTCAATATCTTTTACAATAATCATTTCGCTAACGCTCTCGTGAAACTTGGCCGAATTAAGAATAGCCACCGCATCAAGATGATAGCCCTGCGTTATAAACTGCATGGCTTTTGCTATACGCTCGGGCGTTTTTAACAGCCCTTCTCTTTCTGTATCTTCTCCCAGCAAACCGATGATATTCTTATAATTGGCCATCAGTGCTTCAGTCGTTTCCTCGTCGTAATGTTCCTTTTTACTATATGACATTTCTTATATTTATTATTTGGCAATCAAATTTCAGGCAGGGTATTCAACAAAATTTCTTTCTGTTTCATACAAACGCACCTGTACATCAAGGCGGCTGTCAATATGCGGGCGCAGTAATTCATAAATTACTATAGCTATATTTTCAGCAGTAGGGTTAAGCGTTTTAAACGCAGGCACATCAAGATTAAGGTTTTTATGGTCAAATTTTACCAGCACCTCCCGGTTAATTATATCACTTAAAGCCTTTAAATCTATCACAAAACCAGTTTCCCGGTCCGGCTCGCCGGTCACTTTTACCACCAGTTCGTAATTATGGCCGTGGTAGTTGGGGTTATTGCAAAGCCCGAATACCCGGTAATTTTCTTCTTCGCTCCATGCATCATTATGCAGGCGGTGCGCGGCGTTAAAATGCTCTTTCCTGTAAACGGCTACTTTATGTAACATACTGGTACAAAATAAAGAAGTTATTGCACAAAACACAGGCTATGCTTGCCCGGGGATTGTTGAAATACGGAAATTAACACGCAACAGTGCAAAAGGTTTATTCGCCAAAGTATTCTACGTAAATGCGGGGTGTTTCGTACAATTTAATACTGTGCAGTATAACATTCGGCGGTAAATGTGGCTGCAGCTCGTTCCAAATACCTACAACAAGGTTTTCAGTGCTGCATAATTTACCCCTCATAAAATCCACGTCAAGGTTAAGGTTTTTGTGGTCAACCTTACTAATCACATGTTCCCTTATAAGGGTTTTCAGTTTCTTGGCATCCATTATAAATCCTGTGTCCGGGTCGGCAGTACCCTTTACAGTTATGTATAAATCAAAGTTATGCCCATGCCAGTTTTCGTTGGCACAAACCCCAAATACCTCGTCATTCTTATCCCTGCTCCAGGCGGGGTTGTATAGTTTATGGGCGGCGTTAAAATGCTCTACCCGGGTAAGATACACCATCCTATCCTCAAAAAATTTTCGCAAAGGTAATACAAGGAAAATAAATGGCACAATACCAACTGTGGCAGGGGAAAATTTGCAGGCTATCCCTTTACAGTTTACTACATTTACACCCTAAAAATTAATCTATGAACATGGAAGAAGGCTTTTTGAAAGACATGATAAAACGCCTGGGCACCTATAAACAATTAGGCGAAAAAACATTTGACCAACTGGAAGAAAAGGATTTCTTTTTCAAGCCCTCCCCTGAAAGCAACAGCATTGCCGTTATTGTACAGCACATGCATGGCAATATGTTAAGCCGTTTTACCAATTTTTTAACCGAGGACGGTGAAAAAACATGGCGTAAACGTGATGAAGAATTTG
Source organism: Chitinophagaceae bacterium (assembly GCA_035550215.1). Lineage (GTDB taxonomy): Bacteria > Bacteroidota > Bacteroidia > Chitinophagales > Chitinophagaceae > JABDFW01. The sequence continues at coordinate 217,291 of DASZPM010000009.1, read as the reverse complement.
AAGACATAGCCAATACAAAAGACGCGGTATTGGGTTTGTGGAATGAAGGCTGGAAATGTGTTTTAGATGCTATTGGCAATTTAAAGGCGGAAGACGTTACCAGGACTATTTATATACGAAGCGAAGCCTTAACTGTGTATGATGCCCTGTTACGGCAGTTGGGCCATTACCCTTACCATATAGGGCAAATTGTGCTTATTGGTAAAATGATTAAGGATAATAACTGGCAATCGCTGAGTATTCCGAAACATAAAAGCAGTGAGTTCAATGCCAAAATGGGCCATAAAGCTTAAAGCATACTAAACACAGCAGCAACAAAACATTTAGAACTATATATTATGCCTGTAAAACTGGACGCCGTAATTTTTGACCTTGACGGAACATTAATTGACAATAACGCCTACCACATAGAAGCGTGGAAAGTTTTTTATAACAAAATAGGGCGTGAATTCAGCCTTGATGAATACAAGAATAAGATAAACGGGCGTATTAACAGGGACATCTTCAATTATATTTTCGATGGTGAATTAAGCAGCGAAGAGATTGAGCGCCTCACCAATGAAAAAGAGCAATTGTACCGCGAGTATTATGCTCCCTATATACAGCCTGTACCAGGGCTGCTTGGCCTGTTACAGCAAATAAAAGACGCCGCTGTACCAATGGCTATTGCTACAAGCGGGTTGCCGGTTAACATTGCTTTTATGTTTGAGCACGTTACCATAAAAGATTACTTTGATGACGTAATTGACGCAACATTAGTTACCAACAGCAAGCCCCACCCCGAAATATTTTTGAAAGCGGCTGCCGCGGTAAAGGCCAGCCCGTTAGCCTGTATTGCCTTTGAGGATTCGGTAGCCGGGGTTCGTTCAGCTAAAACGGCGGGCATGAAAGTAGTAGGGCTTACAACAACGCATAAAAAAGAAGACCTGCACGAAGCAGACCTGGTAATTAAAGATTACACTGAAATAAATTTTGGCTCGTTACTGCAATTAATGGAAGCATGAGCTATTTTGAATTTGACACATTACCCGGCCGCACAAGCGCCGTTCGCGGAAAAGAATACCTGTTTTTTTCAGGATATGCTTATCTCGGCATGCAGTACGTGGATGAATTCAGGGCACTGGTAAAGGAAGGGATGGATAAATATGGGTGGCTTTTTCCATCATCCCGCATATCAAATACCCGCATACATTTGTTTGAGGAATGCGAGCAATTACTTTCTTCCATCACGCAATGTGACGATACTGTGCTCGTTTCGTCCGGCTACACTGCCGGCAGGCTGGCAACGGGAATGTTTGAGCATGACATAGTAAACCTCCGGCCTTCCCACCCCGCCATTAAAAGAAATAACACCGATAAGGGCAAAGGGATATACGCGGTTGACACGATTGATATCCTCACTTCTTCCGTAACAAATATTGATGATATAAATAAAAACTACGCGACGCAAACACTGGTTATCGATGATTCGCATGGCGCTGGGCTTACAGGTAAAGATGGCACCGGCGCCGGAAGCTATGTATCAAGAAAGAAAGGAACCGATTATATATTTACTTACTCTTTGTCAAAAGCATGGGGAATAAATGCCGGCGCCATAAGCTGCCCGCAGCAATTGGCGGCAAAGTACCGCACATTGCCTGCCTACACCGGCGCAACAGCCCCCTCCCCCGCACTGTTATATGCTTTTATAAAAGGGCAGGCTATTTATAAAACCCAAAGAGAGAAATTAAAAGAAAATATACGCCACTTTCAAGCCGCTGCTGAGCAAATACAGGGTATTTTGCATCACGAGGCCCTGCCCATTTTTGTACTGCCTTCTACCATTGATGAAAACGCCCTGGCAAAGGAAAATATAATTATCTCCTCTTTTGCCTATCCCGATCCTTCAGGGCCCAAAATACAGCGCGTGGTAATAAACGCACTGCACACCAAAAATGATATTGAATACCTCGCAGAGCGCTTGTACAAGTTAATATAAACGCCAGGGCTATTTATGCAATTCCAATTGTTCTATACTCAGGCTCAAAAAGTCCCCCAACTCCGCTAACTGTTGCTGCGCGACGGTTTTATCCAGGTTTTCTTTAAAAAGCATCTCTGTGTTATTTACCTTATTCTTTGTAAACGCCAGTATTTTGATGGCCGATTCAATTTTTTTAAGATTTGCTGCAGCATCCTTCACATGCGTTTCTGATTCTGTAAAATTATTTACACCAATACCGATAAATATTGAGGCGATGCCTGATATGGCTATTTCAAGTGCATTATCATCTGTAAAAAATGTGAGGAACATTATAACCGTGCCCAATAAAATATAGATGCCTGTTTTGGGGACAAGCAACTTTCTTACAAAATTTCTAAACCGCATATAAAGTATTGATAGTAAAATATTTTCCAAAAACCGGGTTATAATATCTCGTATAAACCAAGCCTGTTCCGCAGGCCTGCAATTTCCTGCTGCATGATTTCAAGCTTGTCAAGCAGGTGTACAATTGTTTCAATGCCGGCAGTATTTATTTGCAGTTCGTAATGAAGCCTTGTAAGCCTTTCTAATTTTTGCAGGTCGTCTTCCTGTATAAATTCGGTTTCATCAACAGTAATCAATTCAATCAGGCCGCTCTCGTGGAGTGAGTGAATAAAACTAACTTCTGCATGATAATGGGCGCAAAATGTGTTTGCTGCAATCAATTGTGCTTGCATAATGTCAGAGTTTTGACAGTTGGGTAAATAATTCCTTTTGCTTTTCCGTTAAGTGGGTGGGTATTTTAACCGTATATGTTATATACAAATCACCAAATTGGCCTTCCTTTTTATACACCGGGAAACCTTTCCCTTTCAGCCTCGTTTTTGTTCCGTTTTGCGTACCGGCATGCACCTTAAGCTTTACTTTTCCGTCCAATGTGTCAACCATTGCTTCCCCGCCAAGCACCGCCGTGTACAAATCAATTTCCGTCTCCGCGTACAAATCATCGCCGGAGCGTTTGAATTTTGTATTGTTTGCTATTACAAAGGTTATGTAAAGGTCGCCTGCAGGCCCGTTATTCACGCCAGGCCCGCCATGACCTTTCAGCCGTATTACCTGCCCGTCAGCCACACCTGCCGGAATAGTGATACGGATATTTTTTCCATTTACCGTTAATGTTTGCTGGTGCGTATGGTAAACATCCATTAAGGCAAGGCGCAATTCTGCATTGTAATCCTGCCCGCGAAAAGCAGCGCTGCCGCCCCGCCCGCGGCGGCCCGCAGTGTCGCCAAATAGTGATGAGAAGAAATCAGAAAAACTATCGTCGTCCCCACCGGAATAAGTGTATTCATTACCGCCAAACCCCTGCCGTGACTGTGCCTGCCTTGCTTGTTCAAACTGCTCGGCATGCTGCCAGTTCTCGCCGTAAGCGTCATATTTTTTTCTTTTTTCCGGGTCGCTCAATACCTCGTTTGCTTCGTTTATTTCCTGGAATTTTTTATGGGCTTCCTTATCGTTTGGGTTAACATCCGGGTGATATTTTCTTGCCAGCTTTCGGTAGGCTTTTTTTATTTCATCCTCTGTCGCGCTCTTGTTAACCCCCAATGTTTTGTAATAGTCTATAAATGCCATGTCAGTAAATTTATACTCCTTTTCAGCTATAAAATTACTGCACTTTCTGCAAACAAAGCTATGACATTCATCACGCCTTATATGAATAACCCCGCCAACCTGTGCCGTGCATACCGGCAACAGGTTGCGGGGAGTTATAATGATGGTTGTGGTATTTTTAATTAATCCCAGCCGCTGTCCCTTAGTTTCATATATTCGTTAAGCGTTAAATTGTTAAAACCCTTTTGTTTCATTTTTCTTATGAATGATACGCTTACACCATGGTCTCTCAGTTCTTCGGCTTTATCCAGCGTAATATCTTTGTAACCTTCATCCTGCAGGCTTTTTACAAACTCAACATCAACACCATGGTCTCTTAGTTCTTCCGCCTGGTCAAGTGTAATGCCTTTAAAACCCAGCTTAATAAAACCCCTTATAAATTCGGTGCTCACGCCATGGTCACGCAGTTCCTGCGCTTTTTCAACAGATACGTCTTTAAAGCCCAGTTCAGCAAAGCTGTTTACAAATTCCGCATCTACACCGTGGTCGCGCAACTCCTGTATTTTCTCCAATGTAACATCTTTTAAACCGGAATTTTTTATCTCTTTAATGTAATCACCATCTACGCCATGGTCGCGCAGTTCCTGTACCCTGTCTAATGAAACACCGGAATATCCCGCATTTTTAATTTCATTAATATAATCAAGGTCTACACCATGGTCTCTTAATTCCTGCGCTTTTTCTAAGGATATATCCCCGTAACCTGCTTTTTTAAACCCGTTTACATACTCTATATCAACGCCGTGGTCTCTCAGTTCCTGCGCCCTTTCCAGTGACATTGATTTAAAACCGGCATCGCGAAAACTTTCAATAAAATCCGCGTCAACGCCATGCTCACGCAGTTCAACCATTCTGTCAAGGGAAACATTTGTATAACCTTCTTTTTTAAACAGGTCAAAATACTCTTTCAGCACGCCGCGGTTCATATCCTGGTAGGCAAGGTCTTTAAACTGCTCTTCAGTAACTGTTGCGTACCCGTTTTCTTTCAGGTAATCAAAATAACTTTTATCAATATTGGTAAAAAAAACATTCAATAACAGTTCTTCTTTTAAATCATGGTAACCTAACTGCGACAGGTATGCTTTAAAATTTTCGTCTGCAACAAATTTATAGGTACCCATGCCTTTACCATTTTCAAACCTGCCGCTAAAGTTTACGGTACCTGCGGCCCTTGTTAAAGAAAAATTTCCTTCGCCGTTTGGCAGGTTCGGAAAGTCGCTTTTGGGAAACGTCCTGCCATCATTCCAGCCAAAGCCTGAAAACTCGAAATAAATTTCATTGCCATGGCTATTGGTACCAACATAAGCCTTCCATGTTCCCGGCTCACCTTTTTGCCGTGAGTACAACCAGTCATTTTTTTCATCCTTAGCTTTTTTTGTGTCGTCATCTTTTGCTTTTTGCGCATAGCTGGTACAACCTGAACCAATAAGCAGCGCAATAATGGATAAAGATGAAAGAAGAATCTTTTTCATAATGCCTTTTTTAAATTATTTTTTTGAAGGGACAACATTATACCTTAATTACCCGGTGGATAATTATGTACATACTATACCCGTTAATAAATGTGGTGGTTATTGTCTCTGCATGTGCTGAAAACCCCTGTCGCCCGGCCGGGACGAATAAAGCCAGTATTTGCAACGCCTGTTTGGCAGTATACCCGGAACGCAAGCCTGTAAACAGGCTTTTGGTTATTTATCACTAAAACCAACGTCTTTCAGCCTTATGTACTCATCAGGACTGAAGTATGACCCTGTTTTTGTTTTAATTTTATCTATAAAGGCTGCTGTTACACCGTGGTCCTGCAGTTCCATTACTTTATCTAATGAAAGATTATTAAAGCCAAACTTTTTAAAACTACTGATATAATCCGCTGTTACACCGTGGTTCCTGGCTTCAAGCGCTTTATCAATAGTAATGTCGCTGTATCCCGCCTGCCGCAGGCTGCTTAAATAGTTACCGGTAACGCCTTCATCTTTGTATTGAATAGCTTTTTCAATAGAGATATTCCCGGCGCCTTCGTTTTTCAGTTCCTTAATATAGGCAACGTTTACGCCATGGTCTTTCAACTGAATGTAGTCGTCCAGTGAGAGGTTAGTATAGCCGGCCTGCCTGAATTCATTTACAAATTCACTGTTAACACCATGGTCTGCAAGTTCAACAGCTTTTTCAAGTGTAACGCCTTTAAAACCAAGATCATTCATTTGTTTTATAAACGCCAGGCTCACCCCGTGGTCTCTCAGTTCAATTGCTTTATCAAGGGTTATATTTCTAAAGCCAGCTTCGTTTAACTGGTTTATAAAACTCCCATCAACGCCATGGTCTCTCGCCTCTGTAATTTTCTCCAGGGAAACATCTTTAAAGCCTGCGTTATTTAGCTCATGTACAAAATCAATATCAATACCATGGTCCCGCAGGGCAATTGCTTCATCAAGAGGAATATTTTTATAGCCGGCCTCGTTAAGCTGCCTGATAAAAGTTGCGCTAACGCCATGCTCTCTCAATTCAATCAGTTTATCAACAGTAATATTTTTGTAACCCAGCGCCTGGTAATTTATATCATAGCCATCGCTGTCGCTATCGTTTGTATTAAAGGTTTTTACCGGCATTTTGTTTTTTGCAGTACCGGCGGCTTTCTGCGTGTCCTTTGTGCTTTGCTGCGTATTTTTTTGCGTGGTTGCAGCAGCCGTTTTACTTTGCGGTTGTTTCTTTTTAGTATTGTCCGTCTGGCCATTGCTCACCGTTATAAATGCCACGCCAAAGGCTATTAAACAACCCACCAGTACAACCTTTTCCGCGGGGTTTAATGTGCTGTTGTTGTTGTTTACAATACGCTTAACCCTGTCAACAAGTTTGCTTTTTCTTGCTGCAAAAGGCATGGCGTATTTTGATACCGAGGTATTGTATTGATGGAAAGAAACTAATGCCTGTATAAATTGCTTTTTGTCTTTGGTTTCATTAATGGCTATATCATCACAACAATTTTCCCTCTCATTGCGGATGAGTGAGGATATCCAAAGCACCGCCGGGTTAAAAAAGAATATAACATCAACAAAACACTGCAGCAGGTTAAAGAAATAGTCTTTCCGGCGAATATGCGCCAGTTCGTGCATGAGTATTGACTCAACCTCCTCCTGCGACAATTTATTAAGAAGCCCGATGGGTATTAATATTGTTGGTTTTAAAACCCCCACCACCGCGGGCACTTTTATTAGGGCAGACTCCAGTAACAGAACAGTTTTTTTAATATTGAGGCGTTTGGCAAGCAGCTTTATTCGCTCCTCCCAAAATAAAGGCACCGGGCTTGTTTTATAATGGCGTATACGCTGTAAATGCACCAGGCCTGAAAGTATTTTGACACACCTTGCCATAAAAATAATGAACCATACAGCTACAATTAACGATGCCTGCCTGTTAAAATAATCAACAAAGTTTTGTACATAATATTGCAATGTTTTGCCATTACTGTCTGCAACGGGCACAATATTATTTGCCTGCACGGGCGCAGTATTTACATGGTTAACAGGCGCGGTAATTTTTATAGTGGCTGCTGAAGTGCCCGCCGGTTTTATTGCCTGCATTTCGTGATAAAAAGTAATACCGGCAATAACTATAAACGCAAAAAATATAGTTGATAATAATTTATACCTGAGCGCTGACCCTGATTTTTTTGACAGCACCATTATGATGCCTGTAATAACCGCCAGCAACAACCCCTGCCATAGTGAGTGCAGCAGCGTCCAGCACAAAGCCTGTACAATTTTACCCGTTAAAAAGTTCATATAATAAGTTTGCAGTAGTTATTTAATCCAGTTTTTTCAGCAATTCCTTAATAGTGTCCCAATCCTTGCTGCTTGTTTTATCGTTACCCAGCAGTTCAAGCATCAGGTTTTTTACTGAGCCATCGTACATACTGTCCACAAATTTGTCCAGTACTACCCGTTTCGTTTTTTGCTCCTCAAGGGCTGCACTGTACACATGCGTCATATTACTCTCGTCTCTTTTTACCATTTCTTTTTCCAGCATTATCTGCATCAGCTTTAATGTTGAGGTATAGCTTAGCGGCTCATGCTTTTGCTGGTTTAGCTGGTCGTTTACAAAACGCACCGTACTCGGCCCGTACTTCCACAATACCTGCAAAATTTCCAGTTGCGCTTTTGTTGGCTCCGTATTATTGTTGCCGTTAATTATATCAGCTTTCATATACCAAAGATATAACTATTCACGTACGAAATATGTTATAGGTTATGGTTAACAATATTTTAACATTTACAAAAAAGCCCTTTCGCCTTCCTCTTACCAAAATTTTGCCTCCCACCAATGTTTGACCGGGTAATCTGCACCAACAATAACCTGCTCCCCTATCATGGGTGTAGTAACAGGTACATGCAATTCCGCAGCTTTTGCTGTAACACGCTCAATAGGTTCATCCCATGGGTGCAGCGACAGCGAGAATTTGCCCCAATGCACCGGCAATAATATGTTGGCTTTTAAATCAATCGCCGCCTGTGCAGTTTCCTCGGGCATCATGTGTATATACGGCCATGCTGTATTGTATTGCCCGCACTCAAGCACCACAATGTCAAACGGGCCAAACTTTTTGCCGATGTCTGCAAAATGTTTATCGTACCCGCTGTCTCCGCCAATATAAATTTTGTGCCCGGTCGTTTGAAGAATAAATGACGACCACAGCGTTTTGTTTCGCACCAGGCCCCTGCCTGAAAAGTGACGTGCGGGCGCTGCTGTCAGGGTTATATCTTTTAGTACCTCCCGGCCGTCCCACCAGTCAAATTCAATTATCTTGCTTTTATCACATCCCCAGTACACTAAATGAGAGGCAACCCCAAGCGAGGTGCATATCAATTTTACTGAAGGTAGCAACCTGGTTACAGTTTTATAATCCAGGTGGTCGTAATGGTCATGCGTTAGTATAAGTATATCAATCCCCGGCATGTCATCAACGCCATAAATATCACTGCCTGGAAAGCTTTTTGCAGTAAAAGTAAAAGGCGAAGCGTGGCCGCTGAAAACAGGGTCAACCAGGATATTTTTTTGATTGATTTGAATAAGATAAGACGAATGCCCAAACCAGGTAATTACAGGCTTTGCTGTTTGAATGTTTTTTAAACTTGTTTTTACTGATGGCAGCGCCGCGGCAGGAAAGCAATTAGCCGGCCGGTTTAAAAAATGCCAGAGCATTTCAGGCATAGAGGTATTATCAGCCATCATTTCTGTAGGAGAAATATTTTTAAAGCTGCCCTTTTGAAAGTTTGCCGAGGCTTCAACCTTGCTGCGTTCATTGCCCCGGGGTAATTTGCCAAACTGTGGTAGAAACATCATACAATATGATGAAGATATAGGTATTACAGAACATCGCGCTTGCCTTTACGTACACGAGCGCACCTTATATTTGCGCGTGGTTATTTTTCGGGAACAACCGCCCGCATCGGGTGGTATACGTAGGTATTAATTGTCGAAGCCGGGTCGCCCGCAATAAACTCCTCCACCTCTTTCTCATCATCCACAGCAACAATACCAAGGCCATATACAGCCCCGGGGTCAAGCACCGGGCCAAATACCAGTACTTTGCCCTGCGCCATTATTCCTTTCCAATAAGCAACATGCGCCATCATAACTGCGCGTTCATCCGCTGTCATAGTTTGTGCAAAATCAGGCCGGTTAGGCAACAATTTCATAGCAAAATATTTCTTCTCCATGTAATAAATATTAGGTTTGAAATTATGGTTTTTTTGCTTTTTTTATTGTTTTTGCTTTTGCTGCTTCCCGTTTATCGGGCGATATTGATTTGACGATGGTAAGGCCCTGTTTTAACTCTTTAGCGTCTTTAACCTTGGCCAGCACGTTCGCGTGCGCTTCGTGCACAAGTTTGGTAATATACGCCTTTGGAAAAGTTTCTTTATCCTTCACCAAAAAATAACGGTATTGGTTTCCACCGCCCAACATCATTTTTTGCGGGTCGTGTATTTGGCTGCCCCAGTAAAATCCAAAATGCACATTGGTACCTGCCCTGTACGCCGCTATACTGCAAATGGTATGAGAAAGTTTTTCTGAAACTGACCACCCTATGGCAAGGGCATTGTAATTGTCATAGATAATTTCGTTTGTACCAGGGCAAACATCCCAGGCAAAATCGCGCAGCCATAAAACCATTTCCTGCGTTTCCCGGGGAAAAGCCTTGAGGAATTTGAGAAGGTCTTTTGTATCTGTTTTGGCCATAAAGAGATGTTGGCTGATTCTGCAACAACAGCATCGCGAAAAAAAATTAGCGGTCAACCGCAAAGCACACTGTTAGCAAAATAAGGAATATGCTAATGTGCCGAATAATAATCGCAATATTTTTTTATCTTAGGGTCAATATCTTTAAACCCCAACGCTATCGCCTTGCTGATGTCTTTACAGGCTTCCTGTTTCTGGTCACCAAAATATTTCGAAACACCCCTGTTGTAATAAGCCTTGGCATAGTCGGGTTTCATAGCAATTGATTTAGTGTATTCCTCTATTGAGCCGGGCAAATCCTGTAGTTTAAATTTAATATTACCGCGAAAAAAATAAAGCTCATAGCTTAAATCAGGCGCATAGTAAACGGTGCTGTCAAAATCCGCCAGCGCATGTTTATAGTCATCAAGCATATAGTAACAAATACCGCGCTGGTAGTAAGCTATCTCATCCGGGTATATTTTTATACACTGGCTAAAATCTGCAATAGAACCTTTGTAGTCGCCCAGGTCTGCCTTTACCTCTCCCCGCCCCATATACAAAGCCCGGTAAGTCGGGTCTGCCTTTATCCCTTTGTTATATGCATCAAGCGCACCTTTTAAATCTTTATTTTTTAATTTATTGTTGGCAATAGTATCGTATTGAAGCGCACTTTGGCCGCTTGCACAAAAAGAAAATAAAAAACCAAATAAAAGAGACAGTAAAAAGTAGTTTAGGTTCATACCGCTAAAATACCTGTTTCTTATTTATAAAAAGCAAACCGCTCGATGCTGAATTTTACCGGCGTAATTACTTATTACCGGCAAAATAAAAGAAATTCGTGTTCGTTATGTATATTTAATGCCTGTTCACCCTTAAATCATTTTGGCATGCTCAAAAGTTATTTCAAAGTCGCTTTCCGCAGTTTTTTAAAAGATAAAAAGTATTCCATTATTAACTTATCGGGGCTTATAATAGGGCTTGCCAGCGTATTTATAATACTTGCCTATGTTAAGTATGAACTGTCTTATGACAAATATTACAGCAACAGCAGCAGGATATACAGGATAACGGAAACTGCGTGGTATAATGATCACTTTAGACATGATGCGTATGCTGCGCAGGGCATTGGCAATGTATTGGTGCATGATATTCCCGGTGTCGAGGCGGCAACTGACTTTTTGCCTTATAGCGGCGAGTTCTTAATAAACCATCAGCCTGTTAAGTTAACCACCATAGCTGTAAGCGGCAATTTCTTTTCCATCTTCAACCTCCCGTTAAAGTATGGCCACCCGGCCTCAGTGCTTTCCTATCAAAATGACATTGTTGTATCTGAAAATTTCGTCAAGCGCTATTTTTCTCATCAAACAGTTATTGGCAAACAAATTTTTACACAGAATGACGATAAAAGTAAAAGCATATACACCATAACCGGGATAATGCAAAACATACCTGGTAATACACATTTTACTGCGGATATAATAATGGCTTTAAAGTCTTCAAAAGACAGTTTTAATTTAAACGAGGGTTACGGGCAATATATACTGTTAAGCAAAAACACAGCAATAAGTGAGGTAAAAAAGAGCATTCCGGCTATCTATAAAAAATATGGCTTTCCATCGTCAACCACTATTAATTTTCAGCAGGCCACATCCATACATCTTCACTCAAATATTGAAGGTGAATATTTTGCCAATAGCAGCATTGTGTATGTATATGTATTCCTTTTTGTAGCAGCATTCACGTTGGTTATTGCATGTATTAACTATATAAACCTGAATACTGCCAGGAGTTTACAAAGACTTAAAGAAATTGGCGTTAGAAAAATTATGGGCGCACGCCGGAAAGAATTATCCATACAGTTTATTGCAGAATCAGTACTGTTTTTTGCGGTAAGCATTCCGTTTGCCATTGCGGTGGCCTATCTTTTATGGCCCATGTTTGCGCATATAGTTAATATAAACATACCTGCAAGTTACCTGCTTGGTCCGGGCGCCCTGGTTATCCTGGTTGCCGCAACTGCTGTAACAGGTGTACTCGCAGGGTCATACGCGGCGTTTTTTGTTTCCCGCCTGCGGCCTGTGCATATTTTAAAAGACTGGCAGAAAAGTTCCGCTGTTAATATGCGTGTACGCAAATCGCTGATTGTTTTCCAGTTTGCTATTTCCGTCGCGTTTATTATTGCTACAACTATTGCTAACCAACAGTTATACTTATTGAATAATATGGACCTGGGATTTAACAGGAACCAGTTAATTATACTGCCCTCTGAAAGCTTCGGCAACTCATCACAATCGTTTAAATCAATATTGTTGAAAAACCCTAACATAACCAGCGTAAGTATAAATAGCTGGAACCTGGGCAAATGGTATAGTGGATTTACGGCCACAGACATGCCCGGAGATTCCACACCGGTATGGCAGATGAATGTTTTACATGTAGATGCCGACTTTTCAAATACCATGCAGATGAAAGTTATTGAAGGAAGGCCCTTTGGACGCGTTTACCCGATGGATTTGGTAAATTTTGATTCATTAGCGGATGGTATGGAAAACAAAAAACCTTTAACATTGGAACAGAGACAAAATATTCTTTCTGCACGGCCCATTATTGTGTCCGCGCCTGTAGCCAAAATGATTCACTTGCAGGAGCCGGTAGTTGGCACCGTTTTAAATAAACCATACCTTGCCGGGACAGTAGTTGGCGAAATAAAAGATTTTATTGGTGTTTCCCTTCTGCAAAAACAGCCCGCTGTTATTTTAACTCTTGATCCTGATCCAGAATTTGGTTATACATATATCAGGCTGTCACCGCAAAACATGCAGGAAACCATTGGTTATATCCGGAAAACATGGCAAAAGTTTTTCCCGGGACATGTTTTTGACTTTTCATTTGCTGACGATAAGTTAAATGAACAGTATGATACCCAAACAAGAATGGCGTCTGTTTTTGACACCTTTGCGGCTTTAGCTATCGTTATTGCTTTACTTGGCCTGGTTAGCCTGGTTGCGTTAACTGTTCAGCAAAAGACCAAAGAGATTGGTATACGTAAAGTATTGGGTGCAGGTATTGCAGATATTATAGGCTTGCTGTCTAAGGGTTATATAACGCTTATTTTTATTGCTTCATTAATTGCCATACCTGTAACATGGTGGGCAATGAACAGGTGGCTGCAGGATTTTGATTACCGCATATCTATCCACTTGACGACCTTTATCATTGTTACTGCAGCATGCCTTTTAACAGCTTTGTTGAGCATTGTTGCACAAACCATAAAGGTAGCCAGGGCTAACCCCGTTAACAGCCTTAGAGCGGAATAATTACGGTAACTGTGTCTTATTTATAAAAATAGAAGTTGCACTCCAGGCTTTTACGTAGGTTAATCATCTATTTACCATTAAAATAAAAAAATCCGGGTTTGCAATGTATATTTAGTGGCTGTTCACCCTTAAATTATTTTCAACATGCTTAAAAGTTATTTCAAAGTCGCCCTCCGTAGTTTTTTAAAAGATAAAAAGTATTCCATTATCAATATGGCCGGGCTTGCTGCCGGCATTACTACCGTATTTATAATTGCTGCATATATACGTTATGAATTGTCATATGATAAATATTACAGTAATAATAATAGAATTTACAGGCTAACTACAAGTACTGAAAAAGATGGGATAAAGGAGGAGCACGTTATATTACCATCAGCTCTCGCAGTGGCTATGCAAAAAGAAATACCGGGCGTAGAAGCTGTAACGGCATTTTCGATTTCTGCAAATGAGTTTTTATTAGGTAACAAACCCATTAAGCTCAACAGCCTTCATGTTGACAGCACTTTTTTCAGCATATTTAATCTTCCGCTTAAGTACGGCAACGCAAATTATGTTTTACATACTGACAAAAGCGTTGTTATATCAGAAGACGCTGCCAGGAAATATTTTGCCGGCCAAAACCCGGTAGGCAAATCATTCAATGATGTCTTCTCCAAAGATATATATACTATTACAGGGGTAATGTACAATATACCCGGCAATACTCATTTTAAGGCCGATGCGGTCATTTTTAACTCGCTAACATGGCGTGATAAGCAATTAGATTTACGGGGCTACTCCGGTGTATGCCAGTATATTATGCTTAGCCGCAATACAGGCATTGGTGATATAACAAAAAAACTCCCGGCCTTTTATGCCAAATATAATTTTCCGCCAGGGCTTACCCTGCATCTACAGCCAGTTTCGTCAATACACTTACACTCCAATATTACTGACGAGCCTTTTGCAAATAGCAGCATAAGCTACGTATACATTTTTTTATTTGTAGCCTTGTTGATATTAATTATCGCTTGTGTAAACTATATAAATCTGAACACTGCAAAAAGCCTTCAACGCACAAAAGAAATAGGCGTCAGAAAAGTTTTAGGCGCACAAAAAAAACAACTTTCTCTGCAATTTACCGCAGAATCGTGCCTGTTTTTTTGCAGCACAATACCGGTTTCCGTAATAACCGCTTATTTGGTTTGGCCTTGGTTTAGTCAGATTGTTAATATCACCGTGCCGCGTAGCTACCTGCTTAATATAAATTCTTTGGCAGCTATGTTTTTAATAACAGTTACAGCAGGGCTGCTGTCAGGTAGTTATGCTGCTTTTTTTGTTTCACGGCTTCGACCGGCGCATATATTAAAAGATTGGCAAAAAAGTATCGCTGTAAATATGCAAATACGAAAAGTACTTGTTGTTTTCCAATTTAGTATTACAGTTGCGCTTATTATTTCAACCATTATCATAAACGGGCAATTGAACCTGCTGAATAATATGCCGTTAGGTTTTAACAAACAAAACCTTATAGTACTGCCATCACAAAATTTTGGCAGTTCGTTACCTGCATTTAAAAGCGAACTCTTGAAAAATGCTGATATTACAGGTGTAGGCGTTGCCAACTGGAACGCAGGGCAATACTACCAGGGATCAGCATCTATACAAGACCCTAACGACTCTACCAAAAACTGGAAATTTTCTTTTCTTTCAGTTGATATGGATTTTTTTAAAACCCTGCAGATACCAATGAAAGCAGGCAGGGCTTTTGCAGCTAAATATCCGGCAGATTATCCAAATTTTGATTCCCTTCTTTCAGACAAAAGTAATGGCCGAAAATTGACGCCTGATGAAAGAAATGCGATACTTTCAACACGGTCAATCATAATTACCCACAATGTTGCAGAAATGATGCATCTGCAGGCCCCTTTGGTTGGCCAGGCTTTAAAATACCCAATACTTAAAGGCACAATAATTGGCGAAGTGCAGGATTTTTTGGGCACCTCGCTGTTGCAAAAAGCTCCGGCAGTTATAATTACAGCTTCAGCAGGCGATGAAGCATACGGTTCTGCATACGTAAGAATATCACCACAAAACACCGCAAAAACAATTAATCATATTCATGAAGTGTGGAAGAAATTCTTCCCGGGCAGGGTATTCGATTTTGCGTTTGTTGACGATAAACTAAACCAGTTGTATAGTTCTCAGCAACGCATGGCTTCTGTTTTTAGCACGTTTGCAGTGTTGGCAATAGGTATTGCCATGCTTGGGCTATTTAGCCTGGTTGCATTAACTGTTCAGCAAAAAACCAAAGAAATCGGTATACGTAAAGTATTGGGCGCCGGCATCGCAGATATTATAGGCTTGGTGTCTAAGGGGTATCTTACGCTTATTTTCATTGCAGCTTTAATTGCCATACCTGTAACATGGTGGGCGATGAACAGGTGGCTGCAGGATTTTGATTACCGCGTATCTATTCATTATACAACCTTTATTGTTGTTACTGTGGGGTGTCTTTTAACGGCTTTAATGTGTATTGTTGCACAAACCATGAAGGTAGCCAGGGCCAACCCTGTTAACAGCCTGCGAACAGAATAAGTTTACCTTTTGTATTATCTAATCATGAAAGAAAAGTCAGCAATTACTTAAGTATTTGCTCAAGCCTTGCTGCAAGTTCTTCACCCCGCAAATTTTTCGCTATAATATTGCCGTTAGGGTCAATTAAAAAATTTGCAGGTATTGATTCAATATGATAAGTACGCGCTACAGCATTATTCCAGTACTGCAGGTCACTTACGTGGTTCCACGTTAAATGATCAGCGTTTATTGCATACAGCCAGTTTGCTTTACGCTCGTCGAGCGATACGCTTAATATGGTAAAATTCTTGTCTTTAAACTCATTATAGGCTGCAACAACATTGGGGTTTTCAGCCCGGCAGGGTCTGCACCAGCTTGCCCAAAAATCAACAAGCACATATTTACCCTTAAACTGTGATAATGATACAGGATTACCGGTAGTATCGTTTTGTGTAAAATCAATGGCTTTTGTACCTACCGCGCCAATCTTATCTGTGGCCAGTACCTGCTGTATATTTTTGGCAAACTGGCTTTTTAAAGCGTCTCCACCAAGCTGGTCATACCTTTTTTGAAGCAGCATTACATTTTTATTGGGGTCGGTATCATAACTGTAAGCCAGCAACAGTGCTGCCACAGGCGATTTGCTTTTTCGTGCTAAAAATTGGTCAATGCTCTGCTGGTAAATATTATATACAGCGTTTAGTATGGTGATGATTGAGTCTTTATTCTGGGCTGTTTGCACGAGATTTCGGTAATAATCAACATAGTCATTCAGCGGCTTTATATGATAGATAAACTCCTCGTAGTCGTAATTTACGGGCGACCCAGCTATTACAATATCTGAAAAATTACTGCTGTCACCTGTTATGGTTACACGGTCATTACCCATAAACAACACGAGGCGTCTTTGTATAGAAGGGAAAGTTAAGAGATGTACATCAGGGGATGCAAGTTTGCCCTTTAAGGTAAAACTGCCGTTAAGCACTTTTGCTTTGGCGAGTGTATCTGTACCACTAAAGCCAGATAAAATCACAAGTGTATTATTGGGTACGGAACTTATTTTCCCTTCAATTTCAAAACCGGGAGTGACAGGCTTCTGGGAAAAAAGCATCGCCGGTATGGCAACGCATATCAATAAAACAATAAATCCCCTCATTTTGAATGTCGCTTTTTTAACACTTCGATAATATCCTGCAATTTATAACCTTTTGCGTTAAGCAAAACCAAATAGTGAAAAAGCAGGTCTGCCGCCTCATCCAGAAAAAGTTTTTCATTATTGTCTTTGGCCTCAATTACCAATTCCACTGCTTCTTCTCCAACTTTTTGGGCAATTTTATTTATACCTTTTCCAAACAATTTAGCAACATAGCTTTCATCAGGCGATGCCTGCTTGCGCAGCCTGATGATATCTTCAAGGTAGTATAAAAAATCTTCTTTGTGGTTGCGCTCACTCCAGCAGGTATCAGCGCCTGTATGGCACACTGGCCCCAACGGGTGGGCCTTTATAAGCAACGTATCATTATCGCAATCAACCGCCACAGATTTCACAATTAAAAAATTACCACTCTCCTCCCCTTTTGTCCACAGCCTTTTTTTGCTGCGGCTGTAAAAAGTAACCTTGCCCGTTTCTTCTGTTTTTACAAACGCCTCTTCATTCATAAAACCCAGCATTAATACCTTTTGGGTATCGTAATCCTGCACAATTGCCGGTGCAAGGCCATCCGCGTATTTCTTAAAATCAAGCCGGTTACTCGCTATCGTATTTTTTTGCGCCATGCTGTTGTTTTGAGTGCCGGCATTTTCAATGCACTGCCGGCTTTTATACATCACAATTACCTTACTTCAATTTCCGCGCAAATATACAGGTTATTTTTCCTTTGGGGAGGCAGGGAAACAGCCTGCACGTTAAAGATGCAATGCCGCTGACTCTTATACGCCGGTTGACAATCCGCCAGGTTTTATAAACGTATCTCTTTCCAGTTGATATAATACATGCCTGCAAAGAATATTGTTCTCTGCAATATTGGGATGGCCAAATTCACTTACATACATCATGCCCAGCCTCTTCATTACATTTTCTGACCTGGTATTTAATACCGAGGTAAATGAAACAATTTTTTCCATGTGCAATACTTCGACACCGTATTGCAAGCATGCGCTTGCCGCCTCTGTCGCAAAACCCTGCCCCCAGGCTTTTTTGATAAACCTCCATCCAATCTCCACGCAGGGTGTAAAAAATGCTTCAAAACGGGGAACTCCTAAACCAGTAAAGCCAAGAAACTGCCCGGTTAATTTATGCTCAACCGCCCAAAGGCCAAAACTATTTGATGCTAAATGGTTCTTTATTCTTTCGAGCAGTTGAATTGTCTCTTCGCCTGTTAAAGGTTTCGGAAAGTATTTCATCACATCCGCATCCTTGTTCAAAGCAATAAATGGCACGGTGTCTGAATCAATCCAGTTTCTTATTATCAGCCTTTCTGTCGCCAGCATGTAAGCTATTTTTACACAAAGCCCGGAGTGTTATTGATTTTGGTTTCTAAGCCGCTCACAAAGTTCTTTCAAAATGTATTCAAACCTGTCGGTATAATACGCGCGCCTTTCCCTTTGCTTGTTTTTCATCCAATAAAAAACAATTATTGCAACCACATATACTATTGCAGCTACCGGTATCATTAAAGGCGTACGTGTATATTGTTTGCCTGCAAATATTGCTTTAGTTGCGGTATACCAATTTCTTTAAAATGAAATATGCTTGCGGCCAGGCCGGCATCTGCGAGCCCCTGCTCAAAAACATCCACGAAATGCTGCATTGTGCCGCCCCCACCGCTTGCAATTACCGGTACAGGCAGGTTTTCTGCCAGTTTCCGTGTTATGTCTAATGCAAAGCCCTGTTTGGTTCCGTCGTGATTCATACTGGTTAAAAGTATTTCGCCCGCGCCTAAATCAACTGCCTGTTTGGCCCACTCATAGCATTTCGTTGCTGTTTTAAGCCTGCCGCCGTTAAGATATACGTACCATTCACCATCATCTTCTTTACGCGCGTCAATCGCCAGTACTACGCACTGGCTTCCAAACTGCTTTTCAAGCTCCTGTATAAGTTGCGGGCGTTTGAAGGCTGCCGTGTTTACAGATATTTTGTCGGCGCCGTTTTGCAGCAGTACACTTACATCATCCACTGAAGAGATGCCACCGCCTACTGTGAAAGGAATGTTTATATGGTGCGCAATCCGGTTAACCAGTTCACTTAAAGTCTTCCTCTTTTCATTGGTAGCTGTAATGTCTAAAAACACCAATTCGTCTGCCCCCTGCTGCGCATATAAAGCACCTAATTCAACAGGGTCGCCTGCATCACGCAGGTCAACAAAGTTGGTGCCTTTCACCGTGCGGCCATCTTTGATATCAAGGCACGGAATAATACGCTTTGCCAGGAAGCCAAACTCAGAAGGAGCGGTTTCAATTTGCGTGTTATTATTTATTGCTTTGCTCATTATTTACTTTTTCGGGTTTACCTGGTAGCTACCTTTACGCCCAGCCCAATCAAAATTAACCCGGTAATTTTATTCTGCCATTTTTGAAAACGCCCAGAGCGGCTGAACCAGTTACCCAACCTGCCGAAAAGTATCGCCACAATTATGTTTACCAGCGTTCCGCCTACATCAAACCATGCACCGAGCAGCAATATTTGTATCCATGAGTGCCCCCCGGGGATATTTATAAATTGCGGCAAAAACGCCAGGAAAAACAATGCAACTTTCGGGTTCAGCACATTGGTTAAAACACCCTGCCAAAATATTTTTCTATAGGTTGATTTAACCTGCTTAGCCTCTATATTAAAAGCCCTTGCTTTGCTTAACAATGCCCGCACACCGAGATATATAAGATATGCAGCGCCAATATATTTTATTACATTAAATGCAACAGCAGACTGCGCTATAAGCGCCGACAGCCCTATAACAGCAGCCAGAATATGCACCATGCAACCTGCAAATATCCCCAGCGACGATACGATACCCGCTTTAACACCGCGATTGGCGCTGCGTGTAGCAACATACAACATATCGTTGCCCGGTGTAATATTCAGCATAAAGCTGGCAATGGCAAAAAGCCATAGGTTATGAAGCGGCATATATAAATTGTTTCAGTTGTTTTATGCTTATTTTATTTTCATAAATCGCTTTGCCTATAATCGCTCCTTTGCAACCAATTTCCCGCAGTTCATCCATATCCTGCATATTGCTTACCCCCCCGCTGGCAATAAAGTAAAGGCCGGGAAACCGTGCTATAATATTTTTATATAACGGTACAGATGGCCCCTGCAGCTTGCCATCCTTACTCACATCAGTGCAGAATATTTGTTGCACGCCGTGGTTAATGTATTTCTCTATAAAATTATAAATATCAATATCTGTCGTCTCAAGCCAGCCGCTCACGGCAATTTTCTCCTCTTTTACATCCGCTCCAAGCAGGAATTTTTCTGCCCCAAAGTTTTGCAGCCATTCAACAAGCAATGGTTCATTTTTAACCGCAATGCTGCCTACTGTTGCCAGCGCTGCACCACTGCTGAACACTGCCTTTACATCGCCTGCTTTTTTTATACCGCCGCCAAAATCGATAATAAGAGATGTGCCGGTTGCAATAGCCTCTAATACTTTCCAGTTTTGCACCGCCCCGGCCTTAGCGCCATCAAGGTCAACCAGGTGCAGCCTTTGCAATCCCGCTGCTTCAAATTGTTTGGCTACTTCCAGCGGATTTTCATTATACACGGTTTTTTGCGCGTAGTCACCCTGCGTTAACCTTACACATTTACCATCAATAATATCAATAGCGGGTATTACCTGCATACTTATATAAGTTGAATAAAATTTTTTAGAATTTGTTCGCCGGCAGCCGCGCTTTTTTCGGGGTGAAACTGCACGCCGTAAAAATTATTTTTATGCAGGCCGCTGCTGTACGGTTGTATATATTTTGTAGTAGCAATCGTTTGTTCACCCAGTGCCGCATAATAGCCATGCACAAAATAACAATAGCTATTGTCCTGCACATCGGCAAACAACGGCGATTGCAGGTTATAAATTTGATTCCAGCCTATTTGCGGAACTTTTAAGCTGTTACCCTGCGGCGAAAACTTCTTTACTTCTTCATCAAATATTCCAAGGCACGGCGTATCATTTTCTTCTGAGTATTTGCACATTAACTGCATACCAAGACAAATGCCCAGCACAGGCTGCGCAAGGTTTTTGATAACTTCATCAAGCCCTCTTTCGCGTAAATATTTCATAGCGCTGCTGGCCTCCCCCACTCCCGGGAAAATGACCTTATCCGCGGATTGTATCTGCTTAAAATCGTCAGTAACTATTGCAGATGCCCCAATCCGCTCCAGTGCATATAACACGCTCTGTATATTACCTGCATTATATTTTATAATTGTAACAACCACGGTTTTCCTAGTTTTATAGGTTGAGACGATATAAACTTGCAGTTACACCGCCCGCATATCAATACTTAAATTACCTGGTTTAAAAATTCCTTTGTAGCAGCTTCAACATCAACAGCATTTTCCAGCGCTTTAATGTAAGCAGTGCCAATTATTGCTCCGCTGGCATGCCTGCAAGCTGCCTGGAAAGTTTGCCTGTCTTTTATACCAAAACCCACAAGCACAGGATTTTTCAGGTTGAATGATTGTAATTTTTGCAAATAGTTTTCCACCGCGTTAAAATCTTTATCCTTACCCGTGGTGGATGATGAAGATACCGCGTATAAAAAGCCGGTGCTTAAAGCATCCAGCTCCTTCACCCGCTCATCCGAAGTTTCCGGGGTAACCAAAAAAACAAAATCAAGGCCATATTTCTTTATTATCGCAGCGTATTCCGTTTCAAATTCATGCTGCGGTAAATCTGGTAATATCAGGCCGTCAACGCCAACTTCAGCAGCAGAGGCGCAAAAATTCTCAAAGCCGTATTGCAGCGCCGGGTTCATATAACCCATCAGTATTACCGGCAAATTAATTGTTGCCCTAAAGCCTTTTAGCTGTTCAAATAATTTTGTTATGGTCATGCCGTTATGCAGGGCAGCCGTACCGCTGGCCTGTATAACGGGGCCGTCAGCAAGCGGGTCACTGTATGGCATTCCAAGCTCAATTAAGTCAGCGCCATTATCCTGCAAAGCCTTCATAACAGCCAACGTACTGTCAAGGTGAGGGTACCCTGCGGTGCAATACACGCTTAATACATTTTCTTTTTTACGCTCAAAAACCTGCTTTATCCTGCTCATGCATATAATCTTTATACATAAAATATTTTACGTCGTCTCTTTCCTGTAATGTAAATCCAAGCCTGCTGTATAACTTTTGCGCGCCTGCATTTATCTTCAGCACTTCCAGCGATACACGTTTATTATTAGCAGATGCTTTTTCAATGCATTCATTAATAATACCTGTCCCTATACCCCAACCCTGGTAAGGCGGCAGCAAATAAAGCCCGCTGATAAATATCTCCGCTTCGTCTTCCCTAATTTCTACAGTACCCATTGCAATATTGCCCTTTATAATAATGTTGGTAATAGCAGTGTTATAATTATCGGCGTGGTACTGAAGCTGAAAATCCTCGTTCCATCCCCAGATTTCTTCAATATATTTTTGTAGTACCGTTTTCTTAACCGTGTAAAAAAAATCACTATCTGCTGCAGTTGCAGGCCGTAAACTATACTCAATGTTTTGCTCCATGCTTTATCTTCTTAATTAAATTGCCTTGCCATCCAATACCTTCATATATGTAACCAAATCCTTATCCCCCCTTCCGCTCAAACATATAACTACGGTATCTGATGGTTTAAAACGTATTTGTTTTAAAGCCGCCAGCGCATGAGAACTTTCCAGTGCAGGTATAATACCTTCAAGTTTACACAGTTCAAAAGCAGCCTGTAACGCTTCATCATCTGTAGCGCTCAAAAAAGTTGCCCTGCCGCTTTCATATAAATGTGCATGCATTGGGCCTATGCCCGGGTAGTCAAGCCCTGCGGAAATACTGTGCGGTTCTATCACCTGGCCATCTTCTGTCTGCATTACAAGGCTCTTGCTGCCGTGCAATACCCCGGGCTTACCCAGTTGTGTAGTTGCTGCGCTCATGCCGCTGTGTACTCCGTAGCCGGCAGCCTCTACCGCTACTAATTTAACAGTCAGTTCATCTAAAAAATGATAAAATGCTCCCGCAGCATTGCTGCCGCCGCCTACACAGGCCATTACGTAATCGGGCAGTTCTTTGCCGGTATGTTCACTTAACTGTTTGCGTATTTCTTCGCTTATAATACTTTGAAACCGGGCTACCATATCAGGGTAAGGGTGAGGCCCCACCACGCTACCTATTACATAATGCGTATCAGTGGGGTTGTTTATCCAGTCGCGTATGGCTTCATTGGTAGCATCCTTAAGTGTTTGGCTGCCGCTTGCAGCCGGCATTACTGTCGCGCCCAGCATTTTCATACGCGCTACATTAGGCGCCTGGCGTTCAATGTCTTTTACGCCCATATACACTATACATTCAAGGCCCATCAACGCGCACACTGTTGCAGTAGCAACGCCATGCTGCCCGGCGCCTGTTTCAGCAATAATGCGCTTTTTACCCAACCGCTGTGCCAGCAATACCTGCCCGATAGCGTTGTTTATTTTATGCGCGCCTGTATGGTTTAAATCCTCACGTTTTAAATAAATATTTGTATTGTATAGCCTGCTTAAACGCTTTGCATAAAAAAGTGGTGTTGGCCTGCCCACGTAATTGCGCAATAAATCATTAAACTCTTTTTGAAAACCCGGCTCATATATTATTGCCAGGTACTTTTCTTTTAGCTCTTCTACATTCCGGTGCAGCATTTCCGGTATATACGCCCCGCCATAATCCCCGTAGTATCCAAATATATTGGGCTGCTTATAAGTGCCGCGGTTAAGAGATATTGTTGTATTGATCATTAATTCCTGATTTTGACTTGATTAATATGATTCGCCTGTGTGCCTGGTATAAAATATTTTCATTGTACAGGTGGCTGATATTGGTTTGCCCTATTCACCACATCTATCATTCTTTTTAACGATGCTGTATCCATTAGCGTAAAAAACGTTATAGCATTAATTGCAAAAATTTTAGATCAAGCCATCTGTTAAACTTATAACCTACCTGTTTAAAATGGGCTACTTCTTCAAACCCAAAGCCCTTATGCAGTTTTAAACTCACTTCATTTGTCGCATCCACTCCCGCAATTATCGTACGCATCCCCAGTTTCTTCGATGCCTCAATCAATGGCGGAATCAAAACCTTACCAATCCCTCTGCCCCTCGCCGCCGACCTTACATAAACGGAGTTTTCCACCGAATATTTGTATGCCGCCCATGCCCTGAATGGCCCGATGCTGCTAAATCCAACTATCTTCCCTTCTTCCTCCGCTACAAATACAGGGAAGCCCTGCAGTTGTTTTGTTTCGAACCACTGCCGCCTCATTTCAAGGGTATGAGGTTCATAATCATACACCGCCGTAGTATTCAGAACGATGTCATTATAAATATCCAGCAACACCGGCAAATCGTTTAATATAGCTTCTCTTGTCTGAACCACGATTTGGGTAGATTTATTGGATTAATGGCCTGACAACTCCTGTATAAATTTCTTCACCTTCTCCATATCCTTCACACCGGGAACCACTTCAAATTTGCTGTTTATGTCAATGGCAAAAAGGTCCTTTGCTACCGGCTCCTTCTGAAACTCCCTCAGTGCCTGCGCATCCGAGGGTGTTATACCCCCGCTTAAAAAAAAAGGCTTCCTTATATTCAACCCTTTCAGCATATCCCAGTTAAATTTTTTGCCGGTGCCTCCGTAACCTGCGCCTTCGGTATCAAACATAAACATGTCAACAACATCCTGGTAGTCTTTTATCTTCCACATTACATTATCATCTTCCGCCAGCCTGAATGCCTTTACCACCGTAATATAATCAGCTATCCGCTCACATACTTTCGGCGATTCATCGCCATGCAGTTGCACAAGGTATAGCCCGCAGGCATCTACCATACGTAATACCTCGTCAGCAGAAGCATTTACAAATACCCCAACCTTATTTATATGCCGGCGTATCTTTCTTATATCATCTGCCGCCATGCTTTTCAGCACATACCGCGGGGAGCGCGGGTAAAAAATAAATCCGGCAAACTCAACGCCTAACTCATCCGCCTGGCGCACCTGTTCAGCATCCGTCATACCGCATACTTTTACACGCAGGCGCGACTGCCCTGCCGCCTGCTGGCCTGGATTACTAAAACTGCCGGAAATAACATCTGCCCCGCTCATCTATTTGGTTTTGTGCCTTTACATTGCCTTGAAAGCAATGCGAAGCTCATTTACAAAATCAGCAAAGGCAACCGAAGGTTTCGCCTGTTTCATAAAATTTTCCCCGATTAAGAAGCCTTTGAAACCGGCACGCCTCAAAGTTACGATAGTATCGGTATTACTTATGCCACTTTCCGCAATAGCAGGCTTGTTTACGGGGATGTGCTTTATTAACCTGAGCGAAGTGTTTATATCCACCTCAAATGTTTTAAGGTTACGGTTATTCACCCCTACAAAATCTACGGCATCACAAATATGTTCCAGTTCATCTTCGTTATGTATTTCCAGCAAAACTTCCAGTTCAAGTTCTTTTGCTTTTCCCGCAAGGTGTTGCACCTGTTGTTTTGTTAAGTTTGCGGCTATCAGCAAAATAACATCGGCCCCAATACCCCGCGCTTCGTACAACTGGTATTCGTCAATTATAAAATCCTTACGCAGTATAGGTATATTCACCATTTCCCGGGCAGCCATTAAATCATCATTAGTGCCGCCAAAGTATTTTTCGTCTGTCAATACTGAAATACCGGCGGCAGCCATATCATAAGCCGATACTACCTCCTCCACTTCTGCCTTACCGTTAATGATTCCTTTGGAAGGTGATTTACGTTTAAACTCCGCTATTATACCGGTTGTATTTTGCTGAAGAAGCGAAGTTTTTAGCGACACCCTCTCTTCCTGCCAATGCGGTAAGTCCTTCCATGCCTCAACGGGTACCAGCTTTTTTTTAGCGGCAACCTCCTCTTTCTTATCCGCTATAATAGATGAAAGAATATCGGTCTTTTCGTGAGAATTACCGCTTTGCCCGCCTGTATTATTTTTATATTGTTCCATTTAAATACGTAAAAATTTCTCAACCCATCGTATCAAAAAATCATCCCTGCAATGCAATTAATCTCTGCAACGCCGCATAAGCCTTTCCTGTTTCCAGGCTGTCTACTGCTGCATGGTAAGCATCACCATACACCTGGTATTCGCCCGTGCAATGTAATGCCATTGCAGCATTGGCCAATACTACCGCGCTTTGCGCCCATGAGCCCTCGCCTTTAATTATTTTTACAAATATTTTTGCTGCCTCTTCAACCGTATTTCCACCGTAAATATCCTGTGG
This sequence comes from Chitinophagaceae bacterium, assembly GCA_035550215.1. GTDB lineage: Bacteria > Bacteroidota > Bacteroidia > Chitinophagales > Chitinophagaceae > JABDFW01. Next base: position 191,092 of record DASZPM010000009.1, on the reverse strand, counting down.
CTCTACCATACGCTTACCGAGTTGTTCCGGTGTCATAATAAACTCCCCGCTGTTGGTTATCACCTTGGTGTCATTGGTTAGTGATATTTCATCATAACCGTCAAGCCCATGTATAATAGTAAACGATTTACCCGTTGGCTGCAAAAGATAATTGTATATTCTCGCCATTTCCAGGTTATACACTCCCACTAACTGGTAAGCCGGGAATGCAGGGTTAACCATTGGCCCAAGCATATTAAAAAAGGTGCGTAACCCAATGTTTTTGCGGATGGGCCCCACTGTTTTTAATGCCGGGTGAAACATAGGTGCATGCAGGAAACAAATATTTGCCTCCTCAACCTCTCTTTTCAACGCTGCATTATCATTTTTAAACCTGTACCCCAACTGCTCCATTACATTTGATGCGCCGCTTATGCTTGATGCGCCGTAGTTGCCGTGTTTCGCCACTTTATGGCCTGCACCTGCCACAATAAAGCAAGATAATGTTGATATGTTGAAGGTGTTTTTTCCATCGCCGCCTGTACCTACTATATCTATTGTTTTGTTATCGCCTAAATCCACCCGTACACACAATTCAAGCAGGGCATCCTGAAAACCCTCCAGTTCGGCAATGGTGATGCTGCGCATAAGAAATACGGTAATAAAAGCCGTTACTTCATGATCGTTATACATGCCTTTGGAAATATTGGTAAGAATTTCCTTTGCCTGTTGCCGGCTTAATGTTTTATACTCAAATAAGTACTGAAGAATTTTTTTCATACGTCCCAACCCTTAAAGGGTAATTTTGACCTTTGGCCCGCTTTGCTACCTGTTAACATCACAAGGCCGGTTAATTATTAAAAATACCAAGAACTTCTTTAGTTACTGTTAACCCGCTGGTCAAACTGCCAGCCAATTTCTCATTATCGTCTCCCCGTCTGGTGTCAGTACACTTTCAGGATGAAACTGAACGCCCTGCACATCATAAGTCTTATGGCGAAGGCCCATAATCATGCCGTTGTCATCTTTGGCGGTTATCTCCAAATCATCGGGAAACCCCTTTTCGCTTACTACCCAACTATGATAACGGCCCACTGTGAATGCAGGCGGAAGGCTTTTATAAAGGCCATCTTTTTGCAATATATTTATTTTGGTAGCCACACCGTGGTACACGTTTGTAAGGTTTACTAATTTTCCTCCAAACGATTCCCCAATAGCCTGGTGCCCCAGGCAAACGCCTAATATTGATTTGGTTGATGCATACTCTTTTATAAGCGGCAGCAGCAGGCCTGCCTCCTCCGGGATGCCCGGCCCAGGGGAAAGTATAATTTTATCATACTCCTTCACCTTATCCAGCGGTATTTGGTCATTGCGGTACACGTCAACTTTTTGATGCAGTATTTTTTCAACCAGGTGCACAAGGTTGTACGTAAAGCTGTCGTAATTATCAAATACTAAAATTTTCATAAGCCATCCCTTTGAGGGAAGTTTTTATTAGTGTACAAATATGTATTTTATTTCGTCGTCACCTTTCAAATTCATCACCCAATACTTACCGCATTACTCGCCGAGCTGTTCCGCTATTTCAATAGCCTTTTTTAATGCCCCAAGCTTGTTGTTTACTTCGTGTAATTCACTCTCCGGGTTACTGGCGGCTACTATGCCCGCGCCTGCCTGGTAATGCAATGTATTTTGTTTGCTTAAAAAAGTTCTTATCATAATTGCATGGTTACAACTGCCGTCAAAGCCAATGCTCCCCACGCAACCGCCATAGTAACTTCGGGCAGTTGGCTCATAGGCATCAATCAGTTCCATGGCTTTATATTTTGGCGCACCGCTTAATGTCCCTGCCGGGAAACTTGCCGCCAGTAAAAAGAAGGGGTTTACGCCATCAGGTACTTTACCCGTAACCTCGCTTACCAGGTGTATAACATGGCTATAGTAGTGTACCTGCCTGTACTGGCTAACCTCCACTTCAGTACAAAGGCGGCTCAGGTCGTTGCGGGCAAGGTCAACCAGCATGGTATGCTCGGCATTCTCTTTGGCGTCTAATAAAAGCGCATCAGCCAGTGCATTGTCTTTTTCCTCATCACCCGTACGCCTGAACGTACCGGCGATAGGATGAACAATAGCCTTGCCATTTTTTATAATCAACTGCGATTCAGGGCTGGAGCCAAAAAGTTTATAGTCGCCATAGTCAAAATAAAACAAGTAGGGTGATGGATTTATGCTTCTCAAAGTGCGGTAAACATTAAACTCATCACCGGTAAATTTTTTCTTAAACCGCCTGCTTAAAACAATTTGAAAAACATCTCCCCTTAAACAGCTTTTAATACCCTTCTGCACCATCTGCATGTATTCGTCGTCAGTCATATTACAGGTCTCACTGTCTGCAACCTTAAACGGGAAGGATGGTACATCTTTGCTCTTTATCAAAGACTCAATTACCTGCAGTTCGCTTTCTATGCCCGGTATTATATTTTCGCACACATACATCTCATCCTTAAAGTGGTTTATGGCAATAACGTACTGGTACAACCGGTAACGCATAAGGGGTATTTCGGGCTCCTGCTCCCGTGCCTTAAGGTGTATTGATTCAAAAAACTGTACTGCATCAAAAGTGGTATAACCAAAAAGGCTTTGAGCAACTGCCACAGTTTTGTCCCCAGCTTTCTCAACCTCAAAATTGCTCATAAAATCCCACAGTAGCTGCGGCACATCCGACACCCTTTTTATATCATTCTTTTCAGGTTTCCTGCCGGGAAATTTAAATTCAAGAGAACCGTAACTGCTTATTTCCATACCGGCAATAGCGTTAATACCTATGTACGAAAAGCTGTTTTCAGGCATACGGTTATCGGCGCTTTCCAGTAAAATCGTATCCCTGAACCTGTCCCGCAGACGCAGGTAGATTCCTACCGGCGTGTACACATCGCTCAGCATTTTTTTGTAGTGTGTCTTAAGCGTTATTTTCTTCATAAGAGCCTGCGTTAAGCAAAATTTTGTTCAAAATATTATATGCCGGCCACAAAGTACCGTATGCCTGCATTTCTTCCTGTTTACAATAATTCAAAAAAACAAATTAAAAAGCCCCGACGAGTGTCGGGGCTTTATATGGTTTTAAATACGTACTGGCAATGCCACTACAAGCCCCGGCCGGAGTTTGTATGCCACCACCAATAAATATTTACTGTTGTTTTTGTCATTTGAATGCGAATATGAAACAGAATTTTGAAAGCAACAAAAAAATTTTAAAAAGGGAGTGACTGATTTGGGCTGAAAAGCCTGGCTGCAGCTTTGAAAATACCGTGTGGCGGGTATTGTATTGCGCAGGCAGTTTTACCACTTTTATAAAAAGTTTGTGCCATGAAACATATTCTGTCCCTAATATTACTGGGCATTTGTTCGGCAGTTTACAGCCAGCCCGGGAAATTAATTTTATTTGAAAGTTTTATTGATAACTATCGCCAATGGGCCACCAGTACTTCCGGCGACGCTGTATATACTATTAGCAGCGGCAAATATGTAATGGAAAATTTTGACGGGAAGTTACGATGGAGTGCCCTGCATGTTAAACTTGACGGCAGCAACGATTACACTATTGCGTGTTTGGCAACACACAACAGCGGTGTAACCAATACCGGCTACGGGCTGCTTTTTGGCGGCCTTGATAATGATAATTATTTTGTTTTTGATATCGCCAACACGGGCTATTACCGGCTATATTCAAAAAGCAACGGTACAATTACATACCTTATAGACTGGACGAAAAGCAGCTATATAAAGCAGGATAATTATACGGATAATACTATTAAAGTTGAGAGGTCGGGGCTTTACTGGAACCTTTATATAAACGGCACATGGGTTAACAGCTACAAGGCATCGTCTTTTTACGGAGACTTGATTGGCTTTGTTAAGGGTGGTAACCAGCGGATAGAGTTTGATAACCTGGAGGTATATGGCAGTGAGCCTTACACAAGCAGTTATAATAGCAGCAATAACAGTTACAACAGCAACAGTAACAGCTACGATAATTACGCCGACGGCAGCACTTTCACTTTTTCCGATGATTTTTCTGAGGTTAATGATGCATGGGGTGAGGATAAGGATGATGGCTTGTTGGAGAAAAAACCATACACCTACATTGATGATGATGATGAATTGCTGGTACTGCGCAGTTATAAGAATACTACTATCGACCGTTCTGTTCAATTTTATCTTGACACTAAGGCCACTTTTGATATATCTGCAAATTTTGACCGAACCTCCGGCGAAACCGATAACGCCACCTGCGGTATAAGCATCGAAGACCCTATAGGCAAAAGAGGGTACGCTTTTTATATTTCTGCCAATGGTTACTACGCCATAAAACAATTGGAAAATGGTACTACCACGGGCGACTGGACTGTGAGCAGTTATATACACACAGGCGATGCCCAGAACAAGATAGAAATAAAAAGTGATGGAAGTTACTGGAGCCTTTATGTAAATGACCGCTATGTAAGCCTTATAAGCTCAAAGTACATTTATCATCCGAGGATATTTCTTATTTCCAACGAAGACCAGTACCTGGAAGTAGATGATTTTTACATAAATGGGAGGATTAAAAAATAAACATATCCACGCAGCAAACGTTAAACCCAATGCTCTTCACCGGGCATTGGGTTTAGTCGTTGATTTAACTCCTTTAAATATTGCGCAGCTTGCAATAACCTGCTGCCATACCAGCTAAACATTTCGCCGTCAACAAAAATAATATCAATGCCCGGCAAAGTATTCCGTATTTCCTCCGCATGCTTTGGTTTAAACGGGTAGGGCTCTGATGACAGGAATACATACCGGCAATGTAATTGCGATATTTGTTCAAGCTCTATTTGCGGGTACCGTTCTTCGTTTTCAAACACATTTCTGCAACCCGCCAGTTTTATCATATCATTTATAAAAGTATCTCCTCCCACGGTCATATACGGCTCCCGCCAAATAAGGTAGGCAATATTAACGGGTAAGCCGTTTTCCAGCAACCTACCCGGCCCTGGAAGCACTGCAAACCTGCGTAATATTTCTTGCCTTAATGTCTCTGCCTCAAACAGCTTGTCTACAATTTCCCCAACTTCTGTTATCATCTGCAGGGCAGCCTCAAAAGTATTTACATCGCTTACCCAAACCGGGGCAATCTCCTCCAGCGCCTCTATTTGCTCTTTTACATTTTCTTCTTTGTTAGCTAAAATAATATCCGGCTTAAGCGCTTTTACAGCATCAATGTGCACGGTTTTTGTGCCGCCAATACGCTGTTTTGTGCTAAACCAGCTTTCAGGGTGCACGCAAAATTTTGTTATACCAACAACCTCATTTTCCAGTCCCAAATAATGCAGGAGCTCTGTTTGAGAAGGAACAAGAGACACAATACGTTTTGGCGGCCAGGTGTTCATTACTACAATTCTTTCCGCCTGGTCAACAACAGTAAACATTTATTAAAGATACGCCCGATATTTTTATGGAATTTTATTATTCCTGCATCATAGGCAACAAACCCCTTCGGTATGAAATTAATAGCCGGCGCCTTTATTGTGTTGCTATGCGCAACAGTTTCTCTTATCATGGGTTTTAAGCACATAAGCGCTAAAACTTGCTTCACCAGGCAAAGTCCGCATCACGCGGGCGGAAATATTACCCCTGCTGCTATCGGTGATATACCATTGCCGGACGGTTTTAAGCGTGAAGCAGCTGCACCGGGCTCGTTTGCAGAATGGTTAAGAAATATTAAGCTAAGAAAAAATAACATCGTGTATTTATATAACGGCCAGCCCGTTGAAAGGCAAGACCTGCATTATGCTGTTTTGGACATATCAACCGGCAATAAAGACCTTCAGCAATGCGCAGATGCTATTATGCGGTTGAGGGCAGAGTATTACTTTTCAAAAAAAGAATACACAAAAATAACCTTTCCGGGCGGCCATAATAACAATTACAATTTTAATGAATATGCAAAACAGCACAACTGCTGGTCGCACGACTGCCTTTTACAGTTTATGGAGATTGTTTTTATAAACTGTGGCACATATACGGTGGATGATATGACGACCCACGTAAACTTGCAAAACCTGCAAACTGGTGATGTATTTGTAAAGGCCGGGGCACCGGGGCATGCAATGATTGTTGCAGATGCAGCCAAAAACAAAGCTGGCGATAAAATATATTTACTTGCTCAAAGTTACATGCCTGCACAGGACATGCATATTGTAATTAACCCCGCCAGCAGAATATTAAGCCCCTGGTATAAGGTAAATGAAAACGAAAAGGTTTTGACACCGGGATGGGTATTTGAAAGCACCCAGCTAAAAAGATGGAAATAAAATATTTTGCAGGCATTAAATACTTATTCGCCATGTGGATACAATAGCCGTCTCCGCTTTCCCCTGTAAGAATGTATTATTGAAAAGGCAGGGCCGATAAGCATATATACAAAACCGGCCATACCCGCTTCTTGCGCAGGAACAAGCTCCGCGGTAATTACCGATAATAAGCCAATACTCATGAGAATAACAGTGGCATACACTTTTGTGCGGGTATCAAATATTTCAACAGCATTTAAGTCAAGTTGTTTCTTCTTATTCAGCACATGCAAGTACATAAAAAGGAACAGCGTATAAATAATGATATAACCCAGCCCGTATATTGCCATAAGTGTCGGGAAGTCTTTTGTAGCGATGAAGAAGGGGTTTTTGCCTGCTCCATAAATATGCTCGCTGAATAACAGCGTAAAAAGGAATTTTAACGGGTACACGTAAAAAAGTACCACAAACATCAGCGCACTGTTCAGCACAACTATTTTTACATCTTCCAGGCCATAACGGCGAAAAAAGGTATGCTGTTCGTACCAAATAAGCACCAGTAATGTAAAGCTGATAGCAAAAGCCAGGAAGCCACGCATGGTAATCATCAGTTCCTCGAATGTTTTAGGTACCTCAAGCGACACTATCAGTAATGTTACGGCAAAAGCAAACACCGCATCACTAAAGGTTTCAATCCGTTTCACTTCATCACCACGGTAACGAAAGCCTTCCAGCCGCTGAGATTTATGTTTATACATCGCTTTGCGTAACATGCTACAAAATACAGAATTATTTAATTACCAGTGTACTTCTATTACTTCAGCATTTTCCCAGCCGGCAGGTGGCGGGTACTGCCTCGCAGGCGACGGTGGGTAAGGTAATGCATTATGAAAAACTTCAAAGCATATTCCCGGCCCGGGAGGGATGAATTTTTGTGCAGAAAGATCAAGCCAGAATTGGGTAATATTAAAAGGAACAAGCACCGCCAGTTTATGCGTTACCGCTTCTGCAGAGAAATATCCCAGCGCAAAATCACTCTCGTTAGAAGCATTATACACGTTGCCCTTTATTGAGCCCGGCAACGGGTCAAGCGTGGTGCCTGTACGCGTTTGCTGGTCGTTATACTGCTGCCAAAACTGGTAGGCAGCCCTTGTTAACGATTGCTGGCTAACATCAATATAATGGTTGCCATACCAATATATGTACGACCTGCCGACAAGCAGGTTTTCAATTTTATTGCCATTGATTGAAGCATCGGACATTATATTGATAAAGCTATCAACGTTTCGCTGAAAACAATACTCGTACTCAATGCACCCAAAACCGCAGCCAATCCCGTTACTTTTTCGTGGCATCCAGCTTAAGAAATTCCATTTATAATAATTTTCCTGGTCAGCCGGGTCTGTTGCATCCATGTGTACTAAAAGGTAGGTAGGATGAAAGCCGTCAAAATCCTGAACATATTCAACTTTTAAAGCATCCACAGCAACTTTCTGAGGCATTTTTTCCGGTACGGAAATATATTTTTTACCACCTGGCAGTTCGATATTTATCGTATAGCTGCGCCCGCTTTTACCAATAAAATTGGGGTTGGTTGAGCGGTATACACCGCTATCGGCATAAGCAAAGCCGGTTGAATTGCCGGCGTCATCCATTATGGTAATGTTTGCATTTTTCTCCAGCAGGCTATCCGGCACCCTGTCTGCCACGCGAACATGGCCTGAATAAGTTAGCCTTATGGAATATGGTACTGAATCAGTTGTCACTGCACCTTCTACCACCAGCTTTGATTTTTCATAGCGCGTATCAACGGCAACCTGCTTAACGCAGGCTGACGAAATAACTAAGCAACAATACAGGGCTGGTAAAAAGAGCTTATTTTTCTGCATGGGTCAAAAATTGTACGTCCATGAAATTGAAGGAATAATTGTGCCTATTACTGATAACCTGTATGAGGCCAACAGGTTGTTTTGCCTTTGAAAATATATTGAGTAAGCATTGGCATGCATGTAAAGGTTATAAAATGAAAAGTTCCATATACTATACCTTTTTTGATTTTCGTACCGCCTTGAAACGTATGAAAACCCTGCATCAAGCCGGTGATAAGCGGGCAGGCGATCCATGTTTCTCTTTGAATAATCAACCACCACCGTTCCATTATATGAGTAATAGCCATCCGGGTAAGTAGCCGGTCTGCCGGTACTATATACAAAAGCACAGTTAAAGCTCCAGCCTTTTGGCATTTTTACTTTTGCAACAATTGCAAGGTTATGCGGCCTGTCAGTATTGGCGGGGTAATAACTGCCATTGTTTACCTCTTCAGAGGGGTATTGATTAAGTACCTGTATTTCTGTTTTTGAATAGGTATAATTAAATTGCCCTGTAAACTTACCTGTTGTTTTCAATAAACTAAATTCAATGCCATACCCCCTGCCCCTGGCATTTAGTAAAGCTGTTTCTATATACCTGTTCATCAGCAAAGAGGCGCCGTCTTTATAGTCAAGGGTGTTTTGTATGGTACGGTAATAAGCCTCAACTGACATTTGCCAGGTAACTGACGCCAGGTTAGCGAACATACCTGCTGAATATTGGTCGCCTGCCTGGCCCCTGATATAATTATCGCTCAGCTTCCAAAAATCAACCGGCGAAATAGCAGTAGTGTTTGATATAAGATGTAAAAACTGCTGCTGCCGGTTATAGCTAAATTTTAGCGTGAGGTTATCATTAATGCCAATTTTGAGTGACACCCTTGGCTCAATACCGGCATATTGCTGAATACTTTTGTTATGCGAAAAGTTTACAGAATCTGCAATCGTTTCCCGGGACATTGGAACGCCTGGCTTATAATAATAAACATCTTTTGGCCCAAGGTAATTATACACTACATATCTTAAGCCGGCCTGCAAACCTATTCTGTCACTAAATTTCACTTCATCGCTTAAAAATGCCGCTGCTTCCCGGCCCTGTTCATGCGGAGTAACCACGCTGTTTACACTGCTTTCAGCAGAAGTTGGATTAATAGATCCCGGTGAAATAGTGTAGTAAATATAATCAAGGCCAGCCGTGACAGAATTTTTGCCGGTTGGTGAATAAACGAAAGTCAGCTTGCCTTGCTTTTGCTCGATAGCCGAGGATAGTTTTGACTGGTAGCCTGCCGAAAGTGTGTTAATGCCCGAAATAAACCGGCTGTAATTGGCGTTTAAGTTAACAGACAGCCTGGAAGTAATTTTTGAAGTAAAGTTTAGCGCTACTAAGTCGCTTTGCCAGTCATAATAGGTGGTTGTATCAAACCGAAACTTATCAAAACTCCTGTAACCTGTTACTGACAGCTTGTTGTTGCTGTTAAAGCTGTATTCGGCTTTTAACATAGCATCATAGAAAAAAGCGCGGCTTGCACCATACTTGCTTGGCAGGTTGTTTAATATAAGGTCTGGATAAGCAGCGCGTACCCCGGCAGTAAACGTGAGTTTATTCTTTATCAGCGGGCCGTTCATAAATATGTGCGCGCTTACCGGCCCAACGCCGGTGGTATATTGCATTGCCCCGCTGTTGCCACTTTTTATTTTAAGGTTTAAAAGTGAAGACAACCTGCCGCCATACTGGGCAGGCATACCGCCTTTATATAATGTTACATCCTGCACAGCATCCGGGCTTACAGAAGTAAAAAAGCCCAGCAGGTGCGATGTATTAAACAAGGGAGCCCCGTCTACTAACACCAGGTTTTGGTCTTCGGTACCACCCCTTACATTAAAACCGCCTGCACCCTCGCCCGCGGTGGTAACGCCCGTTTGCAGCATCAAAGCTTTTATTATATCTGCCTCGCCCAATAACACCAGGTTTCTTTTTATCAGGTCAGGGTTTATTTTTACCACGTTCATTTCGGTGGTATTTACCCCTACTCTGTCTTTTAAGGCATTTACAATTACCTCATCAAGTTGGGCGTCGGCCTGCTTTTTCATCTCTATAAGAAGGGAAGTATCCCTACCACGCGCGGAAAGGTCTATAGGTACTGCAGCATCGTAATACCCGATTGATGAAAATATAAGGGTAAATTTAGTTTGCCCGGGCGCCCGGATGCTAAAATAACCGCTATCGTTTGTAATGGTTCCTTTTTCGGAACGCCAAACTAAAACGCTAACATTGAACAGAGGTTTTTTGGTAAGCACGTCCAATACCCTGCCTTTAATTACATCCTGCCTCTGTGCACCGGCATTACCCGCCAGGATTGATAAGATAATAAGGCAGAGAAAGGGTGTAGTGAAAAACGTATATTTTTTCATTTCAGGCAAACAAAAATTAGTGGTATATACGTCTAATATATTACATTTAACTGTATGAATTACAACAAATTAAATTAAAATTATTTATGGTCGTCATTTGTTAACCAGAGGGTATTGATTTGTTAACCAAACTGCCAAATAGTGCATTTTTTATCTAAAAAACCTACTTTTATCGCTACCGCAAGAAAGAGATTTTGTACTTTGCCTAAGAGACACATCGCAGTTAATGATTGAGGATAAGCGGGTACAAACAGGTATTTTTTATTACGGGCTATTTTCAAAAAGCAACCTGCCCATAAATATTAACTGCTGTCAAAAAAACTATTAATAGTATGAAGCACATATCAATACTGGTACCGAACGAAGCCGTTCCGGCTGCTATAGTTGACCCCCGGTATATGTTTACGGCAGTAAATCAATTTTTGCAAATGGCGGGAAAAGAATCGGCTTTTGCTGTTGAGCTTGTCGGGCTTTCAAAACAGGTGCTGTTAATCAACGGCGCCTTTGCCGTTAATACCGATAAGTTATTGAATGAAGTGCAAAAAACAGACCTGGTTATTATACCGGCGGTGTCAAGCGACATCAAAAATTCACTTGAAGCTAACCGGGAGTTTTTACCCTGGATAGTGAACCAGTATAACAATGGTGCTGAAGTGGCTTCATTATGTCTCGGCGCTTTTATACTGGCTTCCACAGGTTTGCTTAATGGAAAGGAATGCTCTACACACTGGCTTTTTGCCAACGAATTCCGGGATATGTTCCCGGAGGTAATACTTACCGACGGTACCATAATAACAGAAGTTAATGGCATTTATTCCAGTGGTGGCGCAAGCTCTTACTGGAACCTGCTGCTGCATATAATAGAAAAATACACAGGACGGGAGATGGCTATACGTGCTTCAAAGTTTTTTGCTATTGAAATTGACAGGAAAACACAATCCCCGTTTATCATGTTCAATGGGCAGAAAAAACATGAAGATGAACCTATAAAACAGGCGCAGGAATACATCGAAAAAAACCTCGCCGAAAAATTATCTGTGGAGGATATAGCGTCAAAATTCGCTATTGGAAGACGCCATTTTGAGCGAAGATTTAAAAAAGCCACCAATAATACCCCATCAGAATATATCCAGCGCGTGCGTATTGAGGCGGCAAAAAAACAACTGGAAAACAGCCGCAAGAATGTAAATGAAGTAATGTATGATGTTGGCTATTCAGACAACAAGGCTTTTAGAACGGTATTTAAGAAAATAAGCGGCCTCTCCCCTGTTGATTACCGGCATAAATACAACCGCGAAGGCGCACATATTAAGTAATCTCTGTTAGCATGATGGACATGCTGCAAAATCTACCGGGAATCACCCTTAGGAAATCTTACCTTATCCGGTTGTTGTAATAAAGCTGTCAATACGTTTTTTATCAGCCTGCTGCGCATAGCTGACGCCTGTTTGGGCTCCACCAGATAAATTAATAGTACTTCCACCCAGGTATTTGCATTTATTCTCAAATTTACAAAAGGGTATTCTTTTATTTCAAGTTCGTCTACGGGTGTTTGTTGTATCAGCCGCCGAAAATCCTCCACACGCTCTTCCATTTCAACGCCAAGTTCCTGTTTTGCAATTTCCCTTACGGTTGCTTCCACAAATACGAGGTCTGAGTCATACGCTACATGAAAAGGAATTTCATTCCAGATATACGGGAATTTGCTCCACGAATAGTTGTACACCTGGTATTGAAATACCATGCTGTTAGGAAAACGTATAAGCCTGCCGCTTGGTAAATCGTTGGTCATATACGTACCGGCAAACTCCCATAATGTTGTATCAAGATAATTTATTTCCACCACGTCGCCTGTAAAATCCCCTACCTGTATCCTGTCCCCTACTTTGTAGGGAACCCTGAAAACAATGTAAAACCAGCCGATTAAAGAAGATATTGGCGTTTGTAAAGCAAAACCCAGTATTAACGAAACAAGGCCAAGTGAGGCTGCAGCCGTATACCAGTTTGCGTTTAAAAATGAAATGACAATTAAAATAATAATCAAAATACTCAGCAACCGCACTACTTTTACCACGTTATATTTTATGGCCCTTGCGTTATGCCTGCGGGAAATAAAAAGTTCTGTAATTTTTGCAAGTACCAGCACTGTCAGGCTGCTTAAAGCTGCCAGGCACAACTTCATTATCAATTCTCTATACCCGCTGAGAACATGCAATACCTGTAACCTGAACAGGAAATAGGCTATAATACACGCGCCCCCGAGTATCAAATATGTTCCTATCCACAGCTTGTGTTTTTTTGTATCCGCGGCTGATGGCACATGTGCCTCGGTAGCCAGTTGCCTTTCATTTTTTATATCCATGTATTATCCTTCGTTGCGGTATATTTTAATTAAGGTAAAACCAGCCTGGTAAATCATTCAGCTATTTCAAGCTGCCGACGCTTACACTAAAAAGCCTGCATCCTTTTCATGGGCCTGCATTGAAAATCAATCATCAACATGGTTTACGGCCAACAATATGCCAAAAAACGGCTTATTGTATTGTACAGGCCTTTAAAAATCCGATAGTGGCAACATTATTGTGGCTTGTTTTTATAAATGGCCATTCAATAAAAAAGTAACAAGTTCTTTTACATTAAAATAAAAAGTAATGAAAACAGCTAATACACCGGCGCAGCATAATTACAGGGGCAAACACGAACGCCCGCAAAACAAAGATGATATGGACAGCCGCGAAAATGAAGAGCAGGATTTTAAGAAAACGGATAGCACACACAACAAAAAAGAAGTTAAAACAGCGCATTTACATAAACACCATAAATAATTTGTTATATGGCGAAGGCAGCAAAAAGATCAAGAAAAAAGCGTGTAAAAAAATGGTCAGCGCACGTAACACAAACAAGCGATGCCCTGTCGCTTGAAAATGAGGTTTTTAAAAAAGATGATGCCACTGAAATAGCACACTCCTTAAAACGTTCGGCTAATAAAAGTCATCGCCGTAAAGGTACACCTTACCAGTCGGCCATGTCAATGCTTAACTTTTATATAAACAGGGCGGGTAAAAATTTACCTGAAAAAAGAAAAGCGGTGCTTGAAAAAGCAAAGGGAGAGTTGAGAAAAGAATTTGGACGTGATAAAAAGTAACGACGTTTACGGGAAGACATTGCAGGTTCGCTCAATCCCCATGCATAACCGGCTGTTTGCTTAGCATTTCTTCCACCTGTTTTTCACGCTGTTTAAGGGTTGACATAATTTTATCCCAGGCAGGGCTAAAATCTTTTTGCACATCAATATCCTGGGAGAGATAAATTTGCTTTTGGCTGAAAACATCTTTGATAATATCGGCATCATGCCACAGCCCTATCATTTCCTGCAGCTTATTATAATATGAAAAAAGAGGATCATCATTTTCCGTATCATGCCTTACCCAGTTGTAAGCGTATATCCTTTGTTTTATAAGTTTTCTTAGCTCATGCCAGTCCTGTGATAACAATTTTCGCCGGCACATCTTCGCTACCTTGGCATTTAATTCAGCGTAATATTGTTCAGCCAGTATTTCGTTGGTACTATGTACAAAATGACTTACCTGTTCTATAATTTCTTTAAGATCATTTTTATTGGCGTTGCTGTTAAGCCTGAACCGTTGTATCATTATTTCCAGCCGTTCTGGTGGAAAGTATGTTTTCTCAATAGCATTAAACTGGTTCTTTTGTAACCATTGCTGCAATATCTGGTACTCCCTTATTTCCCCTGCCTGCTGAAAAATAGCATGTAAAATATGTGCAGGCTTCTTTACCTTTTGCTTGGGGTATACCTGCTTAAAGAATTTGATAATAGAACGAAGCTTTTTCATCTCCACCCTGAGGTCGTGCAATGACACATCATCTCCATTCAATTCAAAATCGTGAAGATTATTGAAAAGGTTTTTTACCCGCTGCGCAAAATATTTTTCTAGTGGCGTCTGCATTTCTCTTTATAGAACATAGAAAGTAAGCTGTTTATGTACCCCGGTTATTTTTAATTTTCCTCAAAAATACTTTTGTTTTATGGTAACTTACTGCTGTTAAGCGCTTAGCCCAAAAGTCATCCTTACCCCTTCCTCAAAACTTACTGGCTCATATAACAATTCCGCAGCAGCTTTATCAATCTTCAAACCGGAGCGCTTTGCCCTTTTTACCGGTTCGGGAAATATTTCCGATGTAACATTTTCAATTAAACCATCATCAAGGCCCAAAACATTTGCTGTAATAATTGCCATTTTATATGGTGAAAGAATGTCTTTACCTGCAAGATGATAGATACCGGTTTTTTGCTGCTTTATAATTGCTTCAATACCTTCACAAATGTCATAAACATGTGTTGGGGTGCGTAATTGATCGCTCACCACTTTAATCGGTTTATGCGCCTCCAGGCTATTTTTTACCCAATGCAAAAAGCTTGGTCGCAGGCTGGTCCATACCTCGCCATAAATAAATACCGGGCGAACTATTGAATACCGCAAACCACTGTCAATAACCAGTTCTTCTGCTCTCAGTTTGCTTTCACCATAAAAATTTAAAGGGTTTTTTATGTCACCCTCGCTATGTGGTCCGTCTTCACCAAAAACAAAATCAGTAGAGAGATAAATAAATAAAGCTCCGGGTGATTGTATTAATTTAAAAGCCTGCAACAAATGCCGTGTAGCTTCAACATTATTTTGCAGGCAGTAATCTTTATCATTTTCACACTCGTCCGGTTTACTTATGGCCGCCGTATGAATAATTACCTGGGGATTAGTTTCAGCGACCAGTTTTAATACCGCGGAGGCATCAGTAAAATCTGTAGAAAAATAATTGAAAACAATATCGTCAGGAACCCTGCGCTTGCCACGATTTGCCGCTGCCACAGAATATTGCCTGGCCGAAAAATATTTTATTAAATGTTGGCCAAGAAATCCATTCGCCCCGGTGACAAGTATATTCATACCGCCAATTTAAGAAGCCCTGCTCAATTTTATATATTTAATGCAAACTTCACACAATATTAATATTCGTCTGCACCATCTTCGGTCGCTTCCTCTTCTCCCAAACCGGCTTCATCATTCTCGTCATCTCCGCCATCACCCTCACTGCCAAAACCTTCAGCACCCTTTGACAAATCGTATTTTTCTTCAATATCCACAAACTTATCACCCAGCATGCTCCGCGTACCATATTGCTGGGGGCCAATACCTTCAGTACGGGTAACCGCCGGGTAAGTTATTTTACTGCTGGCGTCTTTACTTACATTAATCAGTTCCACCAAAAATGTCCAGTTTCGGTTAAAATCGTACACATACACAAATTTTTGATTGGTGTCAAAAATTTCGCTCCCAATGGTAGTTTCATCCATGAGAAGCGGCTTTGCCTTATACGGCTTATCATATACTTCAAAACTTATTTCGCGGCCACGCTGCCAGTTATCGTTACTGCGATAAAAGGTTGCCTGGTGCTTATTATCAAATTCATAAGCCTTAAGAAGAGCGAAATGCAAATCTTTAAAGTTTTGTGTATGCTTAATAACCACATCCCTGTAAACCGCATCATCTTCTTCGAAATAGATGCGGAATTTTAAAATTGCCATTCAAATCTTTTTAGTTAAAGTATTCTGTATCCTCAATCATCATACCGGCGTATTACCCCCTCAAAATCGTGCCCCTTTGTTAATATCAGCCTGCTAAAATACCAATTTATTTTATTGGCAGCAAGTTAAGCCCTTTGGCTGTTTGCAACATTAAACCAAAAGCTGCGTCGTATGTATTGGGTATAATCCCATCCAAAATTGCCTCCCGGATGGCATCTTTTATAACACCAACATTTTTTGACGGCGGCAACCCAAATGTTTCCATAATTATTTCACCGGTTATTGGTGGCTGCCAATTACGCAGGTTATCCTTCGCCTCTACTTCTGCCATACGTTCACGTACCATTTCAAAATTTTGAAGGTATCGTTTCACTTTAAATTTGTTTTTGCTGGTTATATCTGCCTCGCATAAAAGCATAAGGGCATCTATATCTTCACCAGCCTCAAATAATAACCGCCGCACTGCGCTGTCAGTAATATTTTCCTTTGTAAGGCTTATAGGCCGTAAATGCAACAAAACCAGCTTTTGAACCAAACGCATTTTTTCAGTAAGGGGCAGCTTAAGTTTTGTAAAAATTTTTGGTACCATTTTCGCCCCAACTACTTCATGGCCATGAAAAGTCCAGCCGTGGCCCTCTTCAAATTTTTTGGTAGGCGGCTTACCTATGTCATGCAGCAAAGCGGCCCAGCGCAACCACAAATCATTGGTTTTTGCTGAAATATTATCCAGCACCTGCAGTGTATGGTAAAAATTATCTTTATGCCCCATGCCGTCAATATATTCCGCGCCATGCAGCGCCATCATTTGCGGAAAAATAATTTGCAAAAGGCCGCTTTTACTTAACAAATCCCACCCGATGGATGGCTTCTCGCTAACCATAATTTTGTTCAATTCGTCGGTCACCCGCTCCTGCGATACAATTTTTATTCTTTCCGCGTCCTGCTGTATCGCGGCAAACGTTTGGGAATCAATTTCAAATTTTAACTGGGCAGCAAACCGAATAGCACGCATCATTCGTAACGGGTCGTCACTAAACGTTTGCAGGGGCTCAAGCGGTGTCTTTATTACGCGTTTTTCAATGTCCGCTTTACCATTAAAAGGGTCAATAAGCTTTCCAAAAGCTTCCGGGTCTAAACTTACCGCCAACGCATTTATGGTAAAATCGCGCCGGTTCTGGTCGTCTTCAAGGGTACCGGGCAACACTTCGGGTTTGCGGCTTTCATAACGGTAACTTTCCTTCCTTGCACCTACAAATTCAATTTCAAAACCGGGAAGCTTTATTTGCGCAGTACCAAAATTTTTAAAATACGCTACTGCAGGCCTCGGGCTGAATTGTTCTGCCACTTTATGCGCCAGCGCTATACCATCACCCAGGCAAACAATATCTGCGTCTTTGGTAGCACGGCCAATAATTTTATCGCGCACAAAGCCACCAATTAAATAGCAGGGCAATTGCAGTTGCGATGCAACCTTGCCTATCTTTTTGAAAATAAATAATTCTCTGTCTGTACAATTAATATCCATTGCAGCAAAGATAGTACCGGTCAGTTACTGGAGTGTACCCGGCCTATTCAAATTCAAGTTCATTGCTGAAAAATTCCCAGTCAAATAAAATAAAGGGGGAGATATGCTTTTTGATGTTTTGTATGTTCAACTCCGCCAGCAAAGACATTGCCTTACCACCTTCTCTTCCCGGAGGGCTGGCTTTGGCATTTTTTCGCCCGAATTTTAAAAAACCACGCAATTTATATGGTCGTATGTCAGGTAATTTTGCCATAGGTTTTTTCGTACTACATATTTAAGCATTGTTACAGAAAAAACAAATTAAAATATGTAGTTATATTACCACAGGCCGCCGTAACCTGATAACCATTTGATAATGAGTTTTTTATGACTATATAAGAAATCTTAAAATTTATCCAATTATGTCCGCATGAAAGTATCGTTATTATTACTACTACCCTCTTAAAATTTTTAACGTCCCATTTTCCCATTTTATAATAGAGGAGGGCTGGGATGGGGTGATATCATCCTGCCGCCATTTTACAACGTAATCGGCACCTTGCTTTATTTCATCGCTTATTTCACGGAAAATTGACGGAGGGGGTTGGCCGCTAACATTTGCGGAGGTGCTTACAATGGGTTTGCGAAACCGTTTTACAAGGTGCTTGCAGAAGTCATCCCTGCAAATACGCATTGCGACAGAGCCATCATCTGCCAGTACATTATCTGCAAGCCCAAGTGCATTTTGATAAATAACTGTTGTGGGCTTGATGGCTTGCTGCAGGTAATCAAATACCGCCAAATCAGGTGCAGCAACATATTGCAGCACCTCCCGCTCCGAAGCCGCTAACACCACAAAGCTTTTGTTTTGCGGCCTCTTTTTTAACACAATTATTTTTTCCACCGCTTCAGCATTTGTTGCATCGCATCCCAAGCCCCATATTGTATCAGTAGGATAAAGGATGATGCCTCCCTTTTGTAAAACCGCAAGGCATTGTTCAATATCATCATCAAATTCAGCCATATTGCATTACTTTATTGTATACATCAATTACAGATTGTGCGCAATTTTGTGGGGAGAATGATTGTGCATATTGCCAACCTTTCTCAACCACCTGTTTTCGCAGTAAAATATTGCCCGACAAAGCAACCATAGCGTCAGCTAATTCTTCCGGGTCAGATGGGTTTATAAGTATTGCACCGGGTCCACCCGCTTCAGGCAAGCACGATACATTGCTTGTTATTACGGGAATACGGCTATATAAAGCCTCCAGCACCGGTATTCCGAATCCTTCAAAAAATGAAGGGTATATCATGCATTCAGCCTGTTGATATATTGCCGGAAAATCTGCCGCGGAACGATATGTTGAAAGTCTGTTGATTTTTTCATTATCCGAAAGGAAAATAACCTTTGCCTGTAAGCCATTCGCTGTTATATATTCCTTAACCTGCTTCATATATCCATCGCCGTCGCCAATCACAACCAGGGGAATATCCAACTTGTTTTTAAGGAATACAAGCGCTTTACAGATGCCCAGCAGGTTTTTCCTTTCAATAACTGAGCCCACATACAAAAAATATTTTTCCGGCAAATTATATAACTGTTTTATTCGTTGCTTTTCATCTTGCGGTACTTCTGTGCCAAAGGCCGGGTTACAGCTTTGGTAACAAACATCAATTTTTTCCGGAGATATTTTATAGAATTGAATAATGTCTTCTTTCGTTTGCTTACTGATGGCAATAATCCTATTCGAATTTGTACAGGCATTCCTGAATTTTCTGCGATAAATCGCTACGTCAATACTATTATATTGCTTTGGGTAACGTTCAAAAATTAAATCATGTATCGTAACTACAGATTTAATGGATGTTTTTTGAATACCTATGGGTATCTCGTGGCTAAGGCCATGATATAAGTTAACGTCAAGACCTAATAAATCTTTCACAACCCATTTACTGCGCCAGGCGGAAGTTAACAAAGTTGAAGGAAACCGGTGAGGTGTTACCACTTGTGTATGTTGAAACTTGGCAGTATTATACCTGTTTGAAATTTTAGGCGTACATAAAAAATATTCATTTTCCGGGAAGTATTGGGCAAGTGAAGTAATAAGGGTGCGGCTATAGTGCCCCAAACCAGTGCCGTTCGTAAATGCCCTTTTCGCGTCAAATGCAATATTCATTTCTATCCTTGTTGCCGAACTGCAAATGTGCAAATAATTTTAATGGTATGCGTTTACCCGAAGCGCTACAGGTACAAGAGGTTACTGTACAATTCAAAATTTTCGTCATCAAAACATACAAAGACTACGGTTTCAAGACTTTGGTTGTACTCCAGGAAAATGCTTACATTCTCTGTGGCAATAGCCGCTGCTTTGTTTTTCGGAAAACGGTAAATGCCGGTACTTATATTGGGGAAAGCAATTGTTTTAACAATGTTGTCAACCGCAAGCTGTAATGAATTTATGTAACAGTCCGCCAGTTTCTGTTCTTCGTTATTCTTTCCGCCATTCCAAACGGGGCCCACCGTGTGTATAACATATTGTGCCGGTAAACGGCCGGCGGTGGTGATAACAGCCTCACCGGTTTTACAACCACCCTGGCGGGCCACAATTTTACGGCAATCTTCCAATATTGCCGGCCCTCCAGCCCTGTGAATTGCCCCATCCACGCCTCCACCGCCCATTAAGGATAATTGGCTGCGTTAACTATCGCGTCAACCTGCTGCCTGGTTATATCCCCTTTTATTAATTTTATTTTAGCGTTGACCCTAATGCCTCAATTATAAGATACTGTTTATGTAGTTTTTTACATTGCCAGCTTCTGTTATACCATAAAAGTATTTCGATACAAAGTCTGCAAACTCAAATAATTTGGTCATATCCATGCCCCACAACATTTCATCAGACAAAATTTCATACACCATTGCCCTTTTTTCTTCCCGCCTGTAATGCATGTGCAATAACCGCGCCTTGTCATCATTAATTATAAAAGTTTTACCATTTGCCTGCCCTGTGTATTGGCCCTGCTCATTTACATCACTTTGCATAAAACGTATATAGGCCGCAAATCCCAAAGCCATTAATTTGGGGGGAGTGTTATTTTTGGCGTAATGATTTAATACATTCGGCACATTACGCATCAGCATTTTTGACGAGTATTGCAATGTTATACTAAGCCATTTGTGACCGAGAAAGGGGTTACGGAAACGGTCAATAACCTGTTGCGCGTATAGCTTTGTTTCAGCCAAAGAAATATTTTCGTCTGCAAGGGCCGGGGCAATTTCTTTCATCATCAAATCATGAACATAGCGATAGAATACTTCATCTTCCATGGCCTCTTTTACTGTTTCAAAACCGCATAGCACTGCAATTGAACAGCAAAAAGTATGGGCACCATTAAGTAACCGCAGCTTCAACTCCCTGTACCTTGTAATATCATGGGCGAGCACCACGCCTTTGTCTGCAATATTGAATGAGAGTGTTTGTAATACCTTCTCCTTTGCGCTCTCGATTGCCCAAAGGCAATATACTTCGCTCATCAGCATTAAATCATCTGTGTAGCCCAGGTTATCTTCGGCCTCTTTTTTCTCGGTTACAGGCAATTTCCCCGGCACTATCCTGTCAACTAAAGAATTGCAGAAATAGTTATGGGTTTCAATCCAGTCAATAAAGTCCTCGCTAAGTTGATTATATCTTGCCAGCGCAATTACAATTTCTTTTAGTTTATCTGCGTTGTTTACAATCAGCTCCGTGGGTATAACAACCATTCCGCTTTCTTCGGTACCGCCAAATACTTTGTATCTTTCATATAAAAAAGCAAGCAATTTGCCGGGAAATGATGCGGGCGGCTCTGCATTTACATCTTCTTCCGAGAACACAATACCCACTTCTGTTGTATTTGAAATGATAAGCTGCATTTGGGGGTTTGCCGCGCAGGCCAAAATATCCGTCCACTGCTGCTTTGCAGACAGCACCCTGCTTATTGATGCATTAACAATCGTTTCATCTATAACTTTGCCTTCCTCTAAGCCGCGTACAAAATGTGTGTACAGGCAATCCTGTTTTTCAAATTCGTTTGCTCCACCGCTTTCTGTGGACTTTACAATAACCACCCTCCCGTTAAAAATGTTTTGCTTATTGGCTTTGTCAATAAAATAATCGCATAAGCCGCGCAATAATACACCTGTACCAAACTGCAATACTTTTTCAGGCAAGTGGAGAATTATATCGCTTCCGGACACATACTTTTCCAATACCGGATTTTGCCGTGATAGCTGCATGAAAATATATTTTAATAGTTCTGCAAAGTTGCGGTTAAGTACTGAACAAACATGAAGCTTTGCAAAAAAGAAATGCTAATCAAATAAATTAGCTGAATTAATTACATATCAACCATCGCTTTTATAACGCCGTTTGCCGGGTTAAGCCAGTTTTCAAACTCATCTTTTATTGCACCAAAAGAAGTTCTGTGGGTAATATATGTTGATGGCTTTACGAGCCCCTGCTTCATACATTGCATTACAAAATTAAAATCCTTAATTGTAGCATTACGGCTACTCATTAAAGTTGCTTCTCTCTTATGAAACTCAGGGTGGCTAAAACTAAGTTCCTGCTTTTGCAACCCAACCAATACATACCTTCCCCCATGGGCTAAATAATTAAATGCCTGCAACATGGCGCCCCTGTTGCCCGTGGCATCAATCACAACCGTAGGCATATCTCCATTGGTAATTTCTTTTACCACCCGGTACACGTCTTCAACAGATGCATCAATAGTGTGTGATACTTTTAAATGCTCAGCACAAAAGGCAAGCCTGTTAGCGTTTACATCAACAGCAATAACCGTTGCACCGGCAATTTTTGCAAACTCCATTAGCCCCAGCCCTATAGGCCCCGCACCAATAATTAAAACAACTTCGCCCCTGGTTACACCGGCCCTTTGAATGGCGTGCGCCCCAATGGCAAGTGGTTCAACCAGCGCAAGTTCGTCATAACTTAACCCGTTACCATGTATTAAGTATTTTGCAGGAGCAAGAAAATATTCCGCCATTCCGCCGTCTACATGCACGCCACAAACCTGTATACTAACACAACAGTTTGGTTTGCCATTTCTGCAGGCTACGCAGGTTCCGCAACTAAAATAAGGTAACAAAGTAACAGCTTCACCAATCTCAAACTCGCTTGTACCGCTGGTCTCTGCCACTTCTGCTGCCAGTTCGTGTCCCAATATGCGCGGGTAATTAAAATATGGCTGTGTTCCTTCAAATGCATGCAAATCCGTACCGCAAATACCTATGCGCTTAATTTTAAGAAGTACGTATCCATCATGCGGTACAGGTATTATTGCTTCCCTGTATTCAAATTCTCCCGGCTGCACGCAAATCAATTGCTTCATAGTAAAGCTGGTTATGTTAATTTTTAGCTATTAAAAGATTAGTGTTTAAAAATAATTCTTTACTTCTTCAGCCAAATGCGGTAAGCAACAGCATATTCTGATGGATATTGCTTTGCAGCTTGTATGATAAGGCCTTCACTTGTTTGTTTCCATTGAACTGATGCTGTGCTGCCCACCATTTCTATTTTGTCTACAACGCCGTTATTGGCTGGCAGTGCCAATGATTTAATGGTTACAGCGCTGGTTGGCAAATCAAGCAGGATAGCATAAAGCGTATCACCCTTCGTCGTAAACCTAACATCCTGCGGCGTAAATGGTTTTAGCTGTTTATCAACAAAACTGCCGGCCGCCACTTCCGTCGGCCCCTCGCCATAGGTTTTCCACGGTCTTGTGCCATAAATTGCTTCTCCGTTTACCTTAAGCCACCTGCCTATGGCAAGCAATAGCTGTTGTTGCTGCTCAGGGATGGTGCCATCAGATTTAGGCCCTATATTCAACAACAGGTTGCCGTTTTTACTTACAATATCAACGAGGTTGGTTACGAGATATTTAGGCGATTTGTATTCGTCATCGGGTATATATCCCCATGATTTAAAACCTACGGCATCATCTGTTTGCCAGGGCAAATCGCGTATGCCCTTTAATTTACCACGCTCTATATCAAGCACAGCGGCCTTTTCAGGAAAACTTATATTCTTATAATTTATCACCACCCCCTTATTCCATTCAAGCCCCTTGTTATAGTAATATGCTGCGAACGATTTGCGATACGGATCCATGGCTGGTTGCTCAATCCACCAGTCAAACCAGAAAAGTTGCGGTTTGTATTTATCTACTAGTTCAGTGCAGCGCAACAACCAGTCATTCATGTATTCAGGTGACGGCGTTTCATTTTCTTCGCGTGCCGGCCCATAAAAATCCGCATATTTAGGGTCATTTACATCGCTGTCAAACCGTCGTCCGCCGTTCATAAACCACCAATGTTCAATACGGTGCGATGATAAACCGAATATTAAATTATGTTTCCTGATAGCAACAGAAAGTTCTCCTATAATATCCCGCTTCGGGCCCATTTCTGCAGCATTCCATTTGCTTAAAGCGGTTTTATACATGGCAAAACCGTCATGATGTTCTGCTACGGGCACCACATATTTAGCGCCGGACTTTTCAAATAAATCAGCCCATTGTTCAGGGTCAAACTTCTCAGCCTTAAACATCGGGATAAAATCTTTATACCCAAATTTGTTCTGCAGGCCATAAGTTGCTATATGATGTTTATATTCATCACTGCCCTGCAAATACATTTGCCTGGGGTACCATTCACTCCCATAAGCGGGTACGGAATATACCCCCCAGTGAATAAAAATGCCGAATTTAGCATCCCTGAACCATTCAGGGGTCTTATAATTTTCCAGCGATTGCCATGTTGCCTGGTACCTGTCCTGCGAGAAGCTTTGGCTTGAAAATATTGAGCAAAAAATAAACGTTGTTAAGCAAGCGGTTAATTTTTTCATGTGATGTTGTTAGAAGTAAGGGATAAATGTTGCCGGTGTACGCAATCATCGCCCATGCAATATACGAAGTAGCCTCAAAAAAAATGGCACCTCGCAAAAGGATGCCACTTTATATAACCCGGTAGTCTTGCCAATTACTATGCAGCAGAAACAAAAGCCTGCAAATTGGTAATGCCCTCAAGGCACTCCAATACAGCTAATTTTGCCTGTTCAAAGTCTTCTTTACAGGCGGTATTCTTCCTGCTCTTTTCTTTTATAACAACATCAAATTGCTCAAGTTTTTTATGTTGCTGCAGCAGTTTAAAGGAATAACCGGTTCCTTTTGCATTACGGTATTCATCCGCACATAATACCAGGGTGTGCAGCATCCAGTATCTTAAGATAACAACATCAGTAATGTCATTATATTTGATATTTGTCAATTTTTGCTTCAAAAGGCTCGTGTCCATATTCTGCTTTTTGATATATAATTTCAAAAAGCTTACCAACGCGTTTATTTATTTGATTATCAAAATTTTACGAATAAATTAGCCATTTTTAAGTAGATAAAATTCTACAGTTTTTGTTGATGCTAAATAAGTTTTAACAAAATTTCTTACAAAACAAATAAACTGTGGTTATCTTAGCATCATCAAAATCCCCAAACTCTTAACAAAATGACTCATCCAAAATTTTCACCACGCACATTTTTACGCAGGTCAGCCATATCCCTGCTTGTTTTAGGTTTAATGCTTTTAAGCGTATATGTTTTTGCCAAACAACATACACATTAATAACATAAAGGCAATAAAAGCGCTGATTGTTTAAGGCATTTGGTTACTTTCTAATTGCCGGCTTTAGGCATTAGCAAGGGCTCTGTCAAGGTGCACATATCCCCCGTCAACATGTATCAGCTGCCCGGTAGTGTGGCTTGAGGCCGGGGAGAGTAAAAACGCCGCGGTGTTAGCAATTTCTTCCGCGGTTGTCATCCTGTTTTCAAGAGGTATTTTGGCAACAATTTCTTTAAGCTTAGCGTCAGGGTCAGGCAGGGTCTTAATCCAGTTCTCATAGAGGGGTGTCCAGCATTCGGCCACAACAATGGCATTAACACGAATGCCATATTTTAATAATTCAACCGCCCATTCCCGCGTAAGGGCATTCCGTCCGCCGTTAGCGGCAGCATAAGCGGAAGTGCCTCCCTGTCCTGTTTCCGCCGTTTTTGAAGTTATGTTCACAATGGCACCTTTGCTTTGTTTTAAAGCAGGCAATGCAAAATGCGCCATTAAATAGTAATGTATCACATTCTTATGAAGTGATGCTACAAATGCCTCGTAATTACCATTTTCTAACCCGACCCCATCATTCACACCGGCATTGTTTACGAGGCCGTCTATCCTGCCAAATGTTTCTATAACTGCTTTTACTGCGTTTTCACAATCAGCAGGCCTGGTCAGTTCAGCTACCACCTGGTAAGCCTTGCCACCACTCTCAATAATCTCCTGCATTGTTTTTTTATTATCTGTTTCACTCCTGCCAACAATAACAGGCACGGCGCCCTCTGCGGCCAATACCTTCACGATACCTCCGCCTATGCCTTTTGCACCACCGGTAACAATAATTACCTTTTCTTTTAATTGCAAATCCATATATTAGTTATTTAGTATTCTATAAATGATAAAACGCAGCAGCGTTGGCGCCAAAAAAAGCTTCTTTTTCAGCTTGCGAAAACGGTTCAAAATATTCCCTCAACAATGTTACCCAGTGTTTATATGTTGTAGCAACAAGGCAAACCGGCCAATCTGACCCAAACATAATTCTCTTCATACCGAAGGCTTCAACAACAGCATCAAGATAAGGAACAAGAGCCGCTTTATTCCAAAGTTTAAAGTCAGCCTCTGTAACCATACCCGATATTTTGCAATAAACATTAGGAAGCCGGGCAATCAATTGCATGTCTTTTTTCCATTCGTCTATTTTACCCGCTTTTATATATGGCTTTGCCGCATGGTCAATCACAAACGGCTGTCCAGGAAACTCGTCTGCCAATTGCAAAGCATATTGCAGTTGGTCTGGAAATATTAATATGTCATAGGTGTAATTATATTTTGCAAGCAGGCTTATGCCATGTTTAAATGCAGGCTTAAGCATTAAAGCGCGGTCTGCTTCACCCTGCAAAATATGCCGGAAGCCTTTCATGTGCTCAAACTGGCTGTAGTAAACAAGCCTGTCTTCAATATTTGACGCCTGCAAATCAACCCATCCTACCACCCCTCTTATGTAATCAAACTTTTGCGCATTTGTTAGTTGAAATTCATTTTCGGCGTCATTTTGGTCAACCTGCACAAGCACGGTTCCGTTTACACCACTATCTTCCAATATGGGGTAAAGATCTTCAGGCATAAAATCCTTTCGTATTTCCTGCATATCGTCATTTATCCAGCTATGGCGCAGTATATCGTATTTCCAAAAGTGCTGGTGAGAATCGATGCATTCGCCTGCAAAAAAATTAGAGAAACGTGCCGTATTGCCCGGGTAGCCATTCATTAGCAAAAATATTTTATTCTTTTTTGATTATTTTCTGTATGCCACAACATTTTGCCGGGAACTGCCTAACCCATCAATACCCAGTTCAACCACATCTCCGGGCTTGAGGTAAACATTAGGTTTCATACCCAACCCAACTCCAGCCGGAGTTCCGGTTGAAATAATATCCCCTGGCAGCAAAGTCATAAACCGGCTTACATAAGATACCAGGAAAGGTATTTTAAAAATAAAATTAGCAGTGGTGCCATCCTGCATTGTTTGGCCATTAACACTTAGCCACAACCGCAGGTTATCTACATTATCAATTTCATCTTTTGTAACAATAAAAGGACCTGTTGGCGCAAACGTGTCGCAACCCTTTCCTTTATCCCATGTGCCGCCTCTTTCAATCTGGAACTCACGTTCGCTAACATCATTATGCAACACATAACCTGCCACGTAATCCATAGCTTCTGCTTCTTCAACATAACTTGCTTTGCTGCCTATTACAACTGCCAGTTCAACTTCCCAATCGGTTTTTACAGAATCCCTTGGAATCACTATATCATCAAAAGGTCCAACCATGGATGTTGTTGATTTCATAAATATCACCGGTTCGGTCGGCGGAGTGGCGCCTGTTTCCCTGGCATGGTCGGCATAATTTAAGCCGATACAAACTATTTTCGATGGTCTCGCAATAGGGCTGCCCAAGCGCGTACCTTCCGGCACAACAGGCAGATTCGCCTGGCTGTCATCTAAAAAAGCCTGTAGCCGCTGCAGGCCGCCGGTTGCAAAAAAATGCTCATTATAATCTTCGCCAAACGTAGAGATATCGTATAAAGTCTCTCCAATTGCAATGCCTGTTTTTTCCTCACCAACATTACCATGTCTTATTAATTTCATATAGTTCCATTTACTTTTTTACAAATGGGTGAAGAAGCGAAGTTAATCATATTAAACGCTTTTCTCCCGCCATGCACCAATAACGTAATAACATCCTCTTGCTGTAAGTATGTCCGGGCTTACGTGTTCAACTTTAAAAACCCGCCATCAATGGGATAATCTGTGCCTGTTATAAAAGATGCCTCATCACTGCATAAATACAATACAAGTGAAGCAATTTCATCTGGCCGGCCCATCCGCCCGATAGGCTGTGTTTTGGAGAGTTTCTCAAACATTTCCTGCTCACGCCCAGGGTATGTTTTTTTCAGGAAGCCATCTACAAATGGTGTATGTACCCTGCCCGGCGAAACGGAATTACATCTAATGTTATCGCCAATATAATCTTTAGCAACGCTCATCGTCATTGCATATACGGCGCCTTTACTCATGCTGTAGGCAAACCTGTCATTTAACCCTACAAGCGCCGCTACGGAGCACATATTTAATATTACACCGCCGCCATTTTTTTTCATTATAGGAATTACCGCGTGCAGGCAGTTGTACATGCCCTTTACATTAACATAAAAAAGCCTGTCAAAATCCGCCTCGTTGGTGGTGTCGGCTTTACCAATATGAGAAATACCGGCACAATTAACCAAAATATCAATCCTTCCGATTGTATTAAAAACTTCCGCTACTTTTTGCTGTTTGGTAATATCGCAAATATGCGCATTTGCTTTGCCACCTTCGTTTTTTATCTCTCCTGTAACAATAGCAGCAGCATCTTCGCCAATATCTATTATATGCACAAATGCTCCCTGCCGTGCAAAGAGCATTGCTACAGCCCTGCCTATGCCGCTGGCGCCTCCTGTAATAACCGCATACTTATTTTGTAAGCTAAACATAATGTTGATTTAAGTTGCCAAAACCGAAAAGTACAACCTCTTCAAACGAACTTCTTATTGCTTTTTATCCGTTGTTTCAAAAATCTTATCCATTAACACCCATTTTTCACCCGGCTTCGCCGAAGGAATGGCCTGCTGGTATTTCCACATAAGGCGCTCCCATTCCTGAACTTTTGGGTTGCCGGCATCCATTAAAGATTTTCTTTCAAAATTAAATGTCTCATTTACCTCCATTATCATAAATAACCTGTTACCTGCACGGTAAATCTCCATACTTTCAATACCAGAAGTGTGTATGCTTGCAAGTATCTCGGGCCACACATTTTGGTGGTATAATTCGTATTCTTTTATTAAAAAATCATCATCTTTCAAATCAAGTGCAAGGCAATACCGTTTCATTTCTTAACTATTTATAGGTAATTATACAACAACAGGGCTTTGTTCTACGTCAGTATAATTTAAGGTACCTTTCATTTTATACCCTTTCAATCCAAAAAATAGTATCACTACAAAACAAAGCAACGGCATTATATAAGCTGTTTGCATGCTGCCTGTTTTATCAGATATTAAACCCATTGCGACGGGAACTAATCCGCCACCTACTATTGACATAACCAGCAACGATGAAGCATATTTGGCTTCTTCTCCAAGTCCTTTTATGCCGAGGGCAAAAATTGTCGGGAACATCAGCGACATAAAGAAAGGCGAGGCCATAACTGCATAAACAGCCAACCAGCCCTTTGTGCTTAAAGCCACCGCCAGCAGTGCAATATTAATCATGGCATAAAGGCTCAACAGCTTTGCAGGTTTCACATATTGCATTAAAAACGTACCAACAAACCTGCCCGCCATAAACCCTACCATGGCGATAGAACCCCAAAAATAACCTGCCTTTTTTTCCGGCAAATCAACCAGTGAATGAGTAAGCCGCACAAAAAAGCTACCAACACCTGTTTGTGCACCTACGTAAGCAAATTCAGCAATAACAGCCCACATTACAAATTTATGCCGCAATACAGAAAATGTTTGTTTCAAAACCGTCCATGAAAAAACACTTGCATGGCCTTCTGTTTCAACAACGGCAGGCTCAGGAATTTTTGTTACAAAAAATAATATAAAAACAATGGCAACCACGCCGGCAAATACGGCATAGGGAACGATTACTGTTGAACTCTCACTTTGTAAATATGTGTGCAATTGGTCCGGTGTCATCTTGTTTAACTGGTCTTTTGAGTATTCAACGCCGGAAAGCACGAACATACTACCCAACATAGGGGCAACAGCAGCGCCAAGCCCATTAAAAGATTGCGCAAAATTCAGCCGTTGCTCAGATTTATTGGGATTGCCCAAAAGCGTTACATAAGGATTAGCACATGTTTCCAAAAAAGTAGCCCCGGACGCAAATACAAACAATGCAAACAGGAAATATGCGTAATCACGCACATAGCCGGCTGACATAAACAACAATGCACCTGAGCCAAATAATAGTAATCCCATTAAAATGCCCTTTTTGTACCCAAACTTATGCATGTATAGTCCGGCCGGAATGGCAGCCAGGAAATATCCCAGGTAAATGGCTGAATCTATAAAAGAAGATTGCGTATCACTTAACTGGCATGCCTTCTTCAGGTGGGGTATCAATACAACATTAAGGTTATGGAGGAACGCCCATAAAAAAAACAATGAGCAAACGAGAATAAAAGTGACAATGTAATTTTTCTTTTGCATGGCAACTATGTTGGTAAGTGTATCGTTAGGGGGCAAATTATGAAAACAGTTTTAATTACCAGCATTTTATCCAAACTGCTTTTCTAAAATTCCTTCCTGAAAAAGAAATGATAAGTATCGGTAGCGCTATTGGCGGCTGTCGCCATAGAGGTTACAAGCTTCCATCCCTGTTCTGACATATAATTCAGCACGTCAGTGATATTTGTAAACCCCTTTAAAACTTCGTCTTCTTTTTTGGGTTTTTGTTCCATAGCCAGTGAGTCGGTCCCATAATCAATATGCACATCAAGCTTCTTACTAAACAGTTTTCCGCCAATGGTTACATGGCAGTATTTTTCGGCAGCTTTCTGGATATTTTGCGCCTGCGTTAAAACAGGGAAAACCAGGATGAATACAACTAATAATTTTTTCATAAGTTTATTTTTTATTTACTGCTGAAAATAACCAGTAAAATATAGAAGGAGATTATCCACCCAAAAAATAACAACGATTTAAACATGCCTGGCCAATTTGTTAAAATATTTAACGGGAATATTATTGCCCCGGAAGGCATTGCCAATGGTGGAACATTGCTGGTAAAAAATAAAAAAATAATTGAAGTTAGTAAACGCGATATAGAGGTACCGGGTGCTATTGAGATAGACGCGAAGGGAATGTACATATCTCCAGGCTTTATTGACTTACATGTACACGGCGGCGGGGGACATGATTTTATGGATGGCACGAAAGAGGCTTTTTTAAATGTTGCAAAGCTGCATGCACAATATGGCACAACGGCAATAACACCCACCACGCTAAGCTGCAGCCATGAAGAACTGGTACATATTTTAAAAACGTATGAAGAAGTAAAGACAGAAGAGACAGGGGGCGCTCAATTTTTGGGGTTACACCTTGAAGGCCCGTATTTTGCAATGAACCAACGCGGTGCACAGGACCCACGTTTTATTCGTAACCCTGACCCAACGGAATATGAAGCGATACTGGCCCAATTTAATTCAATTGTGCGCTGGAGTGCGGCACCGGAACTGGACGGCGCTTTAAAATTTGGCAGGTACCTGCAATCAAAAAATATTCTGCCAGCACTTGCACATACTGATGCGATATTTGAAGATATAATAACAGGTTTTATAAACGGTTATACACACGCCACCCATTTGTATTCCGGCATGAACGGGGTTGTGCGCCGAGGCCCGAAGCGTTATGCAGGCGCTGTAGAAGCGGCTTTTTTAATTGATGATATGACGGTTGAAATTATCGCCGACGGCATTCATTTGCCTCCGCCGCTTTTAAAGCTCGTATATAAAATTAAAGGGCCGTATAAAACCGCATTAATTACTGACGCTATGCGCGGCGCTGGTATGCCCGAAGGGGAAAGCATTCTCGGGGGCAAACAAAACGGGCTGCCTGTTATTATTGAAGATGGTGTTGCAAAGCTGCCAGACCGCAGCGCTTATGCAGGGAGTGTTGCAACAGCCAACACTCTTATACAGAATATGACCCAATTAGCCGAGATACCGCTTCAAGATGCTGTTGCGATGCTTAGCACAACGCCTGCCGCCATAATGGGTTTATCAACCAAAGGGGCGCTTGCAGCGGGCAAAGATGCGGATGTGGTGCTATTTGACAATAATATTAAAGTGCACATGACTATGGTTGAAGGAAATATTGTATTTAATAATAATTAACCCGCTGCATGATGATTAAAAAAGGTATAGATATAGCAATTTTTGAAACAAGGCGATTGATGGGTAAAGCCGCAGCCAGGGCTGTAGCCCAGGCACTACGCATATTGCAGCAGCAAAAAAGCGAAATAAATATGGTATTTGCGGCCGCCCCTTCACAAAATGAATTTTTAAACAACTTAACAACTGAAAATATTGACTGGAAGCGCATTAATGCCTTTCACATGGATGAATACATTGGTTTACCAGGTAACTCCCCGGCTTCATTTGCATACTACCTGCAAAAGAATTTATTCGAAAAAGTTGCCTTTAAATCGCTCAATTATATAAATGGCAGCGCAGCCAATCCCCTGCACGAATGCAAACGATATGCCGCCTTGCTTAAAAACAATCCTGTAGATATTGTTTGTATGGGCATAGGAGAAAACAATCATATTGCCTTTAACGATCCCCCGGTAGCCAATTTTAATGACCCGGAAACTGTTAAAGTAGTTGAACTGGATAATGCCTGCCGCGTTCAGCAGGTAAATGACGGCTGTTTCCCTATTCTTGAGAAAGTTCCAACAAAGGCTATAACATTAACAATACCCGCATTGCTTGATTGTAAATATATTTTTTGTATAGTTCCCGGGGAAAGGAAAGCCCAGGCTGTTTTTAATACTTTTAACCGGGAAATAAGTGAACAATTCCCCTCAACAGCATTAAGAACACACGGCAAAGTACACCTATTCCTGGACAGGGACAGCAGCAGCCTTTTGCCTGTGTAAATATTAATAAACATGAAAGTTGTAACTGTTTTAAAAAGAAAATTATTCTTAAGTGCATGCATCGTCTTGATTGCCTGCCAGGCTTCGTTTTCACAAACAGGTGATTTCGCGGTTAAAGCCTTTCATCTCGACCTTCGCATACAAGTAATGAAAATGCATGCTTTAAAAAACCTTGCGCTGCAACTGCATGGTTATGGCATTAATACGCTTATAATGGAGTACGAAGGAACATACCCCTATCAAAAACATCCTCTTATCCCTAATAAATACGCTTATACAAAACAGGAAATTATTTCGTTCCTCCATTTTTGCGACAGCCTTCACCTTGATGTTATCCCCCTGCAGCAAAGCTTCGGGCATGTTGAATACATTTTACGCAATTACCGTTATGCGGCCTTGCGGGAAGACGACAAAGATCTTTCGCAGGTTTGCCCGCTCGAGGTTAAAAAGGACAGCGCCCTGTTCACAGACCTTTTTACAGAATTGGCAGAAGCCCATACATCGAAATATATACACATTGGTTGCGATGAAACGCATTTATTAGGACATTGCCCGAAATGCAGCAAAAAAGTGGCAGAGGAGGGTGTATCAAAATTATATATTGACTATGTAAAAATGCTGTGCAATATTGTTATACGTTTAGGTAAAAGGCCGGTGTTGTGGGCAGATATTGCGCTTAAGTATCCTGATGCAATTAAATCACTACCCAGGGAAACTGTGTTTGTTGACTGGAATTATGGCTGGGACGTAAACAGGTTTGGCAACCAGCAAAAATTGTTGCAAAGCGGCTTTGAAATATGGGGTGCACCATCCATTCGCAGCTATCCGGACGATTATTTTTTAACTCAATGGGAAAAGCATTTTAATAATATCAAAACTTTTATCCCGCTTTGCAGGCAATTCGGATACAAAGGCATGGTGCTGACCTCATGGTCAACGTCCGGCCAGTATTCTTATTTAAACGAGTCAGAAGATGAATTAACACAACTATACGCCCAACGGCACGTTTACCCGGTTACCGCATTCAATTTGCTGATTGAGGCTTACGCCAAAAGCCTAAGCCAACAAACACCGATGGATATAAAGGGGTTTATTATGCAGGCGGTCCCTCAGCGCTATGGATTGGATAAACAGCAAACGCTAAACTTCTGGCAGGCACTTACAACCCCGGCATTACAGGTGGAGAACGGCATAGTAAAAAGCGATTTCCCCCGTACGCTCGCTGAAATAACACACGACGCTGAAAATGCAGCATCTGTGTTTAAAAAACTGCAGCCATCAAAAAACCAGGTGGAATTTGAGCATTACAGGCTTATGGCAGATATTCGTGTTCAATACCTTCATTACCTGCTTATTGAACAATGGGCAAACAGTGCCGGCTTTACTCAAAAGGACGTTCCCGCTGCATTGCGACAGCTAAAAGTGCTTCTGGCAAATGCTTCACAACTTGACAAGCGGTTTATTGAACTGAACAAAGACAGTTATTATATTACCGAACTAAAGGCCGAGAATGAAGTTAGAAACAAAAGGCTGCAGATATTGTATGACAAACTAAACCGCAGCAGGTTTTAATGACTTATTGTTTTTTCTTCTTTCCTGAATTCTCTTTTTATGCCTTCCAGTATATCTGCACGGCGTATGCAGCCATCACTCTTTGAAATGGTTTGTAATGTAGCGTAGTGCACTATATTTAGAATGGCGGCGCCGGTAAGTTCATATTTTTCGCTTATTTCTGCCAGGTTAAGTGAGGCCTCTGGTCTTATAGATGAAGGCAAGGTTTTCTCCCATAATTTCAAACGTTCGCCCATATTGGGTGCAGGAAAATGCACAACTGTTTGAAACCTGCGCAAAAAAGCTTCATCCATGTTACTTTTAAAATTGGATGCCAATATTAACAAACCGGGAAAATCTTCTATGCGCTGCAGTAAATAAGATACTTCCTGGTTAGCATAACGGTCATGCGCATTTTGCACATTGGTCCTTTTACCAAATAACGCATCAGCCTCGTCAAAAAACAAAATCCAGTCTTTATTAACCGCTTTATTAAATACTTTTTCAAGATTCTTTTCCGTTTCGCCTATATATTTTGATACTATTTGCGAGAGGTCAACCCTGTAAACATCCCTGTCAAACTGTTTGCCCAGCAATGTTGCTGTGAGTGTTTTACCGGTGCCCGGCGGCCCATAGAACAATACGCGGTAGCCCGGCTTCACTTTCTTTTTCAGTACTTCATCCTGCATCACAACAGCATTGTATTGTAACCAGGTTTTAACGTCATTTATCAGGCTGTGTGTATAAGCGTTAAGTACAAGGTCGTCCCACTGCATGCCAGTATTTATTTTTCTTGCCGGAAAATCCGCACTAAATCGTGGTGGCAATTCTGCTCCTGTTAACAGCTTATTTAACCACTCACCTGATAAGATTATCCTCCCGCTCATTGCCGGCTCTCCTTCTTTGGTATCCTCCAGCCACAAAATATTTTCTTTCACCAGCACGCTTTCCTGCTGCAAAAGCCTTTGAACGTATAGCCGTTTTGCAAAATCATACCCTCCTGCAATAAATTGCGCTGTTTCTCCTGTTGGCAGCATCCCCCGGTAATTGGTACCCTTTATACCCCCCATTTCAGCAAAATCACCGCCCTGCGGAAGATATTGCTGAATAATATTTTCAAAAAAATTAGGCTGAACATGCGGCGCGAGCGCAATCAGCAGTACCGCAAATTCCTCAATGTTTATATTGTGCCCTGCAAGAAAATTGCTTAAATAGTCGTCGCCACGTATAAGGTTTATTTCAGGGTACCCAAATTCTTTACCTGAATCGCGGTTAAAAAATAGCTCTAATCTTCTCACAATTATTTCACGCAAAAAATCCAGCGACAGGGTAATGTTCTGATTATTTACATGCCATGCTTCCATAAATATTTATAAAGGTTATTTTGAGTATTATTTGGGTTTCCATGTACGCGGGTCAAAATTTTGGTCGTGGGCACGTACATTACTTACAGCCACATGTACTTCGTGAATCTGCATTACAGCCTTATGGATTTCATCCCCGGACCGTTGCTGCTTATCATTGTAATACTCCTGCGTGCTGCGGTATGCCCAATATTCACTCCATGCTTTCCATCTTAACAGGTCAACATCGCTCTCGCCTGCGTTCTCGCCAATTTGCTTATTTGCATCAACAGCTTTTCCGTATTTTTTTGCGCTTGCAGCATATTTTTTGCCGTGCAGTGCATGTACAGCTTCGTGCAATACACTTGTTTCATTTATCCAGCTTGTATTTACGCCATCATATTGAATCTCATCCTTAGTGTAGTCAACACGCCCATGTTTTATCCCTTCAAAAGCATAACATTTTACTTTCCCCTGCGTTCTTTTCTCTCTTAAAACCTTTATAGCTTCCTTAATATAGTCAGGAAGATGTTTGTTTTCATCGGATGCTGATTTTTCAAGTGCAGTTATGGCCTCATCTACCTTTTTCAAACATTCTGCCGATTCATCTGCATTAAGTTCTCTTTCCCGTTGTATAAGTCGTTGCGCAGGCTGTTGCTGCATAACATGTACAAGTTCATGTGCAAGCAGGGCTTTTCCCTCGCTGCTTCCAGGCTGGTATCGCCCCGGGCCAAATACAATATTACTTCCTGCTGCATAAGCTTTGGCATTAATACTTTTCGCGGATTCATTGGCTTCGCTATCAGTATGCAATCTCACCCCGGATAAATCTCTTCCCATTCGCGACTCAAAAAAATGTCTTTCAGAAGACGAAAGCGGTTTGCCTTTGCCATTGAGCGACTCAATATAAGCACCCGTTTTTTCACCCGCTTCCATACACTGAACATTGTTTACGGCTGGTTTGAAAAATACGCCGGGTATTGCATCCATATTATTTTGCATAACTGCATTGGCCACATCGTCTGCCTGCCGCTCATAAACATCATCCTGCCCGGTAACATTCAATTTAGCCTGCATCATATAATTTTTATTTGCGCCCATTCCCAAAAACTGCTTATTACTAAACATATTGTTGATTATAAGTAACAATTTATTGATAATATTTAATCCAGGGGGTCAATCGTTATGTCCCGCTTGTCATTTGCCTGGTGAACATTTTGATCTGTCGCTACATCCCCTTGTATCTCCATCCAGTCGCCGGCCACCTTTACCATTCTGCCTGAATTTGTTATGCGGATTTTATCAGCGACCATGTCCGGGTTTGCCTCTACAGTTTCTTTTATTTCCTGCAATTTATCCCTAATCATACTGAAATTATTATTTGCTTCGTCAAATGCAGCAAGTACAGGTTTTTTATACACTTCAAACAATGCATTAAACCTGTCTGCACCTGCAGCCTGCAATTCACTTTTATGCGCTTTCCATTGCGGAACAACTGTTCCATTCCAAAACTTCCTATAAAATGTATTGTAAAAATTCTTGTACATCTCCAGCACATCAAGGTACATTAAGTGCATGCGATAATTTTTATCGCCGGGTTTAAGCACAGATGGTGAAAAAACATCCGGCACAATACTCTTCATATAAAACTTCCAAAGTTCGGCTGCATATTTCTTGCTGTCTTTAGACGGCGGCGCAGTCTCCAGCCTGAATGGCATTTTTGCGCCGGGAATAAATTCCTCTGCCGCCAGTTCCCCCAAAAACTGAGTGTTGTCCTTTGTATTGCCGCCAATTTTTTTCGTTTCTGTGTCCCACGCCTGTCTCCGTTTGGCTATGTCGGCTGCATCCATCGTCGCTATCATATCATTATGTGCAATATAAGTAGGCAGTCCTTCGCCAGTGATAATTAGCCCGGTATGAAATGGCAGTTTTACAAACTGTATGCTTAGCTTCAGGTCAGGATCGTTCCTTATAAGTGAAAGCATATAAGTTATGCGCAGGGCGTATACACCACAATCATGTATAAGTTGCCCGGTTAGGGCGCGGGGGAATTTTATCTGAAGTTGGTTAACACCTTTTGACTCAATAATGTTATAGGGCGTATGAATGGTAAACGCATTCATATATAATTTTATGGTAGCAATTATCGCATCAAATGCCTTTACCTTATCGTTGTTGTTTGCCGCTTTATGCAGCGCGAATTTTTTAAGTAAGAACCTGCGCCAGTCGTCATCATTATGTAATTTTAGTCCCCCTGCATCTTTTATCGCTGCGGCATTTTCCTGTGCTTCAGCAGTAATATTGCCGCTTTTATCCTTCTGAAAGCCATACAATTGTTCAAGCGCATTTATTTGTTTATCCCTTATTTCGAACATACGCCTTACACTCATCACTTTTTCCGGGGGCTTGCTGTCAGCTTTAGGGTCATACAATTCAATATCTTCTGAATGCACCAAAGCATCTTTACCCTGCATAAAAAAATCAATATGTTTTCCGGTGCTGAATATGCCGCCATGCGCTTCAATAATGGTTTTTGTTATATCAGTTTCGGCATCAAGCAGCCCGTCAGGCGGCTTTAGTGCTTTAAGTGCATCCAGTTTTGCCTTAGCCAGTTCTAACGATGCATTGCCTTTATTGTTCTGCAAATCGTCAATAGCCTTGTCAAGCAGGCGCTGGTATAACATACCAAACTGTACAAATGCGCCGGAAAAATCCTGTTGCAATGCATCCAGGAAATCAAAAGCCGTTTCGTCCCCATGCCTTCCGCTCCTTTCCGGCCTCATTTTACCTTTTATTTGCGGCTCAATATTTATTGCCTGTGTTACCAGTTGCCCCATATACTTAACCCATACATCTATTGCAGCCTGGACTGCATTTGCGTCTTTTATATCCAACGCTTTGGGCAAATTGTCAAGAATAAAACCCCACAGGTAAATCTTATAAGCAAACGGGTCGGTGCTTCGTTCCTGCCCGGCTATATAACCAGGGGTAAAGCTTTGCAGTTGCGCCGCTTCCTTGTCAAGCCCTAATTCCATAAGATTCGCAATAATTGCAGACAGATCTTCAATAACCGGGTAATCGGGAAACAATGCATTAACATCGGCGGCCATAAAATTTTTAAACAGCGCCGGGATATCAGCAGTATTTTTACCTGCAACAGCAGCGGCAAAAGCAAGATATTTTTCCGCAGTCCTTACTTCTTCCGGGTAGTAAGTACTTCCACCCATTAATTTCACCCCTCTCCGCTGCTTCAGGTCGGCTAAATTATCTTTTGCATGCTGTAGAAAAAGCGGTTGTGATGGGGGCGGCGTTTTACGTTGTATAGTTGAAGTTACATTGCCGCTACCCTGCTGAACAACATGCGTTAGCTCGTGCGCCAGCAGCCGCTTACCCTGGTTACTGCCCGTATTGTACTGGTTAAGCCCAAACACAATATTATTACCTTGCGTATAAGCCAGGGCATCAATGCTTTTGGCAGATTGATTTGCATCACTTCCGGCATGCAGCCGCACATTTGAGAAGTCGACACCAAACCGCGGCTCAAAAAAATGCCGCTCTTCTTGTGTAAGCTGCACTCCTTTTCCCTCAAATGATTGAATGGGGCCACCATTCGCGATGCCTGAATTTGCAGCATCGCTATTATCTTTTTTCCTTTGGACTCTTTTTTCTTCTTCTTCACAATGCTGGCATTTACGTTGAATAAGCGGGCGGGATGATTTTGATAAGGAACTATCATCTTGCACCCCGTCTGTATCTACTATTTTTTTTGCTGCTGCACCAGTTTCGCGCTCATACATATCACCAAATTCGCTAACGTTAAATTTTGGCTGAAAGAAAGGCGCTCCACGCTCCCTTGTGGTGCGCGGTTGTCGTTTCTCTATCGTATTACATAATTGCAAGCCTTCTTTTATTTTACACTTTTGGTATTATATTATAGGACAGCTTGGGTCAAATGGAGCGATGCCGTAAATGTCCGCTACCAAGCTGGCATAACATTCGGGCTCTGTTCTCCGCTGGGCTGATGTTTGGGCAAAAGGAGCAGCGTCATGGTCACCATAATGATATAACATGTGAGATACTTCATGTATCATCCCTATTGCTTCAGGGTCAGTTCCCCCCACTCCCCAAAACCCTGCACATATTGCAATGGTGTTACCATGCCCTGCGGAACACGATGCCAGTACATCACCGGGGTTACAATGATGTGTGCAACTGCCAATGGTGGTATGTGCGTTGCCTGTACATTTAAAATGAATATTTCCCTCTAAAAAATGACTTATATGTTCCAGGCGTGCAGACAGGTACTGTAGTTCAGATGCCTGCGCAAGCAAAAGGGTGTTATGCAATGTGCCGTTAAACCTGTTTCTGAATTTGTTGTGCGGGGCAGGCGTTGGGTCGCCAAACCTGCGCCTGTAAAAACCAAAAACGTTTGAAGGGCCGAAAGTGGCATCCTGTATAAACAAGGATTCAGAGAACAGCAACAATGATGCCCCTAATGACATAAGAACAGCCCGATCGTTTGCCGCCTGTATTTCGGGTAAAGGCTGGGCAGGTGCCCCCGCAACACTGGGCGGGCAATGTGTGTGAGCGCCAAGCCTTCTTTGAATATTGTTACTGTTTCCATTGGACTGTTGTACCACATGCGTTAATTCATGTGCCATAAGGCGTTTGCCATCATCTGTTCCGGGCTGATACTGGCTGCTCCTGAATACAATATTATTGCTGTAGGTGTACGCCAGCGCATTAACCTGCTTTGCCGAATGGTCTGCAGCATCATCTGTATGTAACCGAACAGAGGAGAAATCATATCCAAATCTTGGCTCAAAAAAAGCCCTCTCGCTTTGCGAGAGCGTTCGCCCTTTACCGTTTAGTGATGATACATAATTACCCGTTTCAGAAGGTGCATGCTGAGTACCCGCCGCAGATTCTTTCCGTTGCATCCTTTTCTCTTCCTCTTCACAATGCTGGCATTTGCGCTGTACATATACAGGGGACGCGCTAAAGAAATTGCTTTCCGCGCCGGCATCGCTCATACGCATCACTTTATCAGCTACGGCATCGGCCTCCTGTTCAAATTCATCTCCCGGCTGGTTAACAGTCAGCTTTGGCTGAAAGAAAGGCGCAGTCACATTTTGCCCTGCTTTTACCGCATTTACATGCATACTGCTGAACATAAATAAAAATTTAAAAGATTAACAATACCATCCGCACAATCCCAACCGCCAATTATTAACAATTATCATTTGTTTTACCGGCCAGTTGCCCAACCAGTTGCGCCATATTATCTGCGCTGTTTAAACATTCTGCCACTGTTCTTTCAGCCCTTGTTGTGTCTTTCCCGCCACGCGTACCATGCCCAAGCCCAACCAGGTGAAAATGTTCATGGGTCAATACATCTGCCCTGCACAGGTCATTGGCCTTAAAAAACAGGTCGCAGCATGAAACCCCAGCATTCGGATCGCTGGTATATGACCAGGCAAATGCCGGTGTTGCACATAATACTTTGCCCTTGCTGTCCGCAGGGCCAGTAGCCGTTTGGTAAAAAGCAGGAGGTTTTGTATACAACGATAAATTTTGATATACAAGAAGCATTACTTTATCCACATTTACCTGGTAATCACTATCAGACGGATTTATCTTAATCCATGTTGATAACGCTGCGATTGCTTTTGTATGGTCAGTTGGAAGCTTCTTCCTGTCATACGTCGTGTCCCTTAAAGAAAGATGAAGAGCAAGCACCGCGTTCCATGCCTTTAGTAAGTTTGAAAGCCTTTCGCTATTTGCTTTATCTATAATTGATTGCTTTGTGGGTGGCACGGTTGCAGTTGCATCGGGGGCGCGTTGTACCTGGCCGGTTTGCTGAACAACATGCGTTAATTCATGCGCCAGCAGCTTTTTGCCGCCTTCTGAACCGGGCTGGTATTCACCAGCGCTAAAAACGATGTTATTACCGCTAGTATATGCACGGGCATTTATACTCTTTGCTGAAATACTAGCCTCACTACCTGTGTGAACGCGAACGTTAGAAAAATCATACCCAAAACGGGGCTCGAAAAAATTCCTTTCACCCTGGGATAATAATTTCCCCGAACCATCCAGGGAATTATTGTAAGTTTCATGTTCATTGGTTATACCAGGGCCCTCTGCCTTGCCTTCCTCTTTTCGTTGCGCTTTTTTATCCTCCTCATTACACTGTTGGCATTTGCGATGGATACTGATGCCGGAAGCATTTGAAAAGCCACCATAATGAGCCCCGGCAGGCTCAAAAAAAGGTTTTTTGAACATTGCAAAACCATTGTTGTGCCCGCTACTCTCCTGTTTTATTTTTGAGGAAAATTTCACCCGCGCTTACTTTTATTTGAATTTATACAATTACACCTACCATTTTGGCCCGGGCCCCATATGCATGGTACCGGATCTGTCATACCACGTCCCATCAGGAAAACGATTTCCCGGTGATGAACCCCAGCCACTTTGCGCGCTATCTACTGCAGCGCCGGCAGCCGCACTGCCGAGTATGCCGCCTCCAATACCGCCCGCAATACCGCATAACAGCAAACCAACACCTTCGGTTGCAATACCAAAAGCAATACACGCGCCTGCACCCAGTTCAGTTCCCAGCAGGCCGCCGCCCCAGCCACCGCCCTCCTGGGCAATTACCCTCGGGCGCTCCTGTGGTGTAGCATTCGCTATCCTGTAACCAGATACCAGCACGCCACCAACAAGCAAAATCCTGCCTCCCCAGCGTAACGCACCTGCGTTACGCAAAATCCATCCCGGCTCTGCGCCGCCAGTGGGTATGCGTTGAACACTTACTATCTGCCTTCGAGAATTGGCAATTACCATAAACTCCGCTTCTTCAACATTTGTCAATGCTTCCTCTCCAAGTGTCAGGTCGTTTGTTCCGGATGTGTCCAAAGCCGAAGACCGGTTAACCTGTACCCTTACCCTATATCGTACCTCGCCGGAAGATGGAGAGCCAGACAGGAATGGCGCAGTTCTGCCAGCCTCGGAATATGATGCAAGAGGAGACCCCGGTGTACTTCCGCCGAAAGCCCCTCCCTGTATAGCAACTGCCCGCCTCAACAGGAGTAATTCCTGTGGTGTTAAAGCTGAAGTACCACCCATATTAAACCGTCTTACAAGCGCCGGAATACTGTCTAATTCCGCCTGGGAAAATGTTAAAGGTGAGCCTGTACCACCCAACGAAGGCGGGATATTATCAGGAAACGTGCGGTTAAGCCATAGCGGGCCTTCATTCTCAATGCGGGGGCCAAGCCCCTGGATAAAATCAGTGAAATTATCGTTCAGGTTAATTGTTCTGTCAAGCGTTACCATGTTTGGATTCGGGATAAGCCCCCTCCATAACTCTGGTGCAAAAGCACTTCGATAACCGGCCTGGTTAAGCCATCCTAAATCCCCAAGGGAAGTTATATATGTACTCAGGCCAGCGCTGCCAAGCATCCCGCCATATCCCAATGGAAGACCGCCACCGGAAGATGAATCAAAAGCCGGAATGTACATCATTTCATCGCCAACAAATGTCACAGGTATTTCCTGTTCAACACCCCCTGCGCCGGCATCATGTGTGCACCTTATATGAACAGCAGACTGACCGGCAAAAAAAGTTGAAGGGTTAGGCTGCCCGGGCCGAATAGCGTAGTGAAAATGAAATTGAGTTGAAGGGTCAGCGTTTGTCAGCGTAAAATCAACATTGTTGCCCGTTACCGTTACGGAAGCGTCGTATTCTCCATCAGTAACATTACATTCATCAAGGTCATAAGAAGTTGAGCCATCATCCCGGGCAAAGTTTATCTGGTTATTACCGCAATTAATATCAATCTGGCTTACCTGCCGCTGAATATTGCCCGCAGGGCCGCCTTTCTGTTGTATTGTATGAGTGAGTTCATGGGCAATAAGCTTTCTGCCGGTTTCGCTGCCTGGTTGAAACTGCGATTGGCCGAATACAATGTTATTGCCATGGGTATAAGCGTGCGCGTTAATGCCGGCAGCCGATTTATTCGCTTCAGAGTCAGTATGAAGCCTCACATTAGAGAAATCATACCCGAAACGTGGCTCAAAAAAGTTTTTCTCTTCTATTGAAAGGGGCCTCCCCTTGCCGCTTAAAGACTGCAGGTAATTAGCTGTACCGGTAAGTGAAGATGTTTCACCAGAAGTTTCTTTGCGTTGTAATTTTTTTTCTTCCTCTTCGCAATGCTGGCATTTACGCTGAATATTTACCGGTGATATTTTAAAAAAGCTATCGCCTTCCCGCACATCCTGCATCCGCATTATTTTATCGGCAACAGCATCGGCTTCCTGCTCGTACACGTCACCGGGCTGGTTTACAGTAAGTTTAGGCTGAACAGCAGGCGCGAAAAACTTTTTTTGCGCACCGCCTGACTTAGCATTACTTACATTGTGTTTTTTTACAATATTGTTTACCTGCATTTGCATAGTTATATCCGGTTAAGCCCATTCAACATTCATCATGTCCAGCATCCAGGGCAGCCTTATAGTAGAAAAACCCCATGGCAGCTTGCCTAATAAAATATCAACTGTTTTTTGTTCAACCTGTAATAACCACCCGCTATCTATCCGTGAAAGCTTGCCATCTCTCTGTAAAAAAGTTGTTTGAAACCCGGCAACAGATGTGTTTTTCAGCGGGGGCCAGTAATCAATTACAGTTCTTAAAAGCTGCTGAGATTCTTCAATTTCTTTTGCGGATAACTGAATTGATGTAACCAGTGTATCACCAGGCGGGTAGCCACACAATATTTTTTGAAGCAGAAGACTAAATTCAGGCGCTTCTTTTTCACCTGTGGCCAGGTAATGCAGCAATAAAACAGCACGCTGGTGTGCCTCATTGTCGATAAAACGTTTATTCTCAAGCAATCCCAGG
The DNA here is from genome assembly GCA_035550215.1 of Chitinophagaceae bacterium. Classification (GTDB taxonomy): domain Bacteria; phylum Bacteroidota; class Bacteroidia; order Chitinophagales; family Chitinophagaceae; genus JABDFW01. Next base: position 146,225 of record DASZPM010000009.1, on the reverse strand, counting down.
TCAGCAAAATAAGCGCCTAAAAAAGGATGAAGCAGTATTACCCCGGCGTTGGTTACATACTCAGCATCCTCATCAACTTTGGCAACTTTTCCGTTAGTTGCTTTTACCGGCGCTTTACTTATTACAGGTGGCGTTGATGTGGTTAAAACGGCAGCAGATTGTATGTTTACCTGCTTATCCACAAGCAATATTGTTTCTGCATCTGTTAAATCTTTTGCAAGCGTTCTTGCAATGTGCTCTTTTATTTGATGAAAGGACTGCCCCTTCTTTGCCAAATCAACAATAGCATTCAGCACCTCTTGTACATGCGTTGTTTCAATTTGTTGTAAAACGTCATTGGCCTGTACAACAAGCCTTTTATAATGGTTTTCACTTTGTGAGAAAAAATAGCTTAAAATTATTCTTACAGCTATGTCATCGCTGCTTGTAATGTCTTCTGTGTTAAACAAAATATCAAAAACAGTTCTCCAAATACCGCTTTTTATACTTGCAACACCGGCATTGGTCACCCCGGGAGCGATTTTATAAAAGTCGTTAATGAATGATTTCCACGAGGTGGAACCTGCTGGTCCGCTTCCTTGTAACGCCGGGCAAATATTTTCAGCAAGCTTAATTAAAAACTCATTCTCAAACTGCAATACCAGGCGGTCTAAAACACCCGGGTGTGAGGCATACCGGCTTTTTAGCCATGCTGTTATAAATTTCCAGTCCTCATCTTTCCAGTGTTCAAAAAGCGTATGCTGCCACGCATTTGAATCTCTCACATCGTTGTACCACGGCATTCTGCCAGACGTGATAAAATATATAAAAGCCTCCCTATGGGAGACGGCAGGCTTTGTAACAATGACATTATTTGTTCCATTGCCTGCATTGCTTTTACTAACAATAACCGCGTTGCGTAATGATGATAAAAGTTTATGTTCAAATTCCTGCCCGAAGTTTTTTTTGTTAATCACACCAAGCTCAAGCTGCAAAGACTCGATTCTTATTACTTCTCCCGGTGATGATATTTCATCCAATATATTCTCAATGGCTGATGTCAAACCATTATTAAAAAGCCTGCTTATCGTATTTTGATAATCAAATGCCTCCTGCTGCTCTTCTATATCAAGCACTATCTTTTGTTTATGTATTATGTGTTTATACATTACATACTACCTGTATTACTATTTTTTCTTAGTGGTTTTGGTTGCTTTAACAGGCTGTTTAGTCTCTGCCAATTTTTCAGCAGCAGCAGGCGTTTCAATCACTTTATTTAAATTGCTTATTTCCTTTAGGTTACCAACTTCGCTGGCAAAGGTGCTCCTGTCAAAAACGCCGTTGCCGGTTATCACTAAATCTTTTGTCACCGCTGGCGCAGGACAATTATTCCCATTAGAGACCTGTAAAGTGGCTGAAGTTTCAACTTCTGCGCCTGTGGCGTTAAGTGATGCCTGTACCACCGGTGAAACAGCAGTGTCTGAAGTTTCAGAAAAACCTGCGCCAAAAGTCCACGCATAGGTAAACCCGCTATCGGTTACATCAGGTTTAAATGTCACTTTAAATACACCCGGCGCGGTAAATACAGACTCTAATGAAAACGAACTGCTTTTTGGCAACGCAAGCACAGTAATGGTTAAAGGGTCGGAGGCAATATTATTCTGCGTATATACAAGGGTAAGAGCGCCGGGGCCGGCAAGCCTTGGCACAAAAGTAAACACGCCATTATTGTCAACAACGCCTGCTACATCATTACCTTTTTCGTCTGTTATTTTTCCTCCTGCAGGTGAAACAGCAATTGTCGCAGGGTTATGGTCATCTTCACAAAAAGTGGTATTCATTTTTATGGTCGGCTTTTCAACCGGCGGCGGTTCTGGCTCCTTCCGTTCAGGAATGATGTACGCGATTGGCGGGCAATCAGAACAACACATATACGGTACGTAAAAATCGGCAATTACTTCTCCGTCTTTAAAGCGGAATCTTTGATTTACAGGGTTAGGCCGGAATATATCAATAATTTTTTGCTTGTCAGTAGGCGTAGCATCTTTGCAATTTTCCACGAACATTTTAATCATCTTCTCCTCCGCCGTGCCAAGGTTTATATATGAATTACCCTGCGCCGGCTGTGCAGCTTGAACAGCGATTTCCTCACGGTTAAGCAAAATATTATCAGCCGTAACGTTAGACGTATTTGCATTTTCATTTGCGGAATAATAAATCAGCACAAATGTTCCGCCTTTAGGTACCCCTGCCTTATGTTCAAGGCCCGGGTGTTTCCTGTAATAATTAATAAATGTATTTTGTTTCTGGAAGAAGTTAAGCCGGCGAGTGTATTCATCAACAAGTGTTTGCAACCTTTCATCAATACATACTGTTGATAAAATGAAAAATTCATCAATGAGCATATCCATTTCAAGCATCTTCATCGCCGCAGAAAGTTTTAGAGCGCTGGAAGAAATAAGCTCTGCCATTATCATGGTAAGTCTTGTCAGGCTCTTCGTATAAACTTCGTACCTGCGTTGTAATGTTTCTGTATCAAGAGTAGCCACAGTTGACGTCATCAACACCAGCATCAGTTCCTCTACTGCATTTACAAATCCAAATATAGTGTCGTAAACCAGCCCTAATGCGCTTTGCTCTTTAGTTTGATTTATGCTGTTAGTTTGATTTGTATACATCCGGTCTGTCGCCTCCAGTGAACTGAGATAGTAGCCGCCAATAGTATTCTCGTCTTCCGGCAGGCAGTATTTCCGCATAAAATCGCCAAGTTTGTAACCACTGCTTTGAATTGTATCTGTCAACCTGTTAAACTGTGCCATAGCCTTAACCCGGTAAGAAGAAAAGCTACCAATATTGACATTTTCCTTCATGCCGGAAACAAAGCTCTCACTATCAGGTGGATAAGGGAATTTTGTAAGAAAGCAAAAAGGCGTATGTACCTTACACGCAAATTCGCTGATAATAAGTTTATAATCCGTCTCAAGGTCCTGCATATTACATACCGGCAGCTTTGCATTGCTGCGAAGCATATCCGCGGAAATTGCCACCACATCAAAAGGCAGGTTATATTCAAGCCGTTGCCTTAGTATATTGGCAAGCACGGTGTTGTAGTTTTCCCCGATATGCCCTTCAATACGGAAGAAATTATAATGTTCAATATCGTATAGTAAAGGCTCTGTGGCAGCCCTGGCATGGTTATAAAGGTTGGCATTGTAGCTTAGGTTAAAGACTGCGTTGCCATGGCTTGACTTATAGAAATCCCAATAATTATAAATTGCATTCTCACCCGTTGCAATATGGTAATAATATGGAATTGCGCGCCGGGACAGCCACAGGTAACCATACTGGCTGGGTGTAATTTTTATAGTGGCGGTTTTTCTGGCCGCTGCGCCACTAAGTATTGTAAATGTCCTCACCATCAGCAGCATTCTTTTAAAAAAGAATTTCGCTTCGTTTGCCTCGTAATTATTTCGTGTAAATAAAGGCGAATAAATAAAATAGTTTCTCCAGGCATCCTTGTTAAAGGGCATAGTGTCTTTTGATGCATCGCCAAGAACAAGATGCAGGGGAAATAAATTTTCATCGGGGCAACATTGTGACACTATACCGGTAATCTTCACACAAAACTCGTAATATGCCAGGATGAGATCGTCAATAAAATCATAGAAATATTGAATGAAAATAGGGTCTTCTTTTAAAATGGTATCCCGGTACTTTTTCAAAGCATCAAAAAGGCCGAGGAAGGGGTTTGATGTTTGCCCCAAAATTGCCGCATGCTTTTCATAACAATAGATATACGCGTTTGCCACTTCCCGCAACGTATTATCATCCACAATCTTAACAAAGGCCTTGATAACGTCTACAGACGACTGCAAAGCTGTATACGGAACATTGAACCGCTTAAATGTTATTTCGTGTGAAAGCCGTGCACGCTCCTTTTCAACCGAAAATTCAGTAAACCGTAACTTCTCTTTTTCGGCGGCACTGCCAGCAACAGCAGCAGCCGGTAAATCTTTTTTTGCAACAAGCAAAGGCCTTACATTAAACTGCATTTTTTCACCCTTGTTGGTACAGTCAAATGCGCTGCAATTTTTTAGATCAGTTTCTGTAGCTTCCAAAAACAATACAACCACATAATCATTTAAAAAGCCGGCTGCCTGAGATGACAGCGTTTGCGCCTGTGGTTTTTTGTTATCTTCCAGGTCATCATATTCATTGTCAGTAAGTAACAAATAGATGGTTTTACCCTGGCAAAATGGCTTGTAAAATGGCAGGTTACCGCTGTAGGTAAATGGCAAATCCGTTGGCTGGTCTGCGGGTGCGTACGGCATTATATAGGCATACTTACCGGCGCCCTTTAATACCAGGTACCCTTGTGACGTTACGCCGCAGCCCTTGGTAATCTCGATAATGCCGATGTGATGTACCAGGTTAAACCCGCAAACAATGCCGATGCCAATCAACTTGTTACGCGTCCAGCGATTTTGCTGGTCAAGATAGCCAAACATTTCGTTCAGGTGGTCATTGGTCAGCACCTGGTCTGCCTCAAATACTATATATTCATTCGTATTTGCCATATAATTAGTTTTTAAAAGATCCTAAAATAGTTTTACCAAGCATTACCGGGTTAGTATCCTTGCTTTCCTCGCAATCATGTAATGCTGCAACGGGATATTCGCTGTGCAGCGCAAATAAAAACCCGAGCAGCTTGTCATTTGCAGCCTGCAACGTGCTTAAATCAGCATCCGCTTTTGTGTATTCATAGTTTGCCAGCGCTGCCACCCAATCCTTATATGCGTTATCAAAGTCGTACATTGACGAGTTTTTAATCCAGCAAACTTTAACTGTTGTATGCGCAGGGGCTTCTCTTCTTAATATATCTTCAAAATAATTACGAAAAGCAAGGCTCTTGAAGTGTTCCGGCCAGTAAGGCAATACTACGGATATCCGAAAGGAATATGGGTCTTGTTCACCGCAAAAGTCACAGGCAGGGTCCAGGCATACCGGGGCAAGTAAAAAATCCTTGTTTCTTGGCCTGAGTAAAATATGCTCAATTAGATGTAACCCTGTTGAGTCACACTCCTGGTTAAAAGCGGCAATGAACAACTGCAATGCAGCAGATACATCCACTTTTTTTGGAAATACGTTGCTGAGTGCTAAAATATTACCGTCGTCATCAGAAACATTTAGTTGCCAGCCGGTTACTGTTTTTTTAATAGCATAGTCTGTGCCCTCCAGCACATAATTCAAAAACACTGCTACCGCATCGGTGGCTGCCTGCTGTGTTATATAAGAGTTTACTGATGTAAGTGTGTCGCCGTTACTGTTCTTAAAAACAAACTGGTATTTCGGCGGGGTATCAGCAGTCGCCACGATGTTTGCCTGGCTTATACAATAGAGAAAACGCCTGGTGTAATTCTCAATACCGCCCAAAAAACATGATTTTTTCTCAAGGCCCGATACATTGTCCGTATTCCACAATTTTGCAACATCAACAATATATTTTTTGTCAATACCTGAATATACTTGCGGGCAATAATTGTAACCTTTGGCCCTGGCATAGCCAATTGCCGGGTAATTTTTAAGAAATGATATTTTATTCGCAATTATTTTGGCCGGCGTTATTTGTGTTTCCTGCTGCGTTTGATAATCAAGTGAATACATCAGCATTACATAGTCGTTGAAAGACTCTGCAAAACGGGCCATCAAGTGATCGAGAAAGCGGTTACGCCTGTCTAAAAAAGTTTCATTTGATTCATACAACTTTTGCCACGTGTTGACAGAAGTTGTTGAGTTTTGGTGAAGCAACAGCGCTTTCAGCCTGTCTTCGTTTAATGCATTCTTTTTATAAATAACATCAATATCTTTAATGCTGTCAAGAAACTGCGCATAATAAGTTTGTACCGTTATATTAGTTGAAAAAAGCTCCTTCGCATTTTTTAATTGCGTAAAAAAATCTGCCAGTAGTTGATCATAAAACAGCAGGTACCCTTTTAACTGCCTGGCCTGTGCACGGCGTTCATCCGTAGCAGAAGGGGGTAATCCCGCTTTTCCTATACCATAAGTTTGTGGAAACAGGTACTGAACAGATGTATAGGTATCCAGCGGCATATATTTTCCTGTGGGCAACGCTATATCATCAGCATGGCCGGTTAATTTATTACGCATGGCAATGGCATGTAACCATTGCATAGTATCCCTCACTTCTGCCAGCGATGGCAGGTATGGGAACTGGTTTTTATAAAAAACAATTTTTGATTTTGTTTCTGAGAAAACAGGTTTGTGCCATGCGGATATTGGCATGCACCAGCTTTTACCTGTTTGACCGGCTACAGGATTGCCTTTGCTGTCATATTTTGTCATCCGGAAATTTTTAACCGCCAGCACCCCATCAATATCCATTATAAGGTTAATAATATCGGATGTATAAATCTCATCCCTTAATTGTGTATCTTCAAGCTCTGCGGTATCAATAAAACCATGTTGCAGTACCGGCCCTTCAAATATTTCATCAACAGTATATCCTTTGTCAACTAATTCCTGCAGTAAATAAAACTTTATTGTTGGGTTTAAATATTCCTCAATGGCGTTAAACACCTGCGCCTGAACCTCTTCCATGTCTTTGCTGGGAACAACGTCAATATCGCAGCAAATAGCTACTTCTTCATCTTTTATTGTAGTTACGCTTACAAAATCTTCACACAGGTTCCGATTCTGATCAAGTGCCCGAATGGCTGTTTGAACAATACTTAACGCTTTTTGTATTTTTAAAACATACAGGTTAAATACCTGCCGGGTAAAATGTGTGTCAAAGAAAGCAGTGATATCTGTTTGACTAAGCACTGTTCCCGGGGGCTGCAGGTCAACTGATATTTCGGCAACCGAAGTTATTATGGTTGGGTCTGCGCCAATGGTAAAAGATACTGTCAGTTTCCAGTTATTGCCATCCACTCCAATTAAAGGCGCTGTTGTTACATGCACATCGACGGCATTAACATTAAGCAGGGCTGGCAAAGCTAAATCCCACGCATCAAATGCGATGGTAAAGCTTACATCGCCGGCTTTGAATTTATTGGTAGCAGGGCTTAATGCAATAATTTCACCGTTATTTAAATCGCCAAATTGGGCATCATTATCTAAATCAAGCAGTACTTTATACAACCCCCGCAGGTAAACCGGGTGAGGCGTAGTGTCATAGGAAAGTTTGTCTTCAGCACAGTCTGCATAAACTGCAATTTCACCCGCAGGAACGGCCTTGTTATTTATCGTATAAAAATCATCCGCAAACAACCATGCATTATGTATGCCGGGTATATCAGCCAACAACTTCCTGTAATCATCAAAATTTAATGGCGCCTGCGTTAAAATATTTTTTGCGGTGAACAATGTTTGCGAGGATGGGATGCTTCCTTTTTTATCAGCCAGCAAATCTTCCATTGGCATAGAAGTGCGGTAGCCCAGTTCTGTAATAGCGTAACACAGTGCCTCAAGTATAGTAATTCCCGGGTCATGCTCATTATAGTCCGTCCACAGCGTACTGCCAAGTTCCTGTATATATTCCAGGCCACGGCTGCGCAGTGATGCATAGTCCTGGTCGGGCGTAAATGCGGGGTTTTTCAATATTGTTGTTCCGTCAGGCATTGCATTCACAATTTGCAGGTGAACTAATAATATGTTTTTGACCGGTTACTTCGTTATAGTAAGAAACTAAGATAGAGCGGGCTGTAGAAGCGATTGCTTCTTCCACATCGTACAGCGCTTCTGTAATTGTGTTATCTGTTCTGCTGATAATGTGATTCATTTTAAAACAGGTTACAAAATCAACATAATACCGTTCCTCTATAAAATTCAACACGACAGATTTTTCTATTTTCCCGCCAAACTCAATATCCTTGGCTGTATCATAGGCCCAGGGTGTTAGAAATTGTTGTATATCCTCGTTCAGTTGCTGCCGGAATACCGTTGGATCTAATATACCGGTAAACGTAACCGAAAAATCAAACTGCACTTCTTCAAACTGTGGGTTTATAACATGTAATTGAACAAAGGGTGAAGTGAGCTTAATAAGGTAATTATATATATCAGTAAGCAACCCAATACTGGTATACGGCCTCAGCACATTTACAGTTGTATGGTTTGCTAAGTCGGGGACTGTAACTACTGTAACATGCCCGGGTAATACCTCGCTGTATTTTTGTTGTGTACTCCCTTCTTTTGTAACAAGCCCGGTGTGATTAATACATTTTACTTTGTGAACCTGCGGAAAATATTGCAACACCATCCGCTCATAATCCCAGGTGGTAACGGCCCTGTGTTTATGCCGAAGCCGTTCGCTTACACGTACATAAAATTCACTGTCTGTCTCCTTTATTCTGCCACCAAATGAGCCGTATGGCTGTAGCGTTTTCTTAATTGCTGCATCCGCCACCGCAGGCTTGCTTATTATGTTGGCAGCAAGTGGTTTTGTATAATAAATGCTTTTTGTTACGTCCTGTAAAAAAGTGGCTTTTGCCGCGTTCGCGGAAACAGCAACCAGTTTACAAACTGCGTCGGTACGGCTGCCCACTACAAGCTTTACCCACAACAGCCCGGCTTCCGCCCGTGTATTATCAAGCGTTGCGGCGGCAGGTACTTTTACAACCACAATACCCGAACGGGTGAGATTATTTGTATCGTCTGTTATTGAAAGGTCATCAAATTTTATCCAGTTATTTCCGGACAGGTAATACCAGTCAACCTCTGTCATATTCTCCAGCGGATTCGCCGTTCCATCAGCCACCTGGAATAACAGTGAGTATGTTGAATCAGCCCCGGCATTATTTAACCCAATCCAAAGCTCCCCACCATCATCGCCGCTTACTACATCTTTTACATTAAATACCGGCAGAAACGAAAGTGCGTCGGCGGTAATAAATGGGTGCACCTCCCTGTACCCAAAAGGCTCGATGTGATAATAGAAATTTGTACGCCCGTTAAACAGGGCGGTACTGTTTTCAGAAAAAAATATCGTTTCCCTCGCCGCATAGGAAATACTGAAAGATTTAATAACAGGGGTGGCAGGCGGACTAACCACCGGCGGCGAGCCCACCGTATATGTTGTTTTTTTGGTGGAGTCGTCATAGGTTGATGAAACAGTTGATGCAGCCAGGGCTGTTTGCACTCCACTTAAATATGTTGACAGGTTGAACTTATCAGATGCCAATTGCAACTTTATAAAGCCATCTACCGATGTAACTTTATAATCCTCGTTACCGCTAAAATCAGGCGGAGATACGGGGATGCCTGCTAAACTGGATAATGAAATAGTGCTGGCATTAAGGCTTACGCCATAATCAAACACCGATGGCCACTCACCTGCAATCAATGCTAATGCATCTGCATCTGCAGCGGGGCTTGGCTGTGTCTGCCAATTGGTATTAAGCGTAAGGCTTGTTAACGGTTTCTGAAATATTTCTTTGCTGCCAATAATAAATGACGCGTCCTCTTCCGGAAACTCGCCAAATGGCTTAAACGGTTTAGCAGGGTTTATTTTGCCATCATCGTTTTGAAGGCTTAAATCTTTTACATTGTCTGCACTTACGTCCACAGTAACAGCACTAATTACCAGGCTTTTAATGGCGCTATACCCACTATAATCTGTAAGTGTTACCTGCACCATTGGTAATGCAACAATAAAATTGCCGCCATGTATTTTAGATGAGTATGGTACAATAGCAGGAGCATTGCCCGGTATTACTGCTGAAAGCGAAAAGCTTGTGCTGCTGATAGCAGAGAATTTTAGTTTGCCATTTACCGGGTCAAATGCTGAAGGGTCATAAAGACCTTTCTTCCCTGTAAACTGCATAGTACACTTACCTTCAAAATCTGTTGATGTTATATTTGTCGCATCATTACATTGAAATGTAAGTGTAACGGTACGTTTACCCTCGTTAAGAAATAATACATTTGAAGCTATTGCAAAGCCTATGGTAGCCTGAGATATTTTATTTACGTCGCCAAACGGCATCCAGGATTTGTCAGGGCTAATTAATTTTGCGCCATTTCCATCCTCTGAATTAGCAACGGGCGAAGCGTACAACTCTGTCTCAACGTCGTTGGTTAGATAAAGTGATTTAAGCGATTGTACCGCAGACTGGCGCAGTACCACGTCATCAGTAAGGGCATAAAAAATGTCATTGTTATTGTCGTCTTTGCCGGCTTTAAAAGTGGTACCCTTTACAAGAATACGGTCCTCAACATTCTTTTGAAGCTCAAATAACAAATGAACAAAATCGGGTTCCGCGGCATTATTTGTTAATTCCAGTACCTGCTTATAATAAAAGTCAAGATGCCTTTTTGTATAATTATTCAAATTGTCCTGTGCTGAACGAAAAAGCCGCAGAAACGTTAAAAACATTGCATAGTGTGGAAAATGCGATGCGTAATTTTTCATTACCGTTTCAAGGTATGCAGGCGCCTGGCTTACAATATTTACTATCCCATTTATAAAAGCCTGCAGCACACCGGTAAACAAATTGTGTGTAACAACCTGATTAATATTTTCAGCAACAGTTGCCCCGGTTAATGATATGGTTTGCGCTGTTACAGGCACACTTAATTTCCAGGCCTTACTTAAACTGTTCAATTTAAAGTGCTGCGACAGAACGACTGTATCCACAGGCATCCTGTCATCCTTAAATGTGAGCGTATCATCAACCAGGCCGGGTGTAAATGCCGCGTAGTACTGCACAAGTGTGTTGAGCGGCAATGCAAGGTTGGAAGATATTGCTACGGAGAGATATGCTTTAAAGCCAATATCATCAGGCAGGTGAACATTTGTAGTGTCAACTGCTTTTGCAAGCGAAAAAATAAAATCAAAATAGAATTTAAAAAACTTTTGGGCATCTGCATCGCCTGTAGCAGCCTTAACACTCTCTAACAGGTATTCAATAAAAGGATTATAGTCTTTAGTTTGCCAATCCGCAATATATGCTATGCCAACGGCCGCATCTTTTTCCATTAAACCCTGCCAGTCGCCATTAATATTATTGGTAAGGTCGTAATAGTTCAGGTAAAACCCGTATTTCTTTGCAAATAATACCAGGTCTGCGTCTGAACGTTCGTCCACCTGCGCAAATTTCACATCAAGCGCATTAAGCGCACGCTGTACCTGGCTGGTGCCGCTGTAATTGCTAAGGTTAGTATCCAAACATGTATTTGCCATTATTGTAATTCAGTTCCTTCTTTTATATAATATGGATACACGAAATTGTACCTTGAATTTGTTGTACGTACAACATAGTCAAGCGCCACAACAATCACTCCTTCCGTAGACCTGCTGTCGTCAATCGTTACACTCTTCAAATCAATACGTGCTTCGTAATACAGGATAGCAGTTTTTATCATTTCGCGTATATATGTCTTAAAAGTCGTCGTCATGGGTTCAAAAACCATCTCATCAAGATTGCATCCATAACGTGGTAGCATTACCCGCTCACCTTTGTGGGTAGAAAGCAGTATTTGCAGACTTAATTGAATATCTTCCTCATCACTGGTCATTTCAGTTGTTCCCGTTATTGCATCAAATGTTGGCGGAAAACGCCACCCTGTTCCTAAAAATGATTCTGCCATGTTAACCTCCGATTATTACTGTTGGGCATCCAATTACTATTGCGCCGCCATGAGCTGTTGAATCTCCCATACGCGCCGCGGGTTTTCCACCTATTAATACGGTGGATGAACCTGCCGCTATTGTATCCGGCGGCCCTGCACATGTACACAAATCACCAACGCAGGCAGCCGGAAGGCCACCAATTAAAACTGTTGGCGCGCCAGGTGGTAAAACCGGGCCGCCCACGTGTGGCGAGGGGCCATTGAATAATGGGCAAACGTGCATATCCGAAACTCTTGCTGCGAATGGCATAGCAGGTATAATTTTCGTTTTAAGTATTTACACCGAAAACCCGGTATACTAATTTATCATTACCACTCCACCTTTTATTGTTGCAGTACCACTACCTTCAAGGCTTACCGTCGGCGCGGAAATAGAAGCGCTTCCGCTGCCTGCATTTACTGAAGCACCACCGGCGCTTAAGGAAAAAGATGACGATGGGCTCAAAGAAATGTTTACTGCCTCAATGGTAAGGTCTGCGCCTGCTTTTAATTTTATGTTTGCCGCGCTTTCGATACTTACTGATGAAGCATCCATAGAAATTTTGTTACCATTTTCATCTTCCAGCGTCATCACAGCATCACTCTCGCTGATGGTTACTTTTTTACCTGCCGGCGTTTCTATCTTTAAAGACTTCTCCGAATCATTAAAAATCATCTTCATACCGCTCCTTGACACGTACCCTTTTTCATCGTTTTGGTTTGATGCCTGCAATGGCGCGGGCTTGGCGCTGCTATTTACCATACCGAGTACTACAGGGTTACGCGGGTCATTGTTAAGAAAACCAACAACTACCTCATCGCCTATTTCAGGACGAAAAAAAGTGCCCCTGTTGTTACCCGCATCAAGACAGGCAACACGGCTCCATATTCCATCTTCATTTGAATCAATAATTGGCAGCCGTACCCTTATCCTGTCCTGGCTGTTTGGGTCACTTTCCAAAGCAGTTACTACACCAACCTGCAAACCATTCACCGCGGGCAACATATTAGCTGCTTGCGGCGACTGCACATCAGGCTGCTGCATGAACTGTTCATTTGACAACCCGAACTGCACGTCTGTATTCCATCTCCCGTTGGCAATCTCTTGCCGTACGCCAGATACAAATACTTTTCCATTGAACCGTTCTCCTACCCCACCAATGTTTATTAAGTCACCAGGATTTATACTGCCAAATCCCCTGAAACGAACGCGGCCCCTGCAACGGGACAACCGCGCTTTTTGTAACCTCGCATTGGCAAGGTTTTGCAATTCATCCCCGGTAATATCTTCACCGGAAAACAAATCATATTCTGCAATGCTTAACACACTTCCAATATCGCTGCTTGAAATGTTGCCGTTCTCATCAAAGCCCGGCTCTTCAGCATCAACCGACGTAATCGCCTGGTTTGAATAATCCCATGTTTTTGCCTTAAGGCTTTGATACTGGTTACGGGCATCAAGATCAGCGTCAAATTCCATTATCGTTGATCCGAATACGGCGTCAAGCACAGTACTGCCACTTAAATCAGGCTTTTTAGCAGTAAGTTTTCCTTCATCCAAAAAACACAGCTTACCATTGGCTTCCATGCGCGATACAATAAAATCCCAGTCGGTGCAATCAAATTGTACCACTGCGTCATGCTGTACGCTGGTATCCTCAATGTCAGTATCTAACTGGTAGTTGCCTGCAATTTGTTCAGCCACATCGCTGTCTTTTACTTCATAGAAATATTTGTTATTTCTTGCCACCGTCATTTTTATCGCTTTATCCCTGCAATCAAGAATCAGTGAGGGAGAACGGTCATTTCTTATTTTCAGGCTATGCCTTAATATGATGCCCTTGAAAATACTTTGCTCGTCTGAATGGTAGCCCGCTGTAATCTCAATCTCTGTTCCCGGTTTAAATGTGTCATCGTTACTAACCGCAAAATCCTGTGCAGCAGCATCACCATCATTCACGATAAGTTTCGCTGAGGGAATCCGGTTAACTTCTTTTGAAATACTAATTAACGCCACCTGGAATTGCGCGCTAATGGCCTGCCCATTAGCTTTTATGGTAAAAGTTACAAGGTCTGTCTCCTGTGTTCCCGGCAATGTTTGGCTTAGCGGCATTAGCTTTTAGTTATTAGTAACCCGTGGAAAAATCAGCTTCGTTCCGGGCGTTAGCTGTTTAATATCTGTTAGCCCGTTAGCCTGCGCAACCTGTAAGTAATATTTGCTGTCCCCATATTCACGAAAACATAATAAAGGCAAAGTATCTCCTTCAAGCACCGTTCTTATATGCGTTAAATCAGGCGATTGTTTATTCTCTAAGGCTGTAAGCCTGCCCTGGTCAATAACCGCGGTAAAAGTGCAATCAGCCTCTGCCCTAAGCGGGCTGCCATCAGGTTTGAACAGTTTAAAAGTTATGTTCATCCTTGTCATTACCGCATTAAATGAAAGCACGCCCCATTCAATTTTTACATAAGGCGGCTGGTGCGTTTCGCCCTGGTAATCGTACACAACGCTTTTAAAAGTGGCAAGGTCCTGTGTTACATCACGGGTTGTTGCGTTAACCCCCGGTATCGCCAACCCTGATGCAAGGCCGGCTAAAACGCCTTCGTCTTTTCTAACCACGCCTGTTCCATCAAATAAAAATTTAAAATTCAATGTTTGCTGTTCACCCTGGTTAAAGCTAACCGTTGGCAGGCTGGCGCCCTGCGCACTGGTATTGTTAACATTCAGCGCATATACCAATGAGTAACTTTCAGGGTTTATTAAAGCCTCGTAAGTAAACCCGGTTGGCTGTTCAAAGGCCTGGTCTTTATACCCGGTAAGCGTCATTTTTTCCAGGGCTCCCATCAGCGTTCATTTTTTTGCTTTAAAATTTCCAGCACCTGCTCAACACAGGCGCTCACAATTGAATCTGTGTTTGATGTAGGTGACGTGGACGAAGATGCACTACCTTGCGGAGAGGCATTCTCACGCACAACAGTTGTTATTTGCAATTCCCTTATTTCAACAGGCATGTCTTCTAAATTTATTTTTTACCCTGCAGGTAACAGGAAATTACGGTACAGAAATACTCGCACTAACACTACCGCCACCACCCAGCAAATCGCCCACTGCCCCGATGGCAGCAGTAACGGCTGCAGACAGGTTAAGTGTTCTGTAATACTCGTACCGCAATGTCATAGATTCAATTACAATTTGATTTTGTTCAGCATTTAACCCGGTAATATCATACTTAATAGGGATGGCATTTGTTATGTACCATGATGATACCGGCAAGTGGTCCTCGTTCAGTAATGATACCAGCATATTTGTTGGCTGGTAGTTGAAATTTTCGATAGCATCAACACACCACGCCGTAATACCCGACACAAGTGTCATTCCGCGTTTTAGTACAAGGTCGCCGTATCTTGTACGGCCGGGTAACCTGTGTACAAAACGGTTTTCACCGCCCTCGTTGTACGTGTCAAGGTTTACATCAACAGTTAAACCTGTCACCTCCTGGAAGCGAAAATCATTTGGCACCTGCGGAAAAATCTCAAATACCACCAAAAAGTGAAAACCGGTAAACGGGTAATCAAACATTATTATTCATTTTGTATTGTCAACCCCTCATGCGCGAGGTCTAATTGCTCTATCGCTACATCATTGCCATCTGCTTTAAGGTCAGTTGACGTTACTTTTGTCGGCCACGCATTCTTTACCTTCCATACTATTACCGGCGCTAATGTTTCATCAAGCAGGCTGATAGTAATATCCCTCCGCTCTACGGTATTCATGTTAATCGTATTAAACCAGTTATAAAACTCGTTGTCTGATTTAAATATGCCACGTTTTAGCACGATGTTGCTAAACTTACGCTGGCCGGGCATTTTTATTTTATGATATTCCGGGCTTGCACCATCGCGGTATTCAATAACGTCGTTTGTTATATCCAACCCGCTAACATCGGTAAAACCAATGCGTGTTCCACCCCAGTCAACCTGGAAATGAAATTTGGGAAGTGGGTAGTTAGCCATAATTTTTGTTTTATTGTTTTGAAGAATTTATTTCAATATTCTGGGCATGATGATTCCATTCACGTACTATGCCTGTTGCTGAATTTGTGAAAACCGTAGTATAATAAACTCAGCAGGGCGTACAGGCGCCATGCCTATTTCAACTATCAGGCGGCCATTTAATATGTCATCGAACGTCATTGTCTGCCCCAGGCCAACTTTCACATAAAATGCCTGTTCAGGCTTTGAACCCGCCAATGCACCCAGCCGCCACAAATTGGTAAGGTAATTTTCAATCATTGCGCGTAGCCTTACCCATGTATTACCATCGTTGGGCTCAAACACAAACTGCATTGTAGCCTTCTTCACTGACTCTTCTACCATGATGTAAAAACGGCGCACAGATATATACCTGAAGTCGTTACTGTTACCGTCCAGTGTGCGGGCTCCCCAAACTATAATGCCTTTGCCGGTAAATGCGCGTATTGCGTTAAGCGACTTGCCGGCAATGGTATCAATATTCAAATCGCCCTGGGTAGCGTCATCAATGGCGTAGGTTAAGCCGGTAACGCCTGTAAGGCTTACATTGGCGGGTGCCTTCCATACGCCGCGCGTAGCATCAGTAGCGGTATATACACCTGCAATGGCGCCGCTTGGCGGAACAGTGGAAGATGTGTTTTGTACAGCACTTACAATTTGCTTGTACACCGGGTGCGTAAGTAAGAGGGCCTGTTCGTAATTAGTTTCATAGGTGCCTGCAAGGCTGAGTATTTGTGAAATGCCGAGGTTAAATTGGTTAAATACAGTGATGAACGATGGCAATGCCCGCTGCCTTTGCGATGCCTCAGGCGCGGCGCCATATACAGCCGTATTAGCCGCTGGTAACCCTGCCCCAAAAATATCGCCCCATTGGGTAGCAGTAAACAAGGCCAGCGTTGCAGACCTGCTGCCGTAATAACCGGTACCCAGTTCAGTGGTTGCGCCCTGGTCAAGTGCCAGCAACGTAGTCATTGAAGCTTTAAGCGAGTTGTTAATTAAATCGCCTGCATCTTTTTTCAGGCCATTACCCGCAAAATCCCCCTGCAGGTTTAATGCCCAGTTATTAGCCAGCAGGGCTACGCTATATATAAAACTTACCAGTGCCTGGAATTTGCTTTCATTATCTGTGGGTGTTGGTAACGCGGCAAAAGAAGACTGGTAGTCATTTACCAGGAATGTCCATTGTTCTTCCAGGTCAAGGTTGCTGCCGGTAAGCAGTGCGTCAACATTGGCATTAATGGTTGTTGTGTCACTTACCAACCTGTTAAGACTTTCAATGGTATTTTTTGCGTCGGTTGAATTAGTGAAATTCTTTAAATCAATCGCAACGCCAGCCTGGAAGATAAGTCCTTTTAAATTTTTGTATTTAATGGTAAGCCCCAGGTTGGTTTGCAGATAAGGCGTATAGGTTGCGCCGTAATTAAGATTTTGTACGCCTATATTATTCCTGAAATCATCCCGGCCGTTTGCCCAGCCGCTGCTTTCATACAGGTCAAATATACAGAACCTGTCCTGCAGGTTGGAGCATTGTGTTAAAGCGTAGTCCTGTATCGTGTATAAATCGGTACTTAGTACAGCATCAGGAAAGAGCAGGAGCGTTGGTTCATCATATTTACTAACAGCATCAAGGCCCCCTTCAAAATCAGCGGCACTAAAGGGTGGCGTAGGTATATACCTTCCAATAGAAACGATATAACAAACGCTGCCTCCATTCAAAAAAAACATACGCACACTATCATACATATAAAACCGGGCAGTTCTTTTCACGTTGGTTACAACATTGCTGGCATCAATATCCACTTCGCTTATACCAGGGTCCGGGCCATTGCCAAAATATAACTGGTATTCAACCAGCGACGATATTCGTGTCGGCACTTTATGCAGGTCGCCCGGCTGAAGGTTGGTATCATCTTCTGTATAACCAATAAAGGCAGGAACTGCTGTTGCCACCTGCGCTATAGATGGCGGGAAAGACGGGATTTCATTCACATAAACCCCCGGTGTTTTGATAGCGCTTTCGTTTATTTGTGACATGTGTAGCGATTTTTGTTTTTATGAATTAATAGTTTAAAAATATTTCTGAACAACTGTAGGTGTCCGCCGCCGGTTTGTACGTTACCAGCCTTTGTGGCGACGCGCATGAAATGGGTGAATAATCAAGCGCATTAACAGTAAGCTTGAAATTCATTGCTTTTTCTGTAAGGGGAATAGGTGTTACTGAAAACACAGTGCTTGCCGCAGGCGTAAACTGGTAAATGCCGGCATTATCAGCAATGGTAGCTGCGGAACCACTCGCCAATACATATTTCCATATTGTATAGCGGTTTAAAAAATTAATACTATAGGCCGGGGACGCCAGGGTGCCTGTGCCCGTAAGTAACCGGGAAGCAGCAGGCAGGGTACTGTCGTTAAAAATATCAATTACCGCGAATACGTCCCCGGCACTTAACTCGTCGTTGATGTATATCCATTTATCAACGCCATTAACCGTAAGTTTATATTTGCCCGGTAATAATATTGAAAGGTCAAGTGTAAATCCTGAACAAGGTTTGGCAAACCCGATTTTACGCGACAGGATGTTGTTTGAATAGTCACGCAATATAATATTATAGCCCCAAACATCAATTGAGACTGATGTTTGCGGAGAATTAAAAGCATATGTTGATACTGTTGGCATCCACTGCAACGCATCCAGTTCAGATACATATTGATTAGTATCTATTTCAGCCCAAAAGCTGCTGTTTACCAATGAAGGGGCTACACCCGCAGATGATTTAATCGCTTGAAAAACCATGCCTGCACCATCAGTAGCTATATCGCCGGGTAAATATGTTTTAGCACTGTCATACGCAACAAACTGCGAAAGAAAATTCCGGCCATTGGCTGCATTGTCATTCCGGTTTGTGAAATAATATATTTTTCCGGCTGGCCATTTAAACGGAAGGTTGCTGTAGTTAAAGAATAATGGGCTGTTTAGCCGCATAAAAAAGCTAAGCTGCAAATCCGCACCCGGTGCATCAATTGGTTTATTGGTGGCATCTGCAGGCAAGCCTGCATATAGTTTATTATCATACTGTTTGGCAATTATTTTATTTCCATTCAGCACTTGTTGGGTTGCAGCAGAAGGGGTGACAATAAAATCGTTGCACATGCCGCTGGCAAAATATTTGTGCAAAAGCTCAACTGTAAACAATATGCCAAATTTGGTGTCAATCATTGCTGCAAAGTTTTATCGTTAACAACCACTTCAGTAACAAGGCCCGATGCGCCCATTGCAAAGTTTTCATCAATATTTATCAGCCGAAGCTTATACATTACAGAAGGCAGGTATTTTGAACCCATGATGCCCCATAGGTTATTTAAGTCCTGGTATGACAAGGTTACAAGGTCAAGAATCAGTTCATCAATACCTGCCGGCAAGGATGGGTTTGTAGTTTGATTAAACACATTCTGATACTGAAAAAACTGGATTATATAGGAAAGCCTTTTTAACGATTCGCTGTACGAAGTAAGGTTTACAGAGAACAACAGGTATAAATTCAAAAATATTTTTGGATTCTTATATACCACGCTGCTCCCGCTGCGTATATAGTTTTGCGGTGATTTGCTGATGCGGTCTTCCTCAATATTCACCAATGACAGAAATGCATTTGATTTATCTGTTCCATTACTGGCAGTACTCTCACTATCATTCCATGAGATGTTGGCAAGCTGTATAAGCGAGCTTCCGTCAGTAATGTTCAGTTTAACAGATAAATACGCGTTTACCTGCTTACAAATAAAGTCAAGTGCCTGATCAATCATATGGCAATGATTAACAGTTAAAAAATACTCATCACAAATTCTTTTCGCTGGGGATATACCTGGAAGTAATCAAAAGGGTAAGAAAGCCGCTCGTTTTGATTTAATAAATTTTGCTTACTGTTTTTCCTGGTTTAGCTGTAACGGCAGGCAAGGTAGAAACTTATTTTTGATATTAAAAAATTTTTACACAGTTTTTTTTTGTGAAAAATCACATTTGCCGGTAATAGAATTTGCGATATAGCATAAGGAATTTAGAGGCCGATGACAGACGTTCGTTCATTCATAGCTTTAAAATGTATGAAGGCTTCAGCAGCTTTCACGCCGGCCTCAAGGCCCCTGAATTCTTCCAGCGGTTTAAAAAAATCATTGTATGTATTTACAGGGTCCTGCGTTTTGTGGGCAAACATGGCTTCCTTCTTTCTGTCGTGTACATTGGTTATATCAACGTAGTCTGTTGGCGTAAAAGCCATCGTTTCACTGCCGGTATTTACTTCGTAAAAATACAGGTGAAATTTTCTGTACGCCTTTACCCATGCGGTAAGCGCCAGCAAACCGGTAACCTGGTGGTCAGGGTGCCCGTCAACCGGCCATTGTGTAAAAACAATATCCGGTTTTAATGAAGCCAGCAATTTACTCACCTCCTCATTTTTCTCCCTGCTTAAAATTGTATCGCCGTCAATTTGGCCGGCAAACATTGGCGTTGCCTTCAGTATTTTACACGCTACTTCTGCCTCCTTTGTACGTAAGGCGGCCATTTCAGCATAGGTTTTATTTGGGTCGCTTGCCTCACCGCGTGTTACGTATAAAAATATAACATTGTGCCCGGCATCACTGTACTTAGCCATTGTTCCCCCGCATCCAAATTCAGGATCACCCGGGTGTGCACCAAGGCAAACTATGTTAAGCTTATTAGCCGCATCATCACTATGGCGTATGTTATTATCGTTTTTTGTTACCGCAACTCCGGTTATGCCCGCAAGGCCCATTGTAGTTAATTTTATAAAATCACGCCGTTTTTCCATCATTGTTATTTAGAAGTTCAATCTACTTTAACTTAACCCGCAAAAGTCTGCTGCTGCTGGTAACAAACAATGTTTTTCCATCAGGAGAAAAAGCACAATTGGCGGTTTTTTGGTCAATATGTATGCGGGCTATCAATTTGGATGCAGGGTTAAAAATCCATATACCTTTAGGCCCTGCCGCAAATATATATCCCTGCATATTAACTTTCATGCCGTCAGGGTTTCCATCATCTGTGTTATTGTGTTCAGTTGGCGCATATAACACGCTACTGTCTTTAATGAAGCCCTTATCATCCAGTGTGTACTTCATCCACAGCATATTTGTGGAGTCGGAGTTTGACACATATAATATTTTACCATCCGGCGACAACGCTATGCCGTTAGGAAACTTTAAATGCTTTGTAATCAAATCAAGCTGGCCACCAGGCTTTAAGCGATAGACACCCTGGAAGTCTAATTGTTTTGCTGTGTCTTTAAGCCGGTCGTCAAGGCCATAAGGCGGGTCGGTAAAATACAAATCACCGTTGGCAGCAAATACGCCATCATTAGGGCTGTTAAGGCGTTTACCCATATAAGTTCCTGCCAGTGTTATAAATTTTGGGGTTGGGTTGTTAAGCGATGCATCCATTTTGGCTATCCGCCTGTCACCATGCTGGCATAGCACCAATTCACCTTTTGCATTCAGCAGCAAACCATTGCTGCCCGGCTCTTTATAAATAATCTTTGTACCGGTGTGCCCCGATGGTTTTAAATACAGGCTGGTGCCGGCGCCCTCTTTCCATTTATAAATACTATTATTGGGTATATCACTAAACAGTACATAGCCGCCGTCTTTTACATAAACAGGCCCTTCTGTCCATTTATGGCCGGTATCAAGCACTTCAATAAGAGCGTTTGAATCAATTAACTTCAACGCTTCCGTATCCAAAATCTCCACGTGGTTTACAGCAACAGGAGGTGTTGTGTCTTTTGCAGTATTGTTTGTTTGGGTGGCGTTATTGCAGGCTGTTATTGTTATGGCTGCAATGCATAACATACATGTAATGATAACAGGTCTCATGGCAGGCAGGTTTTACACCTGATAATATTACCACGTTTTTCGCACACTGAAAAAATAAATATTCACCCGGTTAATTTGAAGAAAGCACTATTGCAGCGCTTCATCTGTCAACGCCTTTAACGCTTTGTAGCGCTCATTCCTGCCGTCTGACTTGAGGTAAAAAGTCATAAGAAATGCACAATAATGCTTTTCATTGTCCACCCAGGGAAATGAACCAAAAAGACCAGGACTTGTGACCGCTTTTGACAGGTTGCCTATCCTGGCATTATCCCAAACCCATTCTCCATAGCCATACCCGGCATCGCCGGCTTCAGCAGGGGAATAAGCAATCCTAACTTCTGGCGTAATGCGGTTTACCTGCATTTCAGCAATACTTTTTTCACTTAATATTCTTTGGCCTTTATAAATACCCTTATGCAAAATCATTTCCAAAAAGTTCATATAATCTTCAGTAGTGCTGATTGCGCCGCCTGCGGGCAACGGCACTTTGCCACTGCCAAAATCCGTATGCGCCATACCTAATGGCTGAGCTATTCTTTCCAGGAACAATGTTTTAAAATCTTTACCGCTTATTTTCTCAATAACCGCCCCGGCAATTTGCAAACCGGCATTGCTGTAATGAAACACCTTCCCAGGCTCTCCTTCCATCGGCATTTCTGCAATTTTTTCAATCGCCTCATCCATGCTGTTTATGTCTTTCATTTCAGCAAGGCTTTCTTTCAATGGAGGTTCTTTAATACCTGTACGGTGAGAAAGACATTCATCAATTGTAATGTTTCCCTTACCATGTTGTGTGAGTACAGGCAGATACTTGCCCACGGTGTCATCCAGCCTTAGTTTACCTTCATCCACAAATGTCATTACCAGCGCGGCGCTCAGCCATTTACTGCAACTGGCTATGGATACGCGGCTTGTAGTCGTATAATCGTCATTAGCGCCATCTTTGTGCATCCGCCTGGCTATCATTTTACCTACCATTTTTTGCCTCATGTTCATTTTATTAACGGCATTGGCGTACACAATCTTCCCATCTTTATAAATCATCAAAACGGAGCGGCCGCCCATTGCGCCGGTATTAGCATTTAACCAATCATCTATTTTTGAGAAGTCCTGGGCGTGGCAGAAAAGCGCGCTGCAAAGCAGCAGTAAAATTGCAGTTGTTGAAATAAAAGTTTTTCTTTTCATAGCAACGATATGACCACTACATTACAGCAAAAGTTTAACTGGTAAGGCAAAAAATAATACAGCAGCCAGCATTAATCACCAGGGGCGCTGTACCATGAAGGTATTATCCCATAAACACCCCGCCGCTTTTCAGTTAACTAATGCCATCCACAACTGCTTCCTTAAATATTTTTGTTACAAGACCCTGCAATACCTTACCCGGGCCGGCTTCCGTAAAATGCGTAGCGCCATCCGCCACCATTGCCTGCACGCTTTGCGTCCAGCGCACAGCGCCTGTTAACTGGGCTACAAGGTTATGTTTTATTTCGGCAGCATTTGTAACAGCTCTTGCTACCACGTTTTGATATACAGGGCAAGATGGATGATTAAATTGTGTCGCTTCAATAGCCGCAGCCAATTCTTCGCGCGCAGATTCCATCAGCGGTGAATGAAAGGCTCCGCCAACTGGTAACATTAATGCCCGTTTAGCGCCTGCCGCCTTCATTCTTTCACAAGCTATTTCCACACCTTTTGTAGTCCCGCTTATTACCAACTGGCCGGGGCAGTTGTAGTTAGCGGCTACCACAATTTCGCCGGTTTCATTTTGTATTGCAGCACATATTTCTTCTACTTTTTCGTCCGGCAGCGCAAGTATTGCCGCCATGGAAGAGGGATTTAATTCGCAGGCTTTTTGCATAGCGCCTGCCCGTATACTTACCAGTTTTAGTGCATCCTTAAAATGCAGCACCCCATTGGCAACCAAAGCCGTAAACTCACCGAGGGAGTGGCCGGCAACCATATCAGGTGTATGATGATTTAATACTTTATAGGCAATAACTGAATGGAGGAAAATTGCCGGCTGCGTAATATTGGTTTGCTTTAACTGTTCATCAGAACCGCTAAACATGATGTCACTTATCCTGAAGCCAATGGTATGGTTTGCCTGTTCGAACAGCTCCTTCGCAAGGTCATTTATTTCGTACAAATTTTTTCCCATTCCGCTGAATTGGGAGCCCTGCCCGGGAAATATAAAAGCATGTTTGCTCATACAAAAAAATTAAGATGTCAAAAATAAGCGTTTTAATATTGGTGCGCAACCAGCAGTTTTATACAAGGCGCATTTACATTTATGAAAGTATTTTGCGGGTATACCCTTAATTTCATGCTTGTATTTATTTCCCGTTATCATTGTCTTCAATCATCATAAAAGCATGAAGCACTTTAAACTGTTTGTTGCGTGTATTATATTATTGCAATTAAATACCCTAACTGCTTTTTCGCAAATACAAATAACCAGCGCTTTATGTGAAAACAAGGTTAACCCTCTCGGCGTTGCCTTACAGGGGCTGCATTTTAGCTGGGAGATGACCTCGGCGGAACAGGGGCAATATCAAACCGCTTACCAACTTGT
This sequence comes from Chitinophagaceae bacterium, assembly GCA_035550215.1. Taxonomy (GTDB): domain Bacteria; phylum Bacteroidota; class Bacteroidia; order Chitinophagales; family Chitinophagaceae; genus JABDFW01. Next base: position 122,125 of record DASZPM010000009.1, on the reverse strand, counting down.
TATAAGCTCATCGTTGAATAAGCTGCGGGCGGGTAATTATGATGTATATAATTCTGCAAAAGTTCCATCATCACAAAGTATTATGGTTAAGGCCGGTGATAAAACTTTTGCCCCGGCACAAACCTGTTATTGGAAGGTATGTGTTTGGGATAAACAAAAAGTACCGGTATGGAGTGACACGCACTATTTTACAACAGGAATATTTGAGCAAAAGGATTGGCAAAACGCCAGGTGGATAGGTTATGAGGACATGCCGGATTCTATGCGGGTAGTACCAGGCATACATGCGCCCTACGCTGAAACCCTGGGCAATAAATGCGTGCAAAGGCCCGTAATACCGCTGTTAAGAAAACAGTTTACTGTTAAGAAAAAGGCTAGTAAAGCGCTGTTGTTTATTACAGGGCTTGGGCAATACGAAGCTACGATTAACGGCACACGAACTGCCAATAGTTTTCTTTCGCCAGGGTGGACGTACTACGATAAAACCGTTTTATATAACACCTATGATGTTACTGGCGCCCTGCTTAACGGCAATAATACCATTGGTGTTATAGCAGGCAACGGCTTTTACAATATTAATAGGGAAAGATATTTTAAAATTGTCACTGCTTTTGGCATGCCGAAAATGAAGTGCCTTTTGAAAATTATGTATGATGACGGCTCAACAGAAAACATAGTATCTGATGAAAGTTGGAAAACAGCCCCTTCGCCCATCAGCTTTAGCAGCATATACGGTGGCGAAGATTATGATGCGCGTCTTGAACAAAAGGGATGGAACACTAACACGTTCAGTGACGCTGCATGGAAAAAAGCGCTTTTGGTAAAAGCCCCGGAAGGGAAGCTTTTGCCACAGCAGGATTACCCGGTAGCCATAATGGATTCATTCAAAGTCAAAAAAATCTGGCAGCCTGTAAAAGGCATATTTATGTATGACTTTGGGCAGAATGTATCCGGTATAATACGGCTAAAAGTAAAAGGCAAAAAAGGACAGGTTGTTAAACTGGTACCTGCTGAATTACTGGATGCAAAACAGTTAGCCAACCAGGATGCATCTGGCAGCCCGTTTTATTTCACTTATACGCTAAAGGGTGATGGTGAAGAAGAGTGGCAGCCAAAATTTACGTATTATGGCTTCAGGTACGTGCAGGTTGAAGGGGCGGCGCCCGCCGGTGAGGCCGGTGCAACGAACAATCCATCCATCGTTCAAATAACATCATTACATAACCGCAACTCAAACCCTGTTAACGGAACATTTGAATGCTCAAATAATCTTTTTAACCGCATTTATACATTAATTAACTGGGCTATAAAAAGTAACATGCAAAGTGTAGTTACAGATTGCCCGCACCGCGAAAAACTAAGCTGGCTTGAGCAGGATTATTTAATGGGCGCGTCCATTCATTACAATTATGACGTGTATAGCTTATACCGCCAGCTTGTTTTTGATTTGTTAGATGCACAATACCCGCAAGGGCTTATACCCGATATAGCGCCTGAATACGTGGTTTTTGAAGGTGGTTTTTTAGACTCCCCAGAATGGGGCAGTTCAGGCGTAATATTGCCATGGTTGTTGTATTCATGGTATGGTGATGCTGACATATTAGCAAAAGCATACCCTATGGCAAAAAAATATGTTGATTATCTCACCGGCAGGAGCAATAATTACATCTTATCTTATGGCCTGGGTGATTGGTTTGATTATGGCCCGCGGGAGCCCGGCTTACGCCTAAAGCAGTTACAGCAACATCTATCTATTATTATGATGTTACGCTGGTGCAAAAAATGGCAGGCTTGTTAGGTTACAAAACCGATGCAGCCAAATACATGCAGGTATCGGAGAAAATAAAGCAATCGTTTAACAACAAGTTTTTTAATAGCGCAACCAAGGTTTATTCAACGGGCAGCCAAACGGCTATGGCTATGCCGCTTTGCACGGGCCTCGTTAATGATACTGATAAAAAAGCTGTTTTACAAAACCTTGTTGATTCAATTTATGCCGGTAATAAAGCATTAACAGCAGGGGATATAGGTTTCCATTTTCCTGGTAAAAGCGCTGGATGATGGCGGTGCTTCGCAACTTATTTATGAAATGAATAACCGTGACGATGTACCGGGTTACGGCTACCAGCTTAAAAAGGGCGCTACCACGTTAACGGAAAGCTGGCCTGCGCTTAAAGACGTTTCGAATAACCACTTAATGCTTGGGCACATAATGGAATGGTTTTACAGCGGTCTTGCAGGCATAAGCCAGGAAGACAGTTCTGTCGCGTTTAAACATATAAAAATTCGCCCGCAACCTGTTGGTGATATTACCTACACCAAAGGCAGCTTTCATACACCATATGGCTGGGTTACTTCCGCCTGGCAAAAAACCGGCAGCAGCTTTGTGTTAAAAGTTCATATACCGGTAAATACAACTGCAACTATATATTTACCTGCAGGCAAAGGGAATGTTTATGTAAATGGAGTAATGCAAACAGCAGGCACATTACCAACCCGCGATAACAAGGTGCTGTTACAGGAAGCCGCAGGGGATTATACGTTTGAGATACGTTAGCCGGTTAACAAAAAGGTCATTATTCTACCCCTTTCACCAGCATGGGCAGGGTATAAATACCTTCTGAGGCAGTTATAAACAGCAATTTCCTGTCTTTGCCACCAAAACAAATATTGGCTGTCCATTTTTCCGGTATGTCGATATGCTTAATTTTTTTGCCCTGTGGGTTATATACCTGCACCCCGTTATTGGTAAGATAAATATTGCCACGCCCGTCAATTGTCATACCATCAGAAGCCTCATTTGCAAACAGTGTTTTATTTACCAGCGACCCATCGGGGCTTATATCATACCTGTACGTCTTCCAGTCGCCCATATCGGCTACATACAGGTGCTTTCCGTCAGGCGTGCCTACAATACCATTTGGCTTTTTAACGGTACTGTCAGCCATAACAAGCTGCTTTTTATGTGGCGGCAGGTAATATACCTTTTCACCATGTATGCCCGGGTCGGGGTTCTTACGTGTCCAGTAATCTCTTTGAAAATAAGGGTCTGTAATATAAATACCGCCATTGGGCGCTATCCATAAATCGTTCGGGCCGTTAAGCGTATAACCATGATAGTCCGCCACAAGCACGCTTATTTTTTTTGCGGGGCTAATACTCACTAACTGGTCATGCTCGTCTGCACAGGTAATAAGGTTTCCTTTTGCATCAAAATACATCCCGTTAGATCTATCTGTACTATCTAAAAAAACCGACAACCGTCCATCCACATCATACTTCCATATTTTATTGTTGGGCTGGTCAGTAAAAAATATATTACCCTCCCTGTCAACCGCCGGGCCTTCCGTAAATGTAAATTGCCGCGAAACCAATTTTGGCAATGCATTATTGGCAACGATGGCCGTATCTTCAGCCGTTTGACGCCCCTTTATTTTTTTAGGCATTGTAATAAATGCCAGCGAAGCAAGTATGCTAAATAATGCAACCAGCAAAAAGGCGGAAAAGCGATATTTATTATTCATGGCAAAGGCAGATATTAAAAAGCAGCATACAATTTTAACAGTGTATGCTGCAATATAAACTGATTGATTGAAAGCGACAAGACGCAGACAAATAAAGTGCTTAGTGGTGCCCCCTCTGCCCGCTGTTATTATTATCAGGCTTCCTCTGTTGCTGCGTATTTGGCCTTTGCTGCGGGCGCTGCTGTGTTTGCTGACGCTGTTGATTTTGCTGTTGAGGGCGTTGCTGCACCTGCGGCCTTTGGGTGTTAGGCGCCGCATTATTCACCGTTGATTGAAAGGTTTGTGTACGAGCCTCTCCCCTTACGCGTAATTGGTTTTGCCTTTCCAGGTTTTGCACCTGTGTATTATTGTTAACAGGCGTCCAGCGGCCCCGTTGCCTTTGCTGCCATTGGCCCTGTGCATTACGTTCATAAACATTACCCTGCCTGTCGCTGTAAACATTTTGCTGCCGGTTGCCGTTACGATTGTTGTTGAACCCGTTAGCCGTATTACTGTTGCGGGCATCCATCAACCTGCGTGTATTGTTAACGCGGTTAACTGTTACTACGTTTCTCCTGTAGTTATAGATATTTATATTATTGCGTACAGTTATGTGCCTTGCTGCTACAATGCCGCTACCATAATAACCACCACGCCTGTAATCGCCACCCCACCTGTAAGGAGGCCGGTACACCGCAGGGCCCCACCAGCCGCCGCGCCATCCATGCCAGCGATTTACAGCAATGCCTGTATTAAGCCAGCCGTATCCAAAATCCCAGCCCAGTGAGTACCCTTCCCATGGGTTGTATGTTACCCCAAAGCCCCATGTATATGGCCTTGGATAATAATAGTTTCCGAACCAGGGCCTGTAATAAAAACCAGTGCCATATACCACGGTGCCGCCGTAAATAAATGTATTTAAATAACCTGGTGTATAGCCGGTATATACCCAATCTGGCGTAACATCATATATGTACACATACTTAACATTATACACCGGGCATGTTGGAGGAATAATATCCACTTCAGACGGTCTTTCAATACATACTGTCCAGGGGCCGTTCGGGCTAAATGATTCAAACCAAACCCCTTTATCAACACAATAATAAGTGCCGCGGTAACGGATAACCGGACTTTGGGTATTAACGGCATATTGCATATCAGTACCAGAAATATCGTCAAAGTCAGGTTGGCCGTCATAAGTAATATCTGCCTGGGCATTATGCCTGTCAACTTTTGCTGTTTGCGGTATTTGAGCATCCATTACAGCATCTCTTGCAGCTTGAGTTCCGGATACGTTTGCCAGCACATCGTCTTTTGGCGAGCCTTCCGGTATCCTGGCAAAATCGGCGGGTAACTTACTGCTTTCTACATAAGACCATTGACCCTGCAATGATGGTGACCTATACCACCTGCCGGAAAGCAATACATAGTACTGCTGGTCAGGCCCATACCTGAAAATGTCATTATCAGTATTAGTGATAAACTGCAATTGCGTTCCATCGAGCGTTGTGAAAACAGGTTCACCGTCCGTCTGTATTAACTCAGCCGGTTGCGTAGTAACTATTACATCAGAAACAATGTCGGATTGGGGAACAATGGAGTCGTCTGAGTACCCGGGCTCATTATTAACGCTGTTGTTTATATCTCCTTCAATTCTTTGAAGATTTGCCGGAATAGTATACCCCGCATCCCTGTAGGGGCCAGTGGCAGACGGCGCTACATACCACCTCTTTTGACCATACAGGTAAAAATTACCATCGTTATTTTTTACTATAGTAAATGGCGAGTTTACCACTACATCTACATCCCAATCTTTATTTCGCTGCAACCTTGGTTCACCATCTATCGTCACGAGGATGGACGGCCTGCTGGAGTAATATATCTGGGGGGCAGTGTTGTTTAGCCCTTTACTTAATTCTTTTTGCTGGTTATCAGTTTCCAAAGAAGTAGTCACAGCGTCTAATGAAAGGTCACCTTCTACAGAGGGCAATCGCGCTTCTAACACACTCCGTATATAGCTTATTTTGTCGGGGTCAACGTCTGAGGCAAACCTCAAATTTGGTATACGTACAGATACAAGGCTGATGAACCTGTTGACACGGTCAGTTTGCACCGTTGAAATCGCCCAAAATGTACCGAATACGGGCTCTGTGCTGTCTTGGTCAAGAATAGATACTACAGACCTGGCTTTTAACGTATTGCCGTCAAACGATTCAGGCTGCGGTTCATAAACTTTAATAACAGTGCCGTCGTCGGCTGTAATGGTTTTTGGCCATGCATCCTGTGCCATACTGCTGCTGGCTGCCAGTAAAAACAGGATGATTAATATTGATGCAGCACGAAGGGTTTTCATATATGTAAATTTATTTTCATTTTTATAAGACTATGCATTTCAACCTGCGTTTAATGATTAACCAGATAAACATAACAAATTATCGCAGGTTTAAGCCTAATATATTGTTAAGCCCATTCCAATAATCGGGCCCGATTGTTTTTCCGTTATTAACAACCCGCAGCCGGCAAATAATCCAATATAAATAGCAATATCTAAGCCAACAGCAATAACAACAGGCACCAGTACAACCCGGTTTAGCTATTTATGGTATTTTTGCGGTTTTTAGGATATATTCTAACTATGGCAAAAAGCACTATTACTAAGTCGCCTGTACAGGCGCTTGGGGCTGGTTTTATACCGCCGCAGTATTTACCGGCAGGAAAAGATGAATACTACCTGCGTAACATGCAGGACAGGAGCGGTATTGATTACAGGCAACTGACCGCTTATGAAATTGAAGCGCTGGTTAAAAACCGCAATACAAGTGATGACTGGAATGAGATACTGGTGAGTGATGCCTTTAACCCCGAACTTGTAAAAAATTGCAAATTTTTCGGGCTGGTACGTATTGGAAAACTGGAGCCTTATTGCCTTGAATACAGCGATTTAAAAGTGCCTGTAGGATTATACAACAGCACCATCATCAGTTGCGACTTTGGGGACAACGTCGTTGTTGATAATGTAAATTACCTCTCCCACTATATCATTGGCAACGAAGTAATGATTGTAAATGTAAATGAGCTTGTTACCAGTAATAAAGCCAAGTTTGGCAACGGCATAGTAAAAGAAGGCGAAGAAGAAAGTATACGCATTTGGCTGGAGATATGTAACGAGAATGGTGGGCGGAGTGTAATACCCTTCAGCGGAATGCTGCCGGGTGACGCATGGCTGTGGAGTAAATACCGGGACGATTATGAATTACTGCAAAAATTTAAAGCGTTTACCGAACAGAAATTTAATCACCAAAGAGGATATTATGGCAAAGTTGGCGACAGGACAGTTATAAAAAATTGCAGTATTATAAAAGACGTATGGATTGGCAGCGACGCCTATATAAAAGGCGCTAACAAATTAAAAAACCTTACCATACAAAGCGGCCCGGAAGGTGTTACACAAATTGGAGAAGGCTGCGAACTGGTTAATGGAATTATTAACCACGGATGCCGCATATTTTACGGAGTAAAAGCTGTGAGATTTATTATGGCGTCTCATTCACAGCTAAAATATGGGGCAAGGCTTATTAATTCATACCTTGGCAATAATGCAACAATTTCCTGTTGTGAAGTCCTTAATTCCCTTATTTTTCCCGCGCATGAGCAGCACCATAATAATTCATTTTTATGCGCGGCCCTTATAATGGGGCAAAGTAATATACCGGCAGGGGCTACTATAGGCAGTAACCACAACTCCCGCGGCGCCGACGGCGAAATTATTGCAGGGCGCGGCTTTTGGCCGGGCTTATGCGTTAGCTTAAAACATAATACCAAACTGGCAAGTTTTACCATATTGGCCAAAGGATCGTACCCGTATGAATTAAATATTCCTATTCCGTTTTCACTGGTTAGCAATAACGAGTCAAAAGACCAGTTAACGGTTATGCCCGGTTATTGGTTTATGTATAACATGTACGCGCTTGCCCGCAACGCATGGAAATATGTTGACCGTGACAAAAGAGATGAACGTGTGCAGTTGCTGGAATATGATTTTCTTGCACCCGACAGTGTAAATGAATTATTTGACGCGTTGCAGCTTATTGAATTATATACAGGCAAAGCATGGTACAGCAAAACAGGAGATGACAAAGCCTACAAAGACAAAGAGTATATAAACGCCGGGAAGAAGCTGCTCAGGGAACAGGATGAAATAATAAACGGGCTGGAAATAATTGCCGATGGCTTTGAAAACGCTAAAAGAAAAACAGTTATTACAAAAGTGCAACGGGCATACAACCTTTTTAAAACCATGATACATTATTACGGTTGTAACCATCTTATACAATTTATTGAAGACCATAATATAAAAACGAAGGCCGACCTTGGTACCATGTTACCTGTAAAGCCAAAAAGAGGCAATTGGGTTAACGCAGGCGGGCAGTTGCTACCGGTGAAGGAAGTAGACTCATTCAGAAAAAAAGTGCGGGATGGAAAAATAGCGTCGTGGGATGAAGTACATGCCTGGTACGAAATGCAGGGCAGCAAATATCAAAAGCAGAAAACGCTCCATGCCCTTGCCTCACTGGAAGAAATAACAGGTTACAGCCTGGCAAACTTAAGCCCGGGACAACTGAAAACACTTTTTGAAACAACTATTGAAACCAAAGAATGGATAACCGATGCCATATACAAGTCACGCGAAAAAGACTACAGCAATCCATACAGGAAAATGGTATACAGTACCGAAAAGGAAATGGAAGAAGTTTTAGGCAAACTTGAAAATAACAGCTTTATACGGCAGCAACAACAGGAGCTTGTTACATTTACACAAAAAATTAATAAATTAATTACTATTTTCAGGCTTAAATAAACAGGCATGCTAAAAGCACTCATCGTCTTTTTTTCAATCATCATTTCAGTACAATTACCAGCTCAATCGAATGGTTTTACTATTGTAAAAAATAATGTTGCAACGCCCGTAAAAAACCAATATTCGTCAGGTACGTGCTGGTGTTTTTCATCTACAGCAATGACTGAAAGCGAAATGCTTCAAAAAGGCAAACCTGAGTTAGACCTTTCAGAAACATTTACCGTTTGGAATCTTTATGTTGACAAAGCCATTAAATATATACGCCGTCGCGGCAATACCCGTTTTGCGGAGGGTGGCCTTGGGCAGGATATGCTTAATGCAGTAGCAAATTATGGCGCAATGCCGCAATCAGTTTACCCGGGCGTTGGCAGGGATACTGTTATGAACCACGATTATAAAATGGAGGGTGTTTTAAAAACTTATCTTGACGATGTGCTTAATAAAAATAAAGACACAGTACCCGCTAACTGGAAGGATGGGTTCATAAAAATTTTGAACAGTTACCTGGGGCAACCACCGGCAGAATTTGATTATAATGGCAAGCATTATACCCCGTTAACATTTGCGGCTGAATATGTAACCGAAAAACCGTCTGATTTTATCGGGTTTACTTCTTTCACGCATCATCCATACTACTCATCATTTGTGATGGAAGTGCCTGACAACTATAACAGTAATGCGTATTATAATCTTCCGCTGGATGAGTTTATGCAAACTGTAAAGGACTGTATTATGAAAGGCTATACGCTTACCTGGGATGCAGATGTTAGCAACAGCGGGTTTCAGCAGCAAAAAGGCATTGCCAAATGGACAAGCAGTAAGGAAGATGCCAAAGCATTGCCGGCTTTTAAAGAAAGGCCCTATAACGCCGTTATACGACAGGAATTATTTGATAAACAATACACACAGGATGACCATTTAATGCAGATTACAGGTATTGCAAAAGATTCCCTTGGGCAGGAGTATTTTATTGTAAAAAACTCCTGGGGGTTACGCGGGCCATTTAAAGGCTATATTTATGTAAGCATGCCATACTTCGCCATAAACACTATTTCGGTTATTGTAAACAAAAAGGCTGTTCCGGGCAAAGTGATGAGAGAACTTGACTAGTTTGACGAAAAGAAAAACTTTTACACAGCAAGGTGCGCCCGCATAAGTTGCTTTAAATGCATTGACATGCGTTTTATAAAGGCCGGGTCTTCATACGGCACGTAACCTTCTTCCCTGTTAAGTATTTTGAGGCAGAATTTTTTTGACAGCAATACCTGGTTGATGGTGCCGACAAGCGATGAAATAGTAAGTTCAGCATCAACTTTCCGGAAGTCTTTCTTTTTTATCCCCTCTTCAATTATTTGCTTAACTATGAGCGTATTGGGGTAAAGTATTTCAGTAATTATTTGTTGTAATGTTTCCCTTTGGTTTAGCATTAATTCCTGGTGTATAACCCTGTGAAACAACCGGTTATTAAAAAGCCGATCAATATAGGAGTCAATCACGCGTTCCATTTTTTCCATAGAGGATAACTTCTTGTCATGCAGTACGCTTTCAAGGGTACCCCTTGCAGACCCTGCTTTCATTTCAACAAGCGCTTCAAAAAGTTTTTCCTTAGAGCCAAAATAATAATTTATCATGGCTACGTTAACATCTGCTTTTGAAGCAAGATCGCGTATGCTGGTACCTTCAAAACCTTTTTGGGCAAAAAGTTCAACCGCGGCGTTTATAATTTGTTCTTTTTTATCCATGCATCATAGTTCCCGGAGTTTCAAAGATAATGATTTATTAATGTTAATCAAACGTTTGATTAATTCTTTATGAAAAACTTATACCTCCCCGGAGGCAGCTAATTAAATGTATATTCAATCCTGCCAACAAGCTGCTTCTTTTTATCGTAGCAGGTTTCTGTTTGCTTAAGGCCGTTTGAGTTATAGTCATAATGCCAAACCAGGTAGCTGCCGGTGTTCAGGTGAACCTGTGTAAGTTGTGTTAAAAGGCCGTCGCTGTTATAGCCAAATAAAAAATCAGGCAGCATTCTTTTAGCCCGTTCATTAAAACGAACAATATCCGTAAGCAAATGGGCATCATTATAATAATAAAAATAATTTTCAATATTCCTGCCCTTCTTTTTCCAGTGCTCTTCAGCTATGTTTCCCTGCTCATCTTTTACAAAATCAACTATTGTTGTGTCTGTTTTGTCTTTTATACGCAGCATATACAAGGGTGTGCTGCCATTATAAAACCATTGGTGAATTTCCTCACTGTTTGAGTTCATGAAAGTATCCGTTGTTGCAGTTGTAATGGTTTTAATATTTCCTGCCGCATCATAACTATAATTAACAGTGCTTATAATATTGGTGCTGTTATCAATAGTTTTTATAAGGCGGTTACTGTCATAATAACTAACTGACACGGCTTCGCCGGCGGAAGTGATACTTGAAGTTGTGGTTATCTCGCTTTGGTTATTATTTATTTCCTGCTTTAACGAAAAACCTTGTGTGGGCTGGCCGTCAGCTTCAAAACTATGGGCTGTAATGGTAGCAATATGGGCATTTTTAATGGCTGAATATTGCCTGTTGGTTTCTTTCAACGCCACTATATCATTATAATAATATTGGCAACAGGCATGGCCGGCTATAAAAATAATGGCAAAAACAAGAAAACACAATTTCATGATGTACTTTATGCTTCAAAAATACTTGGGTAATGCTATAACGACAAAACAAGTATAAACTATATATTGCAGCATTGCCCGAGTTATGTATTTTTAGTCAAATTTTAACGGAGTGTCACACCTTGAAGAACGAAAAGAGCAGGTATGCCTTAACTGTAATGCTGAATTACATGGCAGGTATTGCCACTTATGCGGGCAGGAAAACCTTGAACCTAAAGAAAGTTTCTGGCATCTTGTAACCCATTTTGTGTATGATGTAACCCACTTTGACGGGAAATTTTTCAGTACGCTCAAGTATTTGCTTTTTAAACCCGGCTTTCTGCCTTTAGAGTATTCAAAGGGCAGGCGAATGCGCTACCTGCATCCCATACGCATGTACGTGTTTACTTCGGCAATATTCTTTGTTATCTTTTTAACTTTTATAGCGAGGCCCGATGATATAAACAAAAGCGTACATACCCGCAGTGAAAAAAGCCTTAATACTGTAAAGCAAGCTTTTATAGATACATTTTATGCAACTACTGACAGCGATAAAAGAGCAGGAATGATTGCTGCATTAAATGCCGTTGGCGGCATTAACGGAGAGGAAGTAAGGATGGATACGACTCACCACGATTCGATTACGTCATACCGCTACATATACGCAGACACAGGCAGAGGCAGGCAGAAAATTTTTAAAAGTTTTGAAGACAGCGTAAAAGAAGAAAATGATTACAACCAGCAAACCGCGGGAACATGGAACCTCAACATTAACGATGAAAAACTGCCGTCCTCAGTTGAGGCGTATGATTCCGCGCAGGCAAAGTTGCCGCCTGGTAAAAGAGATGGCTGGTTCAGCAACATGTTTAAAAAGAAAATGATTGAAACAGCACAAAAATGGCATAAGGATAAAGAAGGGTTTAAAAAGGAGTTGACTGAGAATTTTTTACATTCAATTCCCAAAATGATGTTTATTTCGGTGCCTTTTGTTGCATTATTCATGCAGTTGCTATATGTGCGCCGCAGAAAACAATTTTATTATGTTAACCATGTAATATTTATTACTTATGTATATATAGAAACATTTATCTGCCTGCTTGTGTACTATGGCCTCCAGGCCTTATATAACGGTTTAAATTTTGCCCCTTTTAACTGGCTTGCAATAGGGGTACTGATATATATATATTTGTACCCGCTTATTGCCATGCACAATTTTTACCGGCAAGGCTATATTAAAAGTTTTTTCAAATACCTGATTTTATTCTTTGTTTGCTCAATATTCACAGGGTTATTAGTATCAATATTTTTTATCACTTCGCTAATTGAAATATAAATGAATGATTTAAGCGTTTCTTTTAACAGGCTTGTACAAATAATGGATGATTTGCGTGAAAAATGCCCATGGGACCGGAAGCAAACGGTTGACACATTACGCCCAATGACGATAGAAGAAACCTACGAACTGGCTGATGCTATTACCAACAAAGACTGGCAAAATATTAAAGAAGAACTGGGAGATTTGTTACTGCACATTTTATTTTATGCAAAAATTGGTACAGAACAAAACCAGTTTACACTTAATGATGTAATTGAGGGCATTTGTAATAAACTGGTTGTTCGCCACCCTCATATTTATGGAGATGTAAAAGTTGCGGATGAAGAAGAAGTTAAGAAAAACTGGGAAAAAATAAAGATGAAAGAGGGTAAAAAGTCGGTGCTGGAGGGGGTACCGGCATCTTTGCCGGCAATGGTAAAAGCCGCCCGCATACAGGAAAAAGCAAAACAAGTAGGGTTTGAGTGGGAGAATAAAGAGGACGTTTGGAAAAAGGTGGAAGAAGAGGTTGCTGAACTTAACGAAGCAATAAGGGAAGGAGATATTGATAATATTGAGGCAGAATTTGGTGATATTATATTTAGCCTTGTAAACTACGCACGATTTTTGCATATTGACGCCGAAGGTGTTTTAGAACGCACCAATAAAAAATTCATATACCGGTTTACCAAAATGGAACAGGAGGCAAAAAATGAAGGGCGCGAGCTTACCGAAATGACATTGGCCGAAATGGATGCCATTTGGAACCGGGTTAAAAAAGAAAACAAAAGTTCTTGATCCAGGTAATTAAGAAAGCTGCTTATAAGCACGGCTATATAATTATTACGGCTGCGTGGCTGTATACCATATCTTTTTTATTTACCAATTATTTTTCCTACAGTTCTTCCCCAAAAAAAGTTACCGCCGCGCTTGAAAAGTATATTAAAACCCAGGAGGAAAAGTTTGAGTCTCTTTTGAAAGATTCGGTCAAAACAAAAGCCATAGTATCAGACCGCCCTGCCCCAATAAAAGAAACGCTTCAAAAAGAAGTTTTTGGCATTTTCTGTTACACTGCTAACAGTAATGGCAATCTTGCAGAGACTTACTGGAATAATAATACCATGTCAGTGAGTACGCCGGATATTTACCGGCCTGACGGTTATTATTTTCTCAACTACCAGGATGGTTCTTTTGATTATATAAAACATACTATCCAGGTAAAAAACAAGCAATATATAATGGCCTGCCTGGTGCCGGTACACTGGACATTTTTCCTGGAAAGGGATTCTTTACAGCCGGGATTTCAAAATTTCCCGGAGCTTGAAAGCAAATATGTTATTACTACTGATCCTGGCGCGCCTGTGATTCGCAACTCCAAAGGAGATGAGCTTTTCAGGATAAAAAACAGGCAAAATGTTAGTAACGACCAGCCCGGCACTTTTTCCACCCTGCTTCGCGTATTGGCCGTTATTTTACTTATAGTATTTATAAACAGCATCGCGGGTGATATCGTACCCGAACGGGGATTCATCAAAGCGCTGGTCTTTCTTGTCGCCGTCGTCGTCGTCTTGCGTATACTTTCATACTATTACCCGGTTCCGTTCGATTTCAGGCAGCTAACACTGTTTCAGCCCCTTGATAATATTCCATTTGGCAGCCTTAACAATTCGCTTGGCGATATGCTTATAAACAGCGTATTATTATTCTGGATAACTTCTTTCACAAAATTTAACCGGCCCGCTTTTTTTACCAAAGGGTTACAGCCCAATAAAAGGCTTATGCTCATCCTAACAGTGCTGTCTGTTATAGTATTACTGTTTATGGTTTATTCCCTGCAGGATATTATCAGCGGTATTGTAAGCAATTCAAGTATCAGGTTTGAGGTAACCAATTTCTTTACCATTGATTACTATATTATAACAAGTTTTGTAATTGTTTGCCTGCTGATGCTTTCGTTCTATTACCTGTCCCATTTATTAATCAAACCTTTACAACGCTCTCAGCTTGGCGTATACCAAAAATTGGTCATTATCGTAACCATCGGGCTTGTTTTTATAACCATCAGGTCGTTTTATCAGTCAGCTGTTATAAACTTCATTATTCTCTTTTGGTTTATTTTATACATACTTATCCTGGAGTACCGTAAAAAAGATTCTGCCACCGCAATTATCGAATCGCCCTTTTTTCTTTTTTGGGCTATCTTTTTTATGGCATCTGCAACTGCATTAATTGCATACCGGGTAAACAGCATGGAGTTGGTTAGGAGAAAGACGATAGCGGCAGATTATGTTATTCAAACCAACAGGCAAACCCTTGAGTTACTTAATATGTCAATAAACGGTATTGATAATTCATTTTTTGAAGATAATTTTTGGCGGTTTGACTCTTCCCATGAAAACAATCTTATTAAAGACAGCCTTATTAATAATAATTTCTCAGGGTACCTTAGCAATTACGAAACCCATATCTACACATATAACGCAAATCACGAACCACTTTTTAATGAAGATTCAACCTCTTATAGCGTAATAAAAACTGTTATCCAATCCAAGGCAAAGCCGACGGGCGTGCCATTTTTTTACGCATACGAAAATACACTTGGTGGCTATAGTTATGTATACGAAAAAGAAGTATATGGGACAGACTCGGTTTTTAAAGGCTCTATATTTATATTGGCAAATCCAAGGTTTTATAAAAAGGACGCTTTCTTCCTGGGAGTATTTAACAGCGTGCGGGATCTTACAAGCGATATCAACACCAATTATTCAATAGCTGTTTATTATAAAAACAGGCTGATAAAAACGTCTAATAACGATTATGGTTTTGTGGATACTATCACCGATGCGCAAGCGCCCAAATTCCAGGATTCCGTTATCAATGCTGGTGGTTACAGTCAGCTTTGGTATAACGCTGGCACCGGTAAGGTGGTGGTAGTGGTTAAAAAAAGTGATTGGTTTGTATCGGCATTTACCATCTTTTCCTATCTTTTTTGCCTGTTTATCGCGGTGATAATCCTTTTACATTACAGTAACCTGTTGTTCAAAACCCGGTTCAGGTATAAGGATATGCAGCGTGTGTTTTCTTTTAACATCCGTACACAGGTACAGGCAACTATTATTGCCATTAGTATATTTTCGTTTCTTGTAATTGGCGGCATTACTATTTCATTCTTTATCATCAGCTTTAACAAGGATAATGAAACCAAACTTACCAACACCGCGATAGTTTTAAGAAATGAAATTGAAGAAGACCAGAAAAAATCGCCATCTACCGACATTCAAAAGCAGGTTAAAGAAATAGCAAGGCTGCACAATACCGACATTAACTATTATGATAAAAACGGCAATCTTGAAGTTTCATCGATACCCTACATTTACACCAAGCGTGTACTAAGTTATAAAATACACCCAGCCGCTTTTTTTGCATTACACTACGACCACAAAATACGCTTTATACAAAAAGAGCATATTGGCTCAACGGTTTATTTAAGCAGTTACGTGGTAGTGCGCGATGAGAGTGATGCAGTGACAGCCTACCTGAATGTACCATCGCTTAATTCTCAAAATGAACTGAAACTCGAAATAAATAATTTCCTTGTAACACTTATTAATATTAACGCGCTCATATTCATATTTGCCGGCGGCATTGCCATACTGGTAACAAGCCGTATAACATCATCGTTTACACTGATAGGTAATAAAATGCGGGCGATAAGCCTTGGCAGCATTAACGAAGAAATTGCATGGACCGGTAAAGATGAGATTGGCGCCCTGGTAGATGAATACAATAAAATGGTGCGCAAGCTGGAACAAAGCGCCCAGGCTCTTGCAAGAAGTGAAAGAGAAGGTGCATGGCGTGAAATGGCACGGCAGGTGGCACATGAAATAAAAAACCCGCTTACGCCCATGAAACTTAGTATTCAATACTTGCAGCGTGCAATAAGCAACAATGCTTCTAATGTGAAAGAGCTTTCACAGCAGGTAGCAAATACGTTAATTGAACAAATTGAACAGCTTTCTAAAATAGCCGGGGATTTTTCGCAATTTGCCAATATTGGTAATGTAAAAATTGAAAACTTTAATATAAGCGAAGTTATTGCTTCGCTGGTAAACCTGTACAGCGCCGACAGTAACCTGCAAATTACCTGGAATAAGGGTGAAGGGAATTATATTATTAATGCAGATAAAGTGCAGATAAACAGGCTGTTTACCAATTTGATAAAAAATGCTATTGAGGCGTCAAATGCAAATGCAACAGGCAAGGTAGAAATTACCATTACCCAATATACCGAGAATAATAACGTTGTAGTGGCTATAAAGGACATGGGTACCGGTATACCGGCTGAAATGCAGCAAAAAATATTCATGCCTAATTTTACCACCAAATCATCCGGTACAGGTCTCGGTCTTGCTATTTGCCATGGTATTGTTGAAAAAGCCAATGGACATATATGGTTTGAAACCGAAGTAGACAAAGGCAGTACCTTTTACGTGTCCCTGCCCTTGGTTGGCTAAGGTTATATGTAATAGCATAGCAGGTACGGCAATAATTACCTATCGTTTACTTTTCTGCGCTCTTACAAACTCTTCAAACTGCTGCAGGGAAAAACTGCTCAGGTTTTGCTCTTTTGTTAAACCTGCTTTTTGTGCAACCAGCACGCCAAAGCGGGTATCTTTAAACCCGTCAACGCTATGGGCATCGGGGTCAATAGAAATAAGTACATTTTTGCTTACGCAGTAGTCTACCCAACGCCAGTCAATATCAAGTCTTTTTGGGTGTGCATTTAATTCAATTACTACATTATTGGCAGCACAAGCATCAATTATTTTTTTGTGGTCAACGGGGTAGCCATTACGGCTTAACAACAACCGGCCTGTGGCGTGCCCCAATATACTTGTATAAGGGTTTTCTATCGCAGTAACCAGGCGCATCATGGCTTTATCTTCTTTCATTTTAAGATTACTATGCACAGAAGCAATAACTATGTCAAAGCTATTCAGCACATCATCATTGTAATCGAGGCTGCCATCATTCAGAATATCGCTCTCTATACTTTTAAATACTTTAAACGGTGCCAATTGTTTATTAAGTTCATCAATCTCTTCATGCTGCGCAGCAATGCGTTCTTCGGTCAGTCCATTGGCATAAAACGCAGACTTTGAGTGGTCGCTTATTACTAAATATTGTAAACCATTTTCCATTGCAGCCCTCCCCATTTCCGCAATGGTATGGTAGCCATCACTCCACCTGCTATGGCTGTGAATAATGGCAGTAATATCTTGCGGCTGTATAACTTTCGTCAGCGCGTGCGTTTTTGCTTTTTCAATCACATTGCCTGTCTCCCGCAAAAATGCAGGAATAAAATCTATCTCTTCTGTTGCAAAAATTTCTTCTTCTGATGCATAATCATCGCGCAGCATGAATTGATTTAACCATGCCTGCAAAAACTCAGGGCTGCAGCTTTTAATAAAATGGTCTTTATAAATACTGGTACTGTGATAAAAAACAAGTTCAACATTCTCCTTCCCCCTGAATGATGTTATACCTTCCGCATTTGTTACAGGTATATACCCGTTTGTTTCAAAAAACAAATGCAATTCAGCAGCGGGCGCCGTGGTTATCCATTCAATTTTGTCAATAATTTCCAGTTGCCTTCTAAAATCCCCGGTTAATAAAAACACATCCTCAGTAAATGCTTTTCTTATTGTTTCATCTGCTTTTAAAGCAAATTCCTCAATGTATCCATACAGGTGGCGGCCTTTGCTGTTTAAATAAAATTCAATTCCTTCTCTTATATTTTGCTGTGTTTTTTCACCGAAGCCTTTATATAAAAGCAAGCGATTTTCGTCACAGGCATACAACAACTCACCCGGCGTTTCTATTTCAAGTTCTTTCCATATTAAGGCGATTTTTTTGGGCCCAATGCCTTTAATAGCAAGCATTTCGAGAATACCGCCAGGTGTTTTGGCCAGGTATTCATCCAGCAGCGGCAACCTCCCGGTTTGCAGTTGTTCGCTGATTTTTTTGCTTATTGTTTCACCAATACCCTTTATGCCGGCAACTTTTTCTGCGGGAGTTGCGGCAAGCTGCATGGGTAATTTTTCAATAGTAAATGCGGCGACTGAATAAGATTTTGTTTTAAAACTATTTTCCCCGTGTATGTCCATCAATTTTGCAAGCAGGGAAAAATTATCAGCAATGGCGTAGTTGTCCATAAATATTTTTTAAACCGTATGGCAAGGTATGAAAATAAAAAAACCCCGCTAATGCGGGGCTAAATTTTATCTTAGCTTCCAAAGCCTTAAGATTATTTTTTCTTTGCAGCTTTCTTAGGAGCAGCTTTCTTTGCGGCTTTTTTAGGAGCAGCTTTCTTTGCGGCTTTTTTTGCAGTTGCCATGTTTGTAAAATTTAAATGGTTAGTAAATAATCATAAAATTAAAAACCTTTGTAACAACTGCCAAAAAAAATTTTAATATGTTACTAACCTGTTATTAAGCTGTTGCCTCTGCAGGTAAAACTGATACAGTTGTTTTGTCTTCCTTTGTTTTTTTGAAAGACACAACACCATCAACCAACGCAAACAAAGTAAAGTCTTTACCAACACCAACATTTTTACCGGGATGATATACAGTTCCTCTTTGACGAAGAATAATATTACCGGCAACTGCAGGCTGGCCTCCAAATATTTTAACACCTAAACGTTTGCTTTGTGAATCACGGCCGTTCTTTACACTGCCTTCACCTTTTTTATGTGCCATAACGAGTTCTTTATTTAATTGCTGATTTTTTGATTTAGTGATTTTGAGATCTTTCAACTCTCATCATCAAAAAATGTTTTTGATATTGCCGGCTTCGAAAATTTTATTAATGCATTACATCACAAAATGTCAAAATCAGCAATCCCAAAATTTCTAAGCTATGCTTTCAATTTTAATTCTTGTGTAGTGGGTTCTGTGGCCGTGCTTTTTACGGAAACCTTTCCTTCTTTTCATTTTAAAGGCAATCACTTTATCACCCTGTACAGTTTCGTTAAGTATCTCGGCTTTTACAACAGCCTTTACATCTGCGCCGAGTGTAAGTTTGCCGTCCGTATCAACGAGGGCAACTTCGCTAAACTCAACTTTGTCTCCGGTTTTACCCTGCAGGTGAGGTACATACAGGCTTTGTCCTTCCTGTACTTTAAATTGCTGTCCTGCTATTTTTACTACTGCAAACATAACTTATCCAAAATTAGGACGGCAAAGGTAGGGTTTTTAAGCATTACAAGGCAAGTAATTTTAAAAAATTGTTGGCAAAAAAGGGCAAAACCACACATTTAAACAAAATTAAACATATCGTTTTGGCAAAAGCAGGCCATGTAACGTTATTTTTGTTGCTTTTAACAGGTTTGCCATCTTAAACAACAAAATTTTTTGGGGCTGTACAATAACAGCTTACCAGGGCTCAAAAAAATCCGGTGGCCGCTGCAAAAATAAAAGAAGCATGAACTTAAAATCTTTACTCGCCAGGCCCTTTGCCAACTATATACATAATAAGATTAAAAAGAGCATGGATACGGCGGTTGAAGACCAGGAGGCCATTTTTAAAGACCTTATAAAAACGGCCAAAAATACCGAGTTTGGCAAAGAGCATAGTTTTGAGGACATTCAGCAATACGAAGATTTTAAAAAACAGGTGCCGATACGGGATTACGAACAGTTTAAGCCTTATATAGAAAGAATAAAACACGGCAGCCAAAATATATTATGGAAGGGTATGCCCATTTATTTTGCCAAAACCAGCGGCACAACCAGCGGTGTGAAATATATACCCATTACCAAAGACTCCATATCCAACCATATTAACTCAGCCCGCGACGCATTACTGTGTTATATAGCGGAAACGGGAAATTCAGAATTTACCAATGGCAAGATGATTTTTTTAAGCGGCTCACCTGTGCTGGACAGGATAGGCGGCGTACCAACCGGCAGGCTTAGCGGTATTGTTAACCATCATGTGCCAAAGTACCTGAGAAGTAATCAACTCCCCTCCTATGAAACAAATTGCATAGAAGAATGGGAAGAAAAGCTGGATAAGATTGTAGAGGAAACAATAACACAGAATATGACGCTTATAAGCGGAATACCACCGTGGATGCAGATGTATTTTGACAGGCTTATTGAAAAAAGCGGCAAAAAGGTAGGCGACCTGTTTCCCGGGTTTAGCGTTATGGTACAGGGCGGTGTAAATTTTGAACCTTATAAAGCCAAGCTGTACGAAAGCATAGGCAGAAAAGTGGACTGTATAGAATTATTTCCTGCCAGCGAAGGTTTTTTTGCCTTCCAGGACAGCCAAACCCAACCCGGGCTGCTACTGAACACCAATTCTGGAATATTCTTTGAATTTGTGCCGGCTGCCGAAATTTTTAATGAAAACCCCACGCGCCTCAGCCTGCGGGATGTAAAAGAGGGCGAAAACTATGCACTTATTGTAAGTAATAACGCCGGCCTTTGGGCTTATAATATTGGTGATACTGTAAAATTTGTAAGCACAACGCCTTACCGGCTTATTGTAAGCGGTAGAACAAAACACTTTATATCTGCTTTTGGCGAACACGTAATTGGCGAAGAAGTTGAATACTCCCTGATGAAAGCAGCCGACGAGGAAGGAGTAAAAATTACCGAATTCACCGTGGCACCAAAAGTTCAGCAGGATAAGGGCAAAAGCTACCATGAATGGTTTATTGAGTTTGAAAATGCCCCCGTGAACCTGCAAGCTTTTGCCGAAAAAATAGATAATACACTCCGGGAAAAAAATGTTTACTACGACGACCTTATAACCGGTAACATACTGCGTCGTCTTGTAATTACACCTGTAAGAAAAAATGGGTTTATTGATTACATGAAGTCAATCGGGAAACTGGGCGGGCAAAATAAGCTGCCACGCTTAAGTAACGACAGGAAAATAGCCAATGAAATGGCGGAATACACCACCAGCCTGAAGGACATTCTATAACACTTTTCAATTACGGCAGTTTATCTTCCAGATTTTATCGGTGTGCAAGCCGGCTACACCGAAAATTAACAGACGATTTTCAAATAAGGGCTGTTAGTTTACGTTTATTATATTCTAAGCAACTTATTTACTGCAAACAGCATGATTTATAGCCCGTTTGTGCTTTTTCACTTCTTAATGCTTTTATATGGCAACAAAATAGAGCGAATGAAAGTATCTTAGTACCGCGGACTAACATAAAGAACCATGAAAAACCTGCAGTAACTTAACCAACAATACACTAATACCTAACTATTAAAAAATTTGGTTTGAAGGTAATTTTATCATCTGTAGCCTTATTAATATATGTGCTGGTATCAATAAATGCTTCCGCACAATACCTGCAATTTGTTGAAAACAAAGGTCAATGGGATAAAAACACTCAATTTAAAGGGTCTTTTGCTAATGGGGCCGTTATCATTAAGCCAGACGGCGGGTATAGGGTAATGCTGTATAATACAGACGATTTGCAAAGAATTGCCCGCTATATACATGGCAAACCCGCAGCCGGTTCTGAAATAAATCGCGGCGGCGAAACTGTTGCCGGCGCCCATAACAGTACAGGACAGGGTTTTGTGTTGCGGAGTCACGCGTACGAAATAACTTTTGCCAATGGAAACCCTCACCCTGTAATTACCAGTGAAAAACCGTTGACACAATACAATAATTATTTTATAGGCAGTGATCCTTCCAAATGGGCAGGCGGATGTAAAATTTATACTGCCATAACCGTTAAAAACATTTACCCAGGCATTGATGTACATTATTATACCAACAATGGTAATTTTAAATACGATATAATTGTGCACCCCGGCGCTGATATAAGTAAAATATCGCTGCAAATTGACGGCGCTACAGGCCTGGACGTAAAAAATGGAAATTTTTTAATTTCCACTTCCGTGGGTACTGTAACCGAACTTAAACCAAATACATACGCCGTAACATCAACAGGCAACCAACCCATAGGCAGCAGGTATAGCCTTAATGGCAAAAGCCTCACCTTTAAGGTTGATAAGGCTGTTTCGGGGGCAACAATGGTTATTGACCCTACAGTTATTTTCTGCTCCTTCAGCGGCAGCCGTTACGATAATTGGGGCTATACCGCCACGTATGACAATGCAGGTAATTTTTATGCTGGAGGCATCGTTTTTGGAACCGGTTTCCAGGTAACAAACGGTGCATACCAAACCACTTTTGCGGGTGGTAACAATAGCACCGGCGAGGGCAGGCAAGGCAACGGCAACGGTACGCCGGACATTGATTTAAACGGTTTTGATATTGGCATAATGAAATTCAGTTCCTCCGGTAACGCCGTTCAGTATGCCACGTATATAGGCGGCTCTGAAGGCAATGAGCAGCCCCATAGTATAGTGGCTGACGAAACTGGTAACCTGGTTATTGCCGGGCGATCTAACTCAGGGGATTATCCAACACTGGGTATTAAAACAATTGGGCCTTGCGGCGGACAGGATATAATATTGACAAAACTGAGCGCCGGTGGTGATAAATTGCTGGGCTCGTTGAGGATAGGAGGTACAGGGGATGACGGTGTAAATATAAAAGAAAAAGATCTTCAACCTCCCTCCGGCTCAGTATCTATTCGCCGTAATTATGGCGATGATGCCCGCAGTGAAGTGATACTGGATGGCTCGGATAATATTTATCTTGCCTCATGCACAAAATCCAGTGACTTTCCAACAGTCAATGCATTTCAAAAAAATTTGCAGGGCACGCAGGATGCTGTATTGCTAAAATTTTCTCCCGGGTTAAATTCGCAGCCCTTGTTTTGCACTTACCTGGGAGGTAATGGCAATGACGCAGCCTTTGTGTTAAGGCTTGAGCCAGGTACAAATAATATATATACCTGCGGAGCAACATCAAGCAACAATTTTCCAGGTACATCCGGTGTATCATCCGCTCCCCTTTCCGGAAAGTTTCTTGGCGGTGACTGCGACGGTTTTATCACTATCCTAAAAAACGATGGCTCGGCGCTGGTAAAATCAGTTTATTTCGGCACTGCAGCGGCAGACCAGATTTACGGGATTGATTTTGGCAAAACAGGCAATCCTATTATTACAGGCACTACCGAAGGGGTGGTTACCCCGGTAAATTCCCCCTTTAACGCTAATGGAAACCAGGCGTCAGGCAAGCAGTTTATCACTAAGCTTAAGCCAGACCTATCGGGAATTGTTTATTCAGCCAATTTTGGTCCAAATACCAAATATCCAAACATTTCTCCAACAGCCTTTTTGGTGGATGTATGTGAAAATGTGTATGTATCAGGCTGGGGTGGCGGCCTTGATAACTCGTACACCAATAGCGGCCCCCAGGGGCTTGTTTACAAAGCAAACGGTAATATCTCAGCGCCATTAAAATCGAGCATAACCAGTAACCGCGGGCAGGATGTAGGAGACTTTTACTTTTTTGTACTGGAAAAAAATGCCTCTTCTCAATTATTTGGCGCTTTTATGGGAGATCCTAATGACTATGACGGCATACACGTGGATGGCGGTACGAGCCGCTTTGATAAGGCGGGGGTAATTTACCAGGCTGTATGCACCTGCGGGCCGGACGGAACACTACCCGTAAACGCTGTGTACAGCACCAATGGCGCTGCTGCGGCAAACATCCCCTATTACTGCAACCTCACTTCCATTAAAATTGCGTTCGACCTTGCAGGCGTAAGATCGGCGGTTAAATCGAGCATCAGAAATATATCCAACGACACCTCGGGGTGCGTACCGGTAAAAGTGTCTTTTGTAGATACTATTGGCAATGCACAAACTTATATGTGGCATTTTGGCGACGGCAGCGCAGATACAACTACTAAAGCCGTTTCAGTAACACATACATATAATAAAGTAGGTACGTATAAAGTAATGCTGATAGCCATAGACTCTTCCACCTGCAATATTGCAGATACTTCATACCTTAATATAAGAGTGCGTAACGACCCTGCGTCTGTTGGGTTTACTGATAAAAAACTGCTGCCTTGCGACTCGCTTAATTATATTTTTATTAACCAGTCGTCAGCGCCTCCGGGCAAACCGTTTAACGGTAGCTCGTTTACCTGGGACTTTGGTGACGGCACTACCGTTACAACAGATGCAGACACCGTGAAACATCATTATAACGCATCCGGCACCTACAACGTTGTTTTGAACTTAACTGACACGAACTACTGTAATGCCCCGGAAGCAGACAGCATTAAATTAAATATAGCAGTGAATGTTGCAGCTTTGTTTAGCCAGCCTGCAGCGGGTTGTGCACCGTATACAGTACAATTTGACAACACTTCCACCGGTGGAGATTCTTTTACCTGGAACTTTGGGGATGGTTCCGCTTCTTCAAATGAAACAAGCCCTGTGCACACATATACCGTACCGGGCACGTACATAGTAAAATTAGTTGCCGCGAATGCCACAAGCTGCAATAAGAGTGACAGTATTTCCTTTCCCGTTGTTGTTAATGGCATACCTGCGGCAGCATTCAGCTTTAGTCCCCTACCTGCCCTGGAAAACACGCCATCCACTTTCACAAACACTTCGCAGAATGCAGTTTCCTATAAGTGGGATTTCGGCGATGGGTCGGGCGTCAGTACTACAAGGATTGATACAGTTATTACCCACACATATAACAAAACCGGTACTTATACAGCTTGTTTAACGGCAACAAATGCCGCGGGATGCCGTGATTCCGTCTGCCAGCAGGTACCAGCTATTATAACCCCGCTTGTTGATGTGCCTAATGCTTTTACCCCCAATGGTGACGGTATTAACGACAATGTATATATAAGAGGGTTTGGTATTGACAAGGTGACCTGGCAAATCTACAACCGATGGGGCATGGTAGTGTTTAGTACTACAGATAAGAATGCAAAGTGGGATGGCAGATACAAAGGCACTCTTCAGCCGCAGGAGGTGTATGTGTACTCACTTGATGTACAATTTACTGACGGGACCCGGTATCACAAAACAGGGGATATAACATTACTCCGGTAATTCAACAACGCAAAAGGCTGGATTATGCAGGCAATACGCGCTCAAATCCTTTTCTGCATTGCACTATAGCAATTGTACCAGCCTTTCAATTAAACATGGCCGGCTGAGGCCGCTAAAATGTCCTGATGATAGGTTACATTAACCTGCCATTAGTTACTGTTTTATGTACATGGCTGTCGCTGTCGTTAAGCGCCAGCATACCGGAAAAAGTACCCAGGATATTGGTATCGGTTATGGAGGTTATTATTACGGTGATTGAGTTTGCGCTGCCACCAATGTCTGCCGGTTCATAACCAGAATTATTATTTACATAACAGAGCCCTGGTAATTATTGATAATCACAAGGGCTCTGTCAAACTAATAAAGATTGTGGTATTACAGCGGCCTTACCCAAATATTCCGGTAGCTGATGGGTTTACTCGGGTCACCATGCGCCTGCAGCTTAATAGGCGCAGGGCCATGCGGGTGATAGGAAGGATAGCCGATATACGGTGTATCGCCGAGCAGTGTAAAATTATTTTCCACCAGTACGCCATTGTGCAGCACCGTAACATGTGCCGGCGCCATTAATTGGCCGGTAGCAGCAAACTGCGGTGCATTCCATATAATATCGTAAGTCTGCCATTCTCCAGGCGGTCTGCAGGCGTTTGCTAAAGGCGCCGCCTGCTTATACATGCTGCCCACCTGCCCGTTGGTGTATGTTTTATTGTTATAGTTGTCCAGCACCTGCAATTCGTAACCGCCGGCGCCCCATGGCAATGCTGCGAGGAATATACCGCTGTTACCACGCGCCTGCCCGGAACCTGTAATATCTGCCGGTATCTGGTACTCAATATGCATCTGGTAGCTGCTGAAACTCTTTTTGGTCATAATGTCGCCCGTAGCCTTGTTTACCGTCATCACACCATCATGCAATACCCAGCTACAGGCAGTAGTGTCTTTTACATTTACCCACTCATCCATGTTTTTACCGTCAAATAATACAATCGCGTCGCTAGGCGGTGCACCTGGTGTCGCTCCAGGGGTTACCACAGGTGGAACCGGGCTATAAAATTCGGTTTGTTCTGGCTTCATTTGAGGCTGCTGGGCAAAAACTGCAATACTGAAAACTGCTGAAAAAGCAGTAAGCATGATTTTTTTCATGTGGAAGTTTTTATTGAGTTGCTTTAGATAATTTGCTGTTGCTAAAGTAAGGCATAAAATAATAGCCTTTAAAATAACGGGTACAAAAACGCGGCATAATAATATAGATTGAATACCCCTTCTGAAACAAGCGTATTAATCCATATCTTTGATGCAATCAAAAATAACGTTCCCTTTGCCTTTCGGCATAAAATTTGTTTTATTATATTACCATTTCTTCTTAACTTTGCCATCCTTTTATTTTGGGCGCATTAGCTATTGAATTTACTGTAAGCCATATTTACCTGTAAATTCTTCATTACCAATACTTAAGCCCATCCCGCCAATCACGGGAATACGCCGCAAATTGAAGGAAGTTTTTTAGCAAAAACCGGTAAACATAAATATGTCATCAACAAAAGTGCAAAACAGGGTTAGTTTCGGTAAAACAAAACACCTTGCTGAAACGCCCGACCTATTAGACATTCAGTTAGAATCTTTCCGCGAATTCTTCCAGCTTGAAACAACACCGGATAAACGTAATAACGAAGGTTTGTTCCGTGTGTTCAAGGAAAATTTCCCAATCACCGATACGAGGAACATTTTCGTACTGGAATTCCTGGATTATTTCATTGACCCGCCACGTTATACCATTGAAGAGTGTATGGAACGCGGCTTAACGTACGCTGTGCCCCTTAAGGCGAAGCTGCGCTTAAGCTGTAATGACGAGGAACATGTTGACTTCCAAACAATTGTACAGGATGTGTTCCTGGGCAATATTCCTTATATGACCCCGCGCGGCACATTTGTTATAAACGGTGCTGAACGTGTGGTGGTTTCGCAGTTGCATCGCTCACCCGGTGTATTCTTCGGCCAGTCCATTCACCCTAACGGCACAAAAATTTACTCAGCAAGGGTAATTCCGTTTAAAGGTGCATGGATGGAGTTTGCTACTGACATTAATAATGTTATGTACGCTTATATTGACCGTAAGAAAAAGTTCCCTGTTACTACCCTTTTACGCTCTATAGGCTACGAAACAGATAAAGATATTCTTGAACTGTTTGGTATGGCTACCGAAGTACCTGCCGATAAAAAAAGCCTGCAGGAGCATCTTGGTAAAAAATTGGCCGCACGTGTACTGCGCACCTGGGTGGAAGATTTTGTGGATGAGGATACCGGCGAAGTAGTGAGCATTGAGCGTAACGAGATTGTTATGGAGCGCGATACCATTCTTGACGAGGAAGCTATCGATACCATAGGCGACCTTGACCTGAAAAGCGTATTTGTTCAGCGTGAGGATGTAGGCGGCGACTATGCCATTATATATAATACCCTTAATAAAGATACTTCAAACAGTGAGTTGGAAGCGGTTCAGCACATTTACCGCCAGTTGCGGGGTGCTGATGCCCCTGATAATGAAACTGCCCGTGGTATTATTGACAAATTGTTCTTCAGCGATAAACGATATGACCTGGGTGAAGTAGGCCGTTATAAAATTAACCGCAAACTTAGCGTTACACAACGCCTTGAAAACAAGGTGCTTACAAGGGAAGATATTATTGAAATTATTAAATACCTGGTACGCCTTACCAACGCCAAGGCTGAAATTGATGATATTGACCACCTGAGTAACCGCCGTGTACGTACCGTAGGTGAGCAGTTATATGCACAGTTTGGTGTAGGTCTTGCCCGTATGGCGCGCACCATTCGCGAAAGGATGAATGTGCGTGATAATGAAGTATTTACGCCGGTTGATTTGATCAACGCGCGTACATTATCTTCTGTTATTAACTCATTCTTTGGCACTTCTCAATTATCACAGTTCTTAGACCAGACCAACCCTCTGTCTGAGATAACCCATAAACGCCGTATCTCGGCCCTCGGGCCCGGCGGTCTTAGCCGTGAACGTGCAGGCTTCGAGGTGCGCGACGTACACTACAGCCATTATGGCCGTCTTTGTACTATTGAAACACCGGAAGGCCCGAACATTGGTTTGATATCTACGCTTTGCGTACATGCCAAGATTAATGAAATGGGCTTTATAGAAACTCCCTACCGCAGGGTAGAAAACGGTAAGGTAGATTTGAAGCACCTTAAGTTTTTGAGTGCTGAGGAAGAAGATACTGCTAAAATTGCCCAAAGCAACACTGAACTGGATGGCCAGGGTAATTTTGTGGAAGACAGGATAGTTAGCCGTCAAACCGGTGACTTCCCGATACTTACAAGAGAAGAAGTGGAATATATGGATGTTGCGCCTAACCAGATTGTGGGTTTGAGCGCCTCATTAATTCCGTTCCTTGAACATGATGACGCCAACCGTGCGCTGATGGGTTCAAACATGCAACGCCAGGCGGTACCTTTAATCTTGCCGGAATCACCGATAGTTGGTACTGGTCTTGAAGGTAAAGCTGCCCGTGATGCCCGCATCCAGATACATGCAGAAGGCGACGGTGTAGTAGAGTTTGTTGACGCCAAGGAAATACACATCCGCTATAAAAGGAATGATACTGACAGGCTGATAAGCTTTGAAGACGACCTGAGGATTTACCGCCTTACCAAGTTTATCAAAACAAACCAATCTACATCTATCAACCTGCGTCCCGCTGTGAAAAAGGGGCAGGTAGTAAAAAAAGGCGATTTCTTAACTGAAGGGTATGCAACCAAAGGTGGCGAACTTGCCCTTGGCCGCAACCTGCAGGTAGCATTCATGCCGTGGAAGGGATACAACTTTGAGGATGCCATCGTAATAAGTGAAAGAGTGGTGCGTGAAGACCTCTTCACTTCTATCCATATTGAAGAATATGAACTGGAAGTGCGTGATACCAAGCTGGGTGAAGAGGAATTAACGCCGGATATCCCCAACGTATCAGAAGAAGCTACCAAAGACCTTGACGAAAACGGTATCATCCGTATCGGCGCACAGGTAAGGGAAGGCGATATTTTGATTGGTAAAATCACTCCTAAAGGTGAAAGCGACCCTACGCCTGAAGAAAAACTGTTACGCGCCATCTTTGGCGATAAAGCAGGCGATGCCAAAGACGCTTCTTTAAAAGCGCCTAACGGGACTGAAGGTGTGGTAATTGATAAAAAGCTTTTCCAGCGCGCTAAAAAGGATAAAAACGCCAAGGTTCGTGAAAAAGCTCAGCTTGAAAAAGTAGAGAAAATTCACGACAAGAACGTTGAGGACCTTAAAGAGGTTTTGCTTAACAAGCTGCAGACTGTGCTGAAAGACAAAACATCTGCCGGTGTAAGCAACAACTTTGGCGAAATGCTGATAGGCAAGGGCGCAAAATTTCATGCAAAAAATTTGGCAGCCATTGACTACCAGAACGTTAACCCGCTTGGCTGGACTGGTGATGCAGAAGTAGACGACCTTTTAAATACGTTGCTGCATAACTTTAATATTAAGTACAACGAGGAATTAGGCCGTTACAAACGCGAGAAATTCAATATATCCATAGGTGATGAATTACCTGCAGGTGTACTGAAACTTGCAAAAGTTTACTTAGCCGTTAAACGTAAGCTTAAAGTGGGTGATAAAATGGCGGGCCGCCACGGTAACAAGGGTATTGTTGCCCGTATTACCCGCGCAGAGGACCTTCCGTTTATGGAAGACGGCACACCGGTGGATATAGTATTGAACCCGTTAGGCGTACCAAGCCGTATGAACCTGGGACAGATATACGAAACCATTCTTGGGTGGACAGGCAAAAAACTGGGTGTTAAGTTTGCAACGCCAATTTTTGACGGGGCTACAGTAGAAGAGATTGCTGAATACTGTAAAGAGGCTGGTATACCGCCCATGGGCCACACCTACCTTTATGACGGTGAAACCGGCGAACGTTTCCACCAGAAGGCTACCGTTGGCGTAATTTATATGATTAAGCTGCACCACATGGTTGACGATAAAATGCACGCACGTTCTATAGGGCCTTACAGCCTTATTACACAGCAGCCGCTGGGTGGTAAAGCACAGTTTGGTGGCCAGCGTTTTGGTGAAATGGAAGTATGGGCGCTGGAAGCTTATGGCGCATCTAACATTTTGCAGGAATTGCTGACATTGAAATCTGACGATATTATAGGCCGTGCAAAGACTTACGAGTCTATTGTTAAAGGTGATAATATACCGAAACCGGGTATTCCTGAATCATTCAATGTATTGGTACATGAATTACGCGGCTTAGGGTTGGATTTGAAATTTGAGTAAGCCGTCGTATTAACGATAATTAATACCAAGGCCGCTTCTTTCGAAGCGGCCTTTTTTGTGAATATAATTTGTTGGCACGTAATTGACTTAACAAACAATATTTTTTAACCCCTTATTACCCTGTAACCTGCACGGCATCTTTTCCAATTACAGTCCAGTCCTTATTGCCAAATCCTTTTGCTATCCAGGCATCCATTACTGTTGCTATGGTGGGTATAACATTTAATGCTGTTCCGCCATTTTTTGCTTCTTCCATAAAAAGGCCGGTATCTTTTCTCGCCATATTCAATTCCCATGAGGGGGAATCATAATTACCTGACGCCATCCCCTTTAGCCGCGCCGGTAATGAACTGCCGGGGTTCCATTCACCAAATAAAGTAAGCAAATCACCGGAAGGTATTTTCAGCGCTTTGGCAAGTGTGAGCGTATCTGCAATACCTGCTGTAAATACAACCAGGAACGAATTGCCGAGCAATTTCATAGCCGCGGCTTTACCAGCCTCTTCGCCAAAATTAATGAGCTTTCCTGTCATGGGAGTCAGTTCCGGTTTGAGACGGTTGATTAATTGCTGGTCGCCGGAAACCAGCATGAAGCCTGTTGCCTGCAGCGCATTTTGCGGGCCCATAAAAACAGGTGCATGCTGATACATAAACCCTTTTTCCTTCCATCGCCGTGTTCTGTCAACAGCTCCCTGTACTGATGTTGTAGTATGGTCTATAATAATTGCGCCCGGCATTAAACCTCCTTTGGCTTTTGCCAGCACTTCATCCACCGCAGCATCGTCTTTTAAGGTTATATGAACAATGTCAGCATCCTTTACAGCCTCAGCAGGTGTTTCAAATGCTATTGCGCCATATTGTTCCAGATCCTTTGCCTTTGCTGCCGTACGGTTCCATACCTGTACTTTACTTCCCTTTTGTAATAACGCTCTTGTAAAATTTGAGCCCAGCAGGCCCATGCCTAAAAATGCTTTCATCGGCTTTTTTTATTAAAGGTAACAGCTTAACTATAAAAATGTTTGGCAAAGTGTGGCTTGCTAATTGCTTAATTCCACTTCTTCATGCCTATATTAAACAACTTTTACAGATGAGTTTTTAGTAAATATCGCCGTTGTTCCCCTGGCTAATTGCCCGTTACATAATTTTGAAGCTACCATTGTTAAAAAACATCACAAATTGTTTGTTATCAACAAACTAACAATTAGTCAAAATTTTTTTAAAAAAAGTTGCCCAAAAATTAGGTAACTTCAAAGTTACTTATTTATATTTGTGTAACTTAAAAGTTACGCATTATGGCAAAAAGCATCCATCACACATTCTTCTTTGCACACTCACCCGAAGTAGTATGGGAATATTTAACCAATGCTGAATTAATCGGTCAATGGTTAATGAAAAATAATTTCCAGCCTATACTGGGTTACGATTTTACGTTTAACGCAAAGCCAATACCAAGCATGGATTTAGATGGCATTTTTTATTGCAAGGTGCTGGAAATTGTACCATTTAAAAAGTTATGTTATTCATGGAAAGGCGGGCCGGGAGAAGGCAAGATAACGCTTAATACAATTGTTACATGGAAGTTGGAAGAGAAGGATGGCGGGGTACAGCTTGATTTGAAACAAAGCGGCTTTGGCCAGTTGGAACATGTTACTGTATTTGCGGCTATGACAGGTGGCTGGCTTAAGAACGTACAAAAAATTAATGACCTTATAAATGCAGCAAAATCATGAACCCAACGCTTGATGTATTCCAGGTAATTGCGGACCCGAGCAGAAGGGAAATGCTAAAGCTCCTGTCAATGAACAGTTTGACCATAAATAACCTGGCAGAGAATTTTGATATGAGCCGGCCTGCGGTATCGAAGCATATAAAAATACTAAATGCAGCGGGGTTTATTTCCATACAGGATATTGGCCGGGAACGCTATTGCATGCTGAAAAAAGATGGCTTTGACCAATTACAGCAATGGATAGATTATTTTGATAAATTCTGGCTCACGAAACTGCAGCAACTGGAGAGTATATTAAACAATAAGTTGAAGAATTAAGAAGGTTTCTATAACATATAAACCAATCAAAAATGAACGTACAAGATTTTACCTGCAGCATTACCGTAAATGTTACGGCAGCAGAAGCCTTTGACGCTATAACAAAAGTATCTGAATGGTGGGCAAAACATGTAGAGGGGAGTACTAAAAGTGAAGGAGGCAGTTTTACAACCCGCTTTGGAGAAACATTTGGTGTATTTAAAATTACAGAAGCTATTGCCGGCCAGAAAATTACCTGGCAGGTGGTTGATTGTTACCTGCCAATATTTAAGAACGTACGCGATTGGGACGGTACAAACATTACATGGGAAATTTCTGCAGCAGGCGAAGCTTCGCAAATAACCTTTACACACATAGGGCTGGTACCGGGTAAAGAATGTTATAACGATTGTTGTGATGGCTGGAGTTTTTATGTTAAAGAAAGCTTGTATAAGCTGATTACAGAGGGACAGGGACTACCGGGCACAGGCATTCGTGCTACTATTTCCAACGGCGACAGGGTTTATAAAGGCACACTATTTTTTAAGAACGACCCGTTACCCGATTTCCCGGGAGATTTTGTATTGATAGATGTGAAAGAACTAAACGGCGAACACGTGGTTGCCGCCAATAGCGCCAGGCTACTTGACAGAGCAGCGTTCAGCCCGGAACAGATTGCAGGCAACTATTATATGATGGTGGAAGACCTGCCGCTTTTTGCGGGCATTTCACCACTTGATGACATTCTCGATAAAATAAAAACCATTTAATCATCAAATAAAAACAAATACCATGAAACAGCAAGATTATCACAATGGCTTCACCGCAAATATTGCAGTGGCAGACGCAATTGACTGCATCAACCGGGTACCGGATTGGTGGGCTACAGACATTGAAGGCAGCTCAGAAAAGTTAGGCGATGTATTTACCGTGCACTTCGGCGAAACATTTGTAACCTTTAAAATTGTTGAAACAGGCGCAAACAAAGTTGTATGGTTAGTTACCGATTGCCACTTACCCTGGCTTGCGGACCAAAAGGAGTGGAATGGCACTAAACCCACCTTTGAGCTCTCTGCCGACGGCGGTTCTACAATGCTTCACTTTACGCATGTTGGGTTAACACCTGCAGTTGAATGTTACGAAAGTTGCGAAAAGGGATGGAACTTCTACATCAGCGAAAGCCTGTTCAGGTTAATGACTGAGGGTAAAGGCCAGCCAAACGTCCCCAAGGCTGCAAGAGCTGCAGTTGCTTAATCAAACTTAACCCTTATGCTTAAACATCAGCGACTACCTTATGCCGGCCGGCTTTATACTTCGCTTATTTAAGCAACACTCTTCTCTTTAAGGAATTGCTCAATCCTTCTTATTTGTCTTTCGTGATGCCGCACGTGCATCTCCGCAAACTGGAACCATTCGCGGGCAGTAAAATAATGCAGGCCAGGGTGTTTTGTTTTGCCGTTAAATACGTTGCTCAACATTATTGCGCCTGCATTATTTATATCTTCTTCCAGTGCGGCCAGCCTTGTCAGCACATCCTCTTTGCTTGCAGGTTGCGGCGTAAAAGCATTGCCTGGCGGCCCTTCCAGGATGGCATCAGGAAAGTCGTTATTTAAAAACATTCTTTTAGCGGAGGCCGAGGAGTCTTCCCCGCAGTTATCATTATTTGATGCACAGGTTTTTACCTGCAGCATAAAATATTCTGTCGCACTTATAATGTGCATATACACTTGCCCGATTGACCAACTGTTTTCGGCAGGCTTTACAAGTAATTGCCCCGGGGTATACCTGTTAAGCTTTTGTGCCCAGGTGTCAAGGGTATCGCTAAAATTGTTTACCAGTTCTTCGTCTGTCATAAAATTTTCCTGGCATTTATACCGCCGCTTTTGTCATTATTGTACCAAAATTATTGTGGCGCATCCATTTTATAAATAGCGCCGCCTGTTCCGCCCGGGCCGGTATCAGTATTTGTCAACCAGTATAACTCGCCTGCGGCATCTTCTCCAAAGCCCGTTATTTTTAAATTAGAAGGATAATTTTGAACATCCAGCTTTCCTCTTTGCCACACACCGCTAATTTCAGCCAGGTAAAACACTGGGCCAGTCCAGTCTGCAAAAACGTAATGATTTTTTAAGCTCTGCAAATGAATGCCATTATATATAACGCCGCCTATTACGCTTGCCCCTTCCCTGTGACTGAATTCAGTAATGGGCATCGCAATACCTTTGGTATCGCACCCGCTGGAAGGATTATAACAATGTGTGCCTTCCGTAATCCTCCACCCATAATTTGCACCTTTCTGAATAATATCTACTTCTTCCCACTGGTTTTGGCCCACGTCACCAGCAAACAACCGACCCGTCCTGTCAAAAGAAAACCTGTAAGGATTCCGCAAACCATAAGCCCAAATCTCCGGTTTGGCGCCTGGTGTATGCATAAACGGGTTATCTGCAGGCAGTTTGTAAGTCTTACCATCGTTAACATCAATACGTAATATTTTACCCAGCCATGTTCCAAGATTTTGCCCATTGCCGTTTCCGCCATGCCTGTCTCCTGCCCCGCCACCATCACCCAGGCCAAGATACAGGTAGCCGTCCGGGCCAAATTTTATACAGCCGCCATTATGATTCGATTCCGGCTCATCAACCGTGAGTATAATTCTTGCACTGTTTACATCGGCTTTATCTGTGTTTGGTAAAAAAGTATATTCGGCCAACACGCCCATATTGTCATACCTGCCGGCAGAAGGGGCACTGTAAAACACGTAGAATTTTTTGTTTGTGGCAAACGATGGATGAAGCGCAATACCAAGCAATCCTCTTTCATCATAACCGTTATTAATGTCAACCATTTTATCGTTTACATCAAGCAGCACACCTGTTACATGACCATTTTTTATAATTTTTATTTTGCCCGTCTGCTCAGTTAGCCATATAGTTCCTGCCGCAGGAAATGCCATATCGGTTGGCGCCTGCAGCCCCTCAGCAATCAATGCCGCTTTCACAGGTATTGAAGGCAGATTGTTGCCACCGGTTTGCTGTGCGCTGCAACCAATGGTTACCAGCAGCATTATAATAAACAGTCCGTTGTTTTTCATATGCGTGTGTTAATTTTTCTTTTCATATTTACCGGTCTTGCCAAAACTGTTTATATGTTTACTTGCCCCTTTCCGTATCCGCAAACTGGTATTGTGTGTCAATCAGCTTTTCAAGCTTCATAAAAGTATCATTCCATCCCTGCAGGTAATTATGTGCCGAAGCGAAGCCAACATTAGCATGTTTAAAATGCATTATCGTGGTATTACCCTATCCTTGAAGTTCAACCGTAACAAATGACTTTACGCCGGGTTCATTTTTCCATTCCCAACTGAAGGACAGAATACTGAATGGTTTTACCTGTATATAAATGCCAAAGCAGGTATGCTTAGCGCCATCTGAATTTGCAAAGCTTATTTCAAAATTACCCCCGGGTTTTACATCCAATGCCGCGCTTAAACCTGTTCCGTTAGGGTCTGAACCAAACCATCTTTTTACCATCGCCGGGTCGGTCCATGCTCTCCACATTTCTGCGGCCGTAGCATTAAACGTCTTGTCAATTAATACTGTGTCCGCTGCTATTGATTCCATTATACATTTTTTACTTTCCGAAATTACGATGATGAAGCCATAAACGCTATTAAATGAGAGGAAC
This sequence comes from Chitinophagaceae bacterium, assembly GCA_035550215.1. GTDB lineage: Bacteria > Bacteroidota > Bacteroidia > Chitinophagales > Chitinophagaceae > JABDFW01. Next base: position 85,724 of record DASZPM010000009.1, on the reverse strand, counting down.
GGTATCATACGCTGGTAAGTGAAAAATCACATGCGGGTGTTGACGAAATTTCTTATTTTTAATTAAACATTCAATATTTATCCCTGCCACAATTACCGCTAAACAAAAAACAACAATTAACACCTTCATTTATGCCAAAGTATGTTATTGAACGGGAAATTCCCGGTGCAGGAAATTTAACTGCCGAACAACTAAAAGGCATCTCGCAAACATCTTGCGGTGTCCTGAGTAAATTAGGTCCTCAAATTCAATGGGTGCAGAGCTTTGTAACAGGCGACAAAATATACTGCATTTACATTGCACCCAACGAAGAGTTGGTTAGGGAACATGCCAGCCAGGGCGGCTTCCCGGCCAACGCCGTGAGCGAAGTAACTGCTGTTATTGACCCCACTACCGCAGAGTAGCTAACAAGCTTTTATTTCATCATTTTATTTTCAACTACGGCCAGGTTCAATTTCAGTTGTTTGAATTCCGGCTGTTGCTCCAGGCGTCCCTTATCATTAAACCCGCAGCTTGCGGCTTTAAGTAAATCACTTTGAGCGCTCTGGGGCATAGCAGACCGTGCATTTAGTATAGCTGAAAAATACCACGCCTCGCTGTTAGTTGGGTCAGCTATTTTGTACAAATCAACAAAATGCCGCGCCGCAGCATTTTGATTGCTGTTGATAAGCTGGTTACTAACAGAATAAAATGCCAGTGACAGCCAGGCCAGCAACCGCTGGTACATGGGGCTCTCAATTGTTTTGGCAGCGGCTTGCTTTTGCAGGCCGCTGATGGTTGTCGTCCAGTAATCCATGCTGCCCTGCTGAAACTGCTGCATATAACCGGCTTCAAGCTGTTGTTCTTTATTCAGCAAAGCCTGTTGCTGTTTTAGCTGGTTTTGGTATAAAGGCTTAGCCCGAATTGCACCCGCCTGCTGGTCAAACCACGTGGATTCGTTGCTTAAGCCGGTTAAAAAGCTGGCGGCAATATCACACTCTTCTTTAGCTTTTATCAATTGTTTTGACTGGCTGAGCGAAGTAATACGCTGCCTGCTTTGCGTTATATAGAGGCTGATAAGGCTGTCGTTTTTTGGCAATAATCCCTGCCGCATACCATCAAACTCCAATCCCATAAAAGCGATATTTATTGTTGCGGCCGGGGCCCATTCATGCTTGCCGTTAAAAAGCAGCATGCGGTGCCTTGTGGCTGTATTATCAAGGCTGTTGCAAAAATTTAGCAGCACTGCCATATTCATATCGCCTTCACCCGCCACCCCGGTAAAGCTAAAGCCAAAATTACCCGCCTCAACGCCATCAGGCAAGCCTGCGCCGTTGGCAATCACGCCTTTAACTGCAGGATATTCAATAGCCACATAACCGGCCACTTTTGCCCCGCCTGAAAACCCACACGTATATATTCTGTTGCCGTTTATTTTCAATTTCTTTTGGGTATCAGCAAACAGCTTTTTCCAAATGCTGCCGGTTGTTTGCCAGTCGTTGCCATTTTTTGAATTGTTACTTCCTACCAATATAAAGCCATACTCATCCGCTAGGTGCTTGTATTTGGTTAAGGGCAATGCACCGTCGGCATGCGGGTCAAACATATAAATAACGGGCAGCGCTGCTTTATTACCCCGTGCCGGTATGTACACAGCGTAGGTTTGAGATGCATCCGCATCACAAACTACAGGATTGATTATTTTACCGGGTTGAAACGATGTGGGCAACGGCGATTTTCCGGCAAAAGCGATGCTAAACACCGGGAAAAGGATACACGTTAATAAAAACCTTGTTATGTAATTAAGATGCTTCATAATGCCTTACAAACTTATGCAAAATATTAGCGGCTAACCTATCCGCAGCCGGATGGCGCCTTAACAAAACTCGTGGATTTAATGGCATAGCCGCCCAATGCCCGGTTGCTTTCGTTCCCCCTTCCTGCAAACAACCGGCAAAAAGGGAGGAAAAAGAGGGATAAGGGAGGAATGCTATTTTACGTAATAAATTCATTTTCAATATATTGAGTAATTTTTTTACTTTTTTTACTATATTCATCTATTATAACCTTCCCGCTATTAAAACAAAACAACACAGGTGTTGAAAGGTTTTTGAGTAAAAGGAAAGAACTTTCCAGCTAACCACGCCTGGCAGGGCCAGTCTTTCAACTTCAAAGAAAAAACCTCCCCTTATAAATATAAAAAAAGCGGTTTTGTCCGGCATTTTTTTGACATTTTTTTTAACAGGTAATATACCGCCCTGTGGGTATTGACGACGGCCGGCAGCATAGTAATTTTAATTAATAAATTATCCTTTATTATACAATCCGCCCATACAAATGACATGTTAGCCCCGGGTAGCCCAAATGGTGAATACTACGGCAGCGACTACCAGGTAATTGCAGGCATGCTGCAGGAAAACATGCAGCATAACAGTAGCGTCAATTTTTCCCTCCGTTCCGAAACGCTTAATTTTCTGCAATTTACCCGGCGCATGCTCTTGGCGTTTCCCGCCGGCATGTTCATCCGCAGCCATATCCGCAAAAACAAACGGCTTAATTACATTCTGCAGTTTAAAGAATTGCTGCAGGTACGCAATAATATTGAAAAAGGCAGTTTCGCGTACGACACATTGCTGTTTAAACAACCTGCGCTCCAGGTACTGCAAAATAAAAGTCACCTTGCTAACCTTGTTTGCCTGGCAATTTTATTTGGGGATGAATTTATTGATGGCATAGCGCAGCATTATGGCAAACAAAACATAAAAACCATACTTACCAACAGCCAGTTTGATTACAACCTGCATTATGCCTGTGATGGCAAGGCTTGCAGGCTTTATTACGGGTTTGACATTTGCGACATATTGCCGGGCTGGGTTTTGAACAGCATAAACAGCAAATATGGCATTACGTATAAAGCCTTTTACGGCCACCTGCTTTTTTTGCTGGATGAAATAAATATTCACCTTAACAGGTTAAACAGCGCTAAACAGGAAGAAGCGGCGGAGCTTATATGCAGGGTATGCAACCGGTGCTTTGATACATACAAAGCAGATATTCATTCATTCGACAGTAATTATAGCTTACAAAGCCTGCTGGATTATCAAAAAACAAAAGACGACGATATTATACAGGTATTGCTTACACTGCGTGCGGTATTGCTGGATAAGAAAAAGCTGCAATACCAGGTGCATTTCAGCAGTTGGAGCAGCATGGTGCGCAGCATGCAATTATACGATGATATGCAGGATGCAGCCACGGACTGCGATTTCCAGATGAACAGCCTTTGCTATTTTGCCAAAAATTATTTTTACGATGAATGGCAATGGCTTCAGCAAAACAAACTGACACTGCAAAAATTAAGCGGTCTTACACTACACACCACCATTGGGTTAAATATGCCTGGCAGTTGCATATTATGTTACCAATATGCGTGCAATATCGCCCACACAAAACTTAACTGGGTACAGCGAAAAATACAGAATTATCTCTGGCGGAAAAATTGGCTGGGTGTTAATAATCCCTTATTAAAGCCTTCTTCGTTTTGCATTTCAGCAGTTATGAACCGGAGCGAAAAAAGTGCAGCGCTGAAACTGCATTTTATACAAAAAAAGATAATGCAGGTGGATGAAGATATTATTCCCGAAGAAATGAAGCTGGCTTATATTATTGATATGGTATTATTTGATGATGAATTACGGGAATGTTTATTTAAAACGGTTACCCTTAAAGAGAAATATTTTTTAATCGGCTGCTATCTTGAATTCCCGGTACATAAAAAAGCGCAGTTGGCAAAAAGGCTGCTGGCGATTTATAAATAATTAATGTTTGTTTACCGGTGCCCTGTTAATCTGCATATATCTTTTTTGCATTGCTGTTGTATATCTTTTCCAGCGTGCCGGCAGATAAATCAAGCCCGTATAAGGGCCAGTGATAACTAAAATAGTCGTGTTCATAAAAGTGCTCGTCGGCGCTTTCCAGTATGTGAAAAGTAATCCTGTACATTTTTTTTGCCATACCCATGTCCGTGCCATACACAAGCCTCCCGGCGTACTTCTCCATGAATGCTTTTGTGTACCGCGGTACAGGGGCTATTTCAGAATAACGGGCGGCTATATCCGCGTACAGGTTAGGGTATGTATCCAGCAACCTGCCCAGCACAGCAAGGTTTGAGCAGCAGTTGGCTAAATGGCAGGCGATAAAAGTGGTTTTCGGGTTATCCCTTACTGCTCTTTCAAGCCCTTCAATTAACTGGTCATGCGTTAATATACCTTTTTTACTCATATCAACCTTCCATGTGGCGGAGTTCATCAACCCGTCATTGGTGCTGTCAGCAGGCAGGTACATCCAGGCATCTTCAGCAACATGAATACTTACCGGCATGTGTAATTCCGCACACTTTTCAAGTAACGGTTTCATTTGGGGGTCGTCAATATGCAGTCGATAGCCAGCAACCGGCTTACTGTAAAGCTCTCCAAGGCCCTTATCACCCAACTCTCCTACCCCTTTTGCTCCTTTTGCATGGCAACGCTCCAGTTCAGCTACGGCATGTTTTACCCAGCCCGGTTTATCATAGCCGGTATAATCAAAGCCGCACCAAATGTCAAACCTGTTTTTATAACGCGCGTATTTTGTCATTATGCTGTCAAACTTTGCACCGGTTGAATAAGTGAGGATAGTTGTTTTGGCAATATTTGTTTCATCCATTGTTTTCACCCATTCATCCACCTCTGCATCGGTTGCCGGGTAATCGTGGCTGTGAAAATCAATCACCGGGTACTTTGCTTTGTTTACCTCCGTACGCGGTGTTTGGTAAATGCTTACCGGCTTGTAATTTTTAAGCAGCAGTTCATTAATATCGTTATGCTGGCTGTGTAATGCTGCCGTAGTAATAATTGTTGCAGTAACCAGGGTAAACAGGCGGCGCATGTTAGTTTGGTTTATGTAAAAATATAGCATTTCTCTCTGCAACCGGCCTCATATTTAGTGTAGCGCCCAACCGTGCTTTTTAATATAGCCCGTCACCCTAATTCAGGCACCCCCTTAAGCTTGTACAGGAATACAAAAAACAGGTGGGGCATTTTTTTTAATACCCCACCTGCAATGTATAAATGCAACTAACTGTGCATGAAAAAGCTTGCAAAACAGTAAATGATTATAGCAGCATCAGCCAACCATGCCAGGAACAGCGCCGGAAGGGTTACCTTGGTAGGCTGTGCGGCAAGGCTTAATGCAAACGATGGAACATTAAATACACAAGCAACCAACCACAAATTAAAGTTATTATTACCCAAAAAAACAACAGTCAATAAGGCACAGGGCAATGCAAGCCCAACCTGCAATACAAACGTAAACGCCAGCCATTTAATCCTTTTTGTTTCCTGTTGTACCGTCCATTTATAAAAGCGTTCAAATACGCCTTCACTTGTATTACTTACTGTGCTTTTCTTTACCGAAATTGCCCGTGCCGGGGCGTGTGTTGCGATACTTTGATACATAATAATCTTTTTTTTCTGCTGCCAAAACTGGTTCTTTTGTCAACCAAAAATTATGACAGAGGTAACCCCCGCCGAATGATAAAAGTCAATGCCTAAAATGACTTTTGTAAGCATCCTGGTGTTCTAAGGCAGGCAATATTTTTTCACTCCGTTTTGTTTCCTCCTTTGTAAATCCCTATCTTCTGCCTATATTTAGTGTACAAGCACCAGCAAATGCTCACAGCCAAATTAAAACCCACTACCATAGAGGAATATATAGCAAGAGAACGCCGCCCGGAAGTGCAGCTAAAACTGCAGGAAATGGTTGAATGTATTCGCGCGGCCGCGCCGGGTGCAGCGGAAGGTTTGAAGTGGAATATGCCCGCATTTTCATACAAAAGAATACTGGTAACTTTTGCTGTATTTGAACATCATATAGGTTTTTACCCTACCCCTTCTGCAATTACGGCTTTTGCCAAAAGCCTTACAAAATATAATACAGCAAAAGGCTCAATACAATTTCCGCTCGACAGGCCCCTCCCGCTTGCCCTGGTAAGCAAAATGGTAAAATTCAGGGTTAAGGAAAGCCTTGAACAGGATAAAAAATGGAAAGGCTAAGGCATAAACACATTTGTTGTGTAGAATTTTTAACCCAAAACCGTGCACTATTCATTCCCGTTTCTCAAACAGAATGCCTATAAAGTACAAGGCATGTGCTTTGCATTTATTACCGGCATGAACAAAATATTTTTAATCAGCGTAACCTTTTGTACAATCCTGTTTGCCTGCAATAATAACCGCAACCGGTACGACGGCAAAGCAAGAGCGTTTAAAGCCGATACATCCATCACCCGGGCAAATGCCTGCAACAGCCTTTTTTTAGATAGTAATGCCCTGGACAATTTTATAATAAAAGATACACTGAACGATACAATTGCAAATCTTTTGCGGGCCTTTTATTACGACAGGAACTTTGAATTTGCCTGGTTTGCCCCGGATGGCATAACAGAGCAGGGAAGAGAATTTTGGAATTTGTACACCTACTCTGTTTCATCATTAAAAGACAGCAGCTTTTTTCTTAAAGCGCTCAATAAACGCATGCCAGACATTACAGAGCAGGAATCAATGAACATAAGCCAGGGAGACGAGCATATAATACGTACCGAATTAATGCTTACTGAAGCATTTATGAAATATATGACCGGTAACGGCAAGGAAACAGATGCCGGGGAATTAATGAAGTACGTTCCTGCAAAAAAAGAAGAGGTTATGCAGCTTGCTAATAAAATACTGCATGGTACTGATGGAACACAAAATGAAGATGCCCGGCGGGCATTTAACCTGCTAAAAACAAAATTGAATACCTACTATAACATTGCAAAAAACGGCGGCTGGCAAACAATACCGTACATACGTAAAAAATTAAAGCAAGGCATGCATGCGCCCGAAGTAGTTGCCATAAAAAAGCGCCTTCTGCTTACCGGGGAGTTACAGGGCAAGGATACAAGCGCTGTATTTGATAACCTGCTGGATTCTGCCGTAAAAAGCTTCCAGCTAAGTACAGGGTACACACCAGACGGAATAGTAACAGACTCACTGGTAAGTATAATGAATATTCCTGCCGAAAAAAGAGTGGAGCAAATATTAATTAACTTAACCAGGATGCGGTGGATGCCCGAATACCCTTCAGGCAGGCTTATAGTTACCAATATTCCGGAATACGAACTGCATGTGTATGAAAACAGGCAAAAAGCATTTAATATGGATGTGGTTGTTGGCAAGCAGGGTGCGGGTACGGTAGTTTTTACGGGCAACCTTACTGAAATAGTGTTCAGCCCTTACTGGAATATACCGCCCAGCATAGTAAAAAAAGAGATAGTGCCAAAAATGGATGAAGATAAAAACTACCTGGAACGGGAGAATATGGAGATAACGGGAGAATCCAATGGCTTACCAATAGTGCGCCAGTTGCCCGGCCCAAAAAATGCGCTTGGCAGGGTCAAGTTTCTCTTTCATAATTCATACAACATCTATTTTCATGATACACCGGCAAAAGAATTATTCAACAGGGATAAAAGGGCTTACAGCCACGGTTGTATAAGGCTTGCAGACCCTGTTAAAATGGCCGAGTACCTGTTAAATGACAACGAAAAATGGACACCCGATAAAATAACCGAAGCGATGAACAGCGGCAAGGAAAAATATGTAACGCTTAAAGATGCGGTGCCTGTAATAATTACTTATTATACAGCCTGGGTAGATGAAAGCGGCAGGCTTAATTTCAGGGAAGATATTTATGGCCATGATGCGTCTGCTGCTGAAAAAATGTTTACCAACCCGTAAACAGCGTGTAGTGCAGGTGCTTATCTTCGCATACCTTAACAAGCCGGTATGAAAAGACGTTCATTTGTAAAAACTTCAGTAATGGGTTCAGCAACAATGTTGGCTGCAACACTAAAAGCCTCCGCCACAAACACAGAAAAAATACAGCAGGAATACTATGAGTTGAGGGTTTACATGCTAAAAAACGATGCACAGCAAAAACTGGTGGAAGATTATTACAAAAATGCAGCTATACCGGCGCTGAATAAGCTCGGCGTAAAACACGTAGGGGTTTTTACAGAATTAAAACCTGCAGGCCAAACAAAAATATTTGTACTGGTTGCGTATAACAGTATTGAGCACGTTGCCTCAGTTAATACAGCACTTAAAAATGACGAAGCCTACCAGCAAAAGGCATCTGCTTATTTGCAGGCGCCGGCCGCCGACCCTGCATACGAACGTATTCAAAGTTCGCTCTTAAAAGCGTTCGCCCACATGCCGCACATGCAGCCGCCGGCAGGCACACCACGCATCTTTGAACTGAGACAATACCAAAGCGCCAGCGAAGCCGCCGGCCAAAAGAAAATTGAAATGTTTAATGATAAAGGCGAAATAGATATTTTTAAACGCCTTGGCTTTAATCCTGTTTTTTTTGGAGAAACCATTATTGGCAGCGACAGGCCTAATTTAACCTACATGGTTACGTTTGATGATATGGCTGCCCATGACGCGCACTGGAAATCTTTTGGCAGCGACCCCGAATGGAAAAAAATTAGCGCCGTTCCTGAATATGCCGATGCGTTATTGGTATCAAAAATTACCCCCATCTTTCTCGTACCGGCAAGTTATTCACAGGTATAAAATTAGTTTCCTATAAAAGTTTTTTTGCTTAATTACGTAACCTTTTCTTCTCTTAAAAGTTTACAGTTTTTTTATTTGCGTACACCAACTGTATCAAAAGCGTACATGTGGCGCTGTTGTTCCTATGTTGCACAAAGCTGATAATCAACATTATATAAGTATGGTATTTTTTTAGATTCATTCACTAAAAATTGCTTCAGCTATGTTTAAAAATTATTTCAAAACCGCATGGCGTAATCTTACAAAAAATAAATTCTATTCCCTTATAAACATTGCCGGCCTAAGTGTCGGGCTGTGTATAGGCATGATTATTTTATTATGGGTGCAGGATGAATACAGTTTTGACAATTTTCACAGCAACGCCAAAAATATATACCGCCTTGAAAACAGGGTGGGTACCGGCAACAGCACACAAATATGGACAGAAACGGTGGCGCCCATTGGTATGCTGGCCAAACAGCAACTGCCCGAAGTAAAAAATTACGTGCGTTTGTGTGAAAATTATTTTTATTCTGCTTACAGGAACGGTGATAAGGTGTTTAATGAGAACAATACCATTTTTACTGACCCGCAGTTTTTTACCTTTTTTGATTTTCCCATCATCAAAGGCAATAAAACAAACCCCTTTCCCAATAGTAACAGTGTTGTGCTTACCGAAAGCTATGCCAAAAAATATTTTGGCAATGATGACCCCATAGGCAAAACAATACTGGCAGATAATAAAGTTAGCTTTATGGTAAGCGGCGTAGTGAAAGATTTTCCGCTTAACAGCAGCATAAGGCCTGATATGATTTTCCCCATGGAGTATTTCAGGCAGCAGCGGTATGCCAACAGCAGCGGCAACCAAACCATGGATCATGATTTTGTTCAGTTTAATTACGAGACATACCTGGCACTGCAGCCGGGCACCAATATAACAGCACTTGCTACCAAAATACGCAACATTCACCTCGCCAACAAAGCAGATGATACCGATATTCTATACCTGCCCCAGGCATTGAAAAATATGCACCTGTACCACGCCGATGGCACGGATGGCGGCATAGAAACAGTACGCATTTTCACCATCATTGCGCTGCTTATTTTGGCAATAGGCTGCATTAACTATGTAAACCTCTCAACTGCACGCAGCATGCTTCGGGCCAAAGAAGTGAGTATGCGTAAAATTGTGGGTGCGGCAAAAATGCAGTTGTTCCTTCAGTTTATTATTGAAACTGCGCTCCTTTTCATTTTAGCTTCTGTTATAGCGGTAGCGCTTATGTATTTAGTACTGCCGGTATTTAATACTATTTCAGGAAAAGAGCTGGTAATAAACCCCGGCGACTACCATTTATGGATGGTGATACTGCTTACCATTACCGGTACGCTTATAGCCTCAAGCATTTACCCCGCTATGCTCCTCTCCTCCTTCCAGCCGTTAAAGGCATTGAGAGGCAAATTCTCCACCAGCAGTGGCGATGCAGGCTTTCGCAAGGTGCTTGTGGTTACCCAGTTTGTATTTTCGGTGGTATTGATTACCGGTACTATTGTTATACGCGGGCAATTAGATTACATACGCTCAAGGCAACTTGGTTATGATAAATCATATACCATTCACGTAGGCATGGGCGAAATGGGTAATCATTTTGATGCAGTTAAAGCGGAATTACTAAAACAGCCCGGTGTTTTAGCGGTAACACGCGCATCAAGCAGCCCGGTACAAATTGGCGGCGAAACAGGCAACAACGATTGGGTAGGCAAGCAAACAGGCCAAACATTAATGTTGCATCCTATGGCCATTGATAAGAATTTCATTCCCTTTTTTAAAATGCAACTGGTGCAGGGTAATAATTTTACTGGCGCTGTGGCAGACTCTTCTCATTTCATTTTAAATGAGGCGGCCATACGCGAAACAGGCATAAAGGACCCCATTGGAAAAACATTTAAGTTATGGGACAATCATGGTACAATTATAGGCGTAGTAAAAGATTTTCATTTTGCTTCCATGCGCGAAAAAATTGCCCCGGCAATATTCTTTTACAACCCAAACAATGAGTACCAACTATTCATTAAAACAACCGGCAGGGACGCGCCCAAGGCTATAGCGGCTGCTGAAGCCCAGTGGAAAAAATACAATGCCGGTTTTCCTTTCAGTTATAATTTTCTTGATGACACATTTAATCGCATGTACCGCGGCGAAGAACGTACCGGATTGTTGTTTAATGTATTTGCCGGCATAGCTATATTTATTTCCTGCCTTGGGTTATTCGGCCTTGCTGCCTATACTGCCCAGGTACGCACGCGCGAAATTGGTGTTCGTAAAGTGCTTGGCGCCAGTGTTACCGGCATAATCAGGCTTTTGGCAACCGACTTTGTAAAACTTGTTTTAATAGCCATTGTTATAGCCACGCCGGTAGCATGGTACGCTATGAACACGTGGCTGCAGGGTTTTGCCTATAAAATAAATATGGGCTGGGCAGTATTTGCACTTGCAGGCATTATTGCAATAGCTATTGCTTTTATTACCATCAGTTTCCAGGCAGTTAAGGCGGCATTAGCCAACCCGGTTAAAAGCCTCAGGACAGAGTAGTGCTTCCGGTTAATAAAAACATCACCATTATTTACAATCACATAAACAAACCCGCGGAATGTGCCGCGGGTTTGTTTATGTTGCCAGTCTTCAAAAGCAATTTTGCCGTTTCGCAATAAAAATCATCCCGTGGTATGAGTAAAGTCAGCTTTTCATCCTGAAATGTCTTTAATCTTTGGTTAACGAAAAATACTTTTTCGGCTCTTTCGGATTAGTGCTTAAAACAACGTTACCAATACCCTGTGTTTTGTAACCTGTATGTTATAATAATACAGAAGCTGATGAAAAAGATACTTATAATTGAAGACACCCCCGAAGTAAGGGATAATACAGCCGAACTGCTGGCATTGGCTAACTACAAAGTTTTTACAGCTAATGACGGCAAAGCCGGCGTACTATCTGCCTTACAGGAAAAGCCAGACCTGGTAATTTGTGATATAACAATGCCTGAACTGGATGGCTTTGGCGTTTTACATGCCTTACAAAAAAATGCTTCCACAAAAAACATCCCGTTCATTTTTTTAACAGCCAAAGTGGATAGGGCGGACTTTAGAAGAGGGATGGAAATGGGCGCAGATGACTACATAACCAAACCCTTTAGCGGAACAGAATTACTAAACGCAGTGGAAGGCCGCCTTAAAAAAGCGGAACAGGTAAAAGAAGAGCTGACTTCTGCTCCTGCCGATGCTGCACTGCACGGAAACGTCAAAGACATCCTAGAGCAACTTACCAGTGGCCGCAATATTAACCGTTACAAAAACAAGCAAATAATTTTTATGGAGGGCAACCGCCCTACCTGCCTGTACCAGCTAAAAAAAGGCAAAGTAAAAGCATACAAAACCAACGAGGACGGAAAAGGGCTTGTAACAGACTTATACAGCGAAGGAGATTTTTTAGGGTATGTTGCGCTGCTTGAAAATACCAACTATAAAGAGACAGCCGAGGCGATAGAAACTGCTGAACTGGCCATAATACCCAAGGAAGATTTTGATGCGGTGATTAATAACAACCCCGAAGTAAGCAAGAAGTTCATACAACTGTTGGCAAAAAACATTTCTGAAAAAGAAAAACAGCTACTGGGCCTCGCTTACAATTCCCTGCGTAAAAAAGTGGCCATTGCGCTGCTGGCTGTTTACCACAAATATAACGACGCGAAAAAAGAGGTTTTCTCCATTGACATAAGCCGGGAAAATCTTGCCGCGCTTGCCGGAACAGCAACAGAGTCGCTGATAAGAACTTTAACCGATTTCAAGAATGAAAAACTGATTGAACTGAAAGGTGGGCTTATAACGATTGTTAATGAAAACAAGCTGGCGAAGATTTAGTAGTACCAATTTATCAATAACCATTAAATTCTTCTGAATTCTGCATGAAAAAAGCTGCCGTCAATATCCCTGACGGGATAACTGAATCACTTTTTCAATCACCTGGTGTAGGCATTGCTGTAGTTAATCAATACGGAAAATTTATAAAAGTTAACGATGGCTTATGCAGGCTGCTCGGCTATGCACAGGCCACCTTAAAACGTAAGCCCTATTTTCAAATCGTAGCACCTGCCGCCAGGAAAGAGGCAGCTCAAATGCACCAGCTGTTACTTAATGGAAAGACTGCATCAGAAGAAATAAAATTAGCTTGTAAAACAGGCGAAGAAATAACCTGCCGCATTACAAACAGTCTTGTTACCGGCAATCACGGTGAAAAATTTATTGTAAAAATTATTCTCGACGTTTCTGAAAACCAAAAATACAGGGACTTGTTGCAACAAACAGCAGGCCTCACTAAGCTTGGAGGTTTTGAATTAGACGTTGCATCAAAAAAAATTGTTTGGACGGATGAGATGTATAATATCTACGAAGTAGGCAAAACTTTTACCCCCACCCTTGCAGGTATATTGAAGTTTTATAAAAAGGAAAACGGGATTAAGTTAAAAAAAGCTATTGCCGATACAATTGCAAACGGAGCAAAGTATGATTTTGAATGCCAGCTTACTACCGGGAAGAAAAACACAAAGTGGGTGCATATAAGCGGGACTCCAATATACCGCAACGGCAAAATTGACAAGATAGGCGGCACCGTACAGGATATTACAACGCAAAAGCAGGACGAATTGCAATTGGAAAGACTGTCATTAGTAGCGAGCGAAACCAACAATGCCGTGATAATTACTGATGCCTCCGGCAAAATTGAATGGGTAAACAGCAGTTTTACAAAAATAACCGGTTACAGTACTGAAGAAGTGTTGGGAAAGAAGGCCGGTGCATTACTGCAGGGCCCGGGTACTGATAAAACGGTTATTAAACGAATTGGCAGGCAACTCGCTGAGGGGGCGCCCGTATCGGAAGTTATTAAAAATTACAGGAAAGATGGCACGCCGGTATGGATTAGCATGAATATTGTTCCCGTTATTAAAGATGACAGGCTGCTGAATTTTATTGGCCTGGGTTCTGATATTACCGAGGTACTGGCAGCGAGAACATCTCAAAAACTTAAAGAAGCCCTGGAACAGCAGCAAAAACTCTTCATTGATATTGCCAATAACTTCCCGGATGGTATTATAGGGGTGCTTGACAAAAATTTGAATTACATTTTTGCAGGTGGAAAGGAAATTAAAAAGCTGGGTATAGATAAAAGCAAACTCCTGGGCGAACACATCTTCGACAGTCTTTCGGAACAAAGTAATACAGAAGCAGTGCCTTATTTAAAAAGGGCATTCGACGGTGAAAGTGTGGTTTTTGAAATAGGCTTGTATAATAATACTTATGCTATAAATGCAGTGCCGTTAATATCCGGTGACGACGGTGTAGAACAAATTCTTGTAGTATTATACAACATAACCAAGCGAAAAAAAGCTGAAGAAGAAGTTTGGCACGCCTATGAAAAACAAAGAGAGTTGAATGAACTAAAATCTAAATTTGTATCTATCGCTTCACATGAATTCAGAACGCCGTTAAGTGTAATACTATCTTCTACTGACCTTATTTTGAAATATACTGAAGCCAACGATACTGAAAAAGTAAATAAGCATATTGAAAGAATAAAAGGCTCCGTCCGTTCGCTGACAGATATGCTTAACGATTTCCTTTCTCTTGAAAAAATTGAAGAAGGTAAAGTACGTCACAATATTTCCGCCTTTAACATAACAGAGTTTTGCGATAGTGTTGTTGAGGAAATTAAACTTACCGCAAAAAAAGGCCAGCAACTGGTTTATGTACACGAAGGTGGGGCAACACAGGTGGTACTGGATAAACAACAACTAAAACACGTGTTACTTAACATTCTGTCCAACGCGGTTAAATACTCCGATGAAGGCAAAAAAATATGGCTTACTTCTGGCTTACTAAAAAACCGGCTGCGTTTAACAATAAAGGATGAAGGCATTGGCATACCTGAAGAAGATAAACCGCATCTTTTTGAAACATTCTTCCGGGCAAATAATACCATTAACATACAAGGCACGGGTATGGGGCTTCATATTGTAAAGCGTTACCTGGATATGATGCGTGGTAACATAACTTTTTTAAGTGAATTGAATAAAGGCACCATATTCACAATAACACTGCCGGCCGGCACTCCTTCCACCGGCTGATGTACTTAAACAATAATGACGCCGGGTATCACTGTCGCTGACTGCTGTCATTCTTTCTCACTTTTAAGTACCGGAACTTTACTCATTTAATTATGGCATGGTAGCTGTTATATTCTTCAAAACCAACTATATGAAAACGATTCTGCTGGTAGAAGACAATGATGATATGCGCGAAAATACCGCTGAGTTACTTGAATTATCCCAATTTACGGTTTTGCCGGCTAAAAATTACGACGCAGGCCTAACACTGGCTTCAAAAAATAAACCCGATTTAATTATTTGTGACACAGATGTACCGGGACTGGACCGGTTCAAAAAATTGATAGCATTGTCTGCAATGGGCAGTATGGTGCCTTTTATTTTTCTTGCGGCACAGCTACCGGAACCGAATCGCAATGATGTAGCTGTGCAAGGCGCTGGTTTTCTCGCAAAGCCATTCAAAGCAGATGATTTGCTAAATGCGGTTAACAAGTATATCTCTGCCTGATTAAAGCAGCAGGCAATTAAGCTTACAGTATTATGCGGTGAGTATGGTCACCCCAGGGGCTGACTATCGTCATTATTTATCGCAGCCACCACAGGTAAATTTGCCTGTGGTTATGTTATTCATTTAAAAAAATAAAATCGTTTATGCTTGGTGATTTAAGCGAAATACAAATCAATAACGTTCTGTCAAGCCAGGTTTTGGGAAGAATGGCCTGCACCAACGGAAAAGAGCCCTATATAGTGCCCGTAACATACACCTACGATGGTAAGTACATTTACGGCCAGACTAATGAAGGAACGAAGTTAAAAATGCTTCGCAAAAACCCGAACGTGTGCTTTGAAGCGGATATGATGACGGATATGGCGAACTGGCAATGTGTGCTGGTATACGGCCGCTTTGAAGAATTGAAGGGAGAGCAGGCGGCAAAGGCAAGGGAGATTCTGTTTAACAGGGTATTAGGTTTAATGACCAGCAGCACCATACATGCCCATGAACATGGGGTAACAGCAGAATTAGATGATAGCAACAGGGTTAAACAGGTGATGTACAGGATTAAGATAAGAAAAAAAACCGGCCGGTTTGAAAAAAAGTAACCTGTTTACTTGTATAACTGCCCAATTTATTTAAAAGTTAAACCATATTTATGAGCAACACCCTTGCATACACTTCAGCTTATCCTGGCAACTACGCACCAATACTGCAGGAAGATGAAGTAAAACAGCAATGCTTCAATAAAAAGTCTTTTTACTTACCAATACGCTTTACAGAACTCTCCACCCTGTTTAAGGTTGAAATACCCATCCCCGGTGTAAAGAGAGACGAATTATACCTGTGTGCAGATGAAAATGACGTGTCACTATATGTGCTGTCTAACAATATTTCTGCCAACCAGCAGCCAGGCGCGGCAATACCAAATAATGCCCCGGCCTGCTTTGACCAGCATATACTGCTGCCTGAAAATGCAGACACAGAGTTTAGCTACGCCGAATATTACGGTGGGGTATTACGGCTGCATGTGCCTAAAACAAAATACCCGGTAAAAAATACACATGCCCGTATTGTTGTTTATTAAAACAGGTTTTCAGCATGGATTTTTCATTTAATCATCCTTATAATATTAACCCTGCCTATAATAAACGGGTAGCGTATTTCTGCATGGAATTCGCTATTCACCAGCCACTCAAAATATACGCAGGCGGGTTAGGCTTTCTTGCCGGCTCACACATGCGCAGCGCTTACCTGCTGCAACAAAATATTATTGGCATTGGTATTTTATGGAAGTATGGCTATTATGACCAGGTACGCAAACAGGACCAGACAATGGATGTTTTGTTTGAAGAAAAAAAATACGGTTTCCTGCAGCCAACAGGAATAAAATTTACTATCGAGGTTTCGCGCCACCAGGTATGGGTAACAGCCTTTTACCTGCCGCCGGAAACGTTTAATACACCACCAATCTTTTTTCTTACCACTGATTTGCCAGAAAACGATTACCTGGCAAAAACAATATCGCACAATCTTTACGATGCAAACCCTGAAACAAAAATAGCCGCGGCAATATTATTGGGGGCGGGCGGCGCAAAGTTACTGGAAATGTTACACTGGGAGCCGGAAGTGTACCACCTGAACGAATCACACGGGTTACCGCTGGCATTTTACCTGCATAACAGGTATAAAAACCTGGCGGAAGTTAAAAAGAGGTTGGTTTTCACAAACCATACGCCTGAAGAAGCGGGTAATCAAAAAACAAATATTGCATTGCTTGACAAAATGAGTTTTTTCTGCGGCATACCACAAGCCGAGGTGAAAGCAATAACGGAAACTGCAACAGATACGCTAGACCATACCTTAAGTGCTATGCGCCTTGCCAATAAAACAAATGCAGTATCTGACATACACCGTAAAACATTAAACAAATTATGGAGCAGGTATGAAGCAGCTTCTAATATTCTTTCTATAACCAATGCACAGGACTTTAATTATTGGCACGATGAAAAATTTTACGCTGCGGCTAATAATAATGATGATATTGAATTACTTGGTATAAAGCAGCGCTGGAAAAATGAGTTGTTTGATGTAGTTGCCGACCAGGATGGAGAAATATACGATACTAAAATTTGCACAATAGTTTTTGCAAAACGCTTTACAGGCTATAAACGGCCTGATTTGCTGCTGCACGATATGGATCGGTTTCACAGGCTGGTATCAAATAAGGAAAGGCCCGTGCAAATTATTTGGGCAGGTAAGCCATACCCAATGGATTATGCAGGCATCGGCGTTTTTGATAAAATAGTAGATGTATGTAAAACATATTCCAATTGTTCAACCCTTGTGGGTTATGAACTTACATTATCGAAAATATTAAAACGAGGTGCCGATATTTGGCTTAACGTGCCGAGGCTTACTCATGAAGCTTCGGGAACAAGTGGTATGACTGCGGCAATGAATGGTGCTGTAAATGTGTCTTTGCCTGATGGATGGTTTCCCGAATTTGCAAAAGATAAAATCAACTCATTTGTCGTCCCAGCTTGTGATATAACCCAGCCTGATCATATACAGGATGACGCGGATGCAGCAAGCGTCTATAACCTGCTGGAAAACGAAGTTTTGCCCATGTATTACGATTATCCCAATCACTGGCTGGGAATAATAAAAGCAGGCATGCAGGATATTATTCCTCGCTTTGACGCTAAACGGCTGGCTGCGGAGTATTACGATAAGTTATACAACGATTAATAGGCAGTCCAAAAATACCTGCCCGCCTTTACGGGTTACCGGGCTATTGACGGTTTGTTATGAAGTATGTCATAATACTGTTTGATGCGCATCATTTTTTTACATATTCACTCTTTTTAATTTGGCTTAAAAATATTTTATGACTGTTTATATTAAAGAATTCAGTGAAATAGGTATCAACGATGTTGGGATGGTGGGTGGTAAAAACGCATCTTTAGGCGAAATGTACACACACCTGTCAGCAAAAGGCATTAAAGTTCCCGGCGGGTTTGCCACAACGGCTGCGGCCTTTTGGTATTTTATTGATTATAATAACCTGCGCTTTCCCTTGCAGGAGTTAATGAGGCAGCTTGATAGAGAAAACTACAGCAATTTAAAAACAGTTGGCGCCAAAGCAAGGCAAATCATCGCAGAAGGGAAGTTACCTGCTGAACTCGAAGCGCAAATAATACAGGCTTACAGGCAACTGGCAGGCAACGCAGCATTTGAAGTAGCAGTAAGAAGCAGTGCCACAGCAGAAGACCTGCCACAAGCCAGCTTTGCCGGGCAGCATGAATCGTTTTTAAATATTGAAGATGAAGCCGAGCTGCTTAAAGCTGTACAAAAATGCTATGTTTCCTTATATACAGACAGGGCGATAAAATACCGGGAAGACAATAAGTTTGAGCACAGCAAAGTCGCTTTATCCGTGGGAGTGCAAAAAATGGTTCGTTCAGATAAAGCATGTTCTGGTGTTGGGTTTACGCTGGAGCCGGAGTCTGGTTTTCGCGATGTAATTCACCTGGCCGGTGTTTGGGGATTAGGCGAGAATATTGTGCAGGGCGCCGTAACACCCGATGAATTCCTGGTATTTAAGCCATCCCTTAAACAAAACAAAAATGCTATTATCCAAAAAACATTAGGTGATAAAGCCAAAACCATGGTGTATGCTGTTGAGGGAGATATACCAGTAATAAATATTGACACCCCGCCTGCAAAACGAACACAGTTTGTTTTAACGGATGAGGAAGTAACTGGCCTCGCGCGGATGGCACTTATCATTGAGGAGCATTATGCGAAGCCAATGGATATTGAATGGGCAAAGGACGGCCTGACTAACGAAATATTCATTATACAGGCGAGGCCTGAAACAGTGCATTCAAGGGCAAACCCTTACCGTATAAAAGAGTTTAAGTTATCCGCTAAGGGTAAAGTGCTGTGTGAAGGAGAGGCCATTGGCAGTAAAATTGCGACAGGCGCAGCCAAAATTTTACAGTCACCTGCTGAAGCTTACAAGCTGCAGCCCGGTGATATTATTGTAACTGATATTACCAGCCCGGATTGGGACCCTGTGCTGAAAAATGCCTCAGCAATAGTTACAAACAAAGGGGGGCGTACAAGCCATGCGAGTATAGTAGCCAGGGAACTTGGAGTGCCTGCTATTGTGGGCACAGGCAACGGTACAGAAGCCATTAAGGAAGGAGAAGTAATAACCGTTTCATCAGCAGAAGGCAAAACCGGTTTTGTGTACGATGGTAAACTGGCGTACGAGGAGAAAGAGATTGATTTTGGCAAAGTGCCCATGCCCCGTAAAACTGCCGTAATGATGATTGCAGGCGATCCTGAAAAAGCATTCAAGCTTTCATTTTATCCCAATAACGGCATAGGGCTTATGCGTATTGAATTTATTATTACACACTCTGTGCAGATACACCCGATGGCGCTGGCCAGGTATAGTGACATAAAAGATGAAACAATAAAAGCAAAAATTGAAACGCTGACAGCAGGATACCCTGATAAAGAAAAATATTTTATTGACAGGCTGGCACAGGGCGTTGCCACGATAGCGGCGGCATTTTATCCTAAAGATGTAATTGTGCGAATGAGCGACTTTAAAACAAATGAATATGCCAACCTGCTGGGCGGCGCGCAATTTGAACCAGTGGAAGAAAACCCGATGCTTGGTTTCAGGGGCGCTTCAAGGTATTACAACCCTTTGTATAAAGATGGCTTCAGGCTTGAATGTAAAGCAATGAAAGTTGTGAGAAATGAAATGGGGTTAACCAACGTTAAACTAATGATACCTTTTTGCAGGACGGTGGATGAAGGGAAGAAGGTTATTGAGGTAATGAATGAACATGGCTTGCGCCAGGGTGAAGATGGCCTCGAAATTTACGTTATGGCAGAAATACCCAGCAATGTGCTGCTTGCATCTGAATTTGCTGAAGTTTTTGACGGTTTTTCAATAGGCTCAAACGACCTCACACAATTAACCCTTGGTATTGACCGCGACTCAGCACTTGTTGCCAACTTATTTTCAGAGCAAAACGGCGCTGTATTAAAAATGATATCGTCTGTTATAAAAACTGCCCGCGCGAAAAAGCGTAAAATAGGCTTATGCGGGCAGGCGCCGAGTGATTTTCCCGGGTTTGCTCAATTCCTGGTTAAAGAAGGCATTGACAGTATTTCATTTAATCCCGACGCTTTGCTTAAAGGAATAGAAAATATAATTAAAGCAGAGAATGCAATACAGGTGAAAGAATTGATTTGATGTTACAAGCAAAAAATTTGAAAATAAAAAATGAGTATTGTTACAATTACCCCAAACCCCTGTATTGATAAAAGTACTGCGATACCTAATTTATTGCCGGAGAAAAAGTTACGGTGTACTATGCCTGTGCTTGAACCGGGCGGTGGAGGAATTAATGTGGCACGAGCCATAAAAAAATTAGGTGGCAATGCGGTTGCGGTGTACATGGCAGGCGGTTATAACGGAAATCTTATAACCAGGCTTCTCACGGAAGAAAAGGTAGATTGTGTACCTGTGCAAATTGAAGGCGATACCAGGGAAAATATCATTGTATTGGACAAAGCTGCCAATTTACAATACCGTTTTTGTATGCCGGGGCCGGATGTGCTGGAAAACGAAATACAAACATGCCTGCAGCATATTGAGGAAATGAATGATATTGAATATATTATTTGCAGCGGAAGCCTGCCGCCCGGTATGCCCGCCAGTTTTTTCGCCTCTGTTGCCAGGGTCGCCAAAAGAAAAAATGCCCGTGTAGTGGTTGATACAGCAAAAGATGCTTTAAGACTGGCGGTGAAGGAAGGTGTATACTTAATCAAACCAAATATTGGTGAGCTAAGCGAATTGGCAGGCGTTGATGAGTTAAATATTGAATCGGTGATAAATACCGCCCATCAGATTATTAATAATAATGGCTGTGAAGTGGTAGTGGTATCTCTTGGTGCGGCCGGCGCCCTGCTTGTTACTAAAACTATCGTCAAACAAATTGCCACACCTCCGGTAAAACGGAAAAGTACCGTAGGCGCAGGCGACAGCATGACAGCAGGAATTATTATGGCACTTTCAAAAGGTATGGGCATTACAGAAGCAGTGCAGTATGGCGTTGCAAGCGGCACCGCCGCTACTATGAACCCCGGCACCCAACTTTGCCGCCTGCAGGATGTAAAAGAGTTATTCGCGGCCATACAAAAAGGCCTGTAGTATTAATATGCCTGCCCATGAAGCATGTTGCGCGATTTACATTTACCCATTGGTGGTAAAGCCAGGGTAAAGCGTCATTCCCCCATCTACAAAAAGAGAAATGCCATTTACATAATCGCTGTCGTCGCTTGCCAGCCATACTGCGGCTTTGCCAATATCATCCGGCTGCCCGATTCTTTTGTATGGTATCAGTGTAAGCAGTGAATGTAAAGCTTCCGGGGTTTCCCACGCCTGCTTGTTAATAGGTGTTTGTATAGCGCCTGGGCAAATGCTGTTAATGCGGATTTTTTTTGCGGCAAATTCCTGTGCCAGGCTTTTCATCATCAGCATAATTCCTCCTTTGGATGCTGCATAATTTGCATGGCCCGCCCAGGGTATCACCTCGTGCACGCTGCTCATACAAATAATTTTACCGGCTGCAAGGCTTTTGGCTTCGTCAACACCCCTGCGCAAAAATTCTTTTATCGCTTCCCGCGCACAAAGAAACTGGCCGGTGAGATTTACGCTTAATACGCGATTCCATTGATCCAGCGTCATCTCCTCAAAAGGTGAATCCTTCTGAATGCCGGCGTTGTTCACTAATATATCAACAGTGCCAAATTGTTGTATTGTGTCAGCAAACATTTGTTTTACTTCGTCTTCTTTACTAACGTCCGCCATCGCAATTTTGCCTTCTCCCCCGGCATCTGTAATTTCTTTCAATACCGCTTCAGCCTCGTTCTTAATGCCGTCAAAGGGATAATTTATCACCACTTTCGCGCCAGCCATCGCAAAACTTTTAGCTACCCCAGCGCCTATTCCACTGCTTGCACCTGTTATAATAGCAATTTGCCCCTGTAACTTTTTTTCCATGTTTTAATGTTTGTTTATTTTATTAATGCAAAATATCCGCGTGTAAAAATATCAACAACCTTTTCCCGGGTCAAACCAATACCGGTAATTACTCAAAAGTAATACCAACACCGGTATTAAAACATTCAATTGCTTTATTAAAACATTTATATAAATAAAAATTTATAATAACCTATACTCTTTTTGCAGTAAAAAAATTAATTTAGTGTTCAAAGTCATCCCGGCAAGTGATGTACGTCAACCCGTAAAAAAAATGCCCATGCTATTTTTGAATTGCATGGGCATTGAAGCCACTAATAAAATTACCCCACATAATAAGTGATACGTGAGTTGTCTTTCAAAAAAGCAATCACCGTATAGCTAAGCGCCCCGGGTTTGTTTGCCATAGCGAAGTAAACTATAATTAAAGACGTAAAATATTACAGGTTAATGTGAGTATGAACAAGGCTGATAATAATGTAACAATAGCAGCAGAAAAAACGCTTGATGAAATAAAAGAGGAGCAGTATAAAGGCGTAATAACCGGTGTTAGCGGCAGCGTGGTTGACATACAGTTTAGCAATAACCTCCCGGCTATTTATACAATATTGCGCACAGGCTTAAACAATAATATTGTTATAGAGGTACAGTTGCAATTAGATGATAAACATGTAAGAGGTATTGCATTAACACCTACCGACGGCCTGGCACGCGGCATGGCTGTTATAAATACAGGCAGCCCATTGAAGGTACCGGTAGGGGAAAATACGCTTTCCCGTATGTTCGATGTGTTCGGAAACGTTATTGACCACAAGGCGCCTCCTGCCAATGTACAATTGCGTTCAGTGCACCAGGCCCCGCCTGCATTGCAACAAAGATCGGTCAAATCTGAAGTTTTCGAAACGGGTATCAAGCTGGTTGATGTATTGCTGCCACTTGAACGTGGTGGCAAGGCAGGTCTTTTTGGCGGTGCAGGGGTAGGCAAAACTGTACTGCTGACTGAAATGATACACAATATGATTGGCCACGAACAGGGCGTAAGTATTTTTTGCGGCATAGGTGAGCGCTGCAGGGAAGGCCAGGAGCTTTTTCATGATATGGAGAAGGCGGGAGTATTGCCGCATATGGTTATGGTATTTGGGCAAATGAATGAATTACCCGGTAGCCGCTTTCGTGTGGGGCATACGGCACTTACGATGGCAGAATACTTCAGGGATGATGAACACAGAGATGTGCTTTTGCTGGTTGATAACATTTTCAGGTTTATACAGGCAGGCATGGAGGTTTCCGGCTTAATGGGACAAATGCCATCCCGTTTGGGTTATCAACCCACCATGGGCACAGAGTTATCACAACTGGAAGAACGCATCGCCAGTACAGGCACCGGCGCTATTACTTCTATTCAAGCCGTTTATGTACCCGCAGATGACCTGACAGACCCTGCAGCGGTGCATGCTTTTTCTCATCTTTCAGCATCAATAGTTCTTTCACGCAAACGCGCATCCGAAGGATTATTTCCTGCAATTGACCCTCTTCAGTCTAACTCCAAAATGGCTACACCCGGTATTGTTGGAGAAAGGCATTATAACCTTGCAAGACAAATACGTGAAACGCTGGCGCAGTATGAAGAGTTAAAAGACATAATAGCAATGCTGGGGCTTGAACAATTGTCGGTGGAAAACAGGCGCATTGTTACACGAGCGCGCCAGTTGGAAAGGTTTCTTACACAGCCCTTTTTCACCACTGAAAAATTCAGCGGCATTAAGGGCAAAACGGTAAAACTAAATGATGCACTTGATGGGTGCGAACGCATTTTACATGATGAATTTAAAGATTATCCCGAAAGCGCTTTTTATATGATTGGTACTATTGAAGAAGTATTACAAAATAAATAAATAAATGGCACTAGGAACTATACATATGAGCCTTAAAGTTCTTCTTCCTTTCAGGGTCTTTGCCGAAGTAAGCAATGTACAACGCATTGTTGCAGAAACAAGTAGCGGATTATTTGGGCTATGGCCACAGCGGCTTGATTGTGTAGCGGCTTTAGTACCGGGTATACTAACTTTTGAGACAGTGGATGAAGGTGAGCAATATATTGCCGTAGATGAAGGCATATTAGTTAAAACAGGTGGGCAAGTAATGGTTTCTGTACGTAATGCCATGGGTAATGCACCGCTTGGAGAGTTGCACGAAATGGTAGAAAAACAAATGAAACATCTTAATGAAACGGAAGTTAACGTGCACTTTGTAATGGCTAAACTGGAAAGCGGCTTTATAAGAAGTTTTGAAAAATTAAAAAATAAATAAGTGCAGCCAGGCGATAAACAATCGTTCAGTAAAGAAGTAGCCGAAAAGGAAACACGGATGCTGCGTGCTCAAAAAATTCATAAACGCAGTATATGGTCTGGCATGGGCTTATTTGGAATGATTGGCTGGTCTGTAGTGGTGCCCTCTTTATTGGGTGCTGCCCTGGGCAAATGGCTGGATAAGAAATGGCCTGCACATTTCTCCTGGACGCTGGCATTATTGATAGCCGGCTTAATGGCTGGGTGCTGGAATGCCTGGAACTGGGTTGCTAAAGAAAATACTGAAATGCATAAAAAAAAGGAGGATAAAAATGGCTGATATTATTTATTTAGCAGTCGCGTTGCTTGCGGGTGCAATTATCGGCGTAATATTTTTTGGCGGCTTGTGGCTTACAACAAAAAAAGCCGTTACATCCAGGTTACCTGCAGTGTGGGTGCTCGGCAGTTTTTTTCTGCGAATTTTTATAGCGCTTACCGGTTTTTATATAGTAAGCCAGGGCAATTGGCACAGGCTGGTAATATGCATGGTTGGTTTCCTTGCTGCAAGGTTCTTTAGCATCCGTTATGTTAAGTTAACTTCTGCTGAATCATTGAAAATTATACAGGAGGAAAAATCATGAGGCTTAGCCCAGACCAAAAAGTATTCTGGCAACATGGTTTCATACACCTCAATCTTACCATTGTAACAACATGGGCATTGATGATTGTACTATCGCTTACGGCATACCTTGTTACCCGAAAGCTTAAAAAAGCCACCAAAATTTCCCGCTGGCAAAGTGTGCTTGAAATATTAGTAACAGGCATGAGTAACCAGATAAAGGAGGTTGGCCTGGAAAAACCGCAAAAATATATCGGCTTTATCGGTACAATGTTTGTTTTTATTGCGGTAGCTAATCTTTGCACTATTTTACCATGGTACGAGCCACCTACCGGCTCACTGTCCACTACTGCCGCATTGGCCATCTGTGTTTTTCTTGCCGTTCCTTTTTTTGGCATAGCACAAAGCGGTGTAAAGGGGTATCTCAAATCATACCTTCAGCCCACATTTATCATGCTGCCCTTTAATATAATCAGTGAAATATCGCGCACACTGGCGCTTGCAATAAGGCTGTTTGGCAATATAATGAGCGGCGGCTTAATTATATCAATTTTATTAACCATAGCCCCATTCTTCTTCCCGGTTGTTATGAATGCGCTGGGGTTACTTACCGGCATGGTACAGGCATACATATTCAGCATTTTGGCTTCTGTATATATAGCTGCCGCTACCCAGGATAGTAAACATCAATCAATTACTTAAAACATAAAAAATTAAAAAATGGATAATACAACACTTGTAGCAATCGCGTCAATAATTGTTGCTGGCCTTACCACGGGAATTGGTTGCATGACTCCTGCCTTAAGCGAAGGCAAATCGGTGTCATCAGCATTAAATTCTATTGCGCAACAGCCAGATGCAGCGCCAACTATTACACGCACACTGTTTGTAGGGTTGGCGATGATTGAATCAACAGCTATTTATTGCTTTGTTGTTTCGATGATATTAATTTTCGCAAACCCGTTCTGGAATCATTTTATAGCAAAATAAATTATTACCGATGCAGGTAGACTGGTTTACTGTTATAGCACAAATAATTAATTTCTTAATTCTAGCCTGGCTTTTAAAACGTTTTTTGTATAAGCCTGTACTTGATGCTATTGACGCGAGAGACAAAAAAATTGCTGCTCAAATACAGGAAGCCGAGAGGAAAATGAATGAAGCCAGCAAGGAACGCACTGAGTTTGTGCAAAAAAATGAAGCATTCGAAAAGCAGCGAAATGACAAATTAGCCGAAATAGCTAACGACGCGGAGACCAGCCGGCAAAAACTGCTAAACGATGCGAGAAGTGAAGCAATAGCATTGCGGGTGAAACTACAGGAATCACTGCAGTCTGAACAGCAAAACATTAATGCTGAACTTAGGCAGCAAATGCAGGAAGAAGCATTTGCAATAGCAGCAAAAACCTTGCACGACCTTGCTTCTGTACGACTTGAAGCAGAAGTAGTAAATATTTTTATCGCAAAGCTTAATAACTTATCTGCCGGTGAAAAAGAACAGTTTTGGACCTCTCTTCAATCAGCTGGAACCATTGCTGTTGTAAAAACCGCATTTGAATTACCTGCAATGTTACGTAACAATATAGAACAGGCTATTAACAAAATAAGCAATACAACTGTGCATCTTCAGTTTGAAACCGCACCGGGTATTATAAGTGGCATAGAGATAAGTACCGGCGATTATAAATTAAGCTGGAGCATAAGCGACTATCTTGATTCAATGCAAAAAAATATTGATAGCTTATTGTTTAACCAATAAACGATAAATACATGTTACCAGCAGGACTTGATTCAACTATAAAAGATACGTTTAGCTACCTGCAGCACTCAAGAGAAGAATATATTCCGGCATTTAAACCAGTTGAGACAGGAAAAGTAACGGGCTTATCACCAGGTATTGCCAGGGTGTCCGGTCTGCCCGGTGCAGGGTACTCGGAATTGCTAAAGTTTCCCGGAAATTTATACGGAATTGCCTTTCAGCTTAATGAAGAAGAAATTGGCGTTGTGCTATTGGGCGACACACAACAACTGCGTACAGGTGATGAAGTAAAACGTACGGGCAGAGTTATGGATGTACCCGTTGGCGACGCGTTGACCGGGCGTATTATTAACCCACTGGGCGATCCCCTTGACGGCAAAGGCCCGGTTGCTTTTAGCAACCGTATGCCAGTTGAACGCCCGGCACCACCTATTATGAGCAGGGCGCCCGTTACCGAGCCGTTACAAACCGGCATAAAAATAATTGACGCACTGGTGCCGGTTGGCCGCGGGCAACGACAGTTAATAATGGGCGACAGGCAAACCGGTAAAACAAGTATTGCTGTTGACACAATACTTAACCAGCGGGGCAAGAATATAATATGCATTTATTGTGCTATTGGCCAAAGAGCATCATCCGTTGCAAAAGTAATGGCAAGGCTGAATGAAAACCAGGCAATGCAATATACCATTATATTGGTTGCAGAGGGCAACGATGCACCAGGTTTGCAATACATAGCCCCTTACGCGGCTACAAGCATTGCTGAATATTTTATGGAGCATGGTAAAGACGTTTTGATTATATATGATGACCTTACCCAACATGCACGGGCGTACAGGGAGCTGTCTTTACTGCTGCGAAGACCGCCGGGCCGGGAAGCATTTCCCGGGGATATATTTTATATTCATTCCCGCCTGCTTGAAAGGGCAACCCACCTGGCTGAAAACCTTGGAGGAGGCTCATTAACAGCATTACCCGTGATAGAAACAGAAGCGCAAAACATTTCGGCCTATATCCCCACGAATCTTATTTCAATTACCGACGGACAAATTTATCTTTCTCCAAAGTTGTTTGAACTGGGTGTTTTGCCTGCTGTAGACGCCGGCAAATCTGTTTCACGCGTAGGCGGCAAAGCCCAATTACCGGCATATCGTGCGGCAACAGGTAATTTAAAACTTGCTTATGCCCAATTTACAGAACTTGAAACATTTGCACGCTTCGGAACCCGCCTTGATGACAATACCAAAACTATTATTGAACATGGAAAAAGAATTCGTGAAAGTTTTAAGCAGGCTGAGTTACAACCAGTACCGGTTATCGAACAAATGATAGTACTGCTTGCACTAACTGCCGGGTTGTTTGATAATATTCCCTTACATAAAATGCGGCAGGCAGAAGCATTATTACGAAAAGCTATTGGTTTAATACCTGCAGTGGTTACAAACAGGCTTTTATCGAAGGACCTGTTAAATGACGCAGATAAAAAAGTTATTATAGATATAGCTTTTCAAACCCTTAATTCATTCAGCCAAAGTTTATCACAGTCTAAAGTGGAAGCCGATGAGTGATACGCTGGAAAGCCTGCAGTCAAAAAAGGATACCGCCGCTGAACTTCAGTCAGTCGTCAGTACAATGAAGGCAATCGCCGCTGCAAACATAGGGCAGTATGAGCAGTCTGTAATTGCATTAAAAGATTATTATCATACTGTATTATTAGGTATACAGGCATGGTTTACTAATCAATATGCAGTTACAAATGCTAATACCGTACCTGTCCCGAATAGTGATAAAATAATTTGTGCCGTAGTTTTTGGCAGCGACCAGGGGCTGGTGGGAAATTTTAATGAATCCCTTGCCGGTTACGCAAAACAAGTTCTGGGCAACAGGGCTGGCAAAAAAGAAATCTGGACAGTTGGGGAACGGATGAATACAAGGATTACAGATGCTGAGCTTAACAGCACTGCATTATTTACTGTACCAAATTCAGTAAATGCAATTGCCGGGCTTGTGGGAGAAATTTTAATTAAAATTGGCCAGTACCAGGAAGGGCGGCCAAAAGAGATTTTCATATTCTATAACACGCCTTTACCGGGAAACACCTACGAGCCAAAAATGCAAAGGCTGTTGCCGCTTGACGAACAATGGGAAAAAGCCGTGTCAAAACGCGGCTGGCCAACAAATAACCTGCCGGGTATAACCGGGAATGTAAGGGTAACCTTGTCTGCTTTAATAAGCGAATACCTTTTTGTATCCCTTTTTAAAGCCTGCGCGGAGTCGCTGGCCAGCGAGAACAGCAGCAGGCTTGCAGCCATGCAACGCGCCGAAAAAAATATTAGCGATATGCTTGATGACATTAACCAGGAATACCAGTTATTTAGGCAAAATAGTATTGACGAAGAACTGTTTGATGTAATCTCAGGTTTTGAGGCGCTAAAAAAGACCCGGGACCGGTAAGCGGAACACTAAGGTACACAATATAAATACCTGGGCAGGGCAGATAAAAACAGGCAATACACCTTGTTTAACAAAGTATATTACCTGTGTTGGCAATTATCGTCAAAGGAATGGAAAAACTATATAGCTAGTTCTTCTTTTACTACGCTATTTTTCCAGGAGTGAATGATGTTTACTGAAAAGTCCTGTATGTTATCGGTTGTCAGGTTCTTCAAAAAGTCGTCCGCCCAAAAATTTATGTCATAGTATTCAACTTGTTCGCATAAACGCTGTATGCGCAGTTGTTTATCCTCGTCAGCCAGTGTTAATGCCTGCAACAGCCCCTCTTTTAAAGAACGTGTATCATAGGGGTTGGTAAGAATTGCATACGGCAATTCAACGGCAGCACCCGCAAACTCCGACAGGATTAAAACACCTTTGGCGGCGGGCAACTGGCCCTGTACGGCAACATACTCTTTCGCCACAAGGTTCAGTCCATCGCGTAATGGCGTTATCCACGCAATGTCAGCGGCAGCATAATAGGCTATCACCTCTTCAAACGGCAACGAGCGGAAAAACAGTCGTACAGGCACCCAGTTAAGGTTAGCATACTTACCATTTAGACGTCCCACCGCATGCTCCAGGTCATGTTGAATTTTTTCATAAATTTTCATACCATCTGCCGGAGGCGTACAAATATTTACTAATTCAACCTTGCCATGAAACTCAGGATATTCATCTAAAAACTGCTCAAATGCAAGCACTTTTTCCAGCGGCCCTTTTACATAATCAAGGCGTTCCACGCTTAAAATCATTTTTTTATCGCCTATGTTCTTCCGCATCACATCAACCTTATTACGCATTGTATTGCGTTGCATAAGTTGTTTTATATAGTCAACATTAATTCCAACGGGGTTTGCGCCTAATTTCACAATGCGCCTTCCCGTATCAATAGCTGTCGTCATTTTTTCAACACCCAGCGCGGTACTATAGGTTAAAAATCTTGGTGCACATTCTGTAATACCCAACACCGTAACTGGCGAAAGGCTTTTAACAACATCCATAAAATTTTCAACATAACGCGGTATATGAAAGCCAATGTAGTCACATTGCAGCAGGCTGCCTATAATTTCTCTTCGCCACGGCAAAATATTGAAAGTATTTGCAGGAGGGAACGATGTATGATGGAAAAAGCCAATTTTAACATCAGGCCTTAGCTGCCTTAAAATACCAGGCACCATCCATAAATTATAATCGTGTATCCATACCATGGCGCCATGGTCTGCCTGTTCAGAGGCTTTTTCTGCAAACAACCTGTTTATAGCAACAAAGTGCTCCCAATGGTGGTGATTAAATTTCACCTTGTCGATAAAGGAAAATATTGTTGGCCAAAAAGCTTCCTTGGAGAATGACTTGTAAAATATTTCAATTTCTTTTTTTGTTAGGCCTATTCGTGAGGCCATCAGGTTGGGATAGTTCTTTTTATCTATGTAAATATTTCTC
This sequence comes from Chitinophagaceae bacterium, assembly GCA_035550215.1. Taxonomy (GTDB): domain Bacteria; phylum Bacteroidota; class Bacteroidia; order Chitinophagales; family Chitinophagaceae; genus JABDFW01. The sequence continues at coordinate 54,787 of DASZPM010000009.1, read as the reverse complement.
AGGTTTTCACCGCTCTTTGCAACCTCCTCCCACGCTATCCATACGCCGGGTCTGCCGTTGGCGAAATAACCTTTTAAAGTAGGTATAATGCCATTGGGGCTTTTGGGTGTAACAAATTCTGTTTTACCATTAATCTCCCTTTTATCATAAGGAAGCCTGTGGTACATCATTACCAGTTGCGATGATTCCGTATCATCCTCTGCCCTTACGTTCCCCGTCTTGGGAAGGTATTTTTTAAATTGCGCAAAGTTTTTTAAGGCCTCAATTATTCCGCCTGCGCCTTCAGCTTTGGCGTTATAAACACCTGCAATTTCGCTGGTCTTCTTAATCAGCTTTTGTTCGGAATTACCAACAACCACACCCTTAAATCCACGCGTAAACATTTCCAAATCGTTCAAAGTGTCACCAGCAACCAGTACATCGTCAGCATCTTCTTTCAGGTACTTAATAAGATTTGCAAGAGTAGTACCCTTGTTTACGCCTTTAGGCAGTATATCGAGAAATTTATTCACGGAATATATAACGTCACACGATAAGTCTGCAGCGCGTTTTTTTACCTCTTCTACCATTTTTTCATCATTAACGTAAAACGAACAACGGCGTTGCTGTGGTACAGCCTGGTACTCAAGGCTCAAATCGTTAAAGTGTTCAATTACTTTAAAACTCCCGGGCCAGTTTTTTTCTATCTCACCCTGTATTTCTTCAACAGGCTCAAGTGTATGGCCATTTACAACTGTTGCGCCTACGTCGCATATTATGTAATCGGGATTAGGGATGATAGGATCATTCAACAAGGGTATAACAGTTTCAAGCCCCCTGCCCGTTACAAATACGAGGCGGATGGATTTATCGTTACGGATAAGCCGGTATAAATCCTGCTTATGCAGGCTTTTGCCTCCTAAAAAAGTTCCATCTAAGTCTGTAGCTATTAACATGAGTATAATATTTTAATTATCGTAAATTTTGTTCCAGCAGTTTAAATTCATGAAATGGGTTGGCATGCTGGTGTAGTATGCGGTGGGCACTATTGATAACCGGCAACGAAAGAGACAATTTTTTTAACAGTGGTTCCAGTTCCTTTGAGGCATTAAAGCCCTCGGCTACCATACCCATCAATTGCAGGCAATGGTGCACCTGTATGCCCCTGCCAATAAGTTTTCCTAATGTTCTGTTTCGGCTGTAATCAGAATAAGCTGTTACCAGCATATCACCAAAATAGGCCGAATCAAAAAGGTCTCTTTTGCCCGGGTATATTTCTTTCAAAAAAACATCTATTTCCCGCATGGCGTTTGATACCAGCACAGCCTGGAAATTGTCGCCATAATTCAGCCCATGAGCAATGCCTGTTGCAATAGCAATGATATTTTTTAATATCGCCACAAATTCTATTCCTACAGGGTCTGTATTAGTAATGGTTTTTACATAGCCAACATTTAAACTGCACGATACTGTTTGTACCCAATCCGGCTCTTCACCGGCTATGGTTAAATAAGTGTTCCTGCGTAAAGCAATTTCTTCAGCATGACAAGGGCCACTTAATACCATTACATTTTCCGGCCGGTTTAAATGATGCCTCAAAAAAATACTTGGTATGTAGCCTGTACCAGGTATAAAACCCTTTATCGAAACTGCAAGCTGTTTGTTTAACAACAAATCTTTGTCAATGTTTGCAACTGCCGGCGCCAAATATGCTGACGGCACTGCAAATAGCACAAGCTGCGCATCTTTCAACACATCTTCTTCCGCACTCACAGGCACTATGTATTCAAGATTTAATTCAGCATTTGTAAGGTAACGGGGGTTCTTTCCATTCAGGCGTATATATTTTGCCTGTTCTTCTGTACGTATAAGCCAATTCACCGTAACGCCGCTTTCAGAGAAAATTTTAACCAACGCAGTAGCCCAGCTTCCACTTCCAATAATTGCAATCTTATTTAACATATATGGCAAATATGCCCTGCTAATATTAAGCTGTAATTAAAGGCAGATTAGAATTTTATTAAGAGCCCGGTAGCGTGTTCAATAACGCATTTCGTAAATTACATTAAGCAACTTATTACATTACCGCCGATGCGCCACCCTGCTCCTCATCGCTGTTTCTAAGCGGGTTGCTGCTATCGTTGTTATTTCTTTTTTTGAAAAGGTCGAAACCGGAGTCGCCGAATTTATAGCTGAATGTTATGCGGAAAGTTCGCGGGCTCCAGCGGCGGTAAGAGTCCTGGTAAAATTGTTCAGTGTCATATATTGTCCCGAATTTCCGCGTATTAAGTATATCATTAACGCTAAATGAGAGTGATGCTGCTTTATTTTTCAAAAATTCCTTTCGCATGGCGAAGTCTGAAACAAATTGCGCTTTTATACGCCCCTGTGGTATAACGCGCGGCCCTTCATAATCAGCTACTAGTTGAAAACTGAGGTTGTTAAACAACTTGCTTGATGAATTAGTTATATTATAGTTTGTTATAAGCTTTGTTTGAAAATTAAACCCATTGCTGTTTAAGTTTATGCCATTAACATTTGCATGTGTGGTGCGATATTGAAAATCCGCATCATACATAAAATCCAGTTGCTGGGTAAGTTTACGCTGCAACGTAAACTCTGCCCCCATCCGGTTGGTGTAACCTGCATTAATAAATGTGTTCAAGATGGCATCGGGAGATACCGCGGCATTATTAAGTTGTTTAAACAATTCGGTAGAAATTGTATCACTGTATTGCGTAATATCACCAACATTGTTTTTAAAATAAACAACAGCAAGAAAACTTCCCTTATTTTCAGGAAAGGTGTTAAAATAGTTTAGTTCAAATGAATTTGTATATTCTGGTTTAAGGGCCTGGTTACCTCTGCGTATATTCAAAGGGTCATTTATATCCACAAACGGGTTTATCTCCCAAAACCTGGGCCGCCTGATTCGTTTGGAATAATTAAACTGTATATCCTGGTTTTCACTTATCTCTTTAGTAATAAATATGCTTGGGAATATTGCATACCCAAGGTTTTTAAACCCATCCGGGAATTTATAGCCGAAGTGTGCATTACTGTCTAACAACGTTCCATCAAACTTTGATAATTCAACACGTAGCCCCGCCTGGTATGTAATCGACTTCCATTTATTGGCGTAATTAAAATAACCCGCATTAACATGCTCAGTGTACTTAGTGTCGTTGCTCAAAGGCAGCTTCGTGGCATTATTTAAATGGTCGATGGCATAAGTGCCAAAGTTACTTTCGCTGTTATTATAAAAAGTTCTTACGCCAAATTCAATTCGCTTGTCGCCTGTTTTTTTGGAATAATCTACCTGCCCGGTAACCTGGTAATTATTACCGGTTCCATCGTTGTACACCTGTGTTGACGGGCTGTAAGGTGTTCCGTCCAGGTTATAAAAATTATTAAATATGCGTGATTGATTACTGTTATTGCCACTATTATAGGTAATATCCGCAGTAAGCTTGTTATCAGGGCCATCACCTAATTTGTGCTCAAAGCTAAGCCGGCTGCTGCTCCTGTTAAATGTTCCATTACCTGTGGTGGTTAACAATCCTGTGTGCTGCAGCACATTCTGTTTGTCAAGATACTGCTGGTATTGGGTTTCATTATTATTAAATTGTCCCGTATTAAAGTTTTGTGTAAAAGAAATAGTGTTCTTGTCATCTAAAAAATAATCAGCGCCAAACCGTATTGAGTGAGAGTTTCTAATGCGGTCATTGTGTGATACCTGGTTAAAATAATCTGTTGTAATGCCACTGTCCCGGTTTTCGCGGTATGTTTTTTCGGTAATTTTTCCGCCTGTTCTGCGGTAATTTCCGGATACAAAAAAATTAAATTTTGTTTGGCGGATGTTCAGGTTAAGGTTGCCATTTAACACACCCGGTGTACCCACGCCTGCTGAGGCTATACCGTTCAAGCCAACTCTTTTATTTTTCTTCATTACAATGTTTATAATGCCACCGGCGCTTGAAGCATCATATTTTGCTGAAGGGTTGGTAACAAGTTCAACTCTCTCAATGTCGTCAGCCGGCACCTGGTCAAGCGTTAATATTGTAGGCCTTCCATCTATTAATATTTGTGGTGTGCTGTTACGCATTTGCACGTTACCATCTACATCAACTGACAGTGACGGAATATTTTTCATTACATCAACAGCAGTGCCGCCCTGCGCAGTTATGTTTTTCTCCACATTAAATATTTTCCTGTCAATACCAAATTGCATAGCAGGTGCCGAAGTTCCCCGTACCACAACCGTTGCAAGAGTGTTTCGGGATTGCAGTAATTTTATTGCCCCAAGGTTTTTATTTACAAGGCTTTGCTTTTGAGCGCCTGCCGGCATTAAAATTTCTGATGAGTCTGCCTTGTATCCTAATGCTGAAACAGAGAAGGTATATTTTTTACGGAATGGAATATTTGAAATAGCAAACGCGCCTGTTCCATTTGACACAATAGTCCTCTGTATGCCATCCGCCTCTACCTTAACGGTTGCTCCGGCAATGCCCTTTTGTGTTGTGCTATCGGTAATAATACCTGTTATCTTAACAAGTGTACTTCCCCCAAAATCGCCTGTTTTACTTTGCGCTGCTAAATCTATACTTACCAATAAAAAAAAGGCACATGTAAAAAATAATTTCATCAATACTGTTTACCGGCAATAAGTAACTATTGGATTAAGGGCTAATTAATGGAGCATTAGAATTGGATTAGAGCGCAAATGATGTGATATTATTAACAATTATAGTAACAACTTTATTTAGTGCCGGCAACAGGAAGCTGAATGGTAAATGTTGTACCGGTATTAACGGCCGAATTAACAAGTATCTTTCCTCTTTGCAATTTAATAATGCGGCTTGCAAGTGACAGGCCAAGCCCAAAGCCTGCTTCAGATTGGTTATCATCCACCCTGTAAAAAGGTTGAAAAATATTTTGTATTGCTTCTGGTGGTATCCCCTTGCCTTTGTCGGCTATTTCTACAGAAATAACATCCCCCTTAACCGATAATTTTAACATCGCTGTGTGATCGGCAGAATATTTGCAGGCATTTAAAACAATATTCCGTATCGCACTTAACAGCAAATCTTCATTGCCTAATACAAGAAGTTTTTCATCTTCTTCGGGCAGGTTGTCAAAATCAAGCTTAACAGTATATCCTTTATTTATTTTCGTCATCTCGCCCGGCATTCTCAGTAATATTTCGTCAATTCTTACAAGATTGATTTCAAGGCCGCCTGCGTTGCCTGACGCTTTTGCAAAGGCCAGCAAGGTTTGCGTTAGCTTGCTAAGGTGCCGTACATCATGCAATACCGATTGCATAATTCTTCGGTATTCCTCCGCGCTCCTCTCCTTCTGCAGGGATACTTCAAGCTGGCTTGACACCGATGTTAACGGCGTTGATAATTCATGCGAGGCGTTGGCAATAAATCTTGCCTGTATGTGAAAGCTTTCTTCAAGCCTGTCAAGCAGTTCATTCAATGTACGGGTTAGATAATTCCACTCATCCTTATTAGAGCTTGTTGGCAGCCTCGTAGTAAGGCTTTGCGCTGAAATTTCATTTAATTCATCGGCAATGTTACGGATAGGCCTTAATAACCCGGAGGAAAAAAAATAACCGCCGGCTACTGTTACCATAATTCCCCCAACAAAACAAATCCATAAAATGAATTTTAACTGCCCCAGGTTTCGTTTCCCGTCAGCATCGTAAGCCGCAGTTATAATTACTACCCGGTTATTTTTATCAACATGATGATAGGCCAGGGCATCCCTGTTACCCGCGCTGAAATAAACGTATGTTTTCAACTTTGCTTCATCCAGTATGTCTTTAGTTACCGGTATTGTGTCACCCGGCTGGTCGGAATATGCGTAAATACACCTGTCTTCAAGGTCGTACGCCTGCGTTGTTTTATCCGTCATTGACACGGCTGTTGCAGCGTCAATTTTTTGAATAAGGTCGTTATTAAATGTTTCCGTCTGTACCAGGAAATGCGCGGTTGTAACAGCGCGGTTTGTAAGGCGTATATTAAAATTTTTTTCCCTGTTGGCATATGAAAAATAGTATACACCCGTACATACCAGCGAGAGTATCACAAACCCTATTACTGCAAAATATATGGTAACCCTTATTCTAACCGGCATCAGTAAGTTGTTTCTTTCAAAATATACCCGAGACCTACCTGCGTTTGTATCAGTTTCTCTGCAAATGGCTTATCAATTTTATTCCTCAGGTAGTTTATATACACATCAATAACATTTGTATTGGTATCAAAAGATGTATCCCAAACATTTACTGCAATGTCGGCCCTGGAAACCACACGGTTTTTATTACGCAGCAGGTATTCAAGCAACTGCAGTTCTTTTGCTGTAAGGCTTATTAATTTTCCGCTTCGTCTTACCTCCATACTGTCAAGATTCAGTTCAAGGTCTCCTGCTTTAAGAAAATTTCCCGAAGGCAGTTGTTGCTTCATTGTTCTTTTTAACAATACGCGCATTTTGAGCAGTAACTCCTTAAATTCAAACGGTTTTACAATATAATCATCCGCCCCCGCATCATAGCCTTCTATTTTGTCATCCAGCGTACTCATTGAGGTTAGCATAATTACCAGTATGCCCGCATTTTGCCTTCGTATATATTTGCAAAGTTCATAGCCGTTCATACCCGGCAGGTTTACATCCAGTATAACCAGGTTAAAGGTGTGGGCATCAAACAAACGCCTGCCAATTTCTCCATCATAAGCAACTTCTACATGATACCCGTGTTCAGACAAACCAAACTTTAATGTGTCAGCTATCTTTTGCTCATCTTCAACAATCAATATCTTTCTTTCTTCCATAATATAACTTGCAATTAATTTCAAAATTAGCCATTTATTAAAGGTTAGCTTCTAATTAAATTCTAATCCCCGTTTAACAAGGCATTAATTCCGTAGCGATATTTTGCGGTGTAACAATTTTTTAAATCTATGGCTACTTCTTTTTCAAGCATATTGGTGCCGGTTGATTTTAGTATCAATACGGATGTGGCGATACAAAAGGCAATGTGGCTTGCAGGCCCGGCTGATGCTGAAATTCATCTTTTACATATCATGGGTTTAACCTCGCAACCGGGAGCCTTCCTTATGCATGGCATTTCGGTTACCTCTCAATCCACTCCGGGATATTTTCAGCAGAAAACGCAGAGTAAGCTGAATGATATAAAACGTACCATCCAAAAATCACTGCCAAATGTAAGCGTGTCAACTCACATAACTACCGGCGATATTGTGCAAAAGTACATCATTCGCCACGCAGGTAAAATACAACCCGACCTTATTATAATTGGCAAAAGTAAAAATCACGACTGGTTTCCTTTTTTTAAAATAGTTAATGCCAGTTCAATATCAACACACACAAACTGCCCTGTATTAACCGTTAAGCCGGGGGGGTTACCCAATGCAATGAAATCTGTGGTCATCCCTGTAAGTACATTTGTACCAACAAGGAAAATCGAGTTATTGAGATCATTAACACGTAATCACAGGCCGCGTGTGCATCTTGTTGCAATAGAAAAAGAAGGTAACCAAAATAACAGGTCGTCCGTATTTCTTGAAACCTACCGCACGTTGGCTGACAGGTACCATTACCCTGTGGAATATGAAATAATTAAGGGAAAAAGCACTGGTAAAGCAATTTTACAATTTGCAAAATCTGTAATGGCCGACATGGTTATTGTTGACCCGAATGAGCAGTCAAAAATAAATGGCATCTCGGGTGTACAGATTAACGACCTTATATTGCCAACGTCAAAAATGAGCGTACTTACTGTAGAACCATACCATTTTAACGATGTAATAGTTTCAGGCAAAAGCATGCATGAAACAAGCGTATAACAGCAGGCGAATTGTTTTGTTAAATTCACCCCGCATACAGCCCAACTGCATTCTGGCTGCCCTAAGCTGCATCAAAACCGAAATCAGTGGCAAAGTTATTGCTAATCTGTAGATACTGAAAGTGCCGCTGCGGCCTCTTACTTTATTTTTAAATATCATACAATGAAAGATTTATGGAGTACTGAATTTTTAGGAAACACATTAACAACATGGGTAACAGCATTGGCTATTGTAGTTGCTGGCTTTGCCATTGTATACGTACTTAAAAAATTCCTCCTTAAAAAGCTTATCGTATGGTCACAAAAAACAAAAGGCACGTTTGATGACTTTGCGGTGAGCATTTTCAAAAAAAATGTCATCCCCTTTTTGTATTTTCTTGTTGTTTACACGGGCATCTCCTCTTTAACAATCCCGGTAAAAGCAGGCAATATCCTGCATAAGGCAATGATGATTGTAATGACGCTATTGATATTGATGATTATTATCAAAATGCTGCAATATTTCGTTTTGGCATTCCTTCAAAAGCAGGAAGATGGCGATGTAAAGCAAAGGCAGTCAAAAGGGTTACTTATTATTGTCAAGGCCGTTATATGGATACTGGGTATAGTTTTTTTGCTGGATAATCTTGGTTACAATGTGTCTACCATTATTGCAGGCCTCGGTATTGGCGGTATTGCTATAGCGCTTGCAGCCCAAACAATATTGGGTGACCTTTTCAGTTATTTTGTTATCATTTTCGACCGCCCCTTTGAAATTGGTGATTTTATTATTGTGGATGATAAAATGGGAGTAGTGGAATATATCGGCATAAAAACCACGCGCCTGAGAACACTGGGCGGAGAACAGCTTGTATGTTCCAACAAAGACCTAACCGATTCACGTGTGCATAATTATAAACGTATGGAGCAGCGGCGCGTTGTTTTTACCATTGGCGTTACTTATCAAACAAGTGCCGATACGTTGAAAAGAGTGCCCCAGATAGTAAAAGACATTATTGCAAAACAAGCCGATGTACGATATGACCGGGGAAATTTTTCAGGTTTTGGAGATTCAAGCCTGAATTTTGAATTTGTGTACTACGTGCTCAGTTCAGATTACAACTTGTATATGGACAGGCAGCAAACCATATATTTTGACATTTTCAGAATGTTTGAGAAAAACAATATACAGTTTGCTTACCCCACAACCACGGTATTCTTAAACAGCGATGCAGTGCCTGCAAACATGACCACAAATTAACTGGTTCTTTTTCACAGCTTTGATGGGCCGGCGGCAGGGTAAATTTATATGCTTTACTTTTGGTGCTCAATATACCGGTGTGAGCACAGTTTTAATTATTGATGACGAGGAAAAAATACGTTCGCTCCTGGGCCGCATAATAGGTTTAGAGGGGTACGAAGTATTACAGGCCGCCGATACCCGGGGTGCCCGAAAAAAGTTAGAGCGGCAGGCGGTGGATATAGTAATCTGCGATGTGCGGCTGCCCGATGGAAATGGCGTAGATTTTTGCCTGGAAGTAAAAAAACAATTTCCCCTGTGCGAGGTGATTATGTTAACCGCACACGGTAATATCGCCGATGGTGTAAAAGCCATTAAAAATGGCGCTTTTGATTACATAACCAAAGGGGATGACAATGACAGGATACTGCCGTTGTTAAACCGCGCCGCTGAAAAAGCAGCTTTACAAAAGCGCATACGCGCCTTAGAAGAAAAGTTAGACAAGCGCTACTCATTCGATAGTATCATTGGTATTTCCCCAGCCATAAAAGAGGCTATTAAACTTGCGGAAAAAGTTTCGGTTACGGATGCTTCTGTATTATTGTCAGGAGAAACCGGGAGCGGGAAGGAGGTTTTCGCGCAGGCAATACACTATAACAGCAACCGTAGCGCCAACAATTTTGTAGCTATCAATTGCAGCGCCTTTAGCCGTGAACTGCTTGAAAGTGAATTATTTGGCCACAAAGCAGGCGCATTTACAGGGGCGATAAAAGATAAGCGGGGGTTAATTGAAGAGGCGGATAAAGGCACTTTGTTTTTAGATGAAATTGGTGAGATGCCCATTGACCTGCAAAGCAAATTGCTCCGCGTTCTGGAGACTAATGAATTCATTAAAGTGGGTGATGTAAAGCCGGTAAAAACAGATATACGTATTATTTCGGCAACCAACCGCAACCTTGAAGAGGAAATTAAAACCGGCCGGTTCAGGGAAGATTTGTATTACCGGCTAAATGCGTTTGTTATTCAATTACCTCCCCTAAGGGAGCGAAAAGATGACATACCATTGCTGGCAAAATTTTATGCTGGTACTTTTGCCCGTAAAACGAACAAGCCTTTAAAAGACATATCCCCTGCATTTGTGGCGGCACTGCAGAATCATTACTGGAAAGGCAATATCCGTGAACTAAAAAATGTAATTGAGCGTGCTGTTATTTTGGAAGAAAGCGATGTGCTGACTGTTGACAGCCTTCCGTTAGAATTACAAAACGCCGCTGAAGGGCCCACGAATAACAACCAGCTTTCAGCATTTTCTTTAGCCAGTGTTGAAAAGCTGCATATGCAACGGGTATTAAACCATACCGGCGGTAACAAAACAGAAGCAGCAAAGTTGCTTAACATAGGACTAACTACCTTGTACCGGAAAATAGAAGAATATAAATTATAACTCCCCTGTTTTTCATTTTGAAAATACTGCCTTCCAAAACGGAAGGCTTTTTTTTATGCGCTGCATACCGCAGCGACAGGAAATAATTTACATAAGTAATTTATAATCATTTACTTATACAATCAGTTAGTGTCAAGCGCTCCTGCACGGCACCACATTTGGCATACCGGTTATTCACAAACAATCATAACATGACAGTACTACTTATTCTCTCTGGCCTGGTTGGCTTCGCGCTATTTTTTAAATCAATTGACTGGTTCGAAAAAATTTAAACAGCATGACAATACTATTTATAATCTCCATACTGGTGTTTTTGTATATGTGTTATGCATTAATAAAGCCGGAAAAATTTTAACTGCTATTAAAAATACAATTACAATGAACAGCGAAATTTCAGGCGTTATAGCCATGTTCGTTATTATGGTACTGCTGGCAATTCCCCTCGGGCGCTACATGGCTAAGGTATTTGAAGGCGAAAAAACATGGGTAGACCCAATACTCAATCCTCTCGATAAATTATTTTTCAGGATGGGAGGCATAAAGCCAGGTAAGGAAATGACGTGGCAGCAAAACCTTGCTGCAATGCTTACTATTAATCTTGTTTGGTTCTTATTTTCAATGCTTATGCTAATGAACATGGGTTGGTTGCCGCTTAACCCAGACGGCAATCCATCCATGAGCGCAGACCTTGCTTTTAATACTACAGTAAGCTTTGTATCAAACACCAACCTGCAACACTATTCAGGCGAAACAGGCGTTTCATATATTGGGCAGCTTGTATTGCAATTGTTCCAGTTTGTAAGCGCCGGCACCGGCATTGCTGCCTGCATTATTGTGTTCAGGGCGATGAAGGAGAAAACTACTGACAAGCTTGGTAACTTTTACAACTATTTTGTAAAATCATGTACCAGGGTTTTATTACCCCTGGCAATAGTAATTGCCATCATCCTGGTATTTAATGGTGTGCCAATGAATTTTGAAGGCAAGGCACAATACATAAGCATGCAGGGCGATACGGTAAATGTAAGCCGCGGCCCCGCAGCAGCCATGATTGCAATAAAGCAAATAGGCACCAATGGGGGCGGTTATTTTGGCGCCAACTCATCAGTACCATTTGAAAACCCCAATTATTTTACCAATATGGTTGAGTGCATTTGTATTATTCTCATACCAATTGCCTTGTTGTTTACTATGGGGTATATGTTAAAGAAGAACAGGCTTGCCTGGATAATATTCGGGGTGATGACACTTGGGTTTATGCTGTTTGTTATTCCCTCAATATATAACGAAATGCATGGCAACCCCGCTATCGCTAAAATGGGTATTACACAACCGCTTGGCAGTATGGAAGGGAAAGAAGTTCGTTTTGGCCCGGCCGCTTCTGCCTATTGGGGCATAAGTACAACAGTAACATCAAATGGTTCAGTAAACGCCATGCACGACAGCTTTACACCGCTTACAGGCATGTTTGCACTATTGGGTATGATGGTAAACTCATTTTACGGCGGTGTGGGCGTGGGCTTTTTAAATTTTTATATCTACATCATCATAGCAGTTTTTATTTCCGGGTTAATGGTTGGCCGCACGCCGGAGTTTTTAGGTAAGAAGATAGAGGCGAAGGAAATGAAGATAGCCACCATTATAGCATTGCTGCATACCTTCCTTATCCTTGCTTTCACTGCAATGTCATCGCACCTGTATGCAGGTAACCCGAAAACATACGCAGGATGGCTGAATAACCCGGGCTACCACGGGTTTTCGGAAATGTTATATGAATACACTTCGGCTTCCGCCAATAACGGAAGCGGCTTTGAAGGGTTGGGTGACGGCGTACCCTTTTGGAATATTACCTGCGGCATAGTTATGCTTTTGGGGCGCTACCTGCCAATAATAGGTCCTGTGGCGATTGCCGGAATATTGGCTAAAAAGAAGTATATACCTGAAAGCGCCGGCACGCTTAAAACAGATACGGGCACATTCGGCATAATGGTATTTGCAGTAATTGCTATTGTAGTGGCGCTAAGCTTCTTTCCCGCGCTGGCATTAGGGCCGTTAGCTGAATATTTTGGAATGAAATAATAAACTGCATCTCCCGAAAGGATAAAATTTTACAATAATGTCAAAACACACTGGCAAAAATAAATTGTTCGAAGCTTCACTGGTAAAAGAAGCGTTAAAGCAATCGTTCATAAAACTTAACCCGCGCATTATGGCACGCAACCCGGTAATGTTTACCGTGGAGATTGGCACAGCCATTATGTTTGCGGTTTGTATTTGGGTACTGCGCGGCGAAAAGAGCCAGGGCAGCCTTGTTTACAACTTACTCATATTTCTCATCCTCCTGTTAACTGTGTTATTTGCCAATTTTGCTGAAGCTATTGCGGAAGCACGAGGCAAGGCCCAGGCTGACAGTTTGCGCAAAACAAGGCAGGATACACCCGCAAAAAAGGTCTTTTTGGTGGGAGAAATATTTACTAACGAAATAAGAGTAGTTCCATCCTCCCAACTGCAGAAAGGAGACTATTTTCTTTGCGATGCGGGTGACATCATCCCCATGGACGGAGAAATTGTACAGGGTATAGCGACTATTGATGAAAGCGCCATCACGGGTGAATCCGCGCCTGTAATCCGCGAGGCCGGCGGTGATAAATCATCAGTTACGGGGGGTACAAAAGTATTAAGCGACCATATTAAAGTGCGGGTAACTACCGAGCAAGGCGAAAGCTTTTTAGATAAAATGATAGCGCTGGTAGAAGGTGCTTCACGTCAAAAAACGCCTAATGAAATAGCTTTAACCATTTTGCTGGCGGGGTTCACTATCATATTCATCATTGTGTGCGTAACACTTAAGCCTTTTGGCGATTATGCAAATACCCCTATTACCATAGCGGCATTTATATCATTGTTTGTATGCCTTATACCTACCACAATCGGTGGTTTGCTAAGCGCCATTGGCATTGCAGGTATGGACAGGGCGTTGCGCGCCAACGTAATTACCAAAAGCGGTAAAGCAGTAGAAACCGCCGGCGATATAGATACTTTGCTGCTTGATAAAACCGGCACCATTACCATAGGCAACCGCAAAGCCACCAATTTCTGGCCGGATAAGGATATAGACATCAATATCTTTATGGAAGCCTGCGTGCTTGCTTCGCTGGCAGATGAAACACCTGAAGGAAAGTCAATTGTAGAATTGGCTAATGAAAAGGGTATAAAAGTGCCTGCCCTGCAAAAAGACCCGGTAAAATTTATACAGTTTACTGCCGAAACAAGAAGCAGCGGTATTGATATGGAAGGGTTAAAAATTCGTAAAGGCGCTGTTGATGCAATAAGGAATATGGTAATAAAGGCGGGCAATCATTTCCCTAGTGAAATTGCAGACAGGGTTAAAATCATTTCCTCCAACGGCGGCACTCCTCTTGTGGTTAGCAAAAACAACGCTGTATTAGGTGTTATTGAATTGCAGGATATTATTAAACCGGGCATACAGGAACGTTTTGACCGCCTGCGAAAAATGGGTGTAAAAACAGTAATGGTAACAGGTGATAACCCTTTAACGGCAAAATACATAGCAGAAAAAGCCGGCGTGGATGATTTTATTGCTGAGGCAAAGCCGGAAGATAAAATGAAATATATACGGCAGGAACAAAACAGCGGCAAACTCGTAGCAATGATGGGTGACGGTACAAACGATGCACCTGCACTTGCACAGGCAGATGTTGGCGTTGCCATGAACAGCGGAACACAGGCTGCCAAAGAAGCCGGTAACATGGTTGACCTTGATAACGACCCCACAAAGCTTATTGAGATAGTGGAAATAGGCAAGCAGTTACTGATGACAAGAGGTACGCTTACTACCTTCTCTATAGCCAACGACGTTGCAAAATATTTTGCCATTGTGCCGGCACTATTTATTGCATCAGTACCAGCTTTGCAGGGGTTAAACATAATGAGGCTGCATAGCCCGGAAAGCGCAATATTATCTGCTATAATCTTCAATGCCATCATTATTCCGCTGCTAATACCGCTGGCATTAAAAGGTGTGGCTTATAAACCCATTGGTGCAAGCGCTTTACTGAGAAGAAATTTGCTGATATATGGCCTGGGTGGCATATTGGTGCCTTTTATTGGTATTAAGCTGATTGATTTGATAGTGTCTGTGTGGTTTTAATTTATTAAAATGTAGAAAAATGAAACAACATATTTTACCGGCTATACGCCTCACTATAGCGTGCCTTATTTTCTTCTGCGGTATATACACCTTAATTATTTATGGCGTTGCGCAGGCAGCCCCTGCCAAAGGAAAAGGAGAAACTGTTATCGTAAACAATAAAATAATTGGCTTTAAGCTTATAGGCCAAAGCTTTACGCAGGACAAATATTTCTGGAGCCGCCCTTCAGCCGTGGGTTATAATGCTGCAGGCAGCGGTGGCAGCAACAAAGGGCCGTCTAACCCCGAATACCTGCAACAGGTGCGGGAAAGGATTGACACCTTTTTGGCGCATAACCCCGGGGTAAAGAAAGAAGACATTCCCTCCGACCTGGTGACCGCCTCAGGCAGCGGCGAAGACCCGGACATTTCCGTGCAAGCGGCAAATATCCAGGTAAAGCGAATTGCTTCTGTGAGAAAAGTGGATGAACATAAAATAAAGACATTGATAGACGCGAACATTGAAAAACCCTTGCTGGGTATTTTTGGAACAGGAAAAATAAATGTTCTAAAGCTGAATATTGCACTGGATGAACTAAAATAACGGTTACAATAAATATTGCCGAAGCTGAAACGTGGCTGGCGTGTATAGTAAACCAGCATTCTTTTTCGCAGCCTTAACAGCAATATTAATAAACTTTGCCGGGTAAAGAACAAAGCGACGAAGCGAGCGTGGCAAGTAAAGTTCGGTCAGTGTTACCGCAGCTGGTTCAATAAATAAATATGCCATTGGAAAAAGAAAATAGTGTTCAGCATTTTATGGAACTTATCCGCCAGTCAAGGCGGGGTAAGTTTAAAATATATATCGGTATGAGTGCGGGGGTGGGCAAAACATACCGCATGCTTCAGGAAGCACAAACGTTGTTACGTAATGGTATTGATGTAAAAATTGGTTATGTGGAAACGCATGGGCGTAAAGAAACGGAAGCGTTGCTGAATGGGCTGCCCGTTATACCACGCAGAAGGCTTTTTTATAAAGGAAAAGAACTGGAAGAACTTGACGTACCGGCCATTTTACACCTGAGGCCGGAAATTGTTGTTGTTGATGAACTGGCGCATACCAATATTGAAGGCAGCAAGAATGCAAAAAGATGGCAAGATGTAAATGATATACTGGAAGCAGGTATTAATGTAATAAGCGCTGTTAATATTCAGCATATTGAAAGCCTTAATGGAGATGTGAAAGAGATAACTGGTATTGAGGTGACCGAACGGGTACCTGATAACATACTGCGGATGGCAGATGAGGTGGTTAATATTGACCTAACCGCGGATGAACTGATTACTCGCTTAAAAGAAGGCCGCATATATGCCCCGGAAAAAATACAGTTTGCACTAAACAATTTCTTTCAGCCGGAGAAAATTCTGCAGTTAAGGGAGTTGGCGCTGAAGGAAGTAGCATCGCAGGTGGAGCGTAAAATAGAATCAGAAATACCACGCAATGTACAAACCAGGCAGGAACGGCTGATGTGCTGCATAAGCAGTAACCACGAAATTGCACGGAATGTTATACGCAAAACAGCAAGGTTGGCCACGTATTACAATGCAAAATGGTTTGTTTTATATGTACAAACCCCCAAAGAAAGCGCGGATAAAATTGGCCTTGCGGCGCAGCGCCACCTGATTAACAATTTTAAATTGGCGACGGAAATGGGTGCAGATGTACTGCGGGTAAAAAATGCCAACGTGGGCAAAGGTATTTTGGAAGCGGCTGATGAAAATAAGATTACAACTTTGTGCATTGGTAAACCCCACCTGTCACTGGTGAAGATTATTTTAAGAACAGCTATATTTAATGAGTTGCTGAAGAAACTGAGCACGTGGGAGATTGATTTGGTAATACTTTCGTAAATAAATACCGTAATACGCGGTTAGTATGAAACTTAAGAATAAACTGGCACTTGGGCTTGCCTTTTTGTTTGTGCTTACAATGTCGTTCGGCACAATTTCCATGTACTATATACAGCGGTTAAGCAGTGACGCCAATAAAATATTAAAGAATAACCAGGAAACGCTTTTATACTGCAGCAATATGCTTAATGCGCTGGAGGATTTACGCACAAACGATACGTCGCTGGGCAACTTTGAAAAAAACCTGGTATTACAGGAACGCAATATTACCGAGCCGGGCGAAAATGTTGCCACCCAAAACCTCCGCACTCATTTTACTATATTGAAAAGCAATTTATCAGACTCAACACAATACGCAGCCATACGCAGGAGTATATACAGCATTGAAACACTTAACCAGCAAGCCATCGTTCGCAAGAACGGAGTTGCCCAAAGCAATGCTAAGGATGCCGCCATTTGGCTTACCATCATTTTCACTGTTATTGCTATCATCAGTTTTACGTTTGTAGTAAACTTCCCGTCTGTTATAGCAAATCCTATAAAAACGCTTTTAAAAGGCATAACAGATATCGCCAATAAAAACTATAAAAGCCGCATACACTTAAAGCAACACGATGAGTTTGGTGAGTTGGCCGCATCCTTTAATACCATGGCGGCAAAATTAGAGGAGTATGAAAGCAGTAACCTCGCCCGCATATTATTTGAAAAGAAGAGAATTGAAGCCATTGTTAATAATATGCATGATCCTGTTATTGGCCTTGATGAGCAAATGCACGTACTTTTTGTAAATGGCGAAGCGCTGCAGGTAACGGGCCTTACCGGGCAAGACATAACGGGCAGGCTTATACAGGACATTGCAGTTAACAACGACCTGGTGCGCACGTTGATAACTGATATTGTGCAGAACAAAGAAGCGCCGAATAGAATAAACAGGGAGCCCTTAAAAATTTACGCCCATGGCAAGGAAAGCTTTTTTGAAAAAGATATCTTAAATATATTATCGCCGCCGGCTGACAATAATGAGCGGGTGATAATCGGTTATGTAATTATATTAAAAAACATTACCCCTTTTAAAGAGCTTGATTTTGCCAAAACCAATTTTATAGCCACCGTATCTCATGAGCTTAAAACACCGATATCATCCATAAAAATGAGCCTGCAGCTCTTAGAGGATGAACGCATAGGAGATACTAATGGAGAGCAAAAACAATTGGTACAAAACATACGGGACGAAGCAGACAGGTTATTAAAGATAACGGGTGAGTTACTGAATATAACGCAGGTTGAAACGGGCAAAATGCAGCTAAATATACACCCCGCAAATGTAAAAGACATTGTACAGTATGCCGTGGAGGCCGTTAAAACCGAGGCAGACCAAAAGCACATTTCAATCAATACATTTCTACCCGGCAACCTGCCTTTTGTGCTGGCTGATAAGGAAAAGACTGCCTGGGTAATTACCAACCTGTTAAGTAACGCAGTGCACTACAGTTATGATAACAACAGGGTGCTGCTTAACGTACAGCATGTTAATGACTCAATACAATTTACAGTGCAGGATTTCGGCAAGGGTATTGATGCCCGCTACATTGACAAAATATTCGACCGTTATTTTAAGATACCCGGTAGCAGGCAGGAGGGTACAGGCCTTGGCCTTGCCATAAGCAAAGAATTTATTGAAGTGCAGGGCGGCTCAATAACCGTAAGCAGTGAAACAGGCGTCGGCAGCATTTTTACCGTACAGCTAAAGGTGGCTGTTGCGGTGGCATCGTGAAAGCAGAAACGGGGCTATCGGTCGTCCAATGCTTCTAAGTATTAAAAAAGTGTAATCACAAAAACAAAAGCCGCACAAATTTAGAGGTTTATACGGCTTTTATTGCTTATCAAACATTTGTGATCCCGTTGGGACTCGAACCCAAGACCCATACATTAAAAGTGTATTGCTCTACCAACTGAGCTACGGAATCAGGCCCCTTTTTATTTTGGGAGTGCAAAAATAGGGGTATTTACCTTTTCACCCAAGTTTAAAAAATATTTTTTACCATCTTTTATATGCACTCGTTATCAACAGCATATAAACACCTGATGTATTATTTTTGTTCCTTTAATTACAATTATACAAAATGTCGTATTTCAATAATAAGGTAGTGGTGGTAACGGGTGGGTCAGAAGGTATAGGTAAGGCATTGGTTGATGCATTGTTGCAGGAAGGCGCCAAAGTTTCAACCTGCGGCAGAAATTATGATAAATTGTACCAGCTTAAAACAAATTACCCTGATAAACCTTTTATAGTGCATACAGCAGATGTTAGCAAAGAATTGGATTGCCAAAATTTTATTGCAGAAACAATTAACGTGTTTGGCACTATAGATATACTTATTAATAACGCAGGCATAAGCATGCGGGCTTTATTTGAGGAAACTGCCCTTGATACACTGCGGCGCGTGATGGATGTTAATTTTTGGGGTACGGTGTATTGTACAAAATACGCGCTGCCTTATATAAAACAGCAAAAAGGTACCGTAGTTGGTATTTCGTCGGTGGCAGGGTTCAGGGGAATACCCGGGCGTACCGGCTATAACGCTTCAAAATTTGCTGTGCATGGTTTTTTAGAATCGCTGCGTACCGAATTACTTGATACCGGCGTTAATGTTATGTGGGTGTGCCCTGGCTTTACAGCCTCTAATATCCGCAATGCTTCCCTCACAAAGGATGGCACCCCACAGGGCTTTACAACACTTGACGAGGGAAAGCTTATGACGGCGGAAGAATGTGCCCGCTTAACCATTAACGCAATTGCCAAACATAATCGTACACTGGTGTATACGTGGAATGATAAACGCACTATATTGCTGAATAAATTATTTCCAAAACTTGCCGATAAGCTGATACATAATTTTTTTTATAAAAAAGGCGAACTGGTAAAATAATTGTTCAGCAAGCCATAAATAACATGCATGCCTGTAATTACCCTTTCAACAGATATAGGACAAACAGATTATATTGCCGGCGCCATTAAAGGTCAGTTACTTACAGCCGATGCATCAAATAATGTAGTAGACATTACCCACCAATTATCTCAAAATAATTACCAGCATACAGCTTACTTGTGCAATAATGCTTTCAGGCACTTTCCAAAAGGTGCGTTTCATATCATTATTGTTAACCTTTTTGAAAGTATGCCCCACCACATGCTTATAGCAGAACACAATAGCCAGTACATTGCATGCCCCGATAACGGAATACTTACCATTGTATGCGGCGTTAAACCGCTTAACGTTGTTGCGGTAGAGGTTGATACAGTGCACGGCTTTGGCGTGCTTGCCTGTACCCAGGCGCTTGCGCTTGCTATAAAACAACTGGGCCTTAGTCCAAACCTGCAGCACGTAGGCAGGCCAATAACTGATATTAAGGAAAAATATCCCCTGCGTTCAACCATTGGCGCCAACTGGATTGACAGCCAGATAATCTTTATTGACAGTTTTGAGAATGTTGTAATAAATATTACAAAAGAAGAGTTTGAAGAACATCGCCGCGGCAGGAGTTTTAAAATAATTTTCACCCGCGATGAGGTAATTGACAAACTCAGCGACAATTATGCATCCGTGCCGCCGGGCGATAAACTCGCCTGGTTTAACAGCGCAGGCTACCTGGAAATTGCTATTAATAAAGGCAACATGGCCGGCCTGTTTGGTTTAAAAGGCTATACTGAAAATGCCGTAAAACAAGCCTTTATTCACAACAAACTGCTATACCAAACAGTGCGTATATTTTTTGTTGATTAGCAGTATTATTAACCCGGCTGCATAACATTCTTCATCATCCTTGCGTCGCACACTTCAACTGCAACACGCAATTCAGCCCCCAGTTTATAACAGCAAGCGTTACGCTTAACACTTGCTTTTGCTTTCCACACCAAAAGCATCTAATATCTTCTCTAAAGGGCAAAATTTTGTGAATGACGACTGCAGCAGGTTAACGCCAACAAAAGCAGTCATCCAAAGCCACTGGATACCTACAAAATAGGCCAGCGTTATGCTTACCAGTACAAAGCTGCCTGCTACCGCGCGAATAATATTTTCTTTCATCTTTATTTTTTAAATCGTTTGATATGATGATCCTTCTACGGGGATAATAAAGGCGCGGATTGGGTATGAGGACTGGGATGTATCATTATAATCCTGTATCAGCAAGAGCGCCTTATCCGCTTTTTCAGCCGAGGTAAAGCTGTACAGGAATACCGAGTCAAACTCCTCTCCTTCTGCTCCAAACCAATTATCTCCAAGATTTTCACTATAATCGTCCTTAAACCCTGTGGTGTGGGTAGCGCTAAACACACTTATCTTAGCCTTCTTAAACAGGTCGGCAACCTGCTGCCTGTCTTCTTTAAGGCAGGTTACGAACAGTAATTTCATAAGGGATATTTTTTGTTTATTTTATTTTTTTCTTCATCATCTTATGGTAAAGCAGGGGCACTACCAGCAACGTTAAAAAAGTAGAAGTAATAGTACCACCCATGAGCGATATTGCCAGCCCCTGGAATATCGGGTCAAACAAAATAATTACAGCGCCTAACACTACAGCCCCGGCCGTAAGTAATATAGGTGTTGTACGTACCGCACCTGCTTCAATAATGGCCTGCTTAAGCGGTATGCCCTCCCGTATGCGTATATTAATAAAGTCAATCAGCAAAACAGAGTTGCGCACCATTACACCCGCAAGCGCAATAAACCCTATCATTGAGGTAGCAGTAAAATATGCGCCCAGCATCCAGTGCCCCAGCACGATTCCGATAAGGGATAATGGTATTGCCGCAAGCATAATAATAGGCACCTTAAAGTTTTGAAACCAGCCTACTATCAGCATGTATATAATGATGATAACTGCGGCAAACGCTATGCCCAGGTCACGAAACACTTCATAAGTTACCTGCCATTCACCATCCCACTTCACTGTATAATTGTCCTCCATCTCGGGCTGCTTTGTATACTCTTCCCCAAGGCTGTACCCGGCAGGCACTTTAATATTTTTTAAGCTGTCTGATATTTTTGAAATAGCATAAAAAGGGCTCTCCAATTTTCCGGCCATATCAGCCATTACATACACTACCTCCTTCTGATTTTTACGGTAAATACTTTTCTGCCTTACCTGCTTCGTTACGCTAATTACATCCGTTAACGGCACCACGTTGCCCTGCATACCAACTACATCCATGTTTAGTATTTCATCAAGATTTGTTTTGTCTGTATCGTCCAACTGCAGGCGTATGGGTGTTTGCTGGTACGATGCCGGCTGGTATATATTGCCGGCTTCCATGCCAGACAATGCTGCATTAATTGTTGCTGTTACCTGCGCCGGCGCTACCCCATAACGCATTGCTTTTTCTTTATCCACTTCAAGGTGATATTCTGGCTGGTCATCTTCAACTGTCCAGTCAATATCAACCACATCAGCCGTTTTGGCAAATAGTTCTTTTACCTGTTTTGCGGTGGCTACCTGCCCGTTATAGTCGGGCCCATATACTTCTGCAACCAGTGTTGACAGTACCGGCGGGCCAGGCGGAACCTCAACAATCTTTACATTGGCGTTATATTTTTTTGCTATAGCCTGTATAGGCCCGCGCATGTCTTTTGCTATCTCATGGCTTTGTTTACTGCGGTCTTTTTTGTCAACCAGGTTTACCTGTATATCTGCCACATTATCACCGCTGCGCAAATCATAGTGCCGCACCAGGCCGTTAAAGCTTATAGGGGCGGATGTGCCGATATACTCCTGGTAATTTACCACCATAGCTTGCTGAGCAACATACGTGGCAATATCACCGGCTACAGCCTGTGTTTTTTCCAGCGGGCTTCCTTCAGGCATATCAATCACTACCTGAAACTCATTCTTATTATCAAACGGCAGCATTTTTACCGCTACTGATTTTGTGTAAAACATCAGCAGCGAGCCCAATAAAACAACCACTGTACCGAATATAAACAGGTATCGTTTCCACCTGGTTTCCAGCAAAGGGTGTATGAATGATTTGTATATTTTATATACTGGCGATTCTTCCAGCACCAGTGGCTTACTTTCTTCGTGGGCTATACCCCGCTTTTCTTTTTCGCGCAGAAAAATATACCCCAAATATGGAGTGAGCGTGAGGGCCACTATTAAAGAAAGCATCATGGCGATAGATGCGCCTATCGGCATCGGGCTCATATATGGCCCCATAAGGCCTGAAACAAATGCCATGGGCAATACAGCAGCAATAACGGTAAATGTGGCAAGTATGGTAGGGTTTCCCACCTCGTTAATGGCGTATATAGCTGCCTGCAGTGGCGGCATCCGTTTCATTTTAAAATGGCGGTGCATGTTCTCTGCTATGATGATGGAATCGTCCACCACTATGCCGGTAATAAATACCAGCGCGAACAGCGTAATACGGTTTAAAGTATAATGCAAAAAGTAATAGCTGAACAGTGTTAATGCAAATGTTACCGGAACGGAAAGAAACACCACCAGCCCCCCGCGCCAGCCCATAGCCAGCATTACAAACAGGGTAACTACTACAATAGCTATAAACAGGTGAAACAGCAACTCGCTTACCTTATCCGAGGCAGTCTCTCCATAGTTGCGGGTAACGGTAAGCTGTACATCAGCAGGAATAAGTTCTTTTTTTAGCTTGTCAATTTTTGTTAAAACCTGCTCGCTCAGTTTCATGGCATCAGCCCCTTTCTTTTTTGAAATAGCCAGGGTAACTGCCGGGTAGCTTGAGGTATATTTTTTAGCAACAGGGGCATCGGCCATGCCATAGCCAAACAGTACATAATGCTGCGGCGTTTGGGGGGCATCCACTACTTTTGCCACTTGTTTTAAATATACCGGTTGCTGCTGGTTAACCCCAACAACAACACTTGCCACATCGTCTGCTGTAGTTAAAAAGTTTCCTGTTTCAACTGAATAGGCGGTATCCTGCTGCAGCAATGTACCAGCCTGCAGTTGGTTATTATTACCCTGCAATGCTTTGGCAACAGTTAAAAAATCAACCTTATTTTCAGCCATCTTGTCTTTATCGGGCACCACTTTTATCTCCCGGCTTCTGCCACCCAATATGTTTATGTCCGATATGTCATTAATCTTCTTTATTTCATTGGTAAGCTCCTGCCCTATCTGCCTCAAACGGTAATCATCATAATGTTCACTCCACAGCGTAAGGCCGAGTACAGGCACATCATCAATAGAACGTGTTTTAATCAATGGCATCGTAACGCCCCGGGGCATACGGTCCATATTCTTCATCAGCTCACTATATAATTTCACCAATGAGCGTTCAATATCCTCTCCTACATAAAACTGAACAATCAGCATTACCTGTCCTTTCATTGATGTGGAATACACATATTCCACCCCTTTAATATTGGAGATAATTTTTTCCATGGGCGCGGCCACCTTTGTCTCAACATCTTTTGGTTCAGCGCCGGGGTAGCCTATGAATATGTCGGCCATGGGCACCTGTATTTGCGGCTCTTCTTCCCTTGGTATCAGCATAGTGCTGTAACCACCGATTAACAGGAACGCTATCATTAGCAGTATGGTTAATTTCGACTGCAGAAACGCTTTCGCTATGTTACCGGAAAATCCCTTTTGCATGCCTCTATTTTTAATAAGTTATTCTGTTAAATAAATACCTACTTGCTTATAATTACAGGCGCACCGCTGTACAATTTGCCATCTGCCTGTATAATAAACCGCTCATTTTGGTCAAGCCCTGCCAGTACCTCTACCTTGTCTCCAAAAGTCTTTCCCAGCCTTAACCACCTTAAAACAGCCCTGTTGTTTTGGCTAACTGTGTAGATGCCTGCAAGCTCATCCCTATGCAGTATACTGCTTAGCGGCACCAGTATAGCAGATGGGGCTCCCGCGATGACCCCTGTATTTTTTACAGGTATGGTAACATTAGCGTACATGCCTGCATATAATCCCTTTTGGGCGGCAGCAGGTATGCTTATTTTAATAATGTACTGGCCGCCGGTAAATTGTGATGATTTGCTTATTTCAGTGACGGAACCTGTTAAAGTTGCATCAACTGATTTTATGCTTACTATGGCCTGTGCACCCTGCTGAATACCCGCAATTTCAGTTTCGGGTATTGAAGCGCTTACCTGTAAATTGCCGCTTTGCTCCATGGCAAGCACAGGCATACCGGGGTTTGCCATATTGCCGGCATCCAGCATTTTTTGTGTAATTACGCCGCTGAAAGGTGCAGTAACATTTGTATAGGATAATTGCGCTGTTACCTCGTTGCGCATTTGTTTGGCTGCGTCCACACCTGCTTTAGCTTCATTGTATTGCAGCGTTACATTATCAAGTTCTTTGGCAGAAGCGCTTTGCTGCCTGTATAAAGTGGTAAACCTGTCATAATCTTTTTGTGCGCTGGCCAAGGCAGCTTCCGCCTGTGTTACAGCAGCATCTGCCTGCGCACGTTTAGCCAGTATATCGGTGTTATTCACCGTAAACAACAGTTGCCCCTGCCTCACATTGTCGCCGGTTTTTACATATACTTTGGTAATATAGCCCATTACACGGGTGCTTATGGCCGCAGTTTGAGAGGCTTCCACCTGGCCGCTTGCCGTAACGCCTTGTGCTGTTATATTATTCCCGGCGGTTGCTGTAGTTACGGTTACAGGGGTTTCCTGCCTGGCATTATTTGTTTCATCATTGCCGCCGGAGCAACCTGCTGCCGTAAGTGCTGTTACAATGGCTAAAATGTTTAATTTACGTAGTAACATGTTATGCTCTTTATTCTATTTATTAATGGAGGTTGTTAAATATTGCAGGTAAACAAGCGCGGTATTCCTGGCAAATACGGCCTGCGCGTAACCTAACTGCTGCTGAGATAATTGGGTTTGTGCCATAAGCACATCAGTTGTATTTACAAGCCCCTGGTTATACCGGTTTTGTAAAATGCGCAACGCTTCAGACGCCTGGTCAATTGCTTCTTGCTGCTGCTGCATTTTATAAGCCGCATCGTTAACCTGCCGCCTGGTTTTATTCAGTTCTGTAGTAGCTTCATCTTTCTGCTCATCAAGCTGCAGGGCCAGCTTATCGCGTTGCAGCACCTGTGTATTTATTTTGTTTTTATTCTGAAAGCCTTTGAAGATATCCCATGACAGTTGTATACCGGCCATGTACGCATTTGCCCCAAAACCAAACATACTTTTATCATGTAGCTGGTAATTGGCAAAAGCATTAAGTTTTGGCAGGTAGCCCATCCTGCTGCTTTTTATCATAAGATTGTATGACTGAAGCGCGGCCTCTGTCGCTTTAAAATCGGCACGGGCCGCCGGTAATGTGTCTGCCTGCGTTCTGTCTTCAATCACTGCTATGTCTTCGGCTGTATAAACGGTTCCCTGGGGTTTGTTCATTAATGCGCTTAAATAATCTGAAGCAGTACCTATGTTGCTGTTGGTTTCTTCAATGCTTGTTTCAATACTTTTTATTTGTACTGACACATTCAAAACATCGTATTTCTGTAATAGGCCCTGCTGGTACCTGTCGCTGGTAAACTTATAAGTAGCCTGCGCTGTAAGTAATGCCTGTTTAAAAACCTTTTTAGCGTTGTAAGCAAGCTGCAGTTGCAGGTATGCCTGCTGTACCATAAGGGTTATGTACTCCCGGGTACGTTGTGTTTTTAATTGGTATACTTCTGTTTGCTTTGCGGCGCTTTTACGCATGTATAACATATCCATATTTATAATGGGCTGTTGTACCATTAACCCGGTTGCAAAGTCAGGTGTGGCGCCGGGATTATTTAAAATTGCGGGGTTAAAATCCTGCTGCTGTACGTCTTTCTGCTGAAGTTTAAAACCAAATGCATTTAACGGGTTATTGCTTGTATAAGCCGCATAGGAAAAATTAACCTGTGGTAAAAAAATGGCGTCGGTTTGTTTGTAGGCAGATGCAGCTACTTTTTCATCCATCTGCGCCTGCATTAGGTTTTTATTTTCTTTAACCGCGGCATTTATCGCTTCATCAAGCGACAAAAAATGTGTACTGTCCTGCGCATAACCCGCACTGCTTACTGCAAGCATTGCAGCAATCATATACAGGTAAGTATAGCCTCGTTTTCTTTTTCGCTTAACCATTCGTTGTAAAATTTATGATGGCAAAATTATTTTTTGAAGATGGCCTCAATCGTGACATATATCACGGAGCCTGCAGGCTTATTTTTGATAACTGTTGTGCAAATACATGCAGGTTCCCTGCCGTTATAACGGGTAAAAAAATACTTTGAAAATGGATTGACAACTAAAGAAACCTTTATGGCAACATAAGCTTATATGGTGGCGCTTATATTTTTGCCGGGCTGCGTTTCATGATATCCAGGTGAGTTTCTCCAATCCGGGTTATACCGCACAAAAAAGCCAAGCCATACCCTTCTTGAAAGACGCATCATCCACGGTTGCACTATAATAAGCAGCCCGGCATTAATGCCAAGCCACCAAAAAATGCGGTTGTCTTCCAATGAAAAACCAATCAATACCCACCAGACAATAAAAGAAGCTACGGACACCGCAACCGAAAGTGCGTAACTAACATAGCCGGTGCCATAATAAAAGCCTGCCTCTATTTCCATAGGCTGGCCGCATACTTCGCAGCTACCCGGCATCTTCAAAAAATCTTTGCTATAGGCGTTTTTTGATACAAACATCGCTCCCCTGCGGCAATGGGGGCACGTTGTTTTAATAAGGCTATTTATATAAGCCGGCTTCTTTTCTTTTTTTACGGCACACATGGTCATTTATTTTTGGCCGGGTCAGCCCGGCTATTCTTTTAATGTACAGCAAAAGTAAAATTGTGTAAAAGCCTGTTTCGTGACTTTTATCACAGCAGAACAACGCCTGCATTAATACCCGTTAATTTTTTGAAAGAAATTGATGAACCAGGCCATGAGGGCGATTGTCCTGCTGACATTTATTACCCCGGCAGTGTGATTTGTGTCACATAAATTGATTACAAGAGTTATAAACTTTGCCATATCAATTGTGACGATAGTATGCGATTGATATATTTCTTACTCAAAATTTATACAATATGGCAAGCGAATTTTTTTATGACGTGCAGGTTAAATGGAACAACGACCGGAAGGGAACATTAACTTCTGCAGTGCTGGATGATTTTATAGAAGTTGCAACACCCCCGGAATTTAATAAAGGCATTGCAGGTATGTGGTCACCCGAGCACCTGCTGGTAGCAGCCGTAAACAGTTGCCTGATGACGACGTTTTTGGCTATAGCTGATAATTCACGGTTACCTTTTACTTCATTTCTGTCAAAAGCAAAAGGTAAGCTGGAAATGGTGGAGGGAAAGTATATGATAAGCGAAATAACCCTGGCGCCGGAAGTTGCCGTTGCCAGTGACGAGCATATAGAGAAAGCCGCGCGTGTTCTGCAAAAAGCAGAGGCAAACTGCCTTATTGCCAACAGCATTAAAGCTAAAATCATCTTTCAGCCACAGGTGGTAACCGAATTGCCTGAACTGGTATAAAGTTCTGTATATATTTTATGCGCCTGCTTAAACGGCCGGCGCATAAACGCCGGCATAGCCCGTGCAATGTCGTGCTTTACTGTGCTCTGGCCTCGTTTAAATTGCACCAACGATTAAAGAAATTATCACAACGGTAATTCCAAAGGTTATTGGCTACTGTAAAAAATTGTCCAGGTAGGTCAAAATAGTGTTTGCCTGCATCATCAGGCTTACATGGCCCTGGGAAGGAACAATGGCCAGTTGCGATTTTGGCATTCCTTCCAGGTCTGCTGCAACACCGCCGCCCAATAATTTATAAGTTTTCATCAGCTCAATTTTATCCAGCCCGTCATTGTCGCCGGATATAATCAATACCGGCGCTGTAATTTTTGCAATGTTTGAGTCACCTACATTAAATGGCTCCGCAGCAAATACAAACATCTGTTCTAAAAACTTTGTCCATTTTGTTTTATCAGGCGCTACAGCATCGTAGGCGGTTTTCATTGGGCTGTTGTCAAAAAGTTCCGGTTTCAGGTTTTTAAATGCGTTGGCTATTTCGGGCAGCCAGCCACTGCTTTTGTAAGTGGAAGAAATGATTACTAATTTTCTTACCCTTTTGGGGTTTTGCGCCGCAAACTGGTAAGCCACAGAGCCGCCCATGCTATAGCCCGCCACATCCGCACTGTCAATTTTCAGGTAATCCATCACCCCTTCCACATCGCTTGCCAGCGTAGAAATAGATAATTTCCTTTCTGAAAATGGTGTATGCCCATGCCCCTGCATTTCAATGGCAATTACCTTCCTTGTTTTTGACAGTTCAGGAATTAATTGGCCCCAGTTCATATCAATGGTATAAAAAGCACCATGCAATAAAACCAGTGGCCTGCCCTCGCCGTATACCTCGTAGTACACCTTAATGCCGTTAACAGGGGCATAACCACTTTTCGTGGGTTTGATTTGTTGCCCGTTTGAGCGAAGTGCCGTAAGCATAACAACTGCCATTAACAGTACTGGTTTAAAGGGGGTAACTGTTTTGAAAAAGTTTTTCATACTGCTATAGTTTTTGTTTGAATTTGATTTACAAAACAAAGATGTAACTCATTTTTGAATTTGGCGGAGTGTAAAAACGACTACTTAGGGGGTTAAACCCGTCGGGGCAGGTCTGTTGCATACCTGGTATCAATTATTAACGGTAATTATACCAGCAAATACCCCTTAGCTAACACCCTTTGCGCTTGCTCCCTGTTTCCATTAGCTAAGCCAAGAGTATCATCAACCGGCGCAAACCAACGCTCAATGCCGGCAGGCAATGGGCGTGCGGCATGCACATTTTGTCGCGCCCGCCCCGTTATTTTGGCAAAAATGCCAGCTTTGCATTAAAAGCGATATGGTAGATTTGTTATATGAAAGTAGTACGCGTACAATATACCACTACAACAACTTTTGTGGCCACCAATATACAAAATATTGCCGCTGTAGTGGCGGAACTGAAAACGCTTAATCACCCCGGTATTAAATATGGCGCCTGGCTATTGCCTGATGGCAAAAGCTTTATGCACTTTGACCAATTTGACAGTGAGGAAGCACACCTCGCCTTGCAGGAGCTTCCCTCATTCAAAAAATTTGCCGCAGCCCTTCAAGCCAATGGCTTTGAAGCGGGCCCGAAACTCGAACTGCTGTCATTGGCCGCCTCAACAGAACCCTATTTCTAACGGCTATATTTCTGCCTGTGCTTATTTTACACGCCCGGCGTGCCCCGCCCGTGCCTTATCAGGTCGTTCAGTAAGGTAATTTTTACTTATTTTCATACGGTACTTAACCTTTGCCGATGAAAAAAATAAACCGCCTGCTGCCACTGTTCGCTGTAATGTTTTTGTTTACCCGTACAAACCTTTTCGCGCAGCAAAAACCCATAGTGCTTTGCCCGCAAAACCCGCATTATTTTATTTATAACAATAAACCCATCGTATTAATAACATCGGGCGAGCACTACGGCGCCGTTATTAACACGGCGTTTGACTATACAACATACCTGGATGCCCTTGCTGCCGATGGCCTTAACCTTACACGCACTTTCAGCGGCGCATATTTTGAGCCGGGCAATGCCTTTAATATTTCCCATAACACCCTGGCGCCTTTGTCTGAAAATTTTCTCTGCCCCTGGGCCCGAGGCAATGAAGCAGGCTTTAAAAGCGGTGGCAATAAATTTGACCTTACCAAATGGGACGAAAAGTATTTCACCCGCCTTAAAGCTTTTATAACCGCCGCGCAGGAAAGAAATATTATTGTTGAGTTTACATTATTCTGCCCTTTTTATGACAGCACACAATGGGTTTTAAGCCCGATGAACAGCAGCAACAACATTAACGGGGTAGGCAATATTGCCCGCACAGATGTTTACACCCTTGATAAAAACGGCGGCCTGCTTGCGGTACAGGAAGCTATGGTGCGAAAAATAGTCAGTGAATTAAAGGATTTTAGCAATGTAATGTACGAAATATGCAATGAGCCATATTTTGGCGGCGTTACGCTTGAATGGCAGCACCACATTGCGAAGGTGATTGCGGGGGCTGAAAAAAATTTCCCGCAAAAACACCTTATTACACAAAATATTGCCAACGAATATAAAAAAGTGAGTACGCCGTTTGCGGAGGTGTCGGTATTTAACTTTCACTACGCATGGCCGCCTGTTACCGTTGCAATGAATTACGGCTTAAACAGGGTAATAGGCAATAACGAAACGGGTTTCCGCGGCAATGCTGACAGCACCTACCGTATGCAGGGCTGGCGCTTTATACTTGCGGGCGGTGCATTATACAACAACCTTGATTATTCATTTGCCCCGGGCTATGAAAAGGGCGGTTTTGCATATCCCCCGTCGCAGCCCGGTGGCGGCACAGTAGCCCTGCGCAGGCAATTAGGCTACCTGAAAAAATTTATTGAAAGCTTTGATTTTACCCGCATGCGGCCCGACAGTACAGGTGTACCGGGCAGTTTGCCCGGGGGCGCAGTTACACAGGCGCTTGCTGAAAAAGGTAAGCAATATGCCATTTACATATACGGCCATACTCCCGGTGTATTGCAGGTAATGTTACCGAAGGGAAGCTATAATATACAATGGTATAACACGCTTACAGGGGAATACAGTGACCTTAAAACGCTTGACCATTCCGGCGGAAATACCACGCTGGCGCCACCGCCTTATGCGGAAGACATAGTCCTTAAAATAACCGCCAGGTAATCTTACCACACGGGAACTGGTTTTTAAAAACCCTGGTGTAAAAGTTAAATTTATGTTTAGTCCACCAAAATTGTAGAATATTAAATTTAATGCCTATTTTTGCTGCTCCTATTTTCGAAATGTTACAGTATGCGTTTAACAACTACCTCTGCTGCGAATAGTGCAACCGCTAATGAAAACAAGATACGGATGGTGGCGCTTTGGGTTTTTATACTGGCGGCTTTTTCCATCTGGAAGCCCATATTGCCTGTGGCAATTTTTATAACTGCCGATTTCTTTTTGCGCTCCTTTGGTTACGGTAAATACAGCCCGTTAGCGATGCTGAGTGATGTTGTTATACGCACGTTGCGTATAGGCAGTAAACCCATTTATTTTGCCCCCAAAATATTTGCAGCCCGCATAGGATTTCTGCTTTCCCTGGTTGTTTTGGCTGGTATTATATTACAATTAGGCAAAGTGGTTTTATTTGGCTGCTTTGTATTTGTACTGTTTGCATTTTTAGAATCTTTCCTCGGTTTTTGCGCCGGGTGTTATGTGTATTATTTTCTCACGCATCTAAAAGTTATACGGCAATAATACAACGTATATACACCACCGCTATTTCGCGGGAACAATGGGTAGCGGCTGATTAAAATAAAGGCCTCTTTATTGCTAAAGAAGCCTTATTGCAATGAAAACAAAACAAAGATCTTACTTTCTAAAATCGTTTAAGCCATAATAGTAAATTTCAGCACTGCCGGGATACATGCCCTGTATCTGGAAATTTGATGACTGGTCGCTTAAAGCATTTTTCAAATCATCTACTGTTTTTACACTTTGGTTGCCAATTTTAGTAATAACAAAGCCATCACGCATATTTGTTTCATTGCTTATTATGCCGTCGTG
This sequence comes from Chitinophagaceae bacterium, assembly GCA_035550215.1. Taxonomy (GTDB): domain Bacteria; phylum Bacteroidota; class Bacteroidia; order Chitinophagales; family Chitinophagaceae; genus JABDFW01. Next base: position 22,577 of record DASZPM010000009.1, on the reverse strand, counting down.
TATGTTTGTTACCTGTACACCACCGTCTATGCCCATCTTTTTAGCGTCGTTTGCGCTTAAAGCGGCAAAATCAGCACCGAGTGATTGAATGGCTGCGTTTTCCTGGCTGGCAAATGTGCCCATTTTATTTTTCAGTGTCACACTTACAGTGTTTTCTTTTCCATCTCTCAGGTAAGTAATCTGTACATTATCGCCTGGTTTTTTACGGGCTATCAGTTCTGCCAGTTCTGAAGGTGTGGCAGTAGCAACATCGTCAACCTTCAAAATGGCATCACCCTTTTTAAGGCCTGCCTCTGCGGCCGCGCTGTTGGGTGAAACTTCCACTATCCATACACCGTTAACATCGTCATTAATACCTAATTCCTTTTTCTTTGCATCATCCATTTGTTCCGGCGCCATACTTATACCAAGGTACCCTCTCTGCACCATACCATATTTCATAAGGTCGCCCACTACCTTTCTTACCAGGTTAACAGGGATAGAATATGCATATCCTGCATAAGAACCGGTTGGTGATGCTATGGCTGAGTTAATACCAATTAACTGGCCGTTGGCATCAATAAGCGCTCCACCGCTGCTGCCGGGGTTTACTGCTGCATCAGTTTGAATGAATGATTCAACCGGGGCAGAGCCTTTGGTGTTTATCCCTATGTTTCTTGATTTTGCGCTGATTATCCCCTCAGTAACGGTAACATCAAGGTTTAAGGGGTAGCCAATGGCTAAAACCCATTCACCTAATTTTGCGTCATCTGAATTACCCATCGCCATTACCGGCAAATTATTCGCGTCAATCTTTATAAGTGCAAGGTCGGTATTGGCGTCTGTGCCAATTACTTTTGCTTTATAATCCTTCCTGTCGTCAAGAGTAACAGTAATTTGTGTTGCGCCGTCAACTACATGGTTATTGGTAACAATATACCCGTCAGGGCTTATTATTACCCCTGAGCCTGAAGCCCTCTGGTCCTGCTGTGGTTGAGAGAATGTACCGCCGTCACCAAAAAAATGCCTGAAAAAATCACCGCCCTGTCCACCAAACGGATCCTGTTCGGGTGATTGTCCTCCTGTTTGCCTGAACTTAGTGAGCGTTTTAATGTGCACCACAGAGGGAACTGCGGCAGCGGCCGCCTTTTCAAAATCAACTACCGCGCCCGGAACGCTGCTTGTATAGGAGGTATGTAAAGCCGGAATATTGCTTTGTTGTAAAAAAGCGTCATCATTTTTTTTGCCGTTTTCGTAAAGTAGTGTTGCAGCGCCGCCAATGCCGGCAAATGCAATGGCTAATGCTGTCAATCTTAATGTCTTTGTCATGTTCTTATATTTTAGGCTATAAAAGTGTTCGCCAATCCTGAAAAATTTCTGAATAAACACATGCCTGCAGTGATGTTTAACTTGACTTTGACAAAGCCATTTGCCTAAAACTGAACGGAGAAAGTATGCGCCTGGTTTTGATAACTGTACTGGATAGCGTAATGGTTAAGGGTGCAGATTTTTTTAACAATTTCCAGCCCGAGGCCTATGCTGTTAGCGTTGTCGCTCTCCTTATGAAAACGCTGAAACAGCTTTTGGGTATCGAGAGATGATTGTTTACCTGAATTTTGAATAACAAGCCGGTTATCTTTTATAGTAATGATGATGTAGCCCTGCTGTACATTGTGGCGGATTGCATTGGAAATTAAATTGCCCAGCAGTATTTCCATAAGCGTCCTGCTGGCTGCCAGTACAACATCATCTTCCACATTGAATGTTACATGAATAGACTGCTTCTCTACCTGGAACTGGTATTGCTGCAACAGTTTTTCTGTCATGCTTTTTATTGAAATGTTTTCTGTTTCAATGTATTGATTGTTTTCAATTTTTGTTAACAGTACAAGGCCTTTATTCAACCGCGACATTCTTTGGCCTGCATTTGCAAGGTCGGTTATTAAAGCAGCCTGCTCCTCGTTCAACGGCTGCGTTTGCATCAATAATTCAAGTTTTGATTGAAATACTGCCAGCGGGCTTTGCATTTCGTGCGATGCATTTTCAGCAAATTCTTTCTGGCTTGCATATACCTGGTAGTTACGTTCCGTAAGCCTGGTTATTTCGTCGTTAAGGTCGTTAAACTCCTTTACCGGCGCCTTTGCCAATACGAGTGTGCGTTGTTTATCAACCCGGTAATCCTGCAGTTTTTTCAGGGTGTTGTAAAATGGTTCCCAAATTTTGCGTGTCAGCATCCTGTTAATAAGCAGCAGCCCTGCCAGTAATAACACCAGTATAATTGCCAGCACGGCAACAATCCGCTTAATAAGCGACATTTTGTTGATAAGTGATGTTTTTATCTGGAGGTTATACGAAGTTTTGTTGACAGAAAAATGTGAAGCGAGCAGCCTTGTAGCCGACACATTTACCGTGTAAATGGAATCTCCCGTACTAACAACAGGCTGTTCTTTTTCATAAATAATATTATACCCGGGATATTCCATATTACCGCTGTTTTGGTTAGCTACCATAGCGAGCAACTGCGGCATTACCTTGGACTTAACGGCGACAAGGTCTTCGTCAATTGTATTTATCATCAGTGTTTTCAGGGTAAAATAAAATGCGGGAATTGCCAACGCCAGCAAAATAGCCGACAAAATAAAATAAGACCGTATGGTTTTTTGTAACAACTGCATTATGCTTCAAATTTATACCCCATACCATACACCACTTTTATGTAATCCTCCGCACCTGCCAGCGCTAATTTTTTCTTCAGGTTTTTCATGTGCGCGTATAAAAAATCAAAATTATCAAAAACATCTGCCTCGTCTCCCGATATACGTTCCGCGATAGCATTTTTTGAAACTACCCGGTTTTTATTAGTCACCAGGTACATCAGCAAATCATATTCCGTCTTTGTTAAATCAACAGGGCTGTTGTGTACAGTTACCACCTTAGCTTGTGTGTCAAAACAAAACTCATGTAGTGCGAAAGTATTACTGCCATTAAAGTTTCGCCTGCGTATAACTGCGGCAATTCTTGCGCTCAACTCAGATAAATGAAATGGCTTGGGCAGGTAATCATCCGCGCCAATATTCAGCCCTGCAATACGGTCATCCAGGGAATCTTTTGCTGAAATAATAATTACTCCGTCGGCTTTGTGGTTATCTTTCAGTTCTCTTAAAATCTGCAGGCCATTGCCACCCGGTAACGAAATGTCTAATAAAATACAGTCATAGTCAAATGATTCTGTTTTTTGCCTTGCTGATGTAAAGTTACCGGCAACATCACACGTATAGTTCTCCTTTTCAAGGTAAGCCACTATACTTTTTACCAGTTCCCTTTCATCTTCTATCACCAGTATTTTCATTGCCATTAAGTTACAAACAAAGCGCCCAAAACTGAATTCTTTCTGAATTAAGTATCAATAAATATCATGCCAGCCGGCATAGAAATAGTTGTGTACCAGGCCTTCAGTCTTTAATATCCCTCTCCCATTTTCGGCTGGTACCGCCTTTGTATATTCTTTTTTTCCAGCCGTTATTTTTATTTTTTTCAGCCTGCTTAAACAATCTTTTGCGCAGGGCGCGTACGGTAAAAATGCGCAGCCAGTTGGCGTGCTTATGCATAGGCGCTATACCTGCCTTCTGCAATACTTTGTATGATGCAGATGCGCAGCGTATGCCAAAAATGGCGTAATCGTAAGGAACCTGTGTTGTATAGGCGGCGGCGAGGCTGTCTATACGTGCCCGTTGTATTGAATCAATGGGTATCACTACTTCAGCCCGTTGCAGGCTGTCAATAATGTAGTTATGCGGGGGAAAAGTTTCCCATGCGCCACGCACGGTGCGGTATTCAAACACGGAGGCGAATTTTTCTTTTTTCCCTTTACTGAAAACGTGACATGGATATTCGGTGGAACGAAAACTTAACACTTTATCTGCGCCAATTTGTATGGCCACATGGCCACCCCGCATGCCACCAAACCAGCGCGGTTCAACATGTTCATACCCGTGTACCGGTTTTGAGCCATAAATAAAAAGTACTTTAATGCTGTCTTTTACCTGCGCATGGGTGCTTAAACATAATAACAAACAGGCAAGTATGAATAGCATACGCATTTACAGCAATGGTTTAAAACGAAAATTACGCAGTAAATGGCAACCGTAGCACGCTTATATAAAAAGGGCAACAATTAGTTACCAAAATTTTCACCTTCACCAAGCATTTTCAGCAGGGTTTTTAGTGTGTCTCCCTGGAGGCAGATTTTCCTTTAAATCAAAGGGGTGTTCCCCTATCCGGGCGTTTCGTGCAGGCATTTTTTGCTACACAAGTACATATTTTGCCTGGTTATTTTTCGGCGCTGCCTGTTCGTCACGTTTTTTAAACAGGTCGTGTAAATGCCAGGATGAACCCTTTAAAGGTGGTAACTTTCAGAAAAATAACTGGTATGATGTTTTACAAAGGCTTACTGGCCCTTTGCCTGCTATGTGGCATAACGGTTTGTGCCAATGCACAGTATTCCGGCATAGCTGCAGATACAATCGTGTTTGTTGCCAGTACGCCCTGCAGCCAGGGCACAAAGCCTTTGCCCGGCATTGCAAAGGATGCGCCCTGCGAATTAATGAAGTGGAAGCTTATGCTATACAGCAACAGCTTTACCCTTGTATGTGATTACGGGATGCCATTGCAGGGTACAAAAGGGCTTGTTGGCGGTGGGAAGCATGTTAATCTTTCGGGTAAATGGCGTGTGAATAAAGGAATGCCCGGCAATACACAAGCCACCCTGTACAGGCTTACAGACAGCGCCACAGGTAAAATCATCTCGTTAATAAAATTGAGTGATGATTTACTGCACCTGTTAGATGATGACAGCCATTTAATGATTGGAACTGCCGCCTGGAGTTATACGCTTAACAGGATTAAATAAACAATTATGAAATACATGTTCACCATTATAGCATTTGCATACTGCATTAGCTTATTTGCCCAAACAGCGGGCAAAGACAATAAGGTTTCGCAGAGCATAACCTTTCATGCCATTCCCAAAGGCGCTACTGTATCCGGTGTATTCCAGGGCAGGCCGCCATGCGCAGGTATTGCCGGGCCTTTGCACCTGCAGTTAAGCAGCAATTGCGAGAAAATAAAATGCAACCTTACCTTGTACCGGGATTCTGTTACGCAGCAGCCCACAACATATGAATTAACCTGTATAGGAGCTGGAGATATAATTAACCAGCCGGGCGGTGGTTACCGGCAAAAAATTTTACAGGGCAAATGGTCAGTAACAACAGGCATGCCCACCAACAGCAACGCAGAAATCTATAAACTTTCAACAGCAGATGGCAGTAGCTTTCTATACCTGCTTAAAGGCGACGACAATGTACTTTTTGTATTAGACCAAAACAAACAACTGATGGCCGGTGATGAAAACTTCAGCTACACGCTAAACCGTGTGCAACTGGTGGCCGGTAAATAACTATAATTGCTTTATTTTGATATTGCGGAAATAAATATTGCCATATTCCGTACCCTGGAAGGAGATATGACCTTTTTTAAAAGTACCAAAGCCCGGCCACTCGTTAAACTTGCTTTCGGCAATCATTTTCCTCCAGTTATCATCCCACATATAAGTATCTATCACCTTATGGCCGTTTTGAAAAAACTGCAGGTGCCCGTGGTCGGCTTTTATTTCGTAGGTATTCCACTTGCCGCCAACGGTAACCCATTCCGTATCTACTTCAACCAGGTCGTACAAACAACCTGCACGGCATTTGTGTATGCGGCTGTCCCCATCTACGTATAAATCAGTAATCTGCATTTCAGGGCCAGATTCGTATGTTTCATGAAACTGCGGGCCTTCATTCACATAAAACATTACTCCGCTGTTGCTGCCTGCATCAATTTTCCATTCCACTTTAAAATCAAAATTATCGTATTCACCATCGGTAACCAGGTCGCGGTAATCCTCCGGCTTGCTCTGCGCATTTTTTATACGCGTTATTACGCCATTTTTTACCTGCCAGCTTTTGCCGGGCGCATTTTCCTGGAAGGAGTGCCAGCCCTTTAAATCTGTACCGTCAAACAGCAGTTGCCAGCCGTCCTTCTTTTCCTGGTCCGTAAGTGTGTTAGGGGCCTGTGCATGTGTATGAGTTGTAAACGCAAAAACAATAATAGCAGCAAGAGGCAAGCATTTTTTTAACATGGGTATTATTTGATGAGTGACGCAATAGTTGTACTGCAACAACGCAAAAATAAAGGTAAAGCATTTTTAACACACGCCTGTGCCACTACTTTTTACAATAGCGTTAAAATAAGATATACAGCGTGTTTTGCGCAGCTATATATACCTTCGTAACAAACTAATGATTGTATGCGCCCTATATCACGCCGTAGTTTCATCAGGTCGTCCGCTGTTGCCGCAGCAGGTATTATAGCCATGCCTGCTTTTACCACTAAAACAAATATGCCGCTGCTCAGCTTTTCAACACTGGGCTGCCCTGAATGGAGCTTTGACGAGATAGTACATTTTGCCGCAAGCCACGGTTATAAAGGCATTGAAATACGTGGCATACAAAAAGAACTTGATCTTACTAAAACGCCTGCATTCAGCACACCGGCAAATATACAGGCCACCCTGGCGCTGCTAAAACAAAACGGCCTTAAGCTTATTGACCTCGGCTCATCATGCAACCTGCATATATCCGACCCGGTTGAACGGAAAAAAAACCTGGATGATGCCAGGCATTTTATTACACTGGCACAGGAAACAGGCTGCCTTTATGTGCGCGTGTTTCCCAACAACCTGCCAAAAGACAAAGACAAGGCTGAAACACTTGCCCTTATTGCCAGCGGCCTTAAAGAGCTGGGCGAATTTGCAGCCAATACCAATGTTAAGGTGCTGATGGAAACGCACGGCGATGTAGTGCACTCAGATGACATTATAACGGTTATGCAGCAAGCCGGCCCGCATACAGGCCTTGTATGGGATATTGCCAATATGTGGACAGTAACAAAAGAGCCTGTTGCGGAAGTATATGCCAAACTGGAAAAATATATTCACCATACGCATATTAAAGACGCGAAACTGCTGCCGGGTAATGAACTTGCCTACGTACTTGTAGGCAAGGGCGATGTGCCGATATTTGAAGCGATTGATTTATTGTACAAAGGCGGCTACAAAGGTTATTACAGCTTTGAATGGGAAAAACTGTGGCACCCCGAAATTGCCGCGCCGGAACTTGCACTGGCCGATTACCCAGAAGCGATGAAAGCGCATTTTGCAAAGATGGGTTGATGAATGCGGCATTGAAAACAGCTACCGTTTACCTATTATCAATTCTTAATTATTCACTGTTAATTTATATACCCTTGCCCTACTGCGCACCCCACCCCGCATCCACGGGAAATGAGCCGCCCGTTACAGCGTATGCCCCCGGCGAGGCAAGAAAAACAGCCATCGCAGCAATTGTTTCAACGGGTATAAACTTTTTTACCGCGTGCTTTGATAAGAAATATTTTTCTGCGGATTGTTCTTCCGTCAATCCATATTCCGCTGCCCTGTCCGTAATTTGCTTTTGCACCAGCGGCGTATTTACATAACCGGGGCAAATGGCATTACAGGTTATATTAAAGGCCGCCCCTTCCAGCGCAGCCGTTTTTGTTAACCCTATAATGCCGTGTTTGCTGGCTACATACGCGCTTTTGTTTTCAGAGGCAAACAAACCATGCGCTGAGGCGATATTGATAATCCTGCCGTACTGTTGTTTCTTCATGTACGGCCATACCGCTTTGGTAAGGTGAAACGGCGCGGTAAGGTTTACGGCAATTACATCATTCCACTTACCCGCGTCAAAATGTTCAATGGGCGACACGTGCTGTATGCCTGCATTGTTTACCAGCACATCAACGCTGCCAAAACGTTGCACCGTTTCATCAACAAGGTTTTCCAGGCCATCCGTATCCAGCATATTCACCGGTGAAAAACTGTAGGCAACCGTATATTGTAATGCAATGGCTGCCGCTATTTCGGAACCATCCTGCTCAAGCCCGTTAAACATAATATTATACCCCTTTTCAGCAAAAGCGTTGGCAATACCCAGCCCTATGCCGCTGGTGCTGCCTGTTATTAACGCTGTTTTGGTGTGCATGGCTGTTGGTATTTTAATACTAAATTGCATAATATTATCCACCTGTGCATTGCCGGCTTCATATTATTATATTAAAAGGCGGCATTAATCTTGATTTTCACCGTAAAATTTATTATTGCTAACTTCACTACAAATCCGGTCCCGGTGCTCAAACTCTTACGGCAAAAAACCCTTATAAATGAAAATAATCAATATTACCATCGCCAGCTTTTTAATCAGCACATCTATATGTTGCAATAATCAATACAACACAACACTTGCGCTGGGTTCCTGGTACACTGATACTTTAGACCCTCTTAATGTTTACGAAGAAATAAAACCCACAAAAACTATTTATGATTCTGCACAACAAAGAGTAGCAGAGATACAAGGGATAATAGACATACCAAGTTCTGCCGCCGGTAAAACATTTTTACAAACCATAAAGGTCGAAGTAACAGTACGAAATAACAGGCGTATGATCAAAATGGACACGAATGGCGATAATAACTTACTGGATGAATACTGGTATAAAATAGATGAAAATGTGCCATTGATTACCTTTAAACACGTAAAAATATATGACGGGGACACGTTAAAGACAATGACTATTTTTGGGAGACCTATGCAGAACGAACTTATACCTGCGAAAACCCCTCTTGACATAACTGGAATCGGCATTGGCATTTTAGTACTGCGAAAGGAAGTGGTCTTACCATTTGACACAAATTTTCATGTGGGTATTATTAACCTTTTTGATACCACGCTTATTGGGGATAAAACCACCATTATGGCCTTTGCTGATAAAGGAAATAAACAGCCCATGTTATATAGAGTTGGTCATAAAATATTCGGCAATTACAACAGCTTTGTAGTAAAGGATGTCAGGGATAATAGCATTGCGATAGAAACCACTGGCATGGTTAACAAAAATTACGGCATAACCCCCGGCAGCTACGCTTTAAGCTTTAATGGCAAAGATGTCGTAAAGAATAGAGAGCTTGCTTTTACCGGGGCTTCGCCAAATTTATTGCTGATAGATTTTTGGGGTACATGGTGTAAGCCATGCACATCACTTACCGAAAAATTTAAAAATCTGCACCGCTTATATGCCGGTAAACTTGACATTATTGGAATAGCTGCGGATTACTCACCTAAAGCTGTTGCTGATTACTTAACAGCACATGGTGTGCCCTATAGCAACATATATGAACCTATTGATGGCCCGATTTGCAGCAAATACAACGTTACCATTTTCCCGTGCTTTATACTTATTGACAAAGAAGGAAAAATTATTTTCAGGGAAACAGGCTCTGACAACTTTGATTTACTCGCTGCAACAATAAACAGGTATGCTAAATAGAGCCGCAATATTTAGCGGATTGTTTAATGCTGCAGCAAATTCAACGCAAACTTTTTACCTTTATTTATTCTTTGGTTAGCAGGTATTAGGGTTTTATATCTTGTTTTTAAAAGACTTTTCTTGTCAATAAATATGCAGGCCATGAAAAAATTAAACCACCCTTTCAGCAGGCTTATAAAAGCAATGGTTTTCCTGGTAACAGTAACCTGCACAGCAACCGCCTGTAATGCGCAGGCAATACCAAAACGTACACTGCTGGCGCTGTCAAAAGCCAACCATACGCTGGCTATTGTTGACCCCACTACGTTAAAAGTATTGGCTACCATGCCTGTTGGCAGCGACCCGCACGAAGTAATTGCCTCAGCCGACGGCAAAACAGCGTATGTTACCATTTACGGGGGCGGCAGCCTGCACGAGATTAACGTGCTTGACCTTACTACCCAAAAACCGTTAACCACTATTGACACAAGGCCACTGTACGGCCCGCACGGTATTACGTTTGCTGTCGGCAAGGTATGGTTTAGCGCGGAGGGCTCAAAGTCAGTAGGGCGCTATGACCCTGCCACCGGCAAGCTTGACTGGAGCATGGGTACAGGGCAGGACAGGACACACATGGTATATGTTACCCCTGATGCAAAAACTATTTACACCACCAACATAAACTCCGGCACGGTAAGCATATTAAGCAGTACTATGGTACAGCCACGCCAGCCTGCGCCGCCCGGTGCACAACCACGTGCAGACTGGGAGCAAACCATTGTGCCTACCAGCCGCGGCAGTGAGGGGTTTGATGTATCGCCTGACGGCAAATGGCTGTGGACAGCCTCTGCCGAAGACGGCATGATTACCATTATTGATTTACAGGCTAAGAAACAAGCGGCCCGCATTGATGCAAAAGCCAATGGCGCCAACCGTGTAAAGTTTACGCCGGATGGAAAGCAGGTATTCATTTCCAGCCTAAGCACTGGTGACGTGCTGGTGTATGATGCCGCCACCCGAAAGGAAGTAAAACGTATTAACGCAGGCCACGGCGCTGCCGGTATTGAAATGGATGCCCCTAACCACCGCGCTTTTGTTGCCTGCAGCGCAGACAACTATATTGCTGTTATTGATTTAAATACGCTTGAAGTAACCACCCATTTTGATGTTGGCGGCACACCCGACGGCATGGCCTGGGCAGAGAGGGAATAGGGGAGATTTGAGAATCAGCCGCAACACCTTGAAGATTTTGCACGGCTGCCGAAGCATGACAAAACCTTCAAGGTATTTGTAGGGTGTTGGTATTTTTCTGGAGAATTTTCTGCAACGGCTTTACGTTTTAGCATGGCTGATAGCTTACCCGGCCCGCTTATAATTTTTCTTGCTGCTAATTAACCCACCCAGCCAACCTGTGCAGCCGCCGATCATGCCCAGCAGCGCACCCATCACCACGCCCAGCGCAATAAGGTGCAGTAATGCCCCCGCCATAGTTTGAAAGGCAAAGTATTCAGCAATGCCGGGGTAGCCAGATTTTATGCCTATATCTGCCCACTCAGCTATATTCGCGGGGTCTGTGGTTAACAGGTGCATGCCAAAGCAAACCAGCAACAACCCGGTTGTGCATGCAACAGCGCCCGTGGCAAGCCCTGTTATAAAACCGCTGTATATACCTGCCATAAGTTTGCCGCTTTGCATAGCCCGGCGTATGGCCAGGTATAATATAACCAGGGCTATTACAGCCCAAAAGCAATCATCAAGCGTGTCCCTCAGGGGCAGTTCGGGCTGAATAATGTTGTTCATGCCTATTTCAACTGTCCATAGCAAACCGGTATACAGCCCGGCGCTTACATCATTACGGGCAGGCGGTACTAACAGGGGTTTGCGCAGCCGCGCCACCACTACCACAGCGCCCGCTATGCAAATAGCCGCTGCCAGGCACGCCGCCGCCTGCAGGCCAAAAGGCTTCCATGGCGCGGCATACAGCCCGTAAGCCAGCACTACCATTACTAAACTTGCAACCAGTATATTTTTGAGTATTGAAACAGGTGACATAACTGCATGAACATTTAAAGAGGAGTAGATGTACAAAACACACGCACCTGTGCCTGCCTGCTGCTAATGTACCTTTTTAAATTATGCCGCACCGTTATTTATTACACGGAATTTATAACCGGCCGTCCACAATGATAACAGGTAATATTTTACAGGCTCATGCCCTTGCGGTATATCCGCAACACCCTGAAGCTTTAGCATAGCTGCCGGGGCATGGCAAAACCTTCAAGGTGTTAGTACACCACTATTGTGTGCAATACACAAATAATTTCTCCAGGTCAGCTTGCTTAAAAAAGTTAATCTTCTGTTTTTTTATAAAGCTTTCAATATCGCTTTTCGCCGGCTTAAACAGCTTAACAAAGGTTGACTTGTTGGCGGTACGCTCACCGTTTGCCGTTAGCAGTAGATAAGAGTCTTTTCGTCTTATATCCATATCCTCGTCTGCGGCCAGTTTGTTTGGGCCGGAATGGGTAAGCAGCCAAGTATAATCATCCACGGACGAATTTTTATTGCGTATGCCCATAGCGCCTATTTTTACCGGCTCAACACTCATGGTACGTACAACGGCAAGCTGCATACTATCGCCCTGTGCAAAAACTTCGCGGTATGCGCCGTCGTAATAAAAAGTGCTGCTGTCAACCTGTATATAAGCAATTTCTTCGGGCTTCGCTATGGCCAGGGTGTCACCCATTGGGTTAATAAAATCCATTTTGCAGGTAAGCAGGTTAAAATTCAGCCTGGTGGTAAGCACGCCCCCTGTTTTAAATTTTACCACGCCTGTTGTAAATGCCGGGAAACGGTAGCTGCTGTGCAAATCAATATCATCACCCGCCTTTACGGTTACAACGGTGTATTGCTGGCCATAACAACACGTAACACAGGCAACCAGTAAAAAACAAAGCACTATTTTATACATATACAACAAATTGAAAATGTGAAGATAAGCAGTATTCGGGCTACTGTCCCGCCGGGGTTGTATATTTTATTTCAACGGGTAAAATACATTGACAGGGGGTAATATGGCATCTTCCCCTACACCGTCCTCATCCTGTCTCCTCCCGCCTTTTTTCTTAAATATTTTTTCACGGCGCTGCAGCCACGCGGCAGCATGGCTACCTCGTAATCAATAATACTCTCGTGGGGCATTTTAGCGTATATCATGCGTTCCGCGTAACTGAACATGCTGTCAATATTATGTTCCGGGTACTCCCTTACGCCGGTGTACGGCACAGTTCGGTTTTTAACCCAAACGGTTATCCTGTAAAAGGGCATGTTTTCAATGGTTTACCACAAAGCTAAATAATTTGGCAAATAAAATAAACATTTGCGGGTTTTTTATTAACAATAGCCGGGGTTCCTGCCTTTCTGTTTAAAAGGGTTTGAAGTGTATATATTTTTATAAACTTTCCCTTCTCCCCCCAAAAAAACCTCTCTTTCCTTACCGGAAATACTAAAAAATTTAGTATATTAGTGGCAGCATTTATCATTACCTGTTTTAAACATAATACACGCCTTTTAAACGTAAAACAATGAAAAATAACCTTAAGCATTATACCCATAGTGCTGACAGCTACAACCAGTGGCAGTTTAAAGTATTACGCCGTACCTATGGGTGGGATGGCCAGGGTAAATACTGGGTATTGTGCGATATGATGGCTAAAGAAGAAAACTGCACCCTTGCATGTAACGATGAAGATAAACTGTTGAGTTTTGCCGTGGAGCTTGATTTTGAGCCTGGTGAATTATTGGAATTTTTAAGGTTTTTACTGAATAACTGCAGGCTTATTATTGAAACAACCGGGGGATATACCACGAAAGGCCTTCAGCAGGCACTTGCAGTGGCTTCAAAAGTGCGTACGTATGACAGGTTGAGAAAACTTAAAACCCGTAACAAAACTACTGATGAAGGTTATGTAAAGGTTGATACCGCAGGGACTAATGACGATTCCATACCGGAAGCCCCGGATTTAACCCTTAAAAATGAGCATAATAAAATAAAAGAGAATAAAAGAAATAAAAGAGAAGAAAGAGAGAGAGTAAGAGTAGCAAAACCCATCGTGCTTAGCAGCACGCCCCCTCACCCTCTTTTTTTTGATAAAAATAAAACTGCAAACTGCGGCAATGGTGCGTTTACCCGTAAACAGCGCTTAAACGCGCAGCAAAGGCATGTTGCCCGCGCCAACAAGCATGGGCCGGGGCAGTTTTCCCCACCTGGCACACTGTTAACAAACACCTGTTAGCAATTACACGTATCTTTGCAGCCCTCAAAATGTTAGCTATGCAAGCAATACTCGCTAAACTGCACATAAACAGCCACAATAAAGGCGTATCAACCGGCACACAGTGGATGGAAAGTTCGGGCCCCGTTATTGAGTCATACTCACCCGTTAACGGGCATTTAATCGGCTCCGTTACCGGTACTGACAGGCAAACCTACGATGCCGTTGTTGCCAAAGCGCAGCAGGCATTTGCCGTGTGGCGTATGATGCCCGCGCCCAAACGTGGTGAAATTGTGCGGCAAATTGGCGAGGCCCTGCGCAGCTATAAAGACCCACTGGGCCGCCTGGTAAGTTACGAAATGGGCAAAAGCCTGCAGGAAGGGCTGGGCGAGGTGCAGGAAATGATTGACATTTGCGACTTTGCCGTGGGCCTTAGCCGCCAGTTATACGGCCTTACCATGCACAGCGAGCGCCCCGGCCACCGCATGTACGAGCAATGGCACCCCCTGGGTATTACGGGCATTATTTCGGCATTTAACTTTCCCGTAGCGGTATGGAGCTGGAACAGTATGCTGGCGTGGGTTTGCGGCAATGTATGTATTTGGAAGCCGAGCGAAAAAACGCCTTTGTGCGGCATAGCCTGCCAGAATATTATAAGCGGGGTATTTGCTGCCAATAACATACCCGAAGGGGTATGCTGCCTGGTACAGGGCGGCCGTGACGTGGGTGAATGGATTTCGGGCGATACACGCATACCATTGGTAAGCGCCACCGGCAGCACACGCATGGGTAAGGCATTGGGCAAAGCCGTTGCAGAGCGTATGGGTAAAAGCATACTGGAACTGGGGGGCAATAACGCTATTATTATAAGTCAGCATGCTGATTTAGACATTGCCATGATAGGCAGCCTGTTTGGCGCAGCAGGCACCGCCGGGCAACGCTGCACCACCACCCGCAGGCTTATTATACACGAAAGCATTTACAGCGGCTTTATACAAAAACTGGCAAACGCTTACGGCCAGCTTACCATAGGCAACCCGTTAGACCCTAACAACCACGTTGGCCCGCTGATTGACAAAGATGCTGTGGCCATGTACCTTAACGCTATTGAGCAATGCAAACAGCAGGGCGGCAATTTTATAGTAGAAGGTGGTGTGCTGGGGGGAGAAGGCTACGAAAGCGGCTGTTATGTTAAGCCCTGCATTGCAGAGGTTACCAACGAACTGGCCATTGTACAGCACGAAACATTCGCACCCATTTTATACGTGATGAAATACAGCACGCTGGATGAAGCTATTGCCATGCAGAATAACGTTCCGCAGGGGTTATCTTCCAGCATTATGACGCTTAACATGCGCGAGGCGGAGCAGTTTCTTTCCGCTGCCGGCAGCGACTGTGGTATTGCCAACGTTAACATAGGCACCAGCGGGGCAGAAATAGGCGGGGCCTTTGGGGGCGAGAAAGAAACCGGCGGTGGCCGTGAAAGCGGCAGCGATGCCTGGAAAGCCTACATGCGCCGCCAGACCAACACCATTAACTGGAGTACCGCGCTGCCACTGGCACAGGGCATTGAGTTTAATGTGTAATGCTATTGCGGATTGCGGATTTTAGGTTGCAGATTTTTTCCGCCGTTGCAGGTGTTGTCACCTGCAACGAAAAATACTATCGCAATTCTTATTGTTCCGCAGGAACCCAATACCGGTAGCAAAATATTGTAAGCCTTCAGCATGCCATAGGTATGCAATTGCTACAAGGTACTGCCCGGCCTCTGAAAAATGGCGTTAATAAAATTTGGGAGACGGGCGTTAAGCAATGAAATCCGTGCACTGTAGCCTGGCAATATTGTTATCCCAAAAGTTGCACCAACGCCCGGCTTTATTCAAAAGACGGAGCTATTTCATTGTAGCCCGGCGAACAAATTTTTAGCTATTTTTCTGCAGCCTTGACCTTTTGGTTCTTTTGGGTCAAGCCAAAAGAACATAAGAAGAATGTTTTTTCCGCCGTTGCAGGTGTTGTCACCTGCAACGAAAAATACTATCGCAATTCTTATTGTTCCGCAGGAACCAAATACCGGTAGCAAAATATTGTCAGCCTTCGGCATGCCATAGGTATGCAATTGCTACGACTTACAATGAGAGACAAAAAATTATTCCCTTGTTCTCTTTGTAAAGTTTTCGCTTTGTGGTAAAACTTCTTACTTGTCACCGGCATGTTTCAGTTTATACCTTTTCTTTCTTTTCTCTTGAAAGAAAAGAAAGAAACAAAGAAAAGTTCAAGGCCGACACGACCGCACTGCGCGTTCGGCCTTGCCTGCGCCTCCCCATGTGTAACGTCGCACTTGCATACCTTTATCCCGTTGCTTGATACTGAATACTCGTTCACGCTCATTATTTTTAACTGGTGCACTTCCTATGTTTTATTCATACTTACCGCTGGGAGCGCAGGTCTGCCGCAATTTATACATGTTTCCCTCTTTCAACTTCTGACATTATTTTGGTTACCCTTACCTCTAAAAACGGATGCTGAGATAAAACGTTGAGCTTTGAAGACTGTTATCGTGTGCTGCCGGCCTCTGAAAAATGGCGTTAATAAAATTTGAGAAACGGGCGTTAAGCAATGAAATCTGTGCACAGGTGTTGGGCAATATTGTTAGCTCAAAAGTCGCACCGAAGCTGGGCTATATTCAAAAGACGGAACTATTTCATTGTAGCCCGGCGAACAAATTTTTAGCCATTTTTCTGCAGCCTTTACCTTTTGGTTCTTTTGGGTTAAGCCAAAAGAACATGATAAATATTGATTGGTACATAATATTGTGCACCTGCGGCGCACCGGCACTTTAGATGTGTCCTTTTGCTACCAATATTACGCCCCTGTGGGGTTTAGCAGCAATCACAATATCTTTTACCATGGGTTTCTCCCATAGCTGAGGTATGGCACATTTTATCCCTTCTTGGTTTTTTTTGATGGTAATGCCGGTGCGGGTTTAGTTTCTTCGGCGAGTTTTACCGCGTTGTAAGCATTTACAATGCCGGCAGATATACAAAGGTTGTTTAATGTGGTGTTTTTATTGCTTCCGGGTTCGGTTACCTGTAACGTGGAATCTGTTAAGTGTTCAGCAGACTGGTCTATAATATTTTTTACCTGTACCGCCGAAAGGCCGGGGAAGTAGGAGCGTATTAATGCTGCAACGCCGGTAACTATCGGGGCGCTCATGCTGGTGCCCTGTTCAAAACCATACCTGTCGCCACCCGGCAACGTTGAGTATATTTTTACACCGGGGGCAAATATGTCTGTAGTATTTTTACCGTAGTTGCTGAAATCGGCCACCATTTTGCCATCGCCAATGTGCGGGTCGCCGCTGGCATTTACGGTAATAAAATTAGGCGCGTTTTGGTGGTATTCCACCAGGTCTGCATTGGGAAAATTATCAACTGTATCTACGTCGTGCGATTCGTTGCCTGAGGCATGTACCAGCAATACGTCTTTACTCGCGGCATATTCAACGGCTTCATCCACCCAATGTTTTTCGGGGCTGAAGCTTTTGCCAAAACTCATGTTTATTACTTTGGCGCCGTTATCAACCGCGTAGCGTATAGCAAGGGCAATATCTTTATCGTATTCATCGCCCTCAGGTATAGCGCGTATCATCATAATACGCACATTGTCTGCAATGCCGTTAATGCCAATATCATTATTACGCTGCGCTGCTATAATGCCTGACACATGCGTGCCATGCAGGGGAGATGCCCCCATTACATCACCATTGCCATAATAACGGTCGTTAAAATCAAGGTAATCGTCATTAATTACTTCTTTGCGGTAGTCTTCCGGCTGGTTGGTTTTTTCTTCAATCGTTTGTTTTTTGCCATCAATAAACTCGTTCAGGTCGTTCATAATGGCGGTGTTGGTAACATCCCCCTGGTCTGCCCCAAATATTTTAAGGCAGGTAATGTAGCCCAGTTTTGCCTGTTTGCCTTTTGATGTTGATGGCTGAAACTTCTCTACATCGTCGTTAGTAAAAACGTCTTTATTCATTTCCTGCCTTATTACCTGCTCATGCTTCTGAAACGCTTTGCGGGTAATATCCAGCAGGGCAATTTCCATCTGTTCGTCGGCGCTTACATTCATCTGGCTGGCGGCCTTTTGCCACTCCCTGTAAAGCCATTTGCCATTTTCATCAAGACTGTCAACATTAATATTTTTGCCAAGAAACATGTTCCTGTACCGGTAATAGGTGCGGCTGCGCTCGTCAATATCTTTTTTAAGGTTAACCCCGTTTTTGTTGCCCAAAAAATTCCAGCCGTGTATATCATCCACGTAACCATTGTGGTCGTCATCAATACCATTGCCCGGAATTTCTTTGGTATTCGTCCACAAAATATTTTTTAAGTCTTCGTGGGTGGTATCAACGCCGCTGTCAATTACTGCTACAATAATGGGCGTGCTTTGCATGTTTTTAAGCAACTGGTAGGCTTTGTCTAAGCTTATGCCATAATAACCGCTGGTTTGCAAATCATCAAGGTACCAGCCCTTTCTGCCATTTTGCGGGGAAGTTTGCGCCGAAACAGCGACAGAGAGTAAAACAAGCAACCCGGCAAAAAATGCCGCTATTTTCTGTGTGACTATTTTCTTCATACGAGCCAATGGCAAATTTCTGCTTTAGTTAGGAATGCGCATGTACTGACGGGCAATTTTATGAAATCATTAATATTGAATTAACCCCGTGTTACTTCAAAGGTAAGGGTAAGTTAAATTGCGCCGGTAAACGGCACGGCAGCTAAGGGAAATTTAAGGGGGGAAGAGGAGCTTTTTTTATCACCCACACCTGTGTTTTTTACGTTGCTGCTATTTGTTATGCCGGGCATAATCATTCCTTCCCCACACCATCCAGCGGTTGTATGTTAAAGCTGCTTACCTGCGGCGTGCTGTGCTGCTGTTGCATAATAGCTGCCATTTGCTTAACAATGTCCGGGTGCTGCGCGGCAACATCATGCAGTTCCTGTATGTCGTCGTCAAGGTTAAATAACTGTATGGTAAGGTTACCCTTTTGCATATTGGTACGCAGGGCCTTCCATTTACCCATTCTTACCGCCTGCTGGCCACCGTAACCCGGAAACTCAAAGTACAGGTAAGGATGCCCGCGCTGGGCCGTGTTTTGCCCAAGTAGTTCGGGCAGGTAGCTGATGCCATCAATCCCCGCCGGCGCGGGCTGCCCCGTAAGCTGGCATATTGTAGGCATAAAATCCCACGTGGCGCTTACAAGGTTACTGGTTGTGGCCGGTTTTATTTTGCCCGGCCATTGCACTATAAAGGGCTCGCGTATGCCGCCTTCGTGCAGTGAGCCTTTGCCCCAGCCATAACTGCTTTTAAAAGGCCCTGCTGCATCAAACCACTCCGGGTCAGTACCGCCCTCGTACGTAGGCCCGTTATCACTGCAAAACATAATTATCGTGTTATTATACAGGTGCAGTTCTTTCAGCTTCGCCACAATCTTCCCCACCCCTTCATCCAGCGTTGAAATCATAGCCGCGCAGGTGGCGTGCGGGTACCTGCAGGGAAAATAACCACCACCCAAAAAGGGCGCTTCATCCCCGAATTTTTTATGGTAATAATCCACCCATTTTTGCGGCGCCTGCAACGATGTATGCGGCAGCGGGCTTGGGTAGTACAGGAAAAAGGGATGGTCTTTATTTTTATCAATAAACTGCAGGGCTGCATCTATTAAAAGGTTGGGTGCATAATCATGCTGCTGGTACACCGCGTAGTTGGCAGGGTCAAGCGAGTCAAGCCCTTTGGGAAACCGCACATTGGGGTCTGCCACTTTATTGTTAAGGGGTATGCGGGTGTTGTTTTCCCACAGGTGGCCGGGATAATAGGTATGGTCTTGCCGCTGGCAGATGAAACCAAAAAAATAATCAAACCCCTGGTTATTGGGCGCCCCGGCAGACATGGGCGCTCCCAGCCCCCACTTGCCCACGATGCCTGTTGCATACCCCGCCTTTTTTAACACCTTTGCCACGGTAACGGTATTGCCGGGTATGGGGTATTGCCCTTCAAGATAAGGGTTGGCCTCCATGGCTTTAAAGTTCCATACATCGCCCCGTTCATCCCACTCATCATTGCCGCGTATAAAAGCATGACCGGAGTGTATGCCTGTAAGTAACAGGTATCTTGACGGCGCGCACACCGGGAAGGCATAATGCTGCATAAAGCGCATGCCGTTTTTGGCCAGCGCGTCAATATTGGGTGTTTCAATTTTTTGCTGGCCGTAAACGCCTAACTCGCCATAGCCCAAATCGTCTGCCAGTATGTAGATAATGTTGGGTTTAGCTTGATTGCCCGTGGGGGATGATTGTGCTGCTAAAGCATTGGTTATTGCAAGCATTAATATCAAACATAACAGCGTAGCAGAGTTTTTCATGGTTATAAAAGTAAGGGATTAAGGGGGAATAGGGGGTGATGATGCGTATATCATATATGTTATTTTCGAAGCCGGGCCTGGCATCATTCAAAATGTTTTCCAGTATGCTTGTTAGCATCGTCTTGCCGTTCGCCGCCGCTGGTATTATGCCAACAGCAACGTATGGATGCGGGTGAAAGGTGGAACACTTTTTTCCGAGGCACTGAAAGGTTTGGGATTACACGCTCTATTTACGGCATAAGAATGCTTCTGTATTACCGCATATGTAGCTTGCAGGAGGCACTGTTATATTTGTTTGATCTGTGGCCTCACCCGGTCAAAGAAATGCAGATAATCGTTTTGTAATTCCGGTCTTTTAATTCCCGGGAAGCCACAATTGTAAAAGCAAATCCGCAGGTAGTCAATAAATGTTGTATTGTTAGGTTCGTTTAAAAATTTACTGTCTATGCCTGGGCGGTTTGTTATTTGTAAAGCGTAGGCTGGGCCTCCGCTTATGTTGTCTTTGTGCAGGTAGTCTGCAGATAAGTCTAAAAAGGGCACTCCAAAGTCTTCGTCATCCACATACTCTTTAATTTCTTGCACCCAATATTTGTCAGTTACAGTTTCAATAACTGCGTCAAGACTTGCAATTTGAACTGGGTCGGCCAAATTCCATATATAATCTTCATTTGTGTTATAGTCCCAACCAAAGTTTACGCCACCCACAATTTTATAAAAAAACTTTAGCGAAAGTGGTACATAGCCAAATGGTTTTACCGCTCTGTCAAGCTGTTTCAGCAAAGCATCAGTATTTGGTAGCGGGCTATGTAGCGGTTTTTCATAATTGTTTTTTGGGGCTGTCTTAAAAAGATAGTTGATTTGTTGTAAGTCTTTATAAATTATCGCAAGGTTGTAAGCAGTACGTTCAAAAGTTTCAGTTAAAACTTTCTCTATGTCGTTAAAATAGAAATCAGAAAATGCCTTGTCCCCCAATTTCTCAATATCCTGGTAAACCTCCCTTGTCTGACCGTTTAAATATTTGTCATAAAGTGTCATGATTCTGCTAACCTGTTTATGGATACAATTCAAAATATAAGTAAATCAAATATAATGCATTCTTTGCTCTCTGCAGCGCTTTGCCTACGGAGTATCAAATATTTTGCTTCTTATTTTGCCCCGGTATAAAGGGCTTTCTGCCGGAGCATGCATTTAGACAGCATTATTGCCTGTAGGTACCATTTTTTCGCTAATCGCCCGCAAAACACTCGCCAGGCGGTCAAAATCAGAATAAGAATATATTGCATGCTCTTCAACCGCTTTATTCAAATAATGTATGTCATCCATCAATGAGCCTACACTAAGAGAAGGGCTTTTGGCTTAACCCAAAAGAACCAAAAAGGTAAAGGCTGCAGAAAAATGGCTAAAAATTTGTTCGCCGGGCTGCAATGAAATAGTTCCGTCTTTTGAATATGTCCCAACGCCTGTGCGACATACGGGCTAAACAATACAGCCCGGCTTTTGTGCATGGATTTCATTGCTTAACGCCCGTCTCTTAAATTTTATTAACGCCATTTTTCTGAGGCCGGGCAGTACCCGGTAGCAGTCTTCAAAGCTCAACGTTTTATCGTAGCATCTGCTTTAGAGGCAAGGGCAAAATAATGGCAGAAGTTGAAAGAGGGAAACATGTATAAACTTCGGCAGACCTGCGCTCTCAGCGGTAAGTACAAATAAAACTTACGCTGTACACCAGTCAAAAATTATAAACATGAAAGAATATGCAGTATCACGCAAGGGGATAAAAAATAACAAAGTGCGATGCGATGTAAATGGAGGCGCGGGCAAGGGCGGTACTGCGGAGCGTTTTGGCCCGCCCTTGAATTTCTTTGTTTCTTTCTTTTTTCAAGAAAAGAAAGAAGAAGGTAATAAAAACTATTGCATGCCACCGCTACTGTTGTATGTTCTTTTGGCTTGACCCAAAAGAACCAAAAGGTCAAGGCTGCAGAAAAATGGCTAAAAATTTGTTCGCGGGCTACAATGAAATAGTTCCATCTTTGAATATATCCCAACACCTGTGCAACTTTTGAACTGAAAATATTGCCAAGCATCAGTGCACGGATTTCATTGCTTAACGCCCGTCTCCCAAATTTTATTAACGCCATTTTTCTGAGGCCGGGTGGTACCAGGTAGTACTCTTGGACATTTTGTTTTTTTATCAAGACTTGCACTCTCAGCGGTAAGTATGAATAAAACATACGAAGTGCACCAGCTAAAAAATATAGACGTCATAGAATATGCAGTATCACGCAACGTGATAAAAGTAAGCAAGTGCGCTGTGGTGTAAATGGAGGCGCAGGCAAGGCCGAACGCGCAGTGCGGTCGTGTCGGCCTTGAACTTTTCTTTGTTTCTTTCTTTTCTTTCAAGAGAAAAGAAAGAAAAGGTATAAACTGAAACATGCCGGTGACAAGTAAGAAGTTTT
>DASZPM010000008.1:0-321012 GCA_035550215.1 Chitinophagaceae bacterium | reverse complement strand
AGGCGCAGGCAAGGCCGAACGCGCAGTGCGGTCGTGTCGGCCTTGAACTTTTCTTTGTTTCTTTCTTTTCTTTCAAGAGAAAAGAAAGAAAAGGTATAAACTGAAACATGCCGGTGACAAGTAAGAAGTTTTACCGCAAAGCGAAAACTTTACAAAGAGCACAAAGGAATAATTTTTTGTCTCTCATTGTAAGTCCCTACATGCGAAGAATATTTATCATGTTCTTTTGGCTTGACCCAAAAGAACCAAAAAGGTAAAGGCTGCAGAAAAATGGCTAAAAATTTGTTCACCGGGCTACAATGAAATAGCTCGTTCTTTTCAATATATCCCAACACCTGTGCAACTTTTGAACTGAAAATATTGCCAGGCAACAGTGCACGGATTTCATTGCTTAACGCCCGTCTCCCAAATTTTATTAACGCCATTTTTCTGAGGCCGGGAAGTACACGATAACAGTCTGGGGTGTTTTGTGTTTTTATTCGTTCCATAGGAACGTTTGATGATTCAAATGTTTCCCCATAAGCCGGGCCTATGGAGTAAAAGAATTATTTTTAGTACGTGCCAAATTAAATTGCCTGCCGCGCGCCAAACAGCAAACTGCCCACGCGCACCATTGTGCTGCCTTCTTCAATAGCAATTGTGTAGTCGCTGCTCATGCCCATGGAAAGCGTGGTGAGTGTGCAAATGCCGGCGGCTACACCGGCAAACCTGTTATACAGGTTTTTTAGCTGTTTAAACTCCTGGCGTACTTTATGCATGTCTGTGGTAAATGATGCCATACCCATAAGACCGGTAACATGTACGTTTTGCAGTTGTTTTAACCCGGCTAAATCAACAGAGAGTAATTCCTGTTCATCAAACCCAAACTTTGTTTCTTCCTGCGCTATATGCACCTGCAGCAGGCAGTTGATAATGCGGTTGTTTTTAACGGCCTGTTTATTTATCTCCCGCAATAATTTAAGGCTGTCAACACCGTGTATTAAATGCACAAAAGGCGCAATGTATTTAACCTTGTTGCTTTGCAGGTGGCCTATAAAATGCCAGTGTATGTCAGCGGGTAATTGTGTATGCTTAGCCACCAGTTCCTGCACGTAGTTCTCGCCAAAGTCACGCTGGCCGGCGTTATACAATGCCTGTATATCTTCCGCAGGTTTTGTTTTGCTAACTGCTACCAGTGTTGTGTTGCTGCCGCTTAACTCTTTCTTTATTGCGTTGTATGCTTCAATATTAACAGCCATTACAAATTTTTTGCAAAGGTAGCTAAGCTGTGTTTGTTTTAAGTAAGGTGGGTTATAAACGCTGTATGCTATTTTAAAATGCTCCTGCTTATTACTATGCGCTGCACCTCGCTGGTGCCTTCGTATATCTGTGTTATTTTGGCATCGCGCATCAGGCGCTCAACATGGTATTCTTTTACATAACCATAGCCGCCGTGTATCTGCACTGCTTCAACAGTCGTCCACATGGCAGTTTCAGAGGCATACACTTTTGCCATAGATGAGCTTAATGTATAATCAAGGCGCTGGTCTTTTTCATATGCCGCTTTAAGGCATAACAGGCGTGCAGCTTCAATACGGGTTGCCATATCAGCCAGCTTAAACTGTATGGCCTGGTGCTGGGAAATCTCCTTACCAAACGCCTTGCGTTGTTTAGAATAATTAAGCGCCAGCTCATACGCCCCGCCGGCAATGCCCAGCGCCTGTGATGCAATGCCGATGCGGCCGCCGGAAAGCGTTTTCATGGCAAATGTGAAACCAAAACCGTCTGCCCCTATCCTGTTTTCTTTGGGCACTTTTACATCATTAAACAAAATAGTGTGGGTATCACTGCCGCGTATGCCTAATTTATTTTCTTTTGCCGCCACGGTTACACCGGGCCAGTTTTTTTCAACAATAAAAGCATTAATGCCATGCGAGCCTTTGGAAACATCTGTTTGCGCCATTACCAGGTACACACTGGCGCTGCTGCCGTTGGTAATCCAGTTTTTGGTGCCATTCAATAAATAATAATCGCCCATATCTTCTGCAGTGGTCCGCTGGCTGGTAGCATCGCTGCCTGCTTCGGGTTCGCTTAACAAAAACGCGCCTATGTATAACTGCCCGTCCTTCTGGCCCTGCGCAAGCGGGGTAAGGTATTTTTGTTTCTGTTCTTCATTGCCAAATGCTTCCAGCCCCCAGGTAACAAGGCTGTTATTTACGCTCATACACACACTTACGCTGGCATCAATCTTACTAATTTCTTCCATGGCCAGCACATAGCTTATGGTATCCATACCGGCGCCGCCGTATTCAGGGCTAACCATCATCCCCATAAAACCAAGTTCAGCCAGCTTCATTACCTGCTCACGGGGGAACATCATTTTTTCATCCCGCTCTATTACGCCGGGTAAACATTCGTTCACCGCAAAGTCACGCGCGGCTTTTTTAATCATCAAATGTTCTTCGCTTAAATTAAAATGCATATCGTTAGTTTAAAGGTTGCAAAAGTAATATAACCTAACAATTGTTAGTTGCATTGCTAACTATTTTTTGTGTTTTGTTTGCTTGCCTGCTTTTATACCTGCAATTTAATATTCCACGGGCGAAAAAAGAAGCGAAGAGTGTTATTCTACCGTATTTATGGCAACCCGGCCAGTTAGTTTTGCGGCGGCTGTTTTACGGTAAATTACATAACAATAGGTGCCTGTTGCAGGTAACAACACCTGCAATGGCGGAAGTTATTCTACCGTATTATGGCCACCCGGCCAGTTAGTTTTGCGGGCGGCTGTTTTACGGTAAATTACATAACAATAGGTGCCTGTTGCAGGTGACAACACCTGCAATGGCGGAAGTTATTCTACCGTATTATGGCAACCCAGCCTGTTAGTTTCGGGGCGGCTATTTTACGGTCAATTACATAATAATAAATGCCTACGGGCAGCGGTTTGTTATTAAAAGTGCCATCCCAGGGTGTGGAATACCCCCTGCTGTTAAACACCAACTGGCCATACCGGTTAAACACCTGCACCGTTACACCGGGGTAGCTGTCAAGATAATTTATCATCCACTTATCGTTAATGCCATCGCCGTTGGGCGAAAATGCGTTAGGTATTACGGGCGTTTTAAGAACGGTCACCGTAACATTACCCGTTGCCGTGCAACCGTTGGCAGAAGTGGCCGTAAGTGTATATACCATGTCAGCCACGGGGTTTACAATTGGGGTAAGTATCGTGTTGTTATCAATATACGCATCGGGCTGCCAGTTATAAGCCAGGTTGTTGCCGCTGGCATGCGCGTTTATTACCGCGCTTCCGCCCTGCAATAAAGTTATAGCGGGCCCGGCATTAACCACGGGGTTGGCATAAACAGTAATTGTTTGCTGCACCTGCGCGCTGCAGCCGTTGGCGGCGGTAAATGTATATTGAAGGGTGTCAATACCCACCTGTGCGTTGACAGGGGTAAAAAGGCCGCCGTTACCCGTACCACTGCCGCTGTATGTTCCCGTACCGCTCATGTTGTTAACCTCGTACGCCTGTGTAAGAGTAAACGGCTTATCCTGGCTGCAAACAGCGCTTATTGCATTGAATTTTAGCAGGGGACTGGCTTTTATAGTGAGCACTGTGTCAACCTGGTTAATACAGCTTATGCCGGATGATGCAATATATCTTAGGTGATAATCCCGCGTTGCAGGCATGTCGAAGACGGGGTACGCTTCTGTATAATTTTTACCGGTTAGAGGAGAATTGTCAAGCGTATTGTTGGTTGTATCATTTGCGTAATCCCAATAAATCCTGATGATACCGATGCTTCCAAAATTTACCGAAGAATTATCCGTTAAAACCAGTTTGCTGTTACTGCACAACAACGGGTTGCCACCCAGCGTAAACGCCGCTTTTGGCAATGCGCCGTTTACCGTAAAGGGTATAACGGTATCGTTTATACAACCATATTTTGACATTACCCGCAGGCTTACATTGTACACACCCGCAGCATTATATAAATGTTTGGGGTTTTGCTGAACAGATGTATCGGGATTAGCCGTTGTTGCATTTGCATCGCCAAAATGCCATAGCCACGAAGCCCCGCCGGCGCCATCCCCCATAACTGATGCATCCACAAAAGCGGCATAGGGGTCAGTAAGGCAAACCTTTGGGAGGATAAAACCGGGTTGCGGTAAATAATGCACCGTTACCTGGCTTATTGCAGTATCGGTGCAGCCCTTATTATCCATCACACTTAATTTAACAGCATAGCTGCCCGGCGCTGCAAATGTGTGCACAGGGTTTATACCGGCGCCGGTAGCGCCGTCACCAAAATCCCAGGCGCGTTTTGTTATAGTTTGCCCTGCTGCTGCGGTTGAGGCATCGGTGAAACTAATGTCTTTTCTCTCGCACAAAGGTGATGAAACAGCATACTTTGAAGAGGGGTTGGCAAATACCGTAATAACGGTTGAAGCTGTATCAGAGCAGCCAAGGCCGTCAGTAGCGGTTACTGAATATCCCGCACCGTTAACCCCGTTATGTATAGTAACAGGATTGCCGTTTGCTGTAAAACCGGGGCCTTTCCATGTATATTTTACGCCCCCTGTTGCAGTAAGTGTAATAGGCTGATGGGCACATTTGGCACCGTCATTAACTGCTGTAACAGCCGGTTTGCTGTTTACTATTATGGTGATGGGTGCTGATGCCACCCGGCAGGTTACCAGGTTTATATTACCCGCTTCTGCAACGGTAAGGCGGTACAGGTAACGGCCCCTGCCCGCAGGCAGCCGCCTGTACGCAGTGGTATTGGCGCCCGGTATGTCGTTCCAGCTATGGCCGCTGTCGGTACTCAGTTGCCAGCGGTATTCAGGCGCAGTATATCCCTGCGAAACATTAGCGCTTAAATTAACCGCCGCCGTATCGCCTTCACACATATTTTTAACAGCAACTGTATCGCTGCCGTTTATTAACACGTTTACCAAAGGCCCGCAGGGGCGAAAAGTTATATCATCCAGGGCTAAATCATTCCCATCGCCACCCTGGGCGTTATTAGTCATGCGCAGCACTATTACCGGCACGTTTGACGGGGTGGTAAAATAAAAACCATACTGCCGCCAGTTAACGGCAACTTCGGGCGGTATGTCGCCTGTGGTGTAGTTTTTAAGCACCTGCCCGCCCGGCGTTTCAATGCTGAAGGTAATATTGGGCCTTATGCCCTGCTGAATATTCTTCATATTCAATATCCAGGCAGCAAACTCGTAAGTGGTGTTGGCGCAAAGGTTTTTAACGGTATCAAGGTAAAAATCACTCGGCTCAAAGGATGCATCTACCAGCATAAAATAGCCGTTCGGGTTACCTGTATGGTCATGCTGCAATACGTGCCAGCCGTAATTACATTCAATACCGCTGCTAAGCACTGTATAAAAACCATTAACAGGGCAGGCGCTGTTTACGTAGGTGTAATTAGTGGTAGCGGCAGATAACGGCGGCCCGGGGTTTGCCCCCGACCCAAAAGTTATATTAACCACAGGGTCGCCAAGACTGCCCGTGCATAACTGGCATTTGGCAGTAAAACCAATAAAAATATACAGGCAGCAGAAAAAGGCAATTATAAGCAGTTTATACTTGTGCAATCGTTTACCAACTTTGGCGCAATTTAAGTGTATTTTACACACTAATAAACTTTTATAACAGCCTGTTTATTATTTCAATGTTGTTTAGCCGTTATAGTTCTCTATTACTATAACCTGCTTTCTTTTATAGGTTAACAGGTATATGGCAAGGCCTGTAAACAATAACGCAGCGTTGCCGGCAGATACACCCAGCCACCCGTAATGCTTCCATAAAAATAACCCGATGGCCGATCCGCAGGCCGTGCCGGTAAAACTGCACGTCATGTACACGGTGTTCAACCTGTTACGGGCTTCGGGTATAAGCGTATATATTCTTGTCTGGTTGCTTATGTGTACGCTTTGCTGTGCAACATCAATAAGGATGATGCCTGCAATACAGCCGATAACATTTTCGCGGGTAAAGTACAGCAGCACAACGCTTACAATATATAACCCAACCCCGTAGCCAATGGTTACCCGCAGGTTGCCTTTGTCGGCAAACCGGCCTACCAGTGGCGCGGCTAACGCCCCGGCTGCGCCGGCAAGACCGAACAGGCCTATTTTATCTGACGTGAAATGAAAGGGTGCGTTGGCAAACAGCAGCACCATCGTCGTCCAGAAAGAGCCGAAAACAGCAAAGCATGTCATGCTGATGGCAGTTGATTCCCGCAGTACGGGCTGCGTTTTAACAAGCGTTACCAGGCTGCGTATTAACGAGAGGTAACTGCCTTTAAATGCCGGCTTTGTTACCGGGAAACGTTTATAGATAAGAAAAGTAAGCGATGTGCATAAGGCAGCCGCAATCCAGAACATACTGCGCCAGCCAAGCCACTCGCCAATAGCGCCGCTAAGCGTACGCGACAGCAGTATGCCCACCAGCAGGCCGCTCATTACCGTGCCTATTACCTTACCGCGTTTTGAGGGCTGAGCCAGTGTTGCCGAAAGAGGAAGAATAAGTTGGGGGATGATGGAGCCCAGTCCCACCATAAAACAGGCTGCCTGCAGCATCCAGAAGGAGTGTGCCAATGCCGCAGCTATTAAAGCAGCAATGGCGAGGATGAGTGTGGCGATAATTTGTTTTTTACGCTCCAGCATATCGCCCAGCGGCACAAACAGCAATAACCCCGCTGCGTACCCTGCCTGCGTAAGATATGTTGCGCTGCCTGCCACATTTTGGGGAATTTTAAACTCGTGTGCCACCAGTATAATAAGCGGCTGTATGTAATAGATGTTTGCCACTATAAGGCCGGTGCATACCGCCATAAGGGCCACATCCTTTTTTTGTAAATACATGGCGCAAAATTCGGGAATGGAATTTACTATTTGGGGAGAATTGAGGGGAAGGGCAGGAATTACCAGCCGTTCCGCCGGAACGAAATACGGTAGCGATTGTTAATGTTCCATGGGAACTGAATTTAGGTAGCAAAAACGCTATACGTAAGCCATGCAGGCCGCAGGTATGCAATATTGCGCACCTATGGCGCACCGGCACTTTGGTTATGCCTTTAGCTACCCATATTACGCCCTTACAGGGCCTTGGAAAAACGTGCTTTTTCTTTAACGGTGAAACCCACCGCTAAAATGTTGTGCACTTCCAGGGGCTTTTCCGCCGTTGCAGGTATTGTCACCTGCAACGAAAAATACTATCGCAATTCTTATTGTTCCGCAGGAACCCAATACCGGTAGCAAAATATTGTTAGCCTTCGGCATGCCATAGGTATGCAATTGCTACGACTTACAATGAGAGACAAAAAATTATTCCTTTGTTCTCTTTGTGGTAAAACTGCTCACTTGTCATTGGCATGTTTCATCTTATGTCTTCTTCTTTCTTTTCTTGAAAAAAGAAAGAAGCAAAGAAATTCAAGGCCGACACGACCGCACTGCGCGTTCGGCCTTGCCTGCGCCTCCATTTACACTACAGCGCATTCTTTTATTTTTTATCCTCTTGCGTGATACTGCATATTCTATGACGTCTATATTTTTTGGTTGGTGTACAGCGTATATTTTAATCAAACTTACCGCTGAGAGTGCAGGTCTGCCGAAGTTTATACATGTTTCCCTCTTTCAACTTCTGACATTATTTTCGTTACCCTTACCTCTAAAAACGGATGCTGAGATAAAACGTTGAGCTTTGAAGACTGCTACGAGGTGCTGTCGGCCTCTGAAAAATGGCGTTAAAAAAATTTAAGAGACGGGCGTTAAGCAATGAAATCCGTGCACAGGTGCCTGGCAATATTGTTATCCCAAAAGTTGCACCAACGCCCGGCTTTATTCAAAAGACGGAACTATTTCATTGTAGCCCGGCGAACAAATTTTTAGCTATTTTTCTGCAGCCTTGACTTTTTGGTTCTTTTGGGTCAAGCCAAAAGAACATTAATAAGTATTAATGATTCATAATATGGTGTACCTGCGGCGCACCGGCACTTTAGATGTGCCCCTTTGTTACCAATATAAGCCCCGAAGGGGCTTCGAAATGCGCCTTCCGGACTTTCTGACCTCCGGTCTTTCGGGCTTCAACCCGCCATCATCCCCCTAACTTCTTCTTCAAAACCCTCTATGCTTTGGGCATCCTGTACTAAAAAGTTACCGATGCGGGTACGGCGCAGGCTGCTGAGGTAACCGCCTACGCCAAGGGCTTTGCCATAATCGTTGGCAAGGCTGCGTATGTACGTGCCGGTGGAGCATACCACCCTGAAATATATTTTTGGCAGCTTAATAGCCGTTATTTCAAAAACACTTATGGTTACGGGGCGGGGCTCAAGTACTACATCCTTACCCTTTCTTGCCAGTTTATATACCGGTTTGCCCTCCTGCTTTATGGCTGAAAATATGGGAGGCACCTGCATAATGGCGCCGGTAAACTGCTGTGTTGCCGCAAGTATTTGTTCGGGCGTAATGGCAGATATGCCGGTTATGTTTTCGGGGTTACTTTCCAGGTCGTATGTGGGGGTAGTGGCGCCAAGGGTTATACTACCGGTATATTCCTTTTCCATCCCCATATACTCATTAATATTTTTGGTGAATTTGCCCGTGCAGATAATAAGCAGGCCCGTGGCCAGGGGGTCTAAGGTGCCTGCGTGCCCTACCTTAGATACCCTGGTGAGTATGCGTATTTTCTTTACCGCGTCGAAGGATGTCCAGTCAAGCGGTTTATCAATCAATATCACCCTCCCATCCAAAAACGGCTGCATGGCGGCAGGCACAGGCTTTTGCTTCATAGTCCCCTTTTTTACAAAACGCGAAAGTGCGCTAAAATGCACAGATAAACAAACGGTATACAAGCTTACCTTATAAGGCTAACCGTACCACGTGCAAATTTGTGAATACCGCCTAACGACATATACCGGATAATATATACAAAGGTTTCAGTAGCGAGCATCTTGCCGTTAAGCGTTCCATCCCAGCCTTTAGCAGGGTCTTTTGTCCTGAAAACAAGCTGCCCCCAGCGGTTATAAATGCTGAAATCTTCCAGTTGCTGCCCCTGCAGGCCCAGTATGCGAAAAACATCGTTACGCCCGTCGCCATTGGGGGTAAATGCGGAAGGGATAAATACAGGAAAATCGCAGGTGGGGAAAATAGTTACCGTGTCGGCAAAAATGCCGCAGGCATTTGTGGCCTGCACTATATAAGTGCCCGTTTGCGATGTCGTGTACACCGAGTCTGTTGAGCCATCCTGCCAGCGATAGCTGTCAGCATACAGCGCGTTGGCATTAAGCGTTATTTGCGGTGAATGTAAAAAGCAGGTATCGTTGCCCAGTTTTGGCACCGAGGGCGGCACAATTCTTACCGTGATGAAGAGCACACTATCGCACCCTGATTTACGGGGTAAAACAGCGGCATATTGCCCCGGCGCGGTAACAACCTTACCGCCGGGCAGTGTATAAGCCCCGCCTTTACAAATGTTAGCGGTAACGTACACCGTGGTATCACTGCAACAGGCATTGGTATAACATTTTTCGCCAGTGGCCGCAAACTTATCGCTGGTAACCAGCGGCCGCGGCTGGCTTAACCCTATGGTGTTACTGCCCGCCCAGCTAAAATCAGCAACAGGTGGTAGGGAGACCGGGGAAAACGTGATAGGAACATATAATGTTATAGTGCAAGGCGACCAGCCGGAAAGATTTGTTTTGAGGAGAAAAGAGTTTTCCTCGGAAAAGGTAGTGTTGTTGGTGGCTAACTGCTGTGAAGTGATGCCGCCTGCAAGGAATATACCCCCCTGCCCGTTATTGCTTTGAATGATGGCTGAAAACGGGTTGTCCGCATCCCCAAAGCTGCTGTTGGCAGGCAAGTCAGACACCCATGCTATGCTGTCATAATTCACCATTTTAAACAGCAGTATATCTTTCTTGTCCACAAAATCGTAATAAAGGTCTTCCCCATCTGCAAATGAGCCTGCATAATGCAGGTCATAATTATTGTTATACGCGGCAGGCAGGAAAAAACTTATGGCCGACATAACGCTGCCATCGGCAGCATTTACAAAATACAGAAAATTGCTTTGCCTGAAAAGAAGGTTGCCGTTGGCCAGTTCAGTTATTTTTCCAAAGTAGAGTGGTGATTCTTTTTTCCATACCGTGTGCCCGTCCTTGCCGTCAAACTTCATCATGAAATAATCTGAACCCGGCCCGGAGTTGGGGCTGTTATTTTTAACGCCGCTCACTACCGTTGAGCCGTCGTGCAGTTGCAAAATTTCAAATACCTGTTCAACTTCCACACTGGTGTAAAATTCATTTCCCCAAACAACTTTTCCGGTGTTATCAAGCCTTAGCACTATGGCATGGTTGTATGCCCTTACAATGTTACCATGCGCATCCCTGGTATTGTTTACCGCAAGCCGCCCGCCTATTACGCAGCCGCCATCTGCCGTTGGCGCAACTTTAAAAAAGGCCCCCACGGGCTTACCCAGGCCAAAACTCCACAGCGTATTTCCGTCGGCGTCAACTTTTGCCAACCAGGGGTCTGACCCTGTTACGCCATTGCTTGACAGGCCTGTTACAAAATAGTTACCATCGGGGCTTTGCGCCGCATCGTACAACAGCACATCGGTATTATACGACAGTACTTTTGTTTGCAGCGGCGTGCCCCTGTTATTAAGCTTTGAAATATATATTACATAGTGGGGGGAAGGTGTATTTTGGTCAACCTGCATATTGCCGAAAAGCAATAATGTTCCATTGGGGCCGGGAAGGATTTTTGAGGCGAGGGATGATTGTATGCCGTTAAACCAGTACACTTTGGAATAGCCTGCCGTATCACATTGCTGGGCTAACAGTTTTGTAATGGAGAGGAATGCGAATGTTAATAAGGTTAAGCGTTTAGTCATACTGCGCGGCAACCACCCTTGTATTCAACAGCGAGGCACATTCAAATTTACTACAATCCTGCGCGCTGCCCAAGTAAGGTGTACGCTAAATAAACGGTGTAAAGTATTTAACGGTTGTTAGCCGGGGTAATTGTTACGCCTGCGCCAAATAAAAAAGGGGCTTTTAGCGGCCCCTTTATTTTTATGCAACAATTTCTTTTTTCTTTTTACCCGTTTTAGGCGTAAGCATTAAAAACATACGCTTGCCTTCCAGCTTGGGCAGGCTTTCAGGCTGGCCTACTTCTGCAAGGCGCTCGGCAAATTTCAAAAGCACCAACTCGCCCCTTTCCTTAAACATTATGGCGCGGCCTTTAAACTGCACGTATGCTTTTACCTTGTTGCCGTCTTTTAAAAAGTTTTCGGCATGCTTGGCTTTAAAATCAAAATCGTGGTCGTCGGTACCAGGCGTAAAACGAATTTCTTTTACTTCGCTTTGCTTGGCATTTGCCTTCATTTCTTTTTCCTTACGCTTTTTCTCGTAAAGAAACTTTTTATAATCAATCACCTTGCAAACAGGCGGGTCGGCGTTTGGTGAAATTTCCACCAGGTCTAACTCCTGCTGCTGGGCAATTCTTCTTGCTTCTTCTATCGGGTAAATACCTACGGTTACATTTTCTCCCACAAGGCGAACTTGCGGAACCCTTATTCTGTCGTTGATACGATGTTCAGGCTCGGGCTGCCTGTTAAAACGGGGGTTAAACCTACCGCCCCCACCTCTGTACGGTAATGCCATTCAATTCTGTTTGGTTAAAAATCGTTTTTTGTTGAAAAATGGAAATAATAACGCTGTTTTTTTATTATAATATTTTTACCGCGATATTATTTATAAAAACAGGTTATGCATGCAATTTATGTTTTTTAAACGGCCTGCATAACCATATTTCCTGTAAAATTAATATATTCTATGCTTTTCTTTCAGCAATTTCTTCTTTAATATTATTTATAAATTCTCCGGTAGCTACACTGCCCAAATCGCCCTTGCCCTGCCTGCGTATGGAAAGCTTTCCGTCAGCCACTTCTTTTTCCCCTATCACCAGCATGTAAGGCACTTTGCTAAGCTCGGCCTCCCTTATTTTCTTGCCTATCTTTTCGCCACGTTCATCAATTTCCACCCTTACGCCGGCCTTTACCAGCTTTGCCAGCACATCCTGCGCGTAGGGTATAAACTTATCGCTGATGGGGAGTATTTTTACCTGCAGCGGTGCCAGCCACACCGGGAACTTACCCGCATAATGCTCCAGCAAAAAGCCTATAAACCTTTCGTGCGTGCCCAGCGGCGCACGGTGAATAATTAACGGCGTATCGGCAGTGTTATCGCTTTTGGTGTATTGCAGGTTAAACCTGCGGCCCTGCGCAAAATCAACCTGGTTGGTGGCCAGGGTAAACTCGCGGCCTATTACACTCCAAATCTGCACATCTATCTTCGGTCCGTAAAAAGCCCCTTCGTCCTGCACTTCAACAAAAGGCGTACCGGTTTCTTTTAACACCTGGCGCACCATCTCTTCTGTTTCCAGCCACAGCTCCGGCTCGTTAATATACTTCTGGCCCAGTTTAGCAGGGTCGTGCAGGCTAAGGCGCATCACGAATTTATCAATACCGAATATTTTAAAATATTTCAGGTACATTTCATTCACAGCCTTAAACTCCTGCGCAAACTGTTCCTTACTGCAATAAATATGCGCGTCGTTCATGTGCAGGCAGCGCACACGCATAAGCCCGAACAACTCACCGCTTTGCTCGTAACGGTAACAGGTACCGTATTCCGCAAGGCGTAACGGCAGGTCTTTATAGCTTCTCGGCTCCGCATCAAATATTTTGTGGTGGTGCGGGCAGTTCATTGCCTTAAGATAGTATTTGGTGCCGTCCATTTCCATGGGCGGGTACATACTGTCAGCATAGTACGGCAGGTGGCCGCTGGTAAGGTACAGGTTCTCCTTGGCTATGTGCGGGGTTACCACGCGTTTATAACCGGCAGCAGCTTCCGTTTCCTTCGCCAGCTTTTCCAGTTCTTCAATAATAACGGTACCGTTGGGCATCCACAATATCAGGCCCTGGCCTACATCGTCGCTAACGGTAAAAATACCCAACTCTTTACCCAGCTTGCGGTGGTCTCTTTTTTTGGCTTCCTCTAGCATTAGCACGTATTCATCAAGCTCTTTCTGGTTAGGAAAGGTTACACCGTACACGCGGGTAAGCTGTTTATTTTTTTCATCGCCTTTCCAGTAAGCGCCCGCAATGTTGGTAAGCTTAATGGCTTTAATAGGCCCGGTACTGGGTATGTGCGGCCCGCGGCACAAATCAGTAAAACCGCCCTGTGTATAAAAAGTTATTTTGCCGTCATCCAGGTTTTGCAGCAGGTCAAGCTTGTATTCATCGCCCTTCTCCGCAAAATATTCAACTGCCTCTTTTTTGGGTATTTCTTTTCTTACATACGTATTATTCTGCTTCGCCAGTTCGTTCATCTTT
The DNA here is from genome assembly GCA_035550215.1 of Chitinophagaceae bacterium. Classification (GTDB taxonomy): domain Bacteria; phylum Bacteroidota; class Bacteroidia; order Chitinophagales; family Chitinophagaceae; genus JABDFW01. Next base: position 307,613 of record DASZPM010000008.1, on the reverse strand, counting down.
TTCTCCAGCACCGCAAGGTCTTCTTCGCTCAGCTTACTGTCACCCAAATCCATATCATAATAAAACCCTTTATCCACGGCGGGGCCCACCCAGAATTTAGCGCCGGGAAACATGCTCTCCACGGCTTCGGCCATCAGGTGTGCAGAAGAATGCCAGAATGTAGATTTACCCTCCGGGTCGTCCCACGTCAGCAGTTTAAGCGTAGCGTCTGCCGTAATGGGGCGTGTTGCGTCCCAAACTTCGCCATTCACTTTTGCTGCAAGCACTTTTCTTGCCAGCCCTTCACTGATTGATTTTGCAATATCCATCGCGGTAACACCGCTCCCGTACTGCCTTACGCTTCCATCCGGTAAAGTAATATTTATCATAATAATCAACTCCTTTGTGCCAGCCTTATGCTATGCGCTGCAGGCCGGCAGCTTTTGGGTTTGCAAAGTTAGCAAATGATTGTGAGATACCTTTCGTAAAACTTAACGCTTCTTTATCAGCATTTGCTATATTGTGCCATTAGTTTTGCGATATGAAGTTTGCCTGGATTTTTGGCACATTGCTCTTTTTTACTACCGCCCTTCATGCCCAGGATATTACGGGTATCTGGCGGGGAACATTTTATTCCGGCTACGGCCCTTATAAACAGGAATTTAAGTACGAGGTGCAAATAGACCAGCTTGACAGCAAGCATGGCCCCAATACCCCCAACCCCATAAAAGGCGTTACATACTCTTACAGGTTAACATCATTTTACGGCAAGGCGAGGTTTATAGGCATATACAACCAAAAAGCAGGGATATTAACGTTAAAAGAAGATACCCTTGTGGAGGTTAAGATGGGCACTTTGGATTTTTCGTGCCTTATGACGTGTTACCTGCAATACCATAAGGAGGGAGATAAAGAAGCGCTGGAAGGCTCATTTTCCAGCGTGGTTACCAACACGGGCAAAGACTGCGGCTCAGGCACGGTATATCTTGAACGCGTGCAGGAATCTGATTTTCAGAAAGAGGATTTTTTGCTGAAAAAGAAACCCAAGAAACAGGTAATAGCCTCTAAAAAACCGCCTTTACAACACCGTGCTGATTCATCAGCCGTAGCTAAAAAAACCACACCGCCGGCAAAACAGCCGCAGCAAAAGGCGCAAACACCACAAAAGCAGCAGCCGCTTGCAAAGCAAACCACGCCGCCTAAAAAAACACAAGCGCCGGCCACAAAAAGGCCATCAGCCACCAATAACAGCACCGCCAAAAAACCAGCAGTAAAAACACCCGTACCGCCCGTGGTGACAGCCGATTCAACCCTGGTTAAAAGCGAGCCTGTGCAGCCACCGGCGCAAATAATACCGCCAACAGAAGAGCCGATAAAAAGGCAACTGCCGCCTGCGCCGGATGTTATTAAGCAGCGTGAAAACCCGCTGGTAAAGACAATAGTTACCACCTCACCGGATATTTTGATTGAGCTGTATGACAATGGCGAAGTTGACGGCGATACCATAACCGTGTACCACAACAACGAAATAGTAGCCTACAAAAAAGGCCTTAACACCAAACCTATTACCATAAAAATTAAAGCCACACCGCAGGACACGCACCATGAGCTTGTTATGGTGGCAGACAACCTTGGCTCCATACCGCCAAACACTGCTTTAATGGTAGTGCGGACGGGCGGAAAAAGGTACGAGCTGTTTATCTCGTCAAACGAGCAAAAAAACGCGAAAGTGGTGATTGATTACCAACCCCTGGGCAGTAATTGATAATTAGTAATTAACAAATTAATAGTGAAGAAAGCGGCAACTGGGTTTCTGCCGGCATTTTGCAGCATTATTCAATTAAATAGTGTTTAGAATTGCGTAATTCGCTGCATTACCCTATTTTCGCAGCCGGATTTTTTAAAACGGTCCTGTGGCCGAGTGGCTAGGCAGAGCTCTGCAAAAGCTTCCACAGCGGTTCGACTCCGCTCGGGACCTCAACATAAAGGTTACCAGTTTTGGTAGCCTTTTTTGTTTTGTGCCTTATGCTGAAGCTTTGAGTAAACATAGTTGACAAATATGTTGGGACAGCCGGAGGCTGTTTGCTATTATAAATCCTTAGAGCGCTTTGATAACTTGAAGGAAGGATAGCGGGGTTTTACATGTGCCAGCTATTTTTTGTTGTGAATGTAATAAACTCACTATGTTTTCGTTTTAACAGCAAAATTATTTATTTACCAATGCTGTTGTATATATGCGCCTTACAGCCCTTTTTAAACTCCTGTTTACCACTCTGCTAATTTTTTGCTGCATTGTACTATATGCCCAGCACAAATACTCTCCCGGCGCTTTAAAGCAGGATATAACCTTTATAAAACAGCAAATATTTGATGCCCACGCCAACCCTTTTACGGAGTTAACGCGCGACCAATACAGCCAGGTTTTTACAAACATGGAAGCACAAATAACCGATTCGCTTACTACTGCGGAGTTTTATAAAATTGTAAAACCAGCCGTTGCCTGGCTGTCTGATGAGCATGCCGCCATATCGCTGCCGGACAGTATGGAGGTTTTTGATACTACAGACATGCTGCCGCCTTTTACCCTTGCAATAAAAGGCAGTGAATATGTTATTGATGACGTTTTTGGGCAAAACAATGCAATAAAACCAGGCGATATAATAAAACAGGTTAACAATATGGCCATTAAAGCCCTTGTACAAAAAAACGCAGCATTCACTACCGGCTACCCTAACCAGCGGTTAGCAAAAGGTATGCAGTATTTTGGTTACCTGTATGGTTTTGGCAATAAGCTTATTACCACGTACACAATAACATTGCAAAATGGCAAAACAGCCACTTTACAGGGCGTTAGCCCCACCTTATGGCAGGCATATATTAACAAAAATACCCGGGCAGGCGGTTTGTGCAACAAAAAAATAAGCTATACAAAATATGGCCATACCGGTTATATAAATGCATGCACATTCAGCACACACAATAATGAGGATATTGCCTGGTTTCAGCACGCTATTGACAGTATATTTGATAAAATACAAGAAGACGGCGTTACAAAACTTATTATTGATGCCAGCAGGAACAGCGGCGGCAATTCAGGCATTGGCGACATGCTGATAGCCCATTTTTACAATAAGCCTTACCGCACTTACCAGTGCAACTGGAGGAGGAGCGATGAGTACCTGGAAACTATTAAACGCTGGGGCATTAATAACGACGAATACGCTCAAAAAAAACCGGGGGATATTTTACATTATGATTCGGACACCATTACCCCTGCCACAAACGGCAGTTTTTTTAATGGAAAGGTTTACATAGTTATTGGTGATGGTACATTTTCCAGTGCTATTATGTTTGCCACGATTATTAAAGATAACCATATAGCAACACTGGTGGGGCAAACGCCCCGGGACGGCCATCCCACTCATTTTGGTGAGCTATATGCTGCAAAAACACCCAATACACATTTACAGATACGATTTGGTGTAAAGGAATGGATAAGGCCGGCGGGCGAAACCGGGAACAATACTTTGCAGCCTGATATAGAACTGCAGATAACAGACCCCATAAATATTGCTGCAGTAGAACACGACACTACAGCCAAATAAATGTACCCCCTGATGCAAGCATTCTGCGCTTGCGGAGGTCACTTGTGCCGCTTAGTGTTTCGGGGTTGTGTCCCATGTATATCCAACGGGTGCGGGCCTTCCCGCCTTTTTTTATAATGTTAAATATGTTGCCCCTACGGGGCTCTGAGAAAACTCTTCGTTCTTTTTCCGTGGGTTACCACCCACGGCTACCAATATGGCACCCCGCCGGGGTTACCCACAGCACAAGTCTCCCGCGCTTCGGGATTTGCAATTTTTTATACCTTCAATGTCATACAATATTTTTCCATTACCTACATAGTTACTCAGTCGGCGCAGCAGGAAATTTTTTCAGGGTTGAATAGATGGCTGAAGGAGTTTTGGAAATTATGATGATACTGCACGCAGTAACTATAATTTGGGCAAATACAATAAACAAATCAGTCAACTCGGATGAAGCATCAAAAACGATGAAAAATAGCAGTATACCGTACAATAAATGCAATATAAGCGCAACCAGGGGCAGAAAACAGGCTATTGAGAAAAGCCTCCGGCTGCTTTTTGAAGAGAATATCTCCCTGTATAAATTCAGGGGGTCAAAATCGGTGTTCTGTTCGCTATCTATTACTTTTATTTTATCCCAAATTTTCATTTGCTTACCCAACAGCAGCTTAGTGAGCACCAGCAAAACCAATGCTACCACCGGCCAAAAGATGTTCATAGTGCCAAAGAGAAACCCGAGGCCGTCGAAAGAAGTTTGCGCCTGCTGCATGTGATGGTGGGCAGAGCCGTCGTCGCTGTTTAAGCTATAAAATATTGAACGCTGGATTATATACCCGCTAACCACAAGCAGGGCCACATTGATAGCGTTAAGGTATTTGGAGAGGTCTTTAAAACTCGCTTTGAGTTCGGTTTCGGTCGTCATAGTGTATAATTTAAGAGGCTTAAGATTGACTTATACACCAAAATATATAAAAAAAGGGATTTCTCAAATCTTTTTCAAACATTGCGTAACGCATAAGCGCCTTGTAACATTTTTGAACACCTTATTGTCCGCTAACGTACAGCGCCAATAGTTAGCAGCACGCTACACCCTCACAACCAGCAAGTTAGATATTGGCACGATGTATGTTATAACCTTTTTCGTACGTTATATGTTATAGCAAATCATCATCCAAATTAATTGTTATGTTCAAAAACTACGTTACCGTTGCCTGGAGAACATTGCGGCGCAACAGCGTTTTCTCCGCCATTAACATTATTGGCCTTTCCATAGGCATCAGTGCATCGCTGGTTATATACCAATAATAAGCTAATAGCCATTGGCCTTTAGCTACCAACTAATCTGCATAAAACAGGCAGCATTAAATCACACTACAGAAATCAACTTATATGTTTAAAAATTATTTCAAACTTGCGTGGAGAAACCTTACTAAAAATTTACAGTGCTCCTTTTTAAACGTGGTTGGGCTATCAACAGGTTTAGCTTGCGTTATCCTTATTTATTTATGGGTAAGCGATGAACTGCATGTAAATAAATTCAACAAAAACGACGACCGCATTTACCAGGTAATGCAACCCGTACAGGGTGGTAACGGTGCACAGCCAAATACGCCCGGCCTGCTAGCTGATGCATTAGCCAAACAAATGCCCGAGGTGGAATATGCAGCTTCTGTTATTCCTGCCACATGGTTTGATAATAAAGGGCTGTTTTCTTTTAACAATACGCACATAAGGGCAGATGCACAATTTGTAAGCAAAGAATATTTTAATATTTTCCCATGCCATTTTATACAAGGCAGCGGTAATGAATTGTTTGGCACTAAAAATAATATTGCCATTTCCACGCAACTGGCCCTTAAGCTTTTTGGAACTACTAATAACATTACAGGTAAAACGATTAACTGGAACCAGCAAGACTTTGACGGTACATATACGGTTGCCGGTGTGTTTGAAAAATTCCCGCCTAACTCAACCATCCAGTTTGACGCAATATTTAACTATGCACAGTTTTTTGATACCCGGTCTCAATTATCAAGGTGGGACAACAACGACCCCAATACCTATGTGCTTTTGAACAGTGGCGCAAATATTGACCGGTTCAACCAAAAAATTAAACATTTTATTGAAACAAAAGATTCCAAATCGCAGGAAACTTTATTCGCACAGCGGTTTTCCGACACTTATTTACATAACCATTACGAAAATGGAATTCCTTCAGGCGGGCGGATAGAATATATAAAATTATTCTCCATAATCGCGATTTTTATCCTGCTTATCGCCTGCATCAACTTTATGAACCTATCTACGGCAAAGTCATTAAAGCGGGTGAAAGAAACAGGCATCCAAAAAGTGATGGGCGCAACGCGGGGGTCATTAATCATTCAATATCTTTCAGAATCGCTGGTCATGGCCTTTTTGTCATTACTTGTTGCCATCCTTATTGTCGCCCTGTTATTACCACTATTTGCGCAAATAACCGGCAAGAACCTGGCCCTGCATTTTACCCCTGTTTTCATTATATCCATTATTTCCATCACCATTCTAACAGGTGTTATTGCCGGCAGTTACCCGGCGTTATATCTCTCAGGCTTTAAACCCGCGCTGGTACTGAAGGGTGCTTTAAAAAATTCTTTAAACGAAATCATCATTCGTAAAGCGCTGGTGATATTTCAATTCACGGTATCTGTTGTTTTGATTGTGTGTGTAGTTATCGTGTACCAGCAAATGCAATTGATAGAAACCGGTAACATAGGGTACAACAGGGAGCATGTGATATATTTTGACAAAGGCGGTAAGCTTTCAGACAATAAGGAGGATTACAAACCCGGCGCCGTATACCAAGATTTGCAAACATTGATTACGCAAATAAAAACTGTACCGGGAGTTGTAAATGCCTCTACTTTCAGGCACAGCATAGTAAACCGCGACGGGGGCACTACCGATGTTATATGGCAGGGAAAACCGGCTGACGACCAGGCTTCTTTTACCGACATAGCAAGTGGTTACAGTTTTATTGAAACGCTTGACATTGGCATGATTAAAGGGCGAACCTATTCAACCGCCTTTGGCCCGGATAATGACAAAGTAATTTTTAACGAAGCGGCTATAAAAGCAATGGGGCTTACAAATCCTATTGGTAAAACGGTAAAAATATGGGGCGCTGAAAAACAAATTATTGGTGTAACAAAAGACTTTAATTTTCAATCTTTATATAAAAATATAGGCCCGTGTTTTTTTGATTTAAGCATGAATGCGCGTGTTTCAAAAATAATTGTACGGTTGCAGGCAGGCGATGAAAAAGCTACCATTGCGGGCATTGCTAAATTGTACAAAGCATACACAGGGGAAACCCTCGACTATAAATTTCTTGATGATGATTACCATGCTTTGTATGCATCGGAAGAAAGAGTAGCGGCTTTATCCAAATGTTTTGCTGCTATTGCCATTATTATCTCCTGTTTGGGCTTGTTTGGGCTGGCGGCTTTTACCGCACAAAAAAGAAGAAAGGAAATTGGCATACGTAAAGTAATCGGCGCTTCGGTAACCAATATTACTACCATGTTATCGAAGGACTTTTTAACCCTGGTGGGTATTTCTTTGCTGATTGCATTCCCTGTGTCATGGTGGCTTATGAGTGGTTGGCTGCAAGGTTTCGCGTACCGCATCAGTATAACTCCCCTGGTGTTTTTAGCAGCAGGCGTTTCAGTTGTGTTAATCACTTTAATCACCGTAAGCTATCAATCGTTAAAAGCAGCCATTGCAAACCCGGTAAAGAGTTTAAGAACGGAATGAAATTAAGTGGGAAAAGTGCTCTCCGGAATTTGCAATCCCGAAGCCCTATAAATGGATTTGTAATCCGATGTACCTTCAATATTATACAATATTTCTTTTTAAACCACGGTGTAACGAAAACACTGGTGTAACGTATTAGCTTTTATAAAAACGAGATATGCAGCTTACCTCCAAAGTCAACATACGAAAATTGATTGTTAATGTTGCAGTGCTGGTATATTTTAACCCGCTGCTGGCCCAGCAACAACATTTGCAGGATTTGGCAAACCAATACGGCATACCGGGCATACAGCTTGTTTGCATAAAAGGCGATAAGGAAGAAACCTTAAATTTTGGCACCATCAGCAGGCAATCAAACCAAAAAATAACCTCAAATACAGTATTTGAAGCAGCCTCGTTAAGCAAGTGCGTGTTTGCTTATACGGTGCTGCGCTTATACGATAAGGGCATAATCAATCTTGATACACCGCTTGTACATTATACCGGGAGTTATGAAAGGTTTGACCCTGCCGACCCCAGGTATGCAAAGATTACCGCGAGAATGGTGCTGCGGCATACCACCGGGCTGCCAAACTGGGGTGATGACAAATTTGCGCGGTTACTTTTTACGCCGGACAGCATGTTTTCTTATTCCGGCGAGGGGTTTCAATACCTGCAGCGGGCGGTTGAAAAAATAACCGGCAAAACGTTGAATGAAATTGCACAGCAGGAAGTGTTTACCCCGTTGGGAATGACAAGCTCAAGCTATACATGGACTGATAAGTTTGATACACTGGCTGCGTTTGGCAACAGCGCCGATGCAATAAACAACCACAAAAAACAAATGGCCGCCGCCAGCCTACTTACCTGCGCGCATGATTATGCCATTTTTTTGCGGGCAGTAATGAATGGCACCGGGTTAAAGCGAAAAACACACAGGTTGATGCTTGATAAGCAAATAGCCGGTATTTGGTATCACCACCGGGTAACAGCCGCCAACCAGCACATTTGGTGGGGGCTTGGCATGGGCTTACAGGAAAACGAGACAGGAAAGTGGGCGTGGCAATGGGGCGATAACGGAGATTTTAAAGGATTCTGCATTGCTAACCCAAAGAAGCATGAAGCGCTTGTTTACTTTACACACAGCAATTGGGGACTGCATATTACCACTGATATTCTAAACGCCTTTTTACCCAAACAAACATGGTGGCCGCCTGTTTGGATAGGATATGAATTTTACGAGAAGAAGAATATGCTGGCATTTTGGGGGCAACTGGAAAAACAGGGTTATGACAATGCCCAGGCGATAGCCGCTGATTTAAAGCAAAAAGATTCGTCCTTTTTACTTCCTGAAAGTGATGTAAACGACCTTGCTTTTATCCTTCTTGGCAAAGGCATGAAAAACCAGGCAATAGATATCTTCAAATATAATCTTGCAGCAAACCCCAACAGCGCAGATGCGTATGAAGGCCTTGCAGAAGGGTACGATGACATGGGTGAAAAGGAGTTAGCCATTGAAAACTTTAAAAAGTCAGTTGAGCTAAACCCTAAAAACACCTATGCTTCAAACCGTATTAAAAAGCTCCAGGGGGAATAAGGGCGATTGGCCCGCTCTCCGGCGTTTGCAATCCCGAAGCCCTATAAACGGATTTGTAATCCTTTCCTATTCTCTTGCCGCCCCTACGGGGCGCGAGAGATTTTCTATGCGCTTTTCACTACAAAGCTTTGGGCTCTACAAGGCTTCTATCATTCTTATCGCTCTCCGGCGTTTGCAATCCCGAGGCCCTATAAAGGGCTTTATAATCTTTTATGGCTTGCGAAAAAGACAAAATAATTTTTGTTTCAACTGCATTGAACACAATACCTCTCTCCTATGCTTCCAGGCCCATCCATACGGCGCCGCCAATGCTGTCGCGGGTAGCGCCTGTTACGCTGCTCATTACCGTATTTTCCTCGCGCCAGCGTAACAAGCCCAATAAAGCCATCACCAGGGCCTCTTTATATTGCACTACGTTCTTTCCGGGTACTGTTACTTCAACCGCAAGGGGGGCCAGCATGTTTTGCAGGCGCTCAATCAAAAAACCATTAAAAGCGCCGCCACCCGTAACCAGTAATTTGCCTTTACCCGCCTCCATATCATAAAAAGCGCCGGTAACCTGTTCGGCAATATGTTCAACATACGTCCTTAACGCATCTTCAACAGGCAGGTTAGCATTCATTATAATGGGGTAAAGCACATCCGTGCCAAATTCATTCGCCAGGCTTTTTGGGGGCGCCTGCCGGTAGTATTCCTGCCGGTTTAACTGTACCAGCAGGTCAATATCAACATTGCCCGTTTTGGCTATATCGCCATCTTCATCAAAAGGCTTACCGGCAAGCTGTGCAAGCATGTTAAGTACCCTGTTGGCGGGGCATACATCAAAAGCGGTAAACATGCCCTCTTTATTAAACGACACATTGGCAATGCCGCCCACGTTTAAAAAATACTTCGTATCATTCCACAACAATTTCTCCCCCACCGGCACAATCGGGGCGCCCTGCCCGCCAAGGGCAACGTCCATCGCGCGTAAATCACTCACTACGTTTATGCCTGTTACGGCGGCAATGGTTGCGCCGTCGCCCAGTTGGGCCGTCATGCCGCTTCCCGGGGCATGAAAAACCGTATGCCCGTGGCTGGCTATTAGCTGCACCTGGTGGTGCAGGTTATTAGCCTCAATAAAACTGTTTACGGCCCCGCCAATATACCGGCCATATTCAGCATGCAATACCAGGTAATCAAAAGCATTCAGCAGTTTGGCGCCCTGCAGTTTTTCCACCCACTCAGCGCTGTAAGCAATGCAATCAGCATGGGTAATGTTATACGCCCATTTTCCGCCGCTGTCATCCAGCTCCGTAAAAGCAATATCCAGCCCGTCGAGTGATGAGCCGCTCATTAAACCAATAACCCTGTAAACCATATTTTTTAATTAACGGTGCGAAGGTAAACGCTATTCTTAATGTTTGGCTAACTTCGCAATATGGTTGTTAATCTAAGTCAAAAACACAGCCTCGTCTCCAACTGGATGAGTGAACTGCGTGATGTGGAACTGCAGGGCGACAGGCCACGCTTTCGTCACAACCTGCAGCGCATTGGCGAGGTGGCGGCGTATGAAATTAGCAAAGAGCTGCCCAATAAAGCCGCCAAAGTACAAACACCATTAGGCACACACACCGGCAAAGTATTGCAGGAGCAGCCTGTGCTGGCGGCCATTATGCGTACAGGCGTACCGCTGCACCATGGCATGCTGAACTATTTTGACAAGGCGGACACCTTGTTTATCGGCTCAACGCGGGTAAACCACCGCGACGGTACTACAGATGTTAATATTGATTACCTAAGCAACACTTCTATTGAAAACAGGGTCATTATTATTACCGATGCCATGATTGCCACCGGCACTACAATAATAAAAACGCTGGATGCGTTAAGAAGCCTGGGTACCCCGGCTGATACTTATATTGTGTGTGCCATAGCCAGTACCACCGGCATTGAATATATAAGGCGGGAGGCCGGAATAAGGGTGAAAATATGGTGCGGGGATGTGGATGATGAAATTACTGCCAAGGGCTTTATTGTGCCCGGGCTGGGCGATGCGGGCGACCTGGCGCTGGGTATAAAAAGCACCGATTAAAAATTGATAATCATAGGCACTTTAGCAAAACGTATTGTATAAATAGCTATTTTAGATTTTCCAAAAACTGCAGAATGAGAGCATTCTTTTTGATGTTAGTAGTGATGTATGCAGGAAATTGTATAGCGCAGGATCCCCATTTTTCACAGTTTTATTCCTCGCCGCTAACCCTAAATCCCGCATTTACCGGCAAATTTGACGGTAATTTTCGCTTTTGTGCCAACTACCGCAACCAGTGGCCAAGCATTGACCATGCCTATGAAACCGGTACAGCATCGGTTGATTTTCCTATTCTCCGCAACAAAATTTCGTACAGGGATATTTGGGGCGTAGGCCTTATGGCTTATACAGATAAAAGCAGTAACGGCGCGGTATCGTATAACTATTTCTCCGTATCAACCGCCTTTCACAAAGGGCTTGACGAAGACGGCTACAACCAGTTGGGTGTGGGTTTCCAGGCCACGTACAGCAATATGCTGATAAATACCAGCAAGCTGTTTTTTGAAGACCAGCTTACCCCCACCGGCTTTGACCCTTTTAAGCCCACCGGCGAAACCTTTAACAGCTCAACCCTTAACAGCCACTACGTGGATGTTAACGCGGGCTTGCTGTACACTACCAGCACCAGCGATAAAGACAATTATTACGCGGGCATAAGCGTGTACCACATAACAAGGCCAAAACAAACTTTTACCGGCGCACTGTACCTGCTTGACCCCCGTGCTACTTTTCACGCGGGCGGCTATTTTCCCGTAGGGGCAACCACTACGCTGCATTTCAGCGGGCTGTACAGCACACAGGCAAACGCGCACGAAACAGTGCTGGGCGGCGCTATGGAGTTCTCCCTTTCGCCGGATGAAGACCACCCCATGAGTTTTTATGCAGGGGCGTGGATGCGCTTTGGCGACGCACTGATACCGTATGTGGGGCTTGAGTACAACCAGTTCAGGCTGGGTACCACCTACGACATCAACACATCCAGCCTTAAAACAGCCAGCCAAAGCCGCGGTGGTATTGAAGTATCCCTTATTTACATAGCCAAACCTGCCGGAAGCAAAGGCCTGCCCTGCCCGAAGTTTTAGGGAGATAATGTTTGAGTGTTTGAAAGTTTGAGTGTTTGAAAAATGATTATTGCCTGGGCGAAATGATACATACATACTACCACCAACGTTTAATTATAATGACTGAACTCTATTACCCGCTGAGCTTTCAAGTGGCCTGTAATTTTCATAGCGTTAAATACCCGCTAGAGTCAGTTTTTTATTGCTACTTTGAGTCGCTAATCAGCAAAAGGTTATGGAGAAGTCAGTGGGAGTTTTTATAAATTGAGGTTAACGGGAATCGTTGAGTTTTGTTGAATCCAACTCTTTATTTCAAGGGCTACTTCATCAAGCATTTTTAGAAATTCAAAAACGGTCATATCTTTCATATTAAATCTTCCAAATCGAGTATTTTGTATTTTCTCAGCACCGACTACTTGCACTTTAGAATACTCTTTTATTTTGGTTTCATCAACATCATATGACAATGTAAAAAATTGAAGTCTTTCTACTTTTTCAGATACGGATGGTGGTATGAATGGGTTGTTACTAATTTCAAATAGTTTAATTAAACCTGTCAAGTAGTTGTCAGCAAACACTAACTTTTCAGAATAATATGATTCAATCCATTTGTTATATTTGAAAGGGTTAGACATTTGAATCCTAAAATATCCCCTGTCAGAGCTGATAGAAAAATTAGTTTCTTTTATTTTTTCAATTAGTTCAAAGATTTTTGATGAACTTTTTTCGACAAACGTAGACTCAACACCAAACTTATTATATAATAACAGTGCAATAATAAAAGTCAATATACTTGAAATAGAACCTATAAGCGCAGCAGATAAGTTTAATGTCTGATTTATTGATTCATTTTTACCCATGAAAATAAAAGGAACTCCAAATGATAAAATCAGGGTGATAATAAGAATTGCATATAATAACCGTTTTGTCATACTAACATTTAAGGTAAAACTAATATTTCATTCCCAAAAAGCATTCCGTTTGCCGCCCAGGTAATAATATAAAGCCAGTTTTTTACCTTCATGCATTACCCTAAGCGGGTAAAGTTGGGTAGCTGATTAAATCACAGGATAGCAGGGGGATCGCGGGATTACTGTAAATCCCTTCTATCATTTTTTATTAGAAATTCTTTTTTAATAAAATCGGGAATTCTTCTCTTCAAAATTTTTCATATAAACTTCTATTGGATGCACAGTCCCCCGTTTCATATACATGCCATAAATGCTCCATTTGCCGCAGATTCTTTATCTATAACCGTGCGTGTTGGCCATGGGACCCTGCGAAGAAGGTAAAGCTAAAAACACCGATTTTAATTTTAAAAAAGGCTATAATTTTTATTGACATAGTTATAAAAACGATAATCGTCATTCAATAAAATTGAATAGCGAAGCCCGTTGCAGGTTATACTTTGGGCTTTTGTATCAACAATTATTGTATCGCCCTTTTTTAAATTACCAACTCCATCCTGGAACAAAAGCGCTGTATCATTTTTTATTTCAGCAAAATAGGCATTTTCCTTTCCCACAGGGTTATAATACCGGATGTTACCTTTTATAACGCGTACATTTAAAATACAAAATCCATTAAACCCGTTTTGGCAGTCAGGGCTGGTCAGCAAAACCCCTCTCATTTTGAGGTCAAGATTGACAAGATAGCGTTTAGTATCTTCCTCCTTTCTGTAAAACCCATAAAAAAAGAAGAATCCTATTAAAATAAACGTCACAAAAATTACGGGAAATCTCATAGTCAAATATCAATTTTCCTTTAATTGGCAGGGGCATTGCCAAGTATCTCCTTAGTTAGCGCAGCACTCTAATGATTTTTTATAAAAGCCAGTCTCCCGGCTGGCCCGCTTAAACTATGTGGTTATTACCTGCAGCACTAAGGTAGGGGAAAATTAAGTTTTAAAACAATGGGTATTTTACCGGCGGCGCTTTTTGTTTAGCAATAGCTAAAGGAGGCATTTGGGGAGGATAACAAAGCAATTATTTACCACCCGGTGAATTAATATTTTGTTACTTTGTAAGATAAATCCCCTTAAATGAACGCCATTATCTGCCCCGTATCCGACGAACTTATTGACAGTAATGTAAGCCGGCTTACTGTATTTTTAAATGTAGTGCTTATGGCATTGTTCATAATAACCCTTAAGCCAATTTTTATTTATCTTGTTGCGGCAGATTATTTTATAAGGGCTGCATTAAAGGTGCAATACAGCCCGTTAAGGCTGGTGGCATTAACTGCAATAAACAGCCTTAGCCTGCAAAAAAAACCCATAAACCTTGCCCCAAAAATATTCGCTTCACGGCTGGGCTTTTTATGTGCCCTCGCGTCATCAGTACTTGTTTTTCTTGGTTTTCCTGTTGCCGCTGCAATTGTCGCGGGTTTTCTTATGATACTGTCGGTGATGGATTCTGTGTTCAATTTTTGTGTAGGCTGTATTATCTATAATTATATCGTTTACCCGTTCTATCACAAAAAATAAGGCCCCCATTTTAATTTACGGTGCGCTTTGTTGGGCTGAGGTGCCAGTTATGCCGCAGAAGGTCTCATACCCGGCGCGCAATGCCAGGCATGAAGACCTTGCGGGGAAGGTAAGCGTGGGAACAAGGCTGGCTCTTTTGCAAGGGTTACTTCCGTGTGTTCGCTTTGTGTGCCTTGCAAATGTGCCTGACTTGGTATGTTGGCTATAGGTATTTTTTTATTATCAATTTTTTTTGTTCTGATGCATTGTCAATCTTTGTCTGCTCGTTTATGATTGACTGCTCGATTTTTTCTGTCAGGCTGATTACTTTTTTCCTGTCTTTAGGAACTGGGACTTTAATATTCTCAATCAAATTCCACTTTGTCCTTGGTAATTGTTGTCCCGTTACAGTCTTTACAACTTCGTCATTAAACGTTTTTGTTCGGAAGTAATAAGAGAAGTATTTATTTAATTCTTGATCGTTACAACGGAAAACAAGAATGTCTGTAGAGCAAATTCCATCTTCTTGAGCCAAATAAACTTTGTTAAGGTTAGGTCTCAACTTACCATAGAGAATGTCGCCTTTCTTATAAATATTTTTGTTACTCTTGATAGTTGAGTACTGTGTCAAAGGGTTGCCAACTATTTTCCCTGTGTTACCTTCTATATTTTCTAAACCGATATAATAGACATCGCCCGTTTGTTGTAATGGGTCAATAGTTTCAGTTTGTTTGTTAACAACTTCATTTAGTCTTTCAACTTCAGTTGAAATGGAAGCAAACATATCGATGAGTTCGTTTTTAGACTGTTCGATTGATTTCAAACTTTTCTCTACTGCATTTTCTACTGCTTCACATTCTTTTATAATGCTGTCTTGAGCATCGAATGGCAACTTTGGAATTTTGGCATTTGCTAAATATTTGAAATGCCTTTCGTATTTATCCTTGTTTTCAATTTCGACTAAACTCATTAAGTAATAGAAACATTTTGGTCTAAATAAAGTTGGATTGACTTTCATCAATTGTGTTCCATCTGCACCACGTATAAAGGGAAAGTCAACAAACTTGAATGTGCAGCTATGGTCACCAAAAACAATTAGCGGTAAATCTGAAATTGCATTTTTATTGTTTGTATAACCTGAAATTAGTTTCCCCTGTTCTTGTGTAACAACTGGATATTTACCTTTTTCTAAAATTTCATCAGTTGGAATTTTAGTGATGTTTCCCACAACTTTTAATAAGATATTTTCAACCTTAGTACTTTCAAACTTAGATATGAGTTCGGAAGAGACTTTTTTCGGTGATAATTGAATTTGTTTGATGAAATATTTTCTTGTAAAATCCAATAAATCTGCCATTTGATAATAATTCATAAATGGCTTCAACTCTTCAGGAATAGGGTTTTCCGTTCCAATAAAATTTGATTGAATATAGCTACTTATTTTATTGCCGTCATTACGATTGTTAGGATTGTATAAAGGTGTGTTGATATTGTGTAGTCCTGAAAGCTTCTGAACCATTTCTTTGGCTTCTGCATCTTCTGTATCGTTGGAAACATTGTTTTGATTAATGTATTTAATCCCTTCACTTCCTTTTGCGCTGCTCCACTCGTAACCCAAAAATTGTTTTTGTTCCTTATTTTCTGTAGGGCTTCTTACTATTAATACCCTTTGCTTGTTTTCGGCAGCTAAAACATAGAAATATAGTTTATCTTTTTCAATAGCCTGCAGAAATTCAACGAACCGTTTGCGTAGTTCAACTTCTTGGTCGGCTTTAGACTTTTTTGAAAATGCACTGTTTGGTTTTTTTAGGTTTTTGATTTCTGTAGAGTTATCAAACGCTTTTTTATAGTCAACAAATATCTCTGTTGCTAAAAGCTCTTTACTTGGATTTCCTTTAAGTAGCGTTTTGTATTGGCTTGTATCAACTTCAATATGCTGACAATAATTGCTGATGTAATTGGCATCGTTATAAACTGCATCCGCTTCATTGTCTGTGAACCAAGCATCAACTCTATATTTCCAATGGTCAGCTGGTGCAGGATTTTCTTCTTTCCTTCTCAAAAACAGTGTAACAGTGTTTGTACCTGTTTTGCCAAATGTCTGTGAGCCAAATTCTGTAATTGCAATAATTTGGAAATACTTCAATAGAATTTCTCTTGTCTTGATGTAAATGGTTGCATCGTTACTAAGTATTGAAGACGGTAAGATGATACCTGCAACTGCTCCTGATTTTAAGAGTTGTTTCGCTCTTTCTATAAAGAAGGTTTCAATACTGTTGTTATTTGGCAAACTTTTCTCGTCTAATGAATTGAAAAGCGTGTACGATTTTCTTTCCGTTTCTGATAATGTCTGTAGAAAGCCTTTGACAGCATACGGTGGGTTTGCTACCAAAATTGAAAAACTACCTTCTTGTAATTTAGCTTTCTTACTAAGTGCATCTGCATAAATTATTCTGATATTGTCTTGTCCATACATGAAAGCAGAAACTTTGGCAACCTTTGATAGTCGATATTCTTTTTCAATGCCAAGAATTTCTTTGTAATACTCCTTAATGTCAGCTTCTTTATGTTTTGCAACGAAAGGTTTTATTTGTAAAGCCAATTCATTTAGGAAATGACCTGCTCCACATGCGTAGTCTATTGCTTTTGGTGGCAGTTCACTATCTTTAATTATGTTTTCTAATGGTAAAGAGTTCAAGATGAACTTCACTATCGGTGGTGGGGTGAAAAACTGCCCTTCACTTTGCTTAACGCCCTGGTCAAGAAAACCTTCAAACATGTCACCTAAGAAAGGTGTATGAGTTGCACTTTGTAATCTAATGTCTTGCAACATCAAAACAACCTTCAAAAGAACTTCCGCATTTTGGTAAAACAGTTTTTCGTTATGAACATCTATGAAGGCAAAGTCATTATTTGTAAAAAATTTCAGCTCTCTGAAATATTTTTTGATTGTTTCCCTTGTAGCATCGGGGTCTTTTTTAAAGAAACGAAAAGCTTTGTCAATGGCAGTGTTGTCAATGTAAGTAACTTCTTCTCCCAAAAACTCTTTCATTCCTGCTTGATAAAGCAATTGTAATCGGTCTTGCAAGTCAAAGTAGCTGTCGTAAGCAATTCCTTTCCAATTGAATTTTAAATCTTTTGGGTTCTTTGCCTCGTCCACAATTTTACAAAGGAAGAGATTGACCAACTTATCAAAAGCATTTTCACGACCTGAAACATTATGCTGCCGCATGATAGTTGCAAATTCATGGTACTTGCTTTGAATATCCTTGCTTCCAACAATTTCTACAAGGTCGTCAACAGTATATTTTTGCTTTCCAATCTGATAGGGTTGGATGTCATCTTCAAAAATTCCTTTAGTAACGTATTCTAAGCTGTAGGTTTCCTTCCATGCCCTGTAAATATCTTCTACTGCCATTCCTTTGGCTTCCTTAAATGATAATGGCTTTTTATCAGCTAATTCTTCCAGAAGTTTTTCGTTGTCTTTCAGCGAAATGATATTATGCCATTTTACAACTTTTCCATCTACGAAATCAGAAGCATAGAGGCAAACAAATTGTGTTGTTCCTGCTTGCTTTGCGTAAGTGAGCATTTGTCCACCACGTTGCAAAGTGTATAGCCACTCTTTTTTGAATTCATTTCCTTCAGTCTTGCACTCGATTATTAAAAGAGATTTTCCTGAATTATCTTTTATCAAAATGTCGGCACGACCACCGCTTGCACCATGTCCAACCTTCCATTTTGGTTCAAGTTCGATGTGTTCTGGCTTGTATCCTTTCTCAAAAAGTCGGTTTACGCATTCAAATACAACGAAATTTTCGTCTGAAGAAAAGTTGCAGGTAAACTCTCCATTTACCATGAAGCCTTTGTCAGTTGGATATATAAGTTCATTTTTCTTAAAATCCACTTTAAGATATGCGTCTGTGTCCGTAAAATATTTGCTGAAAACATTTCCTTTTTCTTCAAAGTTCAATGCCTTCAATAAGTCTTTGAAATTATCCTTAGTTATCATTTATTGCTAATCAGTTAGTAAGGTCGTAAAAATAAGCTTTTGGCAGTCAAGTTAAGAGCATCGGCGCATGAACATTTCTTCAGTCGAACAGTGTTTGTCTGCAGGGGTGGGTGGGCTGTGCGTTGGCATTTTTAGCTCTTTGCAAGGTTGGCTTCCGTGTCTGGGTTTTGTGCGCCTTGCAATGTGCTAAAAATGGCGTGGGGCAGCGTCGGCAAAATCTCAAGCTGTGTCAATTTTGTTACACTGTGCCCAAATACGGTGACGTACAACGCGTAGATTTACGCTATTGCCTGCTATTGCAAACACGCAAACTACTATATTAGTATTGTTGATTATCAATAATTTATCCTTTTAACTGCCTGTGCTGGTGGTTGCGCAAACCCATCCTGCGGCTGCTTATCCCTTTTCCATTTCCCGCAGGGTCTTCATCAATAGCCGTGTGTGTTGGCCATGAGATCCCGCGACATGTTTAAACTACCACAGAATAAATATACAACCGTCGGCTTATTGCTGTTACATATTGCACAACTTTATTGCTATTCCCAGGGACTTTGGGGACGCTGAGGACGTTAGCGTTTAAATGAGCGAATTTGTGTTGCCGCTGCTTAATTTACCTACCCTGTCTCTCAAAAAAAATCTAAAAAACTTTCCAAAAACAGCGGACAAAACACCGGTTTTGCTATATATCCTAAAGAGGAGCTGATTATGGCATACAGGTTACAGCCTGCAGGGGTGCAGGCAAAATGGGCGGAGTACCGCAAGGAATGTGATGACAATATTACAACAGTACGCTACCGCGACAAACTGGTGCAGGTATCCAAAAAGATTATTTACTCGCTGGAGGGCTTTTGCCTTTACCTTGATTTAAGCGAGGATGACCTTAAAAAGTACGACGGTAACAAAAACTACCGGGCGGTCTTTAAAAAGATACGCTACCAGGTAATGTGCCGCAAAATGGAGGCGTTGGTAAATGGCGAGGGCAACATCCGCGGCCTAATCTTTGACCTGAAGGTAAACCACGGCATTGACCCTAAACAGGTAAGGGAAGAAACGGACTGGAAAGTTACCCTGAACCTTAACCATGATAAAAGTCCGGAAGGCGGAGAGTCTGGAAGCTCGGGAGACCGGAAGTCCGGAAAAGAGAAAGGGAACAAGTCTGAAAGTCGGGAAGACCGGAAGCCAGGAAAACAAGAAGAGGGAGAGCCTGGAAGTGCGGGAGCGGAAAAGACGACCCCTGAGAACCCGGCGCCGGAATTACCGCCGGAGGTAAAGACAGCAGCAGTGGAGAAACCGCCGGTAATTCCCGGTGTCAGGCCGGGACTGGTGCCTACGGGTGGGGTGCTGCCGTATGGTACTCCGCCAAAACTAAACTATGAGCCTGAATACAAACCTGAGCGGAGCCGTTACAGGTAAAGAAAGTCATTGGGGAAAACCGGGAAGTCCGGAAGTCGGGAAGACCGGAAGTCCGAAAGTAAGAGAAGGGGCGAGGCTGAAAGCAAGAAAGAAAGAGGGAGAGCCGGAATGAAGGGAAGGTGCGAAGACTGGAAGATAAGAAGACTGGAAGACCGGGGTTGAGTCCGAAAGTCCGGGAGACCGGAAGTCCGAAAGTGAGAGGGGGCGAGGCTGAAAGCAAGAAAGAAAGAAGGAGAGCCGGAATGAAGGGAAGGTGCGAAGACAGGAAGATGAGAAGACTGGAGGAAGAAACGAAGGCGTGAAGAAGGATACATCGGTAAAGAAAATAGCAAAATTTTTCACAAGTTTATGATAATTAACAGCTTAGGCGTTTTTGCATTCCTCCTTTTTATCATCACCGGCAGGTGTCATCATTCTTTTCCCTACCTTCATCACCACCGGGTAACCGTCAGTATATACAGGCGAACAAAATATATTACAGGGTGAAAAATTCAATACAAAATACCATTGCCGCCAAAGCCTTAACAATGCTGCTTATGGTGGTATGCACCATTGCCGGCGCCGCGCAAAATAACCGCGATACCACACGCACCATGTGGCTGGCCTGTATGGATAAAATAGCGCGGCCTGTAATATATAACCTTGCCAACGACAGTTTAAAGGCAAACATGCCCGTTGCGCTGGCCGAACATATTGACAATAAAGAAGGGCGCACAAGGTCTGCCTATCTTGAAGCCTTTGGCCGCACGTTAAGCGGCATAGCGCCGTGGCTGCAACTGGAGGGCGGCGATGATAAAGAAGTACGCCTGCGCGGCCAATACCGGCAGTGGTGCCTTAAAGCAATAGCCAATGCCGTTAACCCGCAGGCAGCGGATTATATGGAGTGGAAGGGCGGCCAGCCGCTGGTTGACGCGTCGTTTTTTGCGCTGGGGCTAATACGGTGCCCCTGGCTGTGGCAGAACCTTGATACAAAAGTTAAGCGGCAGGTTGTAACCGCATTGCAGTCAACAAGAAGCACCGTGCCGGTGTACAGCAACTGGATTTTGTTTTCGGGGATGATTGAAGCATTTTTTTGCAAGTACGGTTTGGGCGATGACCCTGTGCGCACCGAATATGGCATACGCGAGTTTACACAGCATTGGTACGTGGGCGATGGCATGTACAGCGACGGCATGAATTTTCACCTGGATTATTATAACAGTATTGTTATACAGCCTTTTCTTGGTGAAATACTTGCGGTGCAGGGCGAAAAGAAAAAGGCTTACCTGCATGAAGCAGAAAAGGCGCGTACCATTGCGCAACGTTACGCTGAAATATTGGAGCGCCTTATAAACACCGATGGCAGCTACCCTGTAACAGGCCGCTCTATCGTGTACCGTGCAGGGGTATTTCATCACCTTGCCTATATGGCTTATATAAAACAGTTACCGCAACAGCTAACACCCGCGCAGGTGCGGTGCGGCCTTACAGCGGTATTGCAAAAAACGCTGCAATCGCCCACAACTTTTAACGGCAAAGGCTGGCTAACAATTGGTTTGTATGGCAGCCAGCCGGGCCTTGCTGACTTTTATATAACCACCGGCAGCCTGTATATATGCAGCGAGATTTTTCTACCGCTGGGGCTGCCTGCTACGGATGAGTTCTGGAGCGCCCCGCCGCAGCCCTGGACATCGGTAAAAATATGGAGCGGGCAGGATATACCGGCAGACCATGCGCTGGATATACAATAACGGTAATTTACAATTTCCTTAAGGAGAAGGAACAACACCAATGCCAATGGCCTCGTATAAAAGCGGCTATCTGATTTTAATAAACTTGCAAAAGCGGCAAGTACGCAATCCGGAGGAGTAAGCGGCAACACAGACCGGTGTAACTGCAAATTTATTAACTTTGAAATAAATTATTTATATGCTTACTACAGTTAAGGGTACATATAACAATGGCCAGGTTATGCTGGAAGAAGCACCCGAGACTAACGGGCCGGTTGAAGTACTGGTGACCTTTACCCGCGAGATAGAACCCGCTAAGCAAAATGCAAAAAGACTATTTGGTTTTGCAAAAGGAAAGATAACCTTTATGGCTGTTGATTTTGATGCCCCTCTTGAAGATTTGAAGGAGTATATGTAATGGAATTATTACTCGATACCCATGCATTTTTATGGTTTGCAGAAGGAAACAAGTTACTTTCCCCACACGCTCTTGCTTTAATTGAAAACCGTGCGAATACTATATATGTAAGCATGGTGTCTTTTTTCGAAATGGCCATAAAAATAAAAATCGGGAAACTCTCGCTTAATGGTCCCCTTGTTGATTATTATAACAACGCGCTCTCCAACGGAATCAACATTTTACCGTTATCTGAAAACCATATTTTTGAATATAATTCTGTTCCGCTTTCAGACACGCATCGTGACCCGTTTGACCGGCTTATCATCGCTACTGCACTATATCAAAGATTGACAATTATAAGCATTGATAAAAAACTTTAACGATTATAAGCAACTGGTTAATGTTGAATGGTAGCAGCTTATGTAATTAAGCACTATTTACCAAAAATAGAACGCTTTATATTATGCCAACTATGCCTGCCACTGGTGCCTCCCTGTGAGTGTACAATGCGCTGTAATACACCGCCAGGTATTTGTAGCAAACATTGTTCAGCGTGCAAATGACATTTAAATTAAGTGCCTATTCAAATAACATCATACTAAGCCTGAACAATGGCCGTACAAAAACAACGCTACCTTTTACCAGCTTTGCTGCCTTTTTAACTGCGCGCATATACCAACGCACAGGTAAGTAGTGCCTGCGTAATCCGCCTGCGCAAATACATTCTTCCATCTTAAACGTGCGCCAACGCCGGTTTTCCAGCCGTTTTGCCAGGTAGCGCCCTTGGTTTCGTCTGTGCTGTACTGCATGTAGCTTGCCTCTATTTGCGGTATAAAAACAAGGTGGCCGGCAAGCGTAATTTCGTAACCGGTTTTAAACGACATAGTAGCCGGCTCGCTAACGTGCATATCAACGGGCGGAGCCTTTAGTTCAAACTCTGAAACAACATGTTTTAACTGGTAGCCTGTGTACAGGCTGATTACCGGGGACTTAAAATTGTGCACCCCGGCGCCAAAGCCCAAAAATGCCTGGGCATTTACTATGGTGCATATAAAACACACCATGATAAGTAAGGAAAACTTTTTCATAGAAAATTGAGATTTAATTATTGGATTATTGGATAAAGAGAAAATACGTTTTTACGTTGCGGCTGGTTTTACCGTATTATATTTATTGGCCCGCAACCGGTGATATTACTGCCTGCGTACGCCAAAGTGTTACCCTGCCTGCATGGTATTTTATGGACACCATAATTAACAGCGCCGGCAAAAGCCACGGTTTGATAAACAGGTAAATAAAGTTTTGAGAAACACATACTGCGCAGGCGGCAACCACCAGGCATTGCGTGATTAAATTGGGTTTCATGGATGTTGGTTTTACTTTGGTATTGGATGATGTAAAAGTACAATCTAAACCAAATGCAAAACATGCGCCAAATCAATAGCAGGCATGCCTTTAAAATAGCTTAACGGCTTACAGGCCATGTTTCCGTTGCCCGGAACTGCTGTTCAAACAACATGCAGTTTGTTTTAAACAGTTAACAATTAAACAATTAGCAATAAAATATTTTTAGTTTGACGGGGAGGAAAAAGATGATAGGTTTATGGGCCGCGTTTCAGGCAATTCGTCGTTTTGTGGAATTGTCTTCACACATTTTTAATCAAAAATCGACAAAAATTTAATTGTATAGCATGCACATTAGAGAAAGAATGTATATTAAAAGGCTTTTAAAATGTACTGCCTTACAGCGATTATCATTACCAGGTTTGGCGACTTTTAAACTGCGCACATATACCAAAACACAGGTTGGTGGTGCCCGTATAGTCGGCCTGCGCAAAAATATGGCCCCACCGCAAACGTGCGCCCATAGCGGGTTTCCAGCCGTTTTGCCAGGTGGTTATTCCTTTGCTTTCGTCTGAACTATATTTTAAATAAGTTGCGCCCACCTGCGGCAAAAAAGTAAAGTTGCCTGCAAGCGTAATTTCGTAACCGGTTTTAAAGGAGAATGTTGCCGGGTCTGCAACACGCATGTCAATAGGCGGCGCTTTCATTTCAAGTTCCGCCACTATATGTTTTACCTGGCAGCCGCCGTATAAATTAACCACAACTGACTTAAAGCTATTTGTACCGGCGCCAAAGCCCATAAAGCCCTGCGCTGTGGCTGTTATGTAAATAAAAAAAATAATCAGCAGTAAAATGGCTTTTTTCATAGAACTGGAGATTTACGATTGGATTTAAGAAACAGGTTAACAGGCGGGGTGTTAATATAAGTGGTTTTGCTGTTGGCTGTTCGCCGGGCTATTTTACTTACCGGCTATACAGGCGCAGCTAAATTTGGCTTGCCCCACGCAAACCTTATTGCTTTTTAAGCGTGTGAGAAGTGTTTTGCGAAAAACAGGATGAACACCAAAATGAAGATGTTGCGGGTAAAGTTGTTTGGGGTTTCATGGCATTGGTTTTTAGATTATTGGATTAAGACCGTTAAGTTAGGAAAATGTTTTGACAAAACGCCACACAGCGCCAATTAAAATTGAGGCGCAGGCCGTAGCGATATTTTGAGTTGCGGGGCAACCTGTGCAAAAAACGTTTTATTTAACTTTTTTGGGAAAGGTTAAAGAGGGTATCAACAAACTCATGCTTGTCAAAAATTATCAGGTCGTCTATTTTTTCCCCAACGCCAATATATTTTACGGGTATTTTAAACTGGTTGGCAATGGCCAGCACCACGCCACCTTTGGCGGTGCCATCCAGCTTGGTAATTACCATGGCGGTAACATCAGTAGCGGCGGTAAATTGCCTGGCCTGTTCCAACGCGTTTTGCCCTGTAGAGCCATCTAATATCAGCAATACTTCGTGCGGTGCAGATGGTATTACTTTTTGCACCACACGCTTAATTTTGCTCAATTCATCCATCAGGTGAATTTTGTTGTGCAGCCGCCCGGCGGTGTCAATTATTAAAACATCGGCCTGTTTGGCAACAGCGCTTTGTACGGCATCAAACACCACGGCGGCAGGGTCGCTGCCCATGGCTTGCTTAACAATCGGTACCCCTACCCTTTCACTCCAAATGGTCAACTGGTCAACCGCAGCCGCGCGAAAGGTATCACCCGCTGCGAGCATAACGCTTTTACCGGCTTTTTTATAGTTGTGTGCCAGCTTACCAATGGTGGTGGTTTTACCAACGCCGTTAACGCCCACTACCAGTATAACGTATGGCTTTTTGCCGGCGGGTATTTCAAAGTTTTTGTAAGCATCATCCGGCGCGGCAGCAAGTATATCTTCAATTTCCTGCTGCAATATGCTGTTTAGCTCAGCCGTACCAACATACTTATCCCGCGCTACCCTTTCTTCAATTTTCTTAATTATTTCTATCGTTGTATCAATACCTACATCTGAGCTTACCAGGGCATCTTCCAGGTTGTCCAGCACTTCTTCATCAACCGTGCTTTTGCCCGCTACCGCTTTTGCTATTTTATCAAAAAAGCCGGCTTTGGTTTTTTGCAAACCCTGGTCAAGGCTTTCCTTTTCTTTCTTTCCAAATAACTTTCCTAAAAAACTCATGTTCTTATTCGTTTTATAACTTAAGGCGGTGAAGATATTGCAGATTACCCATTGCGCCTTTAACATCTTTATTATTCAGCCGCACCATACATACCCGATAACCTGCTGCCTGGCAGTGTACCGAAAATACAAAAAGCCACCCCGTACCGGGATAGCTTTCTGGTAATTAGTTTACATAAATGCCTGTGCTATTTCTCAGCCAAAAAATCTTTAATCTTGTCTTTGTGCACTATAGCTTCTTTAAAAGTATAGGCACCGGTTTTGGGGCTGCGTACAGCTTTAATAACCTTTGTCCAGTTCTTTGCTTCGGCTGCGGCCTTCTGATCTTTTGTTTTAATCGCGGTTTTAGCTGCTTTTGCCATGACTATTTAATTTCTTTATGAACAGTAACTTTTTTCAAAATCGGGTTAAACTTCTTAAGCTCCAAACGCTCAGGAGTGTTCTTTTTATTTTTCTGGGTTATATAGCGGCTGGTACCAGGCATGCCACTTGCTTTATGTTCAGTGCATTCCAATATTACCTGTACCCTGCTTCCTTTCTTTGCCATTGTATAAACAATTTAAAATGTGCTTACTAAATTTTTACTCCTTTCGCCTTCAGTTCTTTAATTACAGAAGCCAAACCGTTTTTGTTGATGGTCCTGATAGCTTCGGTAGAAACTTTTAAGGTTACCCAGCGGTCTTCTTCAGCATAAAAAAAGCGCTTGGTTTGCAAATTGGGTAAAAAACGGCGTTTGGTTTTGATGTTTGAGTGAGAAACACTATTACCAGTAACCGGCTTTTTTCCTGTAACCTGACATACTCTTGCCATGACTGTATTTTTTATCCCCGATTTTTTACACCCAAAATAAGAGGGTTGTATTTTTTCGGACGGCAAAGGTCGTAAAAACCAACGAAATACCAAAAAGAAATAAGGTTTTTTTGCATTAATTATTCACACCGGCAAAAACCAGCATAAATATAGCCGCCGTACATAAATAATGCTGATAGCCAGTTTTTAACGGCATACTACAATAAAAAGTTAAAGGCCGCCTTTTATATAATGCAGGGTAAACCCCTGTAAATTTTACATCGTTGTTATTAAAAATGTAAAACGCACCGCGCTGCACACCGGTACGTAAAATTAGCCGTTTACAGTAAAATAATTGCCCTTTTATGAAGAAACTGTTGTTATTGCCCCTGGTGGCTGTATTGTGCTCGTTTACCGGGTGGCATTATGATTTGAAGGAGGCGGAACAAATTGCCCGCAACCAGCATCGTTACATTATATTAAATTTCTCCGGGTCAGACTGGTGCGGCCCGTGCATAAGGTTGCACAACGAAATTTTTGGGAGCGATGTATTCTCAAAATTTGCAGACACCGCCCTGGTAATGGTAAACGCTGATTTTCCCCGTATGAAGAAAAACCAGTTGTCTAAACAGCAGCAGGCTATAAACGACGCGCTGGCTGATAAATATAATGCGAACGGGGACTTTCCCCTGACGGTTTTATTAAATGAAGACGGTAAGGTAATTAAGCAGTGGGTGGGTTTTCCGAAAGGCACTGCGGACGATTTTGTTTTTGACGTAAAAGCCGCAATAGATGGTGACAGCCGCTGAACCAGTTACAAAATTACTGTATAAAAAGCAGGTTAAGCTAATGGGCAACCAGTTTGAGATAAGCGCGGTTGCCACGGATGCTTATTGGGCTGAAACCGTTATACAGGCCGCTATTGACGAGATTAAACGTATTGAACAACTGCTTACCACCTTTAGGGACGACAGCGAAACCAACCTTGTAAACCAAAATGCAGGCATAAAGCCCGTAAAGGTTAGCCTTGAAACATTTAACATTATTGAGCGCTCACTGCGCATTTCAAGGGCGACACAGGGTGCGTTTGACATCTCTTATGGTTCCGTGGACAAAAAGCTGTGGAATTTTGATACAACTGCTGCCAGCCTGCCTGACAAGAAAACAGCCCTTAAAATGGTGCGGCTTATAAATTACCGCAACATTATTTTAAACAGGGACAACCTGACCATTTACTTAAAAGAAAAAGGCATGCGCATTGGTTTTGGCGGCATTGGCAAAGGGTATGCTGCTGAGATGGCAAAAAAGGTTATGATACAAATGGGCTGCGACAGCGGGATTGTAAACGCATCAGGCGACCTGGCTGCCTGGGGCTATCAGCCCAACGGCAACCCCTGGACAATAGGCATTATCAATCCCAATATTACCAACACAGCCTTCAGCTACATGACTGTTACCAACATGGCCGTTGCCACATCGGGAAACTATGAGAAATACATACTGGTTGACGGGAAAAGATATTCCCATACCATAAGCCCCAAAACAGGCTTGCCGGTAACAGGCATTAAAAGTGTTACCATACTTGCCCCCAATGCCGAAATAGCAGATGCTATGGCAACGCCGATAATGATAATGGGTATTAAAGCGGGGCTTAGCATGATAAACCAGATGAATGACATTGAGGCTATACTGATAGATGATAACGATAATATTTACGCGTCAAAAAATATACACTTTACCAAATAAACATCTCCCATGAACAAAAATGCAGTGCGCGCGTGTGTTGCCGCAGTTATTTGCATATCGTCCCTTGCCTCGTGCAAAACAGTAAAAGCTTATCAAAAAAGCAGGCTGAACGACAGTGAAATGGCCCTCTCATCAAGGAAAACTGAAAAAGAAGACGCCAACTTCCAGTCTTACCGCGAAGGCTCATCCGGCGCCAACGGCGGCAAAACAGGCGGTGGTTGCGGGTGCAACTAACAAGCCGTTACCCTTTATAAAAAAACTGAACAGCACACAACATGAAAAAATTATTTCTTACAACTATCGGCCTGTACCTGCTTTTATTAAACGCTTTTTCCCAATCGTCGTCAACCGATTCGACAGGATATGAGCCACGCCCATTAAATCTTGAGGAAGCTAATCTTGTAACCAGCTATTACCAGCAAACGGGTGACCACTCTGCCGTTACCGGCGGTATTGGTACCGAAAAAGTGACAGATTTCTCCAATGGCTTTGAGTTGAAATTTACCGGCGTTGATTATCATGGGCTAAAGCATACGCTTACCGCCGGGCTTGGTATTGACCACCACACATCGGCATCATCGGCCTATGTATCAAAAACAGGGGCATCAAAAACAGGCGGCTCACGCGTATACCCTTCCCTTAACTGGGAGGTTGAAAACAGGCCCGAAGGCACTACTTTCGGTGCTGGCCTTTATTATTCTTCGGAATACAACTACAAGTCATTCGGCATTAATGCCGAGTTCGCTAAAAAAACAAATTCAAACGGTGAGTTTTCTGCCAAAGGCAACGTGTTTTTTGACCAGGTAAAACTTATCTATCCTTCTGAATTGGTTCCCGGCACTACTACTACTGAAGCGGGCGGCACCACAACATATACCACCGCCAGCGGAAGAACGGTAACCCTTAGCGGTGGGCGCGGTGGCCAGGAGTATAATATACCCAGCAGCCCGCGTACTACCGTAAGCGGTTCTTTCTCCTTTTCACAAATCATGAGCAAACGCCTGCAGGGCAGTATTACGGTTGATGTTGTAGGCCAAAGCGGTTATCTTGGCCTGCCGTTTCACAGGGTGTATTTTACCACGGGAACAGACGCGGTTGAAAACCTGCCATCCAGCCGGTATAAACTGCCGGTAGGCGTGCGGCTGAATTACTTTTTGGGCGATAAGATTATTTTACGCAGCTATTATCGTTACTATACTGACGACTGGGGCATTACTTCGCATACTGCCAGCCTTGAAGTGCCGGTTAAAGTAACCCCGTTCTTTTCTATCGCGCCTTTTTACCGGTATTATGTGCAAACGGCGGCCGCATACTTTGCCCCCTACGAACAGCATAAAGAAACAGACACTTACTATACAAGCAACTACGCATATTCGGCATTTTCTAGCGCGTATGCGGGTGTTAATATACGCATAGCGCCTCCCAAAGGCCTGTTTAACAGTTATTTAAATACGCTTGAAATAAGGTACGGGCATTATACCCAAACAACCGATTTAGCGTCGAACGTTATATCCCTGGCGTTTACATTTAAGTAATAATGACCTGTATAAAATAAAAGGGGCCGTTTACCGGCCCCTTTTATTTTATACAACAGCTTGGTTAATTCATCGCTCACGCGGCAACTGGACATTTACCATATCCGTACCCTTAAACTATCGGGCCGGTACATTTTATTGCCGGGTTTAACATCAAATGTTTCATAAAAAGCATCCACATCGCTAAAGGGCCCGTTTACGCGGTATTTGGCAGGCGCGTGCACATCCTGCAGCACCTGGCTGCGCATAGCTTTATCGGTAGATTCGTCAAGCCAGCCCAAAGCATACCCCAGGAAATACCTTTTTGCGGGGCTCAGGCCTGCTATGGGCTTGTTTTCTTTATATTCATCAGTCAGTTTAAATGCATCCCACCCAAGCAACACTCCCCCTAAATCAGCAATATTCTCTCCAAGGCTTATTTTGCCATTAAGGTGCAGGGTATCTACCGGCACATACTGGCTAAACTGGTCAGCCAGCATATTGGCCCTCTGCTGAAATTTAGCTGAATCATCTTTTGTCCACCATGGCTTCAGGTTGCCTTCGGCATCGTATTGTCTTCCTTCATCATCAAAGCCGTGGGTAAGCTCATGCCCGATGGTTGAGGCTGCCGCGTACCCGTAAACAATGGCGTCATCCAGTTCATCGTCTTTATATCCCGGCACGGTAAATATACCCGCGGGCAGCACTATTTCATTATTGCTGGGGTTATAGTAGGCATTGTAGGTTTGGGGGTACATATCCCATTCATCTTTATCCACCGGTTTACCTAATTTGTTTATATTATAGTTATGCCAGAAAATATTGGTATTTATAAGATTTTGCACAAAACTTTCCTTGCCTATTTTCAACGCTGAAAAATCTTTCCACTTATCAGGGTAGCCCACTTTTTTAGTAACTGCCGCCAGTTTAGCGTACGCTTTCTGTTTAGTGCTGTCGCTCATCCACGTAAGCTTTTCAATCCTGTTTTTTAAGGCTGTGCGTATATTTTCCACCAGGTCTGAATAGCGTTTTTTTGCCGTAGAGTCAAAGTAGTCCTGCACATACAGTTTGCCCAGCAACTCACCCATAGCCCTTTCTTCAGTGCTAATCACCCTTTTCCAGCGGGGTTTTCTTTCTTTGGCGCCTGAAAACGACTGGTTATAAGCAAACGAGGCCCTGCCAAAAGTATCGGGCAATGCGCCGGTAAAGGCATCAACCAGGTTAAAACGCAGGTAATCCTTCCATGTGTCCAGCGGTATTGTTTTTATCAGCACACCATTTTCTTTATAAGTTTCCGGTTGCCCTATAATTACTGAATCCACTCTTGAGGCCCCGATAATATTCATAAAACCTGTCCAGTCAATGTCGGGCGACACTTTTCCCAGGTCTTTCACCGCAAATTTATTGTAGTTGGCGTAAGGGTCGCGCAGGTCTTCCCTTTTGCGGAATGACTTTGCCATCTGTGTTTCCATCGCCAATATGTTTTTTGCAGCGGTGGCGGCCTTTGCCGTGTCTTCCCCAATCATTGTCAGCAGGGTGGTAATATACTTTACGTAGGCATGTCTTATTTCAACTGTAGATGAATCCTGCTTGAAATAATATTCGCGCTCGGGCAGGCCTATACCCGTTTGCCACATCTCCAGCGCGTATTGCGCACTGTTTTTATCATCCTGGCTAACATACATCGAAATCGGGCCGCCAACACCTATTATATCAAACTCGCCAAACGTTTTTTGAAGCGAAGCCTTGTCCGTAACAGCGTTTATCATATTAAGATAGGGCTGCAGGGGGGTTATGCCATCCTTCTCAATCTTAGCGGAATCCATGGCCACATTCCAAAAATCGCCTATCTTTTGTTCGGTGGTACCCTCTGCCGCATTGGCGTTAGCAGCTTTCTCCGCAATCGCCTTTAGCCGGTTGCGGTTTTCTTCAATTACCAAACCACCAATACCCCAACTGCTTTGGTCGCCGGGTATGGGGTTGGCTTTAATCCACCCGCCGTTGGCGTAATCAAAAAAGTCATTCGCAGGGTTTACGGTTGTGTCAAGGTTTGCAGCAAGTATATCCTTCTTTGTTGACCCGTTATTACCCGCGCAAGATGCCAGTAAAACTATACCTGAGGCAAACAGCCATTTGGAAAAATTCATACGTATCATTTTGTGCTAATGTAACCAGTTTTTTATTGTAAGCAGTATGTTTTTGACAAAAGGCTGGTGCCGCAAAAACTTAAAAAACAATTATAATGGGCTACCTTACAGCCACTTAATTAATTATTTTATAAGTAAAATTGTTATACTTTATAACTTATTTTGATGTATGAAAAGATCAATAATAACAAGGTTATATATTGGCTTTGCTGTGGCAATTATTTTAGTGCTGGGTGTTGGCATATCGTCTTACCAAACCATACAACACCAGGCGTATTCAGGCCAATGGGTAAAACACACCTACGAGGTGATGAATACGGTAAAAGATATACAGGCCACCATCCCCCGTATGCGGAGCTCCCTTAAAAACTATTATATAACAGGGGAAGACCAGTTTCGCCAGCCCTTCCAGGCAGGTAAAATAAATATTTTCAAACGGCTGGACGAGCTGAAGGCCCTGTTTGTGGATAACCCCTCACAATTACAAAAAGCGGATACGCTTGTTACCAATGTACAAAGGCTTGTATTTTTCTGGGATGCATTTAAGCTGTCAGACTCTCTCTCCCACCAGGAGAAGCTGAGCTTTATGACAGAAGAGCAAAATAAGATAGACGGTATAAATACTACCATTGAAAGGCTCTATTCCGCTGAACAAAACCTGCTGTATATAAGAGAACAGGCTGATGCAGATTCAAACACAACCGCCACAGAGGTGTTGATTGGCGGCATTACGCTTATTCTTATCATCGTTTTTACGCTTATTTATTTTATACTGCGGGAGTTTAACCAGCGTACCCAGGCAGAAGAAAGCCTTAAAAAAAGCATACAGGATGTAACCGCACTGAATGATGTTGCAGATAAACAAAACTGGTTGTTAACAGGCGTATCAAAAGTAAACAACAGCCTGCAGGGCAACCAAAACATTAAAGAAATAACGGCCAGCGTATCTGGAAGCATTGTAAAATACCTGCAGGCCACCGCCGCTGCGTTTTATTTGCTTGACGAAACCCAAAACCGCCTGGAGCTTAAAGCATCCATTGGTTTGGTGGCGGGTAGCCAGTCATCATATATGCCGGATGAACTGCCCGGGGGCATGCCCGCGCCGGGAGAAGTAAAGGTAATAAGCGGTGTTCCGGCGGCATTTTGGCAAATTGAGTCTGCGCTCGGCAAGGCAGAAGCAGGTGAAATTGCGCTGATTGCTATTTATTTTGGAGAGGAGCTTAAAGGCATACTTGAACTGGCAAACTTTAAAGGCTTTACCCCGGGGCAACTGGAACTGCTTACTGTGGTAAGCGACAATATTGGTGTTGCGCTGAATACCGCGCAGGCCAGCGAAAAGATAATGACTTTATTAAGCCAGGTGCAGGAACAGAAAGAAGCCCTTGAGCACCAGCAGGAGGAACTGCGCCAAAGTAATGAAGAGCTTACCCGCCAGGCTGAAGTACTGCAAGCCTCGGAAGAGGAACTGAAAGTGCAGGAAGAAGAACTGCGGCATATAAACACTGAACTGGAAGAAAAAAATGAAGCGGTTGAAATGGCCCGCCAGGCTTTGCAGGTAAAAGCCAAAGAACTTGACGATATAAGCAGGTATAAATCCGAATTCCTGGCCAACATGTCGCACGAATTAAGAACGCCGCTCAACAGCATACTTATATTGGCCAATATGCTTGCGGAAAACAAAAAAAGCAACCTTACTGATAAGCAGGTGGAATATGCCAGCATCATACACAAATCAGGCAACGACCTGCTTAACCTGATAAACGATATTCTCGACCTGTCCAAAATTGAGGCGGGCAAAATTGACATACAAATTGCTGAAACAACGGTAAAAGCTATTGTTGATGATATTACGCCGCCCTTTGTTATTTTGGCGGAAAACAAAAAACTGCACTTTAATACGGTGGTGGATGATAATGTGCCCGGGCATATTTCCACAGATAAGCTGCGGCTTGAGCAGGTAATAAAAAACCTGCTTTCCAATGCGTTTAAATTTACCGACAAGGGAGGCAGTATTACGCTGCGCTTTTCGGTAACTGAAAATAACGCGTCCGGGGTGCAGGAACAATTTCTTGCCATGTCTGTTAAGGATACAGGCATTGGCATAGCCCCGGAAAAACAGCGCCTCATTTTTGAAGCATTTCAGCAGGCAGACGGTTCAACAAGCCGTAAGTTTGGCGGCACAGGGCTTGGCCTGTCCATCAGCAGGGAGTTGGTACGCATATTCGGCGGCCATATAACAGTGGTTAGTGAGCCGGGGCTTGGCAGCACCTTTACAGTATTTGTGCCTTTAAAAGTACCGGCAGGCGGCGCCAAACCCTCAGCCCAGCCGCTCAAAATAGCCCTGCCGGCAGCAGTTAACATTATACAGCAGCCACAGCTAAAAGACGACCGTGATAATATAGCGCCGGGCGATAAAGTAATGCTGATTATTGAAGATGACACAAAGTTTGCATTCATCCTGCAAAGCTTTGCCCGCGACAGGAACTATAAAACAATTGTTGCGCTGAGTGGCGATGAAGGGCTGATATGCGCTTCCAAATACATACCGGCAGCTATTATACTGGATATACAATTACCCGTTTTAGATGGGTGGAGCATTTTGAAAGCCCTTAAAAACAATGACAAACTAAAGAATATACCCGTACATATCATATCCGTAGATGACTCTTCCGACGGCAAGGCAGAAGGCGCTATTGCCTATCTTAAAAAACCCGTTTCAAAAGAAAGCCTGGAAAAAGCCTTCACAGATATTGCAGGGCATATACAGTCCTTCTTCAAAAAAATACTTTTCTATTGTGAAGAACCGGGTAAGAGCAGCGATTTACAAAACCTGCTTACGCAGCGTAAAATGGACGTTACCATTACGCATGTAACTACCCCTGAACAAACTGTTGAAGCGCTGAAAAATGAAACCTTTGATTGCCTTATTGCGGATATTGGCAGCGATATAGCGCAGGGTTTACAAAAGCTTACAGCGTTTAAAGAAGCCGGCGTTTTGGACACCATACAGGTTATTATTTGCCTTGACCAGGATATTTCGAGAGAGGATGAATGGAAACTTAAAAAGTTTTCAGGCATCGTTATACGCGATTCAGCACAGGCCAACCAGAGGCTTACAGATGAGCTGGAACTCTTCCTGTACAAAATACAACAGGTACAAAAAGTGCCTTACAGCCAGCCAGGCGCCGTTACTGACGACAATGTTTTTGCCGGGAAAAAAATATTGCTTGTTGATGATGATATGCGCAATGTTTTTGCATTAAGCGTTGCCCTTGAGGAGCAGAAGATGGTTGTGTGTACTGCCAATGACGGCAAAGAGGCACTGGAAGTGCTGAAAAACAACAAAGACATTGCCATAGTGCTGATGGATATTATGATGCCTGAAATGGACGGGTATGAAGCAATGAGGCATATACGCAACACTATGCAGCTTACAAGCCTGCCGGTTATTGCGCTTACTGCCAAGGCAATGCAGGGGGATAAAGAAAAAAGTATTGAGGCCGGCGCGTCTGACTATATAACAAAACCCGTTGATGTTGGCCGTTTGTTATCGTTAATGCGCGTATGGCTCTCGCAATAAAAGAGAGAAGAAAAAATGACCGCCGCGGAACTTGATGAAATTATCCTGTTGTTAAACCGTGAGCATGGATATGATTTTTCAAATTATTCCATGGCCTCGTTTAAACGCAGGGTGCTGAGGGTAATGAGCCTTAACCGCATTACCAATTTTTACGATTTTAAATACGCGGTAATAAACGATAAAAAGTTTGTAGCGCATTTTGTGCAGGAGATTACAGTTAACGTAACAGAAATGTTCCGCGACCCGTTATTTTTTAGCAAACTGCGTGATAAAGTGCTGCCGCTGCTGGCCTCATACCCAACCATTAAAGTTTGGCATGCCGGATGCTCTACCGGTGAGGAAGTTTATTCAATGGCCATATTATTGCATGAAATGGGCTTGTTACAAAGATGCCGCATTTATGCAACGGATATTAACCAGGCCGCCATTGACAAAGCAAAAAAAGGGATTATTGATGTGAGGCTTATAAAGGAGTACACGCAAAACTATATAAAAGCAGGCGGTAAAAACGATTTTTCGGCGTATTACACCGCAAGGTATGATAATGCCATTATAAAAAAAGAACTGAGGGAAAGCATAGTGTTTTCGCAGCATAACCTGGTAGTGGATGGCGCGTTTAACGAGTTTCAGCTTATATGCTGCCGCAATGTGCTGATATATTTTAACCGCACCCTGCAAAACCATGTGCTTAACCTGTTTTATAACAGCCTTTCGCCGTTAGGCTTTCTTGCACTCGGCATAAAAGAGTCGCTGTTATTTACTACGGCAAAGGATAGGTTTACTGTGATTGATAATACCGCTAAAATATACAGGCGTAAAGTTTAAGCTGATGATTGAAACAAAAAAAATAATAGCAATTGGTGGTTCCGCGGGCAGCCTTACGGTGGTATTAAACCTGCTGCAGAACCTTTCGCCCAACTTTATAATACCCATTGTAATTATCCTTCACCGCCTTAAAAATATCCCAAGTGAGATGGATAAGATTGTAAGCATAACGCGTGGTGATTTAAAGCTGAAAGAACCTGATGATAAAGAACCAATTTTAGCCGGATATATTTATATTGCACCCGCAAACTATCATTTACTGGTAGAAGCAGATGGTACCTTTAGCCTCGATTACTCAGAACCAGTGCAGTATAGCCGCCCTTCCATTGATGTTTCGTTTGAAAGTATTGCCCACATATACGGCCCTAATGCCACGGCCGTATTACTGAGCGGCGCCAACAATGACGGAACGGCGGGTATTACAGAGATAATTGCCAAAGGAGGAACTGCTTTAGTTCAAAACCCGGAATTGAGCGAATACCCGGTAATGCCTGCTGCTGCCATACGAAAAAACCCAACGGCATTAATCTGTTCTCCCGATGAAATATCAAAATATATAGAGAAATTAAACCCGTTTTAAGTTTTTTATAGTTTATTAGCTAATTGTTAAAGCAGCTATGCAAAATTTTACCATTTTAATAGTAGATGACAAGGAAGAGAATATTATTGCCCTGCAGGATATACTGGAAGCTGAAGACCGCAAATTCATCAGCGCCACCTCTGGTAACGAGGCTTTAAAACTGGTGCTTAAGAATGAAGATATCGGCTTGATATTATTAGACGTGCAAATGCCGGGCATGGACGGCTTTGAAGTAGCCAAACTGCTGAAATCAAACCCAAAAACAAAAGACATTTCCATAATATTTGTTACAGCCATTAATAAAGACGAGCATTATGTGCTGAAGGGCTTTAGCGAGGGGGCAGTTGATTACCTGCAAAAACCCCTTGATATTAATGTAACAAAGGCAAAGGTGAGGGTGTTTGAGCAGCTTTATTTTTACCAGCAAAAGTTAAAGCAATCCATCAGTGACATAACCTATATAAACAAGCAACTGGAACAGTTTGTATATATTGTTTCACACGACCTTAAATCGCCGCTGGCCACCATTATTACTATTCTGTCGCTGCTGGAAAAAGATGAACGCCTCGTAAGCCAGAATGACCTGTATAATAATATCGAGATGCTTAACCAGTCGGCCATTCACCTGTCTGATATGATTACGGCTATTCTTGATTATTCCAAAAAAAGTGTAAAGGAGCAGCAGGTTGAAGAGGTAGATGTATATGAACTTGTATTGCAGATAACATACTTACTGTTTCCGCCAAACAATATTCATATAGACATTGTAACCCCCATGCCCGTTATACGCACCCGCAGGCTAAAGCTGATGCAGGTTTTTCAAAACCTTATCAGCAATGCCATTAAGTACAATGATAAAGAAGTTGGGCGTATTGAAATTGGCTGTAAAGAAAAAGAGGAGTTTTACGAGTTTTTTGTAAAAGACAACGGCCCCGGTATTTCGCAGAAAGACCAGGAAAGAATATTCTATCTTTTCGAGGTAACTAAAAACAAAGCCAGGAATGAAAGCAGCACCGGCGTTGGGCTTAATATTATGAAGATGATGGTAGAAGAACAAGGCGGAAAACTGTGGGTTGAAACAAAGGAAAATGACGGAAGTTGTTTTTATTTTCAGTGGCGTAGATAACAGTGCTGCCATTTATAAGCAAATACGGCTGCAATTTTACCTGCAGCCGTATTTTTTTAGCTATGAAAACAAAACTAATGCTCCATTTCGGCGCCTGCATTTTCATTAATAAAACTTTCTGCAATTCTTGTAAGCGTAACGTCCGCTTCCTTCTCTTCCCTTAAAGTTTCTTCAAGCAATTCTGCTGCGTTGTGTTCGCCCAGCACCTTTGCAAATTGCACCAGTGTTCCATAGGTTGCTATTTCATAATGTTCCGCTTTTTGAGCAGCCAAAATCAATGCGGCATCGCGGGTCAATGTATCATTCTCAGTGTCGCTTATAATTGAATCGGCTTCATTTATAATGCCTTTAATTGCCTGGCATTTCTTGGTATCCGGCTCTTCACCAATACTCCTGAAAACATGCTCAAGCCGGGTAACATGCCCCTGTGTTACTGTGCGGTGCTCAATAAACGCGTTCTTCAAATCAAGTGTGGTGGCCTCATCCCTCAGGTTTTCAAGCTCATCAACAAGGTGCTGCTCTGCATAATATATGTCTTTCAGGCTTTCAATAAAAAACATCCGCAACCTGTTGTGGTCTGCTTCTCCTACATAATTCTTTTCCATCGGAGTTAATACTGTGCTTTTCATAATTTTTATTTTTTTGGTAAGACCATGATGGCCACCAATACCATGCCACTGCAAAACCCATACTGCTCACACTCTGCCGGCGCAGGCGTTGAGGAAAAATGCAAACACCCTTGGTAAATACTCTACACTATTGTTTAAGTAATTTCAGGTGTTGTAAAACATCATATTTACATAAAAATATGGCACGGTATTTTCGGCCTTCCAGGTAAATGAACGGTGATTTCCTGTATTAACAGATTAAGCCATTTTCCAAAAGAATATATGGCATAAATTGAGAGGAATAGGCGTTCAATAAAAGGTGCACCTTTTTAAGATGCACCTTTATTTTTCATAGGCCTGCGTACACATTTTGCGCTATCTTGTGCAGTAAAAAATGCAACCTTATATTAACCGCCTGCTTGCTTTTTTAACAATTATGATAACAACATCCGTTGCCATGGCGCAACAACCGGTAAGGGCAAGAGACCTGGGTATTCCATTTGACGGAACGCCAGGCCATTGGAATGCCATAACCGATGTTAAAGGCGTTGAAGTAGGCCACACCACTATTATAAAAGGCGACGGGCAGTTACACAAAGGGCAGGGCCCCGTACGCACTGGTGTTACGGCCATTTTACCCGGCGGAAAAAAATTTACCCCTGTTTTCG
This sequence comes from Chitinophagaceae bacterium, assembly GCA_035550215.1. Lineage (GTDB taxonomy): Bacteria > Bacteroidota > Bacteroidia > Chitinophagales > Chitinophagaceae > JABDFW01. Next base: position 268,402 of record DASZPM010000008.1, on the reverse strand, counting down.
CTAATTGGCATACGCTTAACGGCAACGGGGATATGACGGGTACCCATTGGGTGACAGAATCAGGCTTTTTGGAAACACCAATAATGATAACCAATACAGGCAGCGTTGGCGTAGTGCGCGATGCAACTTTAGCGTGGATGGATGAGCACCATTATTACAATGCCGACGAAGATAGTATTTGGTATGCTTACCCGCTTGTGGCGGAAACCTATGATGGTGTGCTAAATGATATTAACGGCTTTCACGTACAAAAAGAGGATGCCTGGAAAGCATTGGACAGTGCTAAAACAGGCCCGGTTACCGAAGGGAATGTTGGCGGCGGCACAGGCATGATATGTCTTGGCTTTAAAGGCGGTATTGGCACCTCATCACGCGTTATTGATGCAAAGCTTGGCGGCTATACAGTGGGCGTTTTGGTGCAAACAAATTTTGGCACGCGTATCCAGTTGACTATAGCCGGCGTACCTGTTGGTAAAGAATTGCTGGATACACTGCAGGGTAAATTTAACGGCGTTACCTCTGTTGCTAAAAATGACGTACCTGTAACGGAAGAAGACCGGGGATCAATAATTGTTATTGTTGCTACGGATGCACCGCTTTTGCCGCACCAGCTAAAGCGCATTGCACAACGTGTGGCGCTTGGCATTGCAAGGGTTGGCGGCATTGGGGGCAACGGTTCCGGCGATATTTTCCTCGCGTTTTCAACGGCGAATAAAAACGCTTTCAGCAGAACGGACGAACAGCAGGTAACACTCTACCCAAACGATAAAATAAATGCTTTGTTTACCGCCACTGCAGAGGCAACCGAGGAAGCAATTATTAACGCCCTTGTGGCAGCCAAAACCATGACGGGCATTAATGGTAACACCATACCTGCATTGCCGCATGATGCAGTGGTGCAGCTACTAAAAAAATACGGGAGGATTAAATAGCCTGTATGCGTTTAGTTTTATTCTTTGCCCGGTAAACGGTAAACGGTAAACGCAAAACATAAAACACAAAACCACCGGCAACTGCTAACTTTGCCCGGCATGAAGATTTTTAAAGAAATATTCGCACGTATATGGGCCTTGTGGGCCATTATTGTTTTTATAGTACCCATGCTGGCTTTTGTGTGGCTGTACCTGGTTTGCTTTTTATTGCCCGAGCCAAAAGCATCCCGCTGGCACAGGGGTGTATCAAGGGTATGGATGAATATATTTTTACCGCTCTCCGGCTGCCCGTTAAAAGTAAGGGGTAAACAGCATTTTGAAAAAGGCCATAACTATGTTGTGGTATGTAACCATAACAGCCTGATTGATGTACCGGCCACCACCCCATTCATGCCTAATGCCAATAAAACCATCGCAAAAAAAAGTTTTGCCAGGGTGCCGCTTTTCGGGTGGATATATATTGCAGGCTCAATACTTGTTGACCGCAACAGCGATAAAAGCCGGCGGGACAGCTACGAGCAAATGAAACAAACACTGGCTGTTGGGCTAGATATGGTAATTTATCCTGAAGGTACACGTAACAGGACAGGCAACCCGCTTAAAAATTTTTACGACGGAGCTTTCAGGCTGGCTGTTGAAACTGGTAAGCCAATAATGCCTGTAGTGCTGTTTAATACCGCCAAAGTACTGCCGGTTAAAAAGGTTTTTTACATGCTGCCGCATAAACTTGAAATGCACATACTGCAGCCCGTAAGCAGTAAAGACATTACCTACGCGCAATTGAAAGAAAAGGTGTTTAAAATAATGTGGGATTATTATGCCGCAAATAAATAAGTGTTGCCGCAGTTGTATTCTTTATTTCTTCGCCTATCAATGTTTATAGTTTGAGGTGGCTACCAGCAGCAGTAACAAATCCCACAAAAAATGGCAAAACATCAGCACCCAAATATTCCTGTACAGGTAATAGTAGGTGGCAAATACAGCGCCGATAAAAAACGGCACTATTACATTACCGATTGTGCCGTAACCAAAATGAAAGCCGCCAAACAGCAGGGCCGATATTATAATAGCCAGGTATGGCTTTTTAACCAGTGCCTGCAGCCGTGTTTGTAAATATCCCCTGAAAACAAGTTCTTCTACAATACCGGCGGTAACGCAGGTAAATACCATTAACAGCCTGTATTGCCTGAAAATGGCAATGATATGTTCCATTACCGGCGACCTGGTATTGGCCCCGGACAATTTAAGGATAAGCGTTATTATAATTGAGCCAAAAAATAAGATACACATAATGGCAATAAACGACAGCACATAAAAACCAAACGGTTGTTTGGGTGTGGGCCATACCAAAAAAGGTTGCCGCTCAACCTTTGCCACGTAAATAAACAATATGCCAAGGCATATCCAAAACAAAAATCTTGAAATATAATAGTACACTGTTGGCGGTAATTTCAGGGGCTTAACCAGCAACCCGTAAAATAGCATAACGGCAAGAAACAGGAGTAAACAGAATATAATACCCTTTAATAAAACTCCGCGGGATGGGGTTGTTTCCTGGTCATTCATTTGTCAATGTATCAATTTATATGAAGATACTTAATTTCTGTTTTCGGGAGCATACTCAACCAGTTAGTACCCCTGCTCTCTCCCGGTCCTTACACTAATTTTATTATTATCCGTACCGCCTGCCCGTTCTTTGAAACAGATTTTTTATCTTACCATTAAATTAACCGCCATGCAATCACGCCGCCGCTTTTTACAAAAAATGTCCGCTTCATTGTTAGCTGTGCCCCTGGCATCAGCATACAGCTCTCCCAAACCTGGAACGACAGAAGCCGTACCTGATGGAAAAGTTTTGCGGGTGGCAATTATGGGTTTAGGCAGTTACGGAACGCGGGTGGCAGAAGCCATGCAGGATTGTAAAAGAGCAAAGCTTGTGGGTGTTATAAGCGGAACGCCCGCAAAAATAGCAGCATGGCAAAGCAAGTATAATATACCGGAGAAGAACTGTTATAACTATGAGAATTTTGACAATATAAAAGATAACCCTGACATTGACGCAGTGTATGTTATTACGCCTAACGGCCTGCACCACGATGAAGTGATACGGGTTGCCAAAGCAGGCAAACATGCCATTAGTGAAAAACCGATGACTGTTAACGCTAAGCTGGGCCAGGAAATGGTGGATGCCTGCAAAGCGGCCAATGTAAAACTGCTGGTGGGCTATCGCATGCATTTTGAACCAAAAACGCTTGAAATAATACGCCAGCGTAACGCGGGGGATTATGGCAAGGTATTATTCTTCCAGGGGCTGTCTGGTTTCATCATAGGCGACCCAAAACAATGGCGGTTGAATAAAGCACTTTCAGGCGGAGGCTCTATGATGGATATTGGCATATACTCAGTAAACGGCAGCCGGTATATGATTGGAGAAGACCCAATTTGGGTTACAGCGCAGGAAACAAAAAACAATCCTGAAAAATTTAAAGAAGGCATTGATGAAACCATACAGTTCCAGTTAGGCTTTCCGGGCGGCGCAGTAGCTTCCTGTCTTTCCACGTACAGCCTCAATAATCTTGACAGGTTTTTTCTTGACGGCACCAATGGCTGGGCAGAGTTATTCCCCGCAACAGGTTACGGGCCTATTATGGGGCAGACAAGCAAAGGCGAATTGAACTTCCCGCATATTGCGCATCAAACAATACAGATGGATGAAATGGCTGCCCTTATTTTTGATGGTAAGCAGCCTGTTGTGCCTGTTGACGGCGAAGAAGCCGTAAAAGATTTAAAAATTATTGACGCTATTTACGAAGCCTGCAAAACAGGAAAGAAGATTGAATTAAAACTGTAAACTACAGGCGCTAAGTTATAAAAAACGCTGTAAGCAGTTGCGGGTTTGCTTGTTGCTTACGGCGTTTTAGCTTGTAACAATATTGCCTTACTTCACATACTCTCCATCCAAAAACAAATAGCGGTTGCGGTGTGCCTCCGGTACCAGTTTAGTGTCAACATTTATAATCATCTGGTGGCTGTCATTGCCATTAGTAATGGGTGTCCACTGCGGCAAACCTTTACCATTGGGGTTGCCTGTTTTTATAAAGTTGGCAAAATAGGCTTCCATGGTGGCAGATACTTTGTAGTCGTCTGCCGCCCACGGGTACACTTTATTGGTAGGCAGGTTGCCCAGTGCATACTCAATTTCAGAGGCATGAAATGCGCCGGGTAAAGGCGGCGGCATATTACTGTTTTGCTGTGTATTGCTTTGCGGTAAAGCCGGCCTTGGTTTTGAGAAAATATACGTGTACACGGGCTTGCCACCTGTTTTTGCCGCCAGGTCGGCCCATTTCCAGGTACTGTACACAATAAAGCGGTCGCTGGCAAGTGCAGTAGCCGATTGTAATACTTCATCAACAGTACTTCCAGGGTATAACTTCATTACTTCGGCAGCTTTATCCTTATACGTATCAGCTACCCTTTTTGCGTAATTCTCTACGGTTGGCGCCTGCCCGTACATAAATGCCTGGTAGGGTAATTCGGTAGAGTTCCAGCCAGCCAGCAATGGCACATGCGCCTGTTCGCCTGCGGCGTAAATTTCTTCCGGGCTTTTTGGCAGGAAATAACCATCAATGGTAGCTGCAGTCCTGAAAGCGCCGGGCTTGGCTGCTGAATCCAGCAGGGCCTCCGCGCTCATCGCACGCAGGTCGGCCAGCGATGAAGCCTTTACCCTTTTTGCGAAAGCAACGCCGTTCTGTTCTCCTTCTGAAAGTTTAATGGGCGCCAGCGTGGGGTTAATCATCCCACCACTCTCTCCTATCGCCCCGGCAATTAAATCTTTTGATAACGGTGAAGCCATTTGTGCACAAACAGAAATGGAACCTGCCGATTCACCCGCAATAGTTACATGTTTGGGGTCGCCGCCAAAAGCCCCGATATTAGCCTGCACCCAGCGCAATGCCTCGTTTTGGTCAAGCAGGCCGTAATTACCCGAAGCATGGTGCGGGGATTCCTGCGTAAGTTCAGGATGTGAGAAGAAGCCGAATATACCAAGGCGATAGTTAACCGTAACAGTAACCAGGTCTTTACGGGCAAGGCTTGCACCGTCGTAGCGGTATTCTGAGCCATCACCGCCTACATAGCCGCCGCCATAAAAATATACCAGCACCGGCAGCTTTGTTTTGCCTGGCTTAGCAGGTGTCCAAACATTCAGGTACAGGCAATCTTCGCTCATGCCGTCGGCACGAAAAACCATATCGCTGAACACGTTTTTCTGCATTGCCTTTGCCCTGAAATGGTCGGCCTTGTAAATACCACTCCAGTTTTTTACCGGCTGCGGCTCCTTCCAGCGTAAATCACCCACAGGGGGCTGGGCGAATGGTATGCCCATAAAAACATGTAATCCTGAGTCGTTAACGCCTTCCACAATGCCATTGGCGGTGGTTACCTGCGGGTTTGTGCCCGTTTGTGCAAATGCAGTCATATAAATGCTGAATAAAATCGGTAAGAAAACATACCTGCTTTTCATATTTATTTGTTTTAGCAATCAATATTATAGTATTACAATGCCAAAGTGACTTTTATTGTAACAATTTGTTACAATAATAAAAAGGTTTTGCCAAACTAAAAAAGTTTTTTGTTACTTGCCGACAAATTTAATATGGCAAAGCAGGTTACAGAAGCAGCAAAAGACGGCAAAGGCTTTGTGCCGGGGCTGGCAGTGGATGCCGTTATTTTCGGCTTTCATGACAGGCAGCTAAAAGTGCTTTTGCTGGAATATAAACAAACAGGCCTGTTTGCCCTGCCCGGTGGATTTATACGCGAGAAAGAAAACCTGAACGATGCCGCCACAAGAATAGTTACCCGCCGTACTGGGCTGCACGATATTTACCTGCAGCAGTTTTACACTTTTGGCGATTACAGCCGGTACGACCCAAAGCCCATGAAAGCTATTATGAAAGCAAAAGGGATACCCACCCCGGCTGACCACTGGTTACTGCAGCGGTTTATTACCACAGGCTACCTTGCGCTGGTTGATTTTACACAGGCCATACCAACACCGGATGAAATTTCAGATACATGCCAATGGTACGAGCTGAATGCCCTGCCGGAGCTTATGCAGGACCATGCCCTGATAATTAATAAAGCGCTTGATACACTGCGCTTAACGCTTGACCAAAAACTTACCGGCTTTAACCTGCTGCCTGAACAGTTTACCATGGGCGAACTGCAAAGCGTGTACGAAACTATTCTCTCTAAAACCCTTATACGCGCTGCATTCCAGCGCAAAATGCTCAGCCTGGGTATACTGGAGCTTGTTGCCAAAAAAATGACGGGCAAAGCACATAAAGCGCCTTATGTTTACCGGTTTGTGAGGAAGAGGGATTAAAAATTGCACTTAACGAATCTATTCCAATTAATGCGGCTCATCGGCTACAACCGCGGCTTTGTAAGTATTTACTACAGCTTTTATATTAAAACCCTTTACTTTGTTGACTACCTGGAAAATCAACGCCGTTAACAAATGAAAAGAATTGCTGCCTTAGTTTGCCTTTTACATGTATGTTATATTGCTTCTGCCCAACAGCAAAAAGGAGAGATAGACAGTTCGTTAATACCAAACCCGCAGCAGCATTACCTGCCCGAGTACACGTTTGACCAACCCTCCAATCACGGGGCATGGCTAAATGTGGCGCACACGATGCATGTGAGCTTTGCAGAAACATCACAACCATACTTCAGAACAGAGGTCCCTTCCATACGGGAAACTACCACCTGGCAGGATACAGGCTGGAAGGGTGAACGGCTGAACACCATGATATTAGTGTGGTCGCCCGATACCGTTAACCAGGTGAGGTTTACCCTGCATGACCTTGTTAATGCAAAAGGCAGCCTTATACCCAAGGAAAGCATGCAGGTTAATATGGTGAGGTATGTAGTTTCAAACTATCCGTATAATGATACCAATACTACCTGCGGTTTATCACCTTACAAAAATGCTTACCTGTTCCCCGACAGGTTTGAAGAATTTGAGCGGTTTGATGTGCCCGGGCAAACCGTAAGGCCTGTGTGGCTGTCGCTCAACATCCCGTCAACGGCCCAGGCAGGTGAGTACACCGGCATACTGGAGGTAACCAGTGAAACCTACCACACTGTTTTGCAACTTAACATAAAGGTTCAAAACAAAACCCTGCCTAACCCGCACGAGTGGCAGCACCGGCTTGACCTTTGGCAAAACCCCTGGGTCGTGGCATGGTACAACCATGTTAAACCGTGGGGAGAAGAACATAAGGCCTTCTTAAAAAAACACCTTAAGCTTTATGCCGAAGCGGGTGGCAAATACATCACTACGTATGCCGTGCATTCACCCTGGTCTGATGACTCGTACAATATCGAGGAGACTATGATTGAATGGATAAAGCAACCCTCCGGCACATGGAAGTTTGACTACTCCATTTTTGATGAATACGTGCAGCTTGCCATGCAGGCAGGTATTGATAAGGCCATCACCATTTATACGCCCATACCATGGGGCAACCGCTTCAGGTACATCGACGCGAAAACGGGTAATTACGTGTATGAAACCTGGCCTGCAACATCCGATGCCTTTAAAACAGCATGGGATGCTTTTTTAACAAGCCTGCGCAGCCACCTGCAGCAAAAGGGCTGGCTTGATAAAACATACCTCGGCATTAATGAAACTACGCTGGACGAGACCCTTGCCACTATAAAAGTGATAAGGCAACACTCGCCGGCCTGGAAAATAACGTATGCGGGCAACTGGCATAAAGAGCTAGATACCCTGCTGAACGATTACAGCTTTTTGTACGGCCATGAACCTTCCCCGGAAGAGTTAAAAGCAAGGGCCGCAAGGGGTGCAACATCCACTTACTACGTGTGCTGCAACCCAGCCAAACCCAACAATTTTCTCTTCTCGCCGCCCGATGAAGGCAGGTGGATAAGCTGGTACACCGCAGTACGCGGTTATAATGGTTTTTTACGCTGGGCATACGATGCATGGCCGGCAGACCCCATGCGCGATGCGCGCCATACCATCTGGCCGGCAGGCGATTGTTTCCTCGTTTACCCCGGCGGCAACAGTTGCATCCGTTTTGAGAAATTACGCGAGGGCATTTCAGATTTTGAAAAAATACGTATTATAAAACAGCTTGCTGCAAAATCTTCCAGTACCCGTGTAAAGCAATTATTACAACAGCTAAATGCGCATTTAGCATCATTGCTGGATGAACATGATTTTAATATTGAAAAAGTTGTGTCAGATATTGATAAAGGCAGGCAACTGATTAATCAACTGAGCGATGCGCTCTAATATTACCGGTATGAAAAATATTTTCCCAGCCTTGTTTGTTTGCCTCTGCTGGTTTAGTGCAATTGCGCAAAACACTAATCTTGTATGTTCTGAATACGATGATTACATGCTGACTGATGTGCTTACGCCTGCGGGCCCCGTTCCTACCGCTTTTGACCCGAATGGTATCTATCCCTACGTAAGTTACAGCGAAACATCCAACAGGCCGGTGCTAAAGCAATATCATTTTATCACACTGGAAAATAATATCCTCAAAATAACCATTTGTCCCGGCCTGGGTGGTAAAGTAATGTCGGTTATTCATAAGCCGTCAGGCAGGGAAGTATTGTACACGCCGGGTATCGTTCGCCAAACACGCATATTACCGCGCTTTTATTTTGTTGCCGGCGGCATAGAGGTAAGCTTTCCTGTTTCTCATACCCCTGTGCAGAATGAAAAGCTACTCTACAAGGTTGACAAAACCCCCGGCCGCATTTATGTTACCTGCGGTGAAAAAGAGTTGCGCTTTGGCATGCAGTGGAGTGTTGAGTATTCCCTCGGCACAGGTGACAATTTTTTAACTGAGCGTGTTGTTTATACCAACCCTACTAGTGCAGCCCACCCCTGGATGTCGTGGTCCAACGCTGCTATTCCCGCCGCGCCCGATACTAAATTCTATTTTCCCAGGGGCAGGGCACTCTCCCACTCATCCGTGGTAGATACTATTGACTGGGCCACCCAAGGGCCTTCTACCCAGGCGGACATAAAGGAGATGACAGGATATTTCTGGCAAACCAAAGATGCCAATGCCTTCGGCGCTTACACACCTTCTTTTGGCACCGGCCTGTACCACATCGCTGATGAGGCCATAACACCGGGTGTGAAGCTATGGAGTTACGGCAACGGGCCAGACAGCGCATGGTCTGTGCTCTCCACCGCGCACCATCAAACGTACCTCGAAATACAGGGCGGCCCGCTGGGCGATCAATCCATTAAAGCTGAATTACAAGCCGGTGAAACAAAATGGCATACCGAATATTGGGTGCCTGCTGATAAACCGCTGGATATTTACGCCCTCAAAATACCCGCCGTACAATTAAGGCCGTTAAGCCAGGTGCCTCTTTTTGGCTGGGCGCGCGATAACGAAGTAGATACCTGGAAAGCGCTGATAAAGTCATACTCAGCAAAAAGCAAATTACCTGCGCCACCGGCCATAGATGAAAATAACTGGCCGCCCTCCGGCATGGCGGGCCTTGACCAGCCGTTTATGTATGCCATTAAACTTACAACCGGCAAAAAAGCTGCTTTGTGGCGTTTTTATTACGGCGCCTGGCTTGCAGGCTGCGGCCATGCAGGTTCGGCCATACGCGTTTTATCAAACAGCGGTATTGGCATTGCCGATGTTCTGCTGGCAAGATTGTTTAAGCAAAAAGGCGATATTAAGGCCGCTGTTGCTGCCATAGAAGCCGTTAAGGAACCATGGCTGCAATTACATCCGCAGGTGGTAGTTGAAAGGGACAAACTGCTTCGTGCTTCAGGGATGCGAACTATACCCGAACGTGAAAAGTGGCTGTCGGAAGTGGATGCCCTTAAAGACGAATGGATAATTGAACGCCGCATTCAACTGCTGATTGACAAGGACGAAGTGGTGCGGGCGAAAGATTTGCTGCTATCCACTCCCTTTCAAAAAGTGCATCAAACTTATACCAGAACAGCCCTTTGGCTGCAAATAACTGAAAAACTGCATTTACCTTTTGAGCCCATTCCCGCGTCGCTGGGCGAAGACCACCTTGCTAATTTCGGGGCCTACCGCGAATACGAGTAATGATATTTATCTGCCTGTTAAATGAAAAGCTGCAAGACGTTTTTGCTTGCCGATTGTAGTGAGAAGAACCGTTTATATTTAGCAAATAAAAATAAATTTGGCAAATTATACCGTTCGGTATAATTTTGTATCGTCTTAGGAAGTTACCATGAGCAAAGCGGAAAAAACACGGGCATTTATAGTGGAGAAAACGGCTCCCATATTTAATACCAAAGGGTATGCCGGCACTTCATTGACTGATATGACCGATGCCACCGGTTTAACCAAGGGCAGCATTTATGGAAATTTTGAAAATAAAGATGAGGTGGCGCTGGCGGCATTTGATTTTAACCTAAGACAGGTAAGGAGCATTATCGGCGCTGAAATGGACAAACGTTCAACAGTGAAAGAAAAGCTGCTTGTGTACGTAGATGTGTACGAGAACTTTATGCACTATCCCTTCCCGGTAGGCGGATGCCCAATTTTAAATACCGCCGTTGAAGCGGACGATACCCACCCCGGCCTGAAGAAGAAAGCTGCAGATGCTATCATATCCTGGAAGAACAGCGTGATAAAACTGGTAGAAGAGGGCCAACGCAAGGGAGAATTCTCACCCGGGCTTGAGGCGGAACAGGTAGCCCTGACAATTATCGCTATGATAGAAGGCGGGGTGATGATAAGCAAGCTTACCGGCAAACAGGCATACCGTAAAGCGGTGATGCAATCAGTGAGTGATTATGTGAAGGGGCTTGTGTGATTTTTTTTAATACAAAATATACCGTTCGGTATATTTTTAAGATAGAGAACATAAAACTTACATACAATGAAAACAACAAACAACACCGTATTGATTACGGGCGGCAGCGCAGGTATAGGGCTTGAAATTGCAAGGCAGTTTTTACAACATGGCAACAAGGTTATAATAACAGGCCGCAACAGCAGGCGGCTGCAAAATGCTGCGGCTGAACTGGGTGACGTAACAGCCATACAATTTGACGTTACCAGCGCTGCAGATGTTAATGCACTTACCGCAAGGCTGGAAAAAGATTTTCCGCAACTGAACGTTGTGATTAATAACGCGGGAAAGGGCTTTTTTTATACGCTGGATGAAAATGCCGGTGCATTTGACAAAGCGCAGGACGAGCTTTTAACCAACTACCTGTCCATAGTAAGGCTTAATGAAAAACTGCTGCCCTTGCTTAAAAAGCAGGCCGAAGCGGCGATAGTTAATGTATCGTCAATAGTGGCATTTACTGCAAGGCATACTATGGCTACTTATGCAGCCAGTAAAGCGGCACTGCACTCCTATTCAAACTCCCTGCGTGTTTTCCTGCACGGTAACACCAGCATAAAGGTATTTGAACTTATGCCGCCGCTTGTTAACACCGAACTCTCTAAAGAAATAGGCGGAGCAAACGGTATTGCCCCGTCAGTAGTGGCTGAAGACCTGTTAGACGGTATGGAAAATGACCGTTATGAAATTCGCACCGGTAACACCGAAAACCTGTACAGGCTTTTTCTTTCCTCGCCGCAGGAAGCCATTAACTACATGAACGTTTTACCAACGCCGGCAGCCGTGTAAAAATTTTTTATCACAAAATATACCATTCGGTATAATATATGAAAAACAGGATATTGCTGGTTACCGTTATCGCCGCCGCGGTGATGGAGCTGGTGGACACCTCAATAGTAAACGTGGCATTATCGCACATGAGCGGCAACCTTGGCGCTACGCTGGAAGACACTTCGTGGGTAATAACCTCCTACGCTATTGCTAATGTTATCATCATACCTATTACAAGCTTCCTGGCGGCTAAACTTGGCAGGCGCAGGTATTATATCGGTTCCATCATTATGTTCACCTTCTTTTCTTTTATGTGCGGCCAGGCAACGGGGATTTGGATGCTGGTAAGTTTCCGGTTTTTGCAGGGCATGGGTGGCGGCGCCCTGCTTTCTGTATCACAGGCCATCGTATTTGAGCTTTTCCCGAAAGAAAAACAAAACATAGCCAGCGCCATATTTGGTATAGGCGTATTTGTGGGGCCAACCATAGGCCCCACATTAGGCGGTTTTATTACAGAGCATTACTCATGGCCGTGGATATTTTATATCAATCTTCCTATTGGCATAACCGCTGCTTCCATCTGTTATGCTTTATTGGGGGAACCCCCGGTAAAACAAAAGACCGGCCGTATTGACTGGGCAGGCATCTTCCTGCTTGCGGTGGGCGTGAGCTCCCTCCAAATTGTGCTTGAACGCGGCGAGGCTGAAAACTGGTTTGAAACAAATTATATTATTTGCCTCTCCGCTGTTGCAGTATTTGGCATATTCCTTTTTATATGGCGTGAGCTTACGGCTGAGCACCCGGCAGTAAACCTGCGGGTACTTAAAAGCAGCAACCTTAGTATTGCCGCGGTGCTTACATTTATATCAGGCATGGGCATATTCAGCTCGGTTTTCTTAACACCTGTGTTTGCACAGCGGCTGCTTAACTTTACGCCCACCCAAACCGGCCTGCTGCTACTGCCCGGCGCCATACTTGCCATTGGCGGGCTGGTAATATCAGCAAGGCTGCTGCAAAAAGGCGTATCGCCCCTGGTGATGATTGTATCGGGCATTTTGCTGTTTATATTATTCAGCGTGCAAATGTCCTGTCTCAATCTTTCAGCATCCAATACCAGTATTATTATCCCGCTCATCTGGCGTGGCGTTGGCCTGGCTATTGTTACTGTGCCACTTACAACACTCGCTGTATCATCATTGCATCCGGGGGATATTCCGCAGGGTGCAGCGCTTAATAATATGATGCGCCAGTTGGGCGGTTCTTCAGGTATCGCGCTGGTGAACACATACGTTACAAACCGTAATGCTACACACCGCACCGACCTTGTTTCGCATATAACGGCCGATAACCCCCTTGCCGTACAAAGGCTGGCGGGTTACACAGGCTATTTTGCACACTCGGGCATACCCACCGGCGAGGCAAAAGCAAAAGCATTGTTATTGCTTGACAATATCGTGGCAAAACAATGTAACCTGCTGAGTTATACCGATGCATATTTATTGCTCGGGCTAATCTTTGCGGGGGCGCTGCCGTTACTGCTGCTTTCCAAAAGGAGGAAGAAATCTGCCAGGCCACAAGTGATAATTGCCGACCATTAAGCGCTCATTACAAACCCGGAAAAAGGAGGATAGTATATAATGTTCTTCCAGTCTATGGAGAGTATTTTTTCCAGAATTACTTTCAGGTCTGGTAACGACGAAGGTTTAAATACATACAGGTTGCCGCCTTCCCGGTAACAAAACTCAATATTATTAAGGTCTCTCATTGAGGAATATACTATAATGGGGAGCTTATCGTATTTAGCGTTAGCGCGTATTTCTTTAATGCAGGTACGGCCATCTTTGCAGGGCATCAGCAGGTCAAGAAAAAGCAGGTCTGGAATATTTTCATCCAGCAGTTTAATCAATATATCCCCATTTTCCGCCCTTGTCAGCATTATCCTTACAGACAGTTCCTGTGCAGCTAACGAAAAAATAAAAAAATCATCATCATCATCTTCCGCCAGTAACACGCGTGTGGGTTCTTTAACAGCTACACTCATAAGTAAGTTTTTCGTAAGTTAATCAGGAAATATTGTGCAATTTAAAGCCTTTCTTATTAATGTTTACGCCAAACGGGTATTTAGGCAAGTTAATCTTGTCAAAATACACTTGATAATGAATGCCCCTTCTAAAAGCTATTAACAAGGCCACAAACAATATACCACTAATATTCAGCCCTGCATATAAGGCTATTAGCTATATGCTGCCGCTTAAAAAAGCAAATACTGTTATTAGTGCTGAAATTTATCAACAGGCAAATTCGCCGTAATGCCGTTTTTGTTTACATAACCGGGTAATAGCATACAATAACATGTTATTACCCAAAAGAATTTTGATTTTTATAAAATGTGCATAGATTTACCGTTCACAATAACGCTAAAGCCCCATTATGAAAAGTAAAAAACAACCGTTTATTGTAGCCCTCGTAATATTCATTTTTGTAATTATATCGCTTGTTACCAATATTCTTGGTTCATTAAATCCCAACATTGCCAGCAGTTTTAATTTAAGCAGCGGGCTTTCGGGCTTTATCCCCTTTTCATTTTTTATTGCCTACGGCATTATGTCTATACCTTCAGGTATTTTGAATGAGAAGTATGGCGAAAAAAAGGTGTTAATCTGTGCATCGCTTTTATCGCTTTCGGGGGTGCTCATCCTTATATTTTTCACCGGCTTTTTAACGGCGCTGTTATCGTTATTCATCATAGGGCTTGGCGTAGCAACCCTGCAGGTGGTAATAAATCCACTGTTAAGAGTGGCCGGCGGTGACGAACACTTTGCGTTTAACTCCGTGCTGGCGCAGGTATTTTTTGGCGGCGCTTCATTTGTATGCCCCTATTTATATCAGTATTTAGTACTTAATATTCACACCACAAACAGCAACTTTTTCCTCAACCTGTTAAACAACGTTACACCGGACGGCGACCTTAAATGGATTTCGTTATACTGGGTATTTGCAGCCGCAATACTGCTGATGATAATAATATTAATTGTAACAAAATTTCCAAAGGTTGAATTGAAAGAAGATGAAAAAATGGGCTCGGCAGAAACCTTCAGGGAATTACTGGGTAACCGTTTTACCATCCTTTTCTTTTTTGGCATTTTTGCTTATGTGGGTACGGAGCAGGGCATCTCATACTGGATATCAAAATTTTTGGAAGTTTACCATAATCAATCACCCGAAACGGTAGGCGCCAGCACTACATCATGGTTTTGGGGCCTTATGACCATTGGCTGCCTTATAGGGCTTGTATTGTTAAAATTGTTCGACAGCCGCAAGCTGCTTTGCATATTTGTTATAGGTGCAGCCGCAAGCCTTGCCACCGCATTATTCGGCCCAACTAATGTAGCCATTTATGCCTTCCCTATGTGCGGCTTTTTTGCGTCAATTATGTGGTCTGTAGTTATTTCGCTGGGGTTAAATTCCATTCCGCGGCATCACGGCTCGCTGGCAGGCATACTTTGCACCGGCATTATAGGCGGTGCGTTTATGCCCTGGTTTATAGGGCTTATAGCAGATTTTACAGGGTTAAGAATAGCGATGCTGCTGGTATTTGTAACGCTGGGTTACCTTTTTAGCATAGGTATATGGGCAAAACCACTGGTAAACAATAAAACATTGTAAGCAAAAGATATAGTAAAAGCAACAGTTATGAGCAAAGGCAAAGTAATCGGCATTGACCTTGGTGCAACCAATGTGCGCGGTGCGCAGGTGAGTGAAAATGGTATGGGACAAATTGTTGCACAAAAAATAAGAAGCAACGGCACTGCTGAAGAAGTGCTGGAAGATGTATTTACAGTTACGGATAAATTAATGGATAGAGATGCTGCTGCCATTGGTATTGGCGTGCCGGGAGTGGTGGATGTGGAAGACGGTATTGTTTATGATGTGCAATACATACCATCGTGGGTGGAAGTGCCCTTAAAACAACTGATGCAGGCAAGATATGATGTGCCTGTATTTGTAAACAACGACGCTAATTGTTTTGCGCTGGGTGAATATTATTTTGGCAAGGGCAAAGGCACTGTTAATATGATTGGCCTTACCATTGGCACAGGGCTGGGCGCCGGTATTATAATCAACAGGCATTTATATGCCGGGCCAAACTGCGGTGCAGGCGAGTTTGGCATGGTGCAGTACTTAGACCATGTGTTTGAATATTATTGCAGCGGCCAGTTTTTTGGCAACGTGTACCAGCTTGACGGCACTGAAGTATTTAAACAGGCACAGCAGGGCGATGCGCGCGCGCTGGAATTATATGCAGAAATGGGCAGCCATCTTGGCAATGCCATTAAGATGATAATGTACACCTATGACCCTTCGCTGATTATTTTTGGAGGCTCAGTTCGTTTTGCGTATCCCTATTTTAAACAGGCTATGTGGGAACGTATTGAAACTTTCGCCTTTGTAAAATCTATTGAACGCCTTACCATTGAATTATCCGACCTGGAAAGCAGCGGTATTTTGGGGGCAGCCGGCCTGTACTATGATTCAATAAAATAAGGCTGCATAAAAAAAGGCGCAACGCAGTACCTGTTTTTTATACATCTCTTTTGTGCGTCGTTGTAATATAGCCGCATTTTTTATGAATTATTAGTTAATTTCCCCTGCATAAACAGCAATTGTTTAGTTGCACTAAACTCCCGATGAACAAGCATTTGCACAGGATAATTAACAGGGGCGTTAAAGAAGAAGACCCTATTGAAGTGCGCAGGCAAATAGGCCTGCTCAATACCGCTACGCTATGCTGCCTTGTAACGCTGTTCTTTTTTATGATACTAAATACTTATTATCATAACTGGCTGCTGCTGGCCAATAACGCCGTTTTGCTTTTGCTCACTACATGCCTGTTATACATATACAAGCTTACATTTTTCAACACCAGCATTATTATATTATGCATGGTTTTCTCCGTTTATTTTTTTGCAGATGCACTGCTGTTTCGCAACGCATTACAGTACGCTATAATTGTTATGATGGTGGTAAGTATACTGCTTATACACAGCAATACCTGGTGCATTATTGTTTTATCCGTACAGGTTGCGCTTTTTATGGCTTACACCATGATGGAGAAAAGGCCACCCATTATTGCCCCGTTGCCGGTTTACCGCAATTACGTTGTTACTTTTTCAATGCTGGTGATATTAGCGCTTATGCTGCTGTATTTTAAACGCAAACATGTACAATACATTAAACACCTCGGCACACTGAACAGCGAACTGCTTGACAGTAACCGGGTTAAGCAGCGCATGCTTTCCGTGCTGTCGCACGATTTTAATGCACCCGTTGCAAACCTCTCATCAATGCTAACGCTGGTAGAAGCAAAAATGCTGACGCCACTGCAGTTTGACGAGTTTTCAGGCAGGCTTAAAGCCCAGTTAAATGTTTTGAACAACTCAATAACAGATGTGTTACAGTGGTCTAAAATGGAAATGAGCGGCAAAGCTGAAGCGCCCCTTAATATAAACATAAGAGGTATGATTGATGAACTGCTGCCGCTGTTTGCGTATGCGTTTCAGGATAAAAAGCTGCGGGCAGAAAATACCGTTACCGAAGAAGTTGTTGCAGTTGCCAACAGTAATCACTTAAAACTAATCTTCCGCAACCTGTTGTCAAATGCTATTAAGTTTTCCCATCCCGGCAAGTCAATAATCATTGGCGCTGATGTGCGCGAAGGTTTAGCATATATATACATACGGGATGAGGGAACGGGCATGAACCCTGCCGTACTGGCCTCTCTCCGGCAGCAAAATGCTGATTTCAATACATCGGCAGGCACATTAAATGAAAAAGGCACCGGCATTGGCTTGCTGCTCGTAAAAGAGTTTCTTCAAAAAAATAATGGCCAGCTTATAATTGACAGTACTTTTGGCAAAGGCAGCACGTTTACTGTTGTATTACCCGCTGGCCGTGCGGAGTAGCAGCCGCTGTGCTTATTGTAATATTTGCACTGTTTGCCCAAAATGTATGGACATTAGCTGCATCTTTAACAGTACTTATACGCAACAACCGTCATTAAAAAAAGCTAATTTGCTTATTATTACCTAATTTTCGCTTTTATTACTTTTACATCCATAAATTCTAACCCCGGAAAAACCGTATGCTGCATTCAATTATTAACAGGGGAGTGCGCGACTATCATGATGCTGAAGAGCGGCGGCAGATAAACTTGCTTAACATATCAAGTTCAATCTCCTTTACATTTACGTTTGCTTTCCTTATCATAAACATTGCCACCCGTAACTGGATGCCTATTGTATCCAACGTTCTTCTTCTTTCCTTTACCATAACTATTTTCCTTATTAATAAACTAAAGTACTATACCGCTACTATATACATACTCATTATAGCATTGTCGTTTTTCTTTGTAATAAACGCCATCCTGTTTCATAACAGCATGCAGTACGGCATATTCCTGCTCATGTCGTTTACCATATTGCTTATTAACAATAAAAAAGGGCGTATAGCAATGCTCGCTTTTGAAATCCTGTTATTCCTTGCCTTTATACTGCTGCAAAACATACCGGGCCTTATTGGGCCGCCGCCCGTTTACAAAACCATAATAGGCGCTATTGCCTTCCTGCTGGTTTTTGCGGTTATGCTGGAGTATTTTAAGGAAAGGCTGGTGCAGTACCACCGCAGGCTTACAATTGCCAATGAACAGTTAATTGAAAGCAACCGTGTGAAGGAAAAAATGCTGTCTATACTTTCCCATGACTTTTACGGCCCGGTGGGTAATCTAATAACCTCCATTAACCTGCTTGACAATCAATTATTTACCCCGGATGAATTTCACAACACCTCTGAAAAACTGAAGCTGCAGTTGCAGGTACTCACCACCTCTATGAAGGATGTGCTGCAATGGTCAAAAATGCAGATACAGGGGGATATAGCTGAAAAGGTTACTATAGATTTATGCAGCATTTTTGATGAAATACTACTTTTGTTTGAAACACCCCTGCTTGATAAAAAACTGCACCTGCAAAATAAAATTAAAGCCGGCACTACTGCCTTTGCCAACCGGGACGATTTAAAGCTTGTTTTCCGCAACCTTGTATCCAACGCTATAAAATTTTCCAACCCGGGTGGCAATATATTTATCTGCGCAGAAAAAAAAGGAGATGTTGTTAAGGTTAGTATTATGGACGAAGGCACCGGTATGTCGAGAGACATGCTGGATACACTCAATAACGAGCAATTTAGCCTCTTCAGCACCCCCGGAACGGCTAAAGAAAAAGGTACAGGCATAGGCCTGATGCTGGTGCGGGAATTTATTCAGAAAAATAACGGCGGCCTGCATATAAAAAGTCAGCAGGGCGAGGGCAGCATATTCAGCGTAACGTTACCCTGCCGGCAGCAATAGCAGTTTTCTATAAAATTTTGTTCCTGGTAAGGTTGTGCGGGAAAGTGGGTTTTGGCGGCGGGGGTATGTTTACATGTTCACCGGTTGCAGCCGCTCTCCTGCGCAGTAACTCCAGGGCCAAACTCTCCTCTCCTTTCTTCATGGCCCACCGGTGGTTAGCGGCAAACAGCGGTTTCATTAAAAAAGAAAGATAGCGTAACAATGGTTTCTCGGCATCAATCTGCCAGTCGTAGGTAACAACACATGTTGCATCCTGCCGGGTAAACGTCCAAACGCCGCTCCCGGTTAAATCGCCATGCGCAGTTAACGCAAACCCTGTTGGAAAATTAGTTTGTGTAACCGTGAATTGCCAGCGCAATGTATAAGGCAGCCAGCCCTTTGTATAAAGAGCAACCACTTTGCCCACACCGCCGGGTTGCCCTTTGCGGAGTACTTTAACATCAAGATAAACGCTTGGCCACCATGTAGCAAGTGTGTTAATATCTTCCAGAGTACGGTACACTTCTTCGCAGGTTGCATCTACCTTCCAATGCGTTATAAAGTGATACTTGTTTGCCGCCATAATTACTTTTTAACCTGGTTATATACGTAAAGGCAACAAACTGTAGTTTTAGCCAGCGCACAAAATTTCGCAGCTACACATTTAAAAATTAAAATAGTATTATTGTAACTGTTAAAAGCATACCACCTGTGCATTTAAAAAAGAAACCTGATATTGATATAGTGGATAAAGTGCTGGATGCCTGTTACAAAGCATACCCCGACTCTGTATTTATACAAAGCCTTATGCACCAGTATGAGGAGCGCGGCAGCCTTAGCAAGAAGCAATTACAGGGGGCTTATCAAAAGGCCCTAAAGGTTAAGGATATACCAGCTAACTGGCTGGCCACCATGGAAGCGACCATACTAAAAATGCCTAACCGTTTTAAATCGCCTGTTGAGGTAGCGAAGACACCGCTGTATGTAAAAGATGAATATGCCGGCGAAATAATAGCGGCTATACTTGCAAAGTACCCGGCGCACAAAAGGGTGCTGTTCCTCCAATCGAAGTACGAGAACAATGAGGTGTTATCGCCTGTTGAAATTGCCGAGCTGGGAAAGTTTAAAAAATTGTTGCTGGAGCGGAAATAAAGGTACTAAAGTGTGTAAGGATCAATAACATTTAATCCCGTAACCCGTCCGAAGTCTTTTATGTTATGGGTTAACAGCGGTAAGTTATTTTCAATAGCAGTAGCTGCAATAATAGCATCGGGTGTTTTGAGATTTGTTTGCCTTCTTATAATAATTGCCCGGTTAATAATGGTTTCGTCCATCGGGTAAATAATAGACTGCTGCAAAAAATTCTCTATTAATAATTGGTGTGCAGGAGTTATTTTATGATAGCCTAATAACTCTATTTTAGAGATTGATGACAGCTCAACTATTATATTGGCTAATTTACCGGCATTTGCTACCGGTAATTTTGCATCAAGCAAATCGATAATAACATTTGTATCAAAAAGATAATTCACGTTGCTATTTATCTTCAAATGGGCTTACCCACTCTTCCCTAGAACTTTCCACGTGCCTGCGTAGTTCATCTCCAAATTCAGGTGATAAGATGCCGTAAAACGCTGATGCAGGCAATTTTTTATTATTACTGCTTCCTTCCTCATCTACAGCAAATGCTATTATCTCCACTTGTCTTCCCCTAAGGTCTTGGGGTAAATCAAGCACTAATGGTTCCCTTTCCGGTGTATGCATAATTTTCCGCATCATAGTCATTCAATTCTCCCTAAAATTACAAAAAATTTTGTGCACCTGCACAAAAAGCGCATTTATAACAGTACCTGTCTTACCCTTACCTTTGCCGACATGCCCGATGATAAAGATATAGAACAGGAAGATAACGCAGAAGATTTATACGAGCGGCGGGCCTTTACCGTTGACCGCGGGCAGGAGCCCATGCGTATTGATAAATGGATACAAATACGCCTGGAAAAAGTGAGCCGCAATAAAATACAACAGGGCATTGAAGACGGTTTTTTAACCGTTAACAACAAAGTTGTAAAAAGCAACTATAAAGTAAAGCCGGGTGACGAGGTGCTGATGATGAGCCTGGTAAACCCCGAGTACACAGAGATTAAGCTTGAACCCATACCGCTTACTATTGTTTTTGAAGACCAGGATATTTTAATACTCAACAAGCCTGCCAACATGGTGGTACACCCGGGCGTTGGCAACTATACCGGCACCCTGTTAAATGGCATTGCCTACCACCTGCACGCGCAAAACCCCCATATTGACGAGGAGAAGTTGCCGCGCTACGGCCTGGTACACCGCATTGACAAAAACACCACCGGCCTGCTGGTTATAGCCAAAAACGGAGAAGCTGCGGCAAACCTGGCAAAACAATTTTTTAACCACACTGTATCGCGCAGGTACGTGGCGCTGGTTTGGGGGGATATGGAACTGGATGAAGGAACTATTGTGGCCCATATTGCACGCCACCAGCGCTACCGCAAAATGTTTGATGCTTACCCCGATGGCGAAACCGGTAAACACGCCATAACGCATTACAAAGTGCTGGAGCGCTTTAATTATGTAACGCTGGTAGAATGTGTGCTTGAAACAGGCCGCACACACCAGATAAGGGTACACATGAAACATATTGGCCATACCCTGTTTAACGACTGGGAATATGGGGGCGATAAAATACTAAAGGGTACCATTTATACAAAATACAGGCAGTTTGTTGACAATTGCTTTGAGGCCTGCCCCCGTTGTGCCTTACATGCAAAAACGCTTGGATTTAAACACCCGCGTACCGGCAAAGACGTTTTTTTTGAATCGCCGCTGCCGGGGGATATGGAAGATGTAATTGGCAAGTGGCGCAACTATGTAAAAAATAAAGGCTTAACCCAGGCGTGGGTTGAGTAATATAGGCTTATAAAGATGCCTAAGCATAAAATTGGCTTGTACAACTGCCCTGATAATCCCCCTTATTTGTAATGATAACCCTCTTGCCATTTTTTAAGCGGCAAAAGGGGATAAACAGGTGCGGCAAGCCGCCTTTTTATTCTTAAGAGCCCGATACCGACCCGCTGCCACTTTTACTGCTGCTTATTGACTTTGGATGGCCTGAATACACCACTTTTGAGGAACCATGTACAGAAGCATCTAATTTTTCGGTGGCGTTAACCTCTGCGTGGCCTGAGCCAGATACATGCACTGTTGAGTTAGCCGTTACCAGGTCTGGGCAGGAAAAATGGCCGGACCCAGAAATGCTTATGCCGGAAGATTGCGCGGTGCCTGATAATTCGATATGGCCGGAGCCGGAAATACTGCTTTCAATATTTTGCGCAGTTATTTTACCCTGTATCCTGCCGCTGCCATTTACCCTAATTTTAATATTCCCGGCAGCAATACCATCACTAAAATACAGGTGGCCCGACCCTGACATATAAAGCCCCTGCAGGTTTTTTGCTGTTATGCGCACCACCACGCGGTGGTTATGCCACCAGCTATTGGGGTTATTACGCACGGTATTTTCCAGCCACCATGTTGCATCGGGCTTTGTACGTATGGTAAGCACACCGCCCTCCGTTTGGGCTTCTATGTGAGTGAGTACTTCTGTGGGCGCCTCTAATTTTACTGACTCTTCTGTTCCCTGGGTAAGGTACACTTCAAACGCTCCCTGTATTTTAATTTCATCAAAGCTGCTTACCTGCGCAATGGCAGTGTCGGCAGCCTGGGCAAATGTATAGGAGGCGGCAAACATTAACGCTGCCGTAATAAATAGTTTTGATAACAGTTTCATGTGAGTGATATTATTTTTTTGAATGGCTATTTGCTTTTATACGTACCGGTGAAAGAAATGTTACACGAACAAAAAAAGATTTACAACATACCGGGTCTGTCACAACAATACCTGGACATCAAATTCATAACAGGCTGTTAAGTGTTTGCCGGGCTTTAAGCACCGGCGCCAATTTATGCAATCCCCATCCACCAAATGGTTAGTACTATTGCAAATAGAAATATGACGGCATGCCAATGAACAAACCATTATTACTTATAATTACCGGAAGGCCGGCATCGGGCAAAACCACTTTAGCGCATCTTCTTTCCGGGGCAATAAAATTACCATTGGTTTCAAGAGATGAACTTAAAGAGGGGTATGTTAATACCACCGGCACTAACCACGATATATTAGACAATTCAGTTGACAAACATATTTATGAAACATTCTTCCTTACCATAACATTGCTGATTGAAAAAGGCGTTTCTGTAATTGCCGAGGCTGCATTTCAACATAAATTATGGCAACCTAAACTCGCGGAGTTAACAGGCAAAACAGCCATAAAAATAATCATTTGTGAAACAGGCGCTGCCCTTGCCAAAACCCGGTTTATTAACAGGCTGGCTAACGACCCGGACCGGGGCATCTTTCACGGCGATAATGCCATATATTCTGCCGGTGAAAAAATCACGTCATTGATTGACGCTTATGAGACTGTTGATATGCAAGTGCCGGTACTGCATGTTGACACCACCAGCAACTATACGCCGGGTATTGAAACAATAATTGATTTTATTAAACAATAAGTGTGCAGTTGCTGCAATTAAAAATCAAACTTGAGCCGTACACGCACGCCAAGCGTAGAAAGGTTGGGATGGTTTAAATAGGTAAACCGTTTAATTAAATCAACCCTGAAAAACTTAAATATATTGGTTACGCCAACACTGCCCTCAACATAAGGGCCGTTATTAAGTGTAAATGTTTGCCCCGCAGGCAGTTTATATAAAGATGGGTTAAGGCTGGGGTTATTATTGTCCCGCACACCGCCGAATAGCACTTTAAGTGAAGCTACTTCCCGCAGCTTTAATTTTTTCAGGAGAGGTACCCGGTTAAATAACAGGCCGTTGAGGTGATAATCAAGCGTGGCGGCGGCGTAATGGTCGCTCACAAACTCCAAAAAGTTCATCAAGCTGTACGAGTTTAACTGGAAAGCATAACTCTGGTTGGCACGATGCACCATCAGCAGCGGGTAAGGCAGTTTGCCAAAAATATATCCTCCTTCCGCAAAAGCATCTACGTATCCAAACAAACTAAGGTTTATTCTTTTTTCAACACGCCCCTCAATTTTCTGGTAAGTGTACTGGCTGCCAAATAACCCTTTTATGCCCGCAATAAACCGCAGGGTAAAAATGGGGTACTTGTTTACAATAGGCACACGGTACACCTTGCTTTGGTAAAACTGCTCATTTGGCGCCCACCTGAACTCGGCAGACAGCTCAGTAGTGGCAAGGCTGCGCACGGTATCCATGGCATATTTTACGTAAGTTATAGAGCCCGCAGGCTTTTGCAGCCAGTATTTAAAACCCAGCGTGTATGAGAAGTGGTTATTAAACTCCTGCACATAGTTAACCTTGTACACGTCATTATACAGCCATTTATCATTTACGCCGCGCTTGAAAGAGAGCAGGAAGTTGTCTTCGGTAATAAACTCCAGTTCCTGGCCGGGTATTTTGGTATCGCGCTGTATGCTGGCCTGTATAAAATGATTAGGGAACTTGTATATTGACTGGTTGCTTATAGAGTAAGTAGAACTTAAAAAGTATTTGAACTTATCATCTTTAAACCCATACGCACCATACGTTTCAAAATACAGCCTGCTGCTTAATTTGGCAGTAGTACGGCCACCAAGCCTTACCCTCGTTCCCTCAACTGGGTTGTAGCCGATAAAAGTTGGTACCGGGCCAATTTCAAAATAGGGATAAGATTTATAGCCTGTGGTAAGCAACGACACCATGTCAACCGTATGGCGGAAGGAAGGCATTTTTGCCAGGCTGTCAATATTGCCATACACTTTTGACTCAGACAGCGTTAAAGCCGGCTGCCGCGCAATCGTCCAGTAATTGTCCGTCTTTTGGTCTGCCCCCGGCATCATCACCACATCCGGGCCGGCAAAAACACTATCGTCAATCGGTTTATTTACCTGCAGGTTGCTTAAAGTAACGGTTCTTTCCCCAAAAAAGCCGCCGTTCTTTCTTTTATTGCTAACGGTAGCATCCGCATTAACCACCGATTTTACCAGCATATAGTGCCCATCTTCACTGTTTTTTACAAAGGAGAGGTCAATATGCATCTCTTTTATAAAATTCAGGTTAATCTGGCGGCTTACAAACATGTTTATTTTCTGCACGGCATAGTTACCATCCAGCGTAATAAACATAGTACCTTTAAACAGCAGGCCGCCCGTATTACGCGGGTTAAAGTACAGCCTGGCCAATTGTACACCATCTTCATCCGTAACCGTATCGCGCAAAAAATACTGGTAAAACTGGGGGCCCAAATCAGCAATGGGGCTTAAAAACTGGTACGTAAATAAGGGAATATTGTTGCTGTAAATATCAACATCCTGGTAAAGGTTATTAAGGTATTCGCTTATGCCGTTATTATCAATGTACTCCCCGTAATTAACCTGTTTACGGCCAAGCACAAAGGTTTTTTTGGCTTCTGGGTCTTGCCGGTAATAATTGTTGGTAACTGTTTCTTCAAGGTACACCGGGTTAAGGCTTTTGCCCGGTATTTTAACCGTATCGGGGTTTGCAAATAAAAACTGGTATTTCTGCAAAGTTTTTCCCTCGCTAAGGCTTTTGGGAATGTTGTTTATATACACCGCCAGTTTCTCGTACTGGTGGTACTGCATATAGCTGTAATGGGTAGTGCGGTTTTTATCTTTATTCTCAATAACCTTGCGTATCAGTTCAACCGCCGGGTTATTTTTATTGCGGTACCGGGCGTGGCTTTTATTACTTATTACCACTTCGCCAAGATGGTTGCCCAACGGCTGCAATTGCACATCAACATCCTGGGTAGCACCCGCCATAATATCAATGGTTTGGGTTTTGTAGCCGACGAATGAAACGACTATTTTGCTGTATGACTCATAAGCAGTTAAGGAGAAATGCCCAAGTGAATCGGCATTACGGCCCCTGCCCTCTTTAAAAAAAACGGCCGCATAGGGAATAGGCTTTTTTGTAACCGCATCGGTTACGGTACCGTTTACAACAGTATTTTGTGCATTAAGCGGGGTACTGCAAACAATACAAAAAAGGGCTACCGTAATACAAAAAAGGCTGTACCTACAATTCATTTAGCTGATAATTTGTCCGTGCATTGGTCGGTAAAAATACGTAGTTCACCTAAAAAGACAGCAAATATACGGCAGTATGGTTACGGCGGGTTTTAAATTAACATAAAAGAAGCCATCCATGCCCTGCGGGCAGCTTACCTGCTGGAAAGCAGCAGCAAAACACCTTGAACGTTTGAGCCCATTGCTGAAACACGGCAAAACATGTAAAGTATAACACAAATGGAGATTACAAATCCCCCCTATAGGGCTTCGGGACTGCAAATCCTGAAGAGCGTGGGTCACCAGGTTTTTGGTCATTAAGGAAGAAGAATGCGGAAGATGATGAGATACCTGTGTTAACGGGAAACGGGAAGCCTGCAATATGAAACCGGTAACGCCGTATTAAAGAATTTTTATGAAATACATACCAATACCTATAATACTTATTTTAGCCTGTAAAAATAATTGACAATGCAAACCGCTGATGAAAAGGAACTATCTGCCACCATTGACCAATTATGCAGGGCTATGGTGGACGTGGACGGCAACACGCTTGACAAACTGAGTTGCGAGGAACTTACCTATGGCCATTCAAACGGCAGAATTGAGAATAAAGATGAGTTTATAAATACCATTTTAACCGGCCGCTCCAATTTTCTGCAAATCCGGCTTGCACAGCCCTACCTGTACATAACCGGAAATACAGCCGTGGCACGTCACAATTTTGCCGCCGAGACCAACGATGGCGGAAAACGCACCTCTATACTGCTGCATATTATATGGGTGTGGAAAAAAGAAAACGACACCTGGAAAATGCTGGCCCGCCAGGCAGTGAGAAGATAAGAAATTGCAAATGCCGAACAGTGTGGGCTCATTTTACTTTAGCCAGGGGATGCCGATTCGCCGCGGCGAACAGCAGGACGGCTACGTTAAATGTTGTGACATAGTTAATGGGAAAGACATGGCAAATTTTCAGGTTGTTTACAAAAACCTGAAAACTCAAAACTTTATTTCCAGCTTACGGCTTACCAGTGTATCACCCTGGTAGTATTCGTAAAACCACTCACCGTTTCTTTTAAACACCAGGCCACTGCCGGTTTCAGCCTGGGCTATATAGTAGTCCTGCACACTGGTTTTAAACAGCGACAGTACTTTTTTGGGCGAGGTATCAACCAGTTGATAGCCGGTTGCCGTAGGCTGCGCATATAAAACGCTGCTGCCCGCACTAACGGGCGTGGAAACTACAGGTGACGAAGGCTGGGGTACCGCTACAGCGGGCTGCGTAACTGCGGCGGTTGCCTGCGGTTGTTGCGCGGGCTGAGTGCCATCGTATTTGTACGCCATAGCATTAAGTGAGGCAAAGGCGTCCTGCAAGGCGGCGTTGTAAGCCGGGTAATACTCTTTTTCCCTGCTTTTACCTTCTTTGCCCTGGAAGATTATTCTGCCGTTACAATCTTTAAGCAACAGGGTAAGCTTGGTGGTAAACATACCGCTGTTATCCTGCACATCTGCGGTAAGCATACTGCACCTGTTAGCTGCCAGCGCCGGCGGCAATGTGTCGTTATCAAAAAAAACCACAAAGCCTTTTTGTTCCAGCAACGCTTTGGTGGTGGTACTAAGGCCGTACTGGTTGTCTGTTTTGCTAAAGCTGTATTTATAGGGTACCATTACATACCGGTAATTGTTAAGCAGGTTTTGCTGCGCGTGCCCCGCCGCAGCAAATAGTAAAAAGATAATTAATATACGTGCCTTCATAATATAACGAATATAGGCAGAAAAAGATAGCAAGGGTTGTTTGTTTTGGGTTTTGCGTTTGGTGTTGCCTGCCCATAAATGGCAGAACTAAGCAGTGATGAGTTGCAGGCCATTGATTTCCAGTCAAAAAACTGGCTTCTATTATACATCCGGAGAGTGCAGGGATAACTCCCCGGATAGCGGAGTACCCCCGCAAGCGGAGAACACTTGGGGAGGTTAATGTCCTTGTTTAATTTTATTTTGTGGTAAACAATATTACACCTTTGCGGGCTTTAGCCCCGTATTTGGCAACAGCCTCATCCCCGTTTACTATATTTACCGTTGTAATGGTTTTAATATCAAGCTGTTTTATTTTATCCCTGGCAGTTTCAATGCCATCAACAAAATATAGTTTATCCGGCGGGTTTTGAATAACGTTTTCTGCAAAACTCTTTACATCATTACCAGGTACATCCTGCCGTGTGCCATCCTCCAAAAGCACATGCCCCAGTTTTGCAGAATCTGTTTTTGCATATTTTACATTGCGCATATTCAGCATGGCGGTACTGCCATCCGGTTGCAGGTATTCAATCTTTACATTCACGGTTGAATCGCCTGCAGCATCAACCCCTTTGCCGGTAAAACTAACTTTGGTAACCTTCACAGCCTCCCCCGGGTGAAGTTTAGGGTCTGTTTGCGCTTTTGCCTGGTGGGTAAAAAGCAGTGCCGGCATTGCCGTAATTGCGGCAAATAATCTTACATAAGTAATCATAGTAATTTTTTTAAGTAAAAAATATTGTGTTAACTATAAACTATCGCGTGGTAAAAAAACACCACGCCCTGTTTTGGGGCTGTCTCCCAGGTAAATAGTGTACCCCGGCTCTTTAATAAATACATCTTTAAAGTGCTGGTGAATTTGTGCGGGTTGCCTGCGATCATTAATAATAAACTCGCTTTCGTTAAGCCTGAACGTGCGTACGCTGTCGCGGTGTATTATTTTTTGATTATCAAGTTCATCCAGCACACTATTTACTACACGCCTGCAAAAATTAATGTCATTACCCGCGGCGCTGTAATTTTTTAAGATGCTAGCCCATTTATTAGGGTCCTGCATTAATTTTTGTATAAGGTCAGGGTGTTTGTTAATATCAAATGCAGAATCGCCTTGCCCGGGTTTATTTTGCTTTACCACAACCCGCGGTTTATGTATGGTTACGGTACTGTCAAAATAATGCCGGTAAAAGTTGCTATGTATTACTGATTTGGCAAGCGCACTGTCTGCAGGGAGGATGGTAGTTATTTCCCCCGCATGCAATATGATGGTTGATTGCTTTTTTTGTACCCGCACTATGCCTGTGGCAACAATTACGGCGGTAGTATCGCCCGCTGTTTTAATATTAAAGCTTGTGCCAATAACTGTAACCAATACATCGCCGGCCTTAACAGTGAATGGCCTGGCAGGGTTATGGGTTACCCTGAAGAATGCCTCGCCTTTTAGCTCAACATAACGGCTGGCATTGTTAAATACCTGCGGGTATGTAATACTTGCATGCCTGTTAAGCGTAACGGTTGAGCTATCCGGCAAAGTATCAACCTTAACCTTGTTGCCGGCAGCAGCAATAATAAGCGGCATTGTTTTATTAACAGTATCCCGGGGCTGCGTTATAGCAATGGTGCCGGCATTACGTTTTAAAAACCTTGTACCCCAAAAAGCTGCACCACATACCAGTATAATTATTGCGGCAGCCCTAAGCCACTGTGCCCTGTGCATTTTTTTAATTACCGGTGTTTCTGCGGCCCGCAGGCGTTGCCATGCGGCTGTTTCGTCAGTATTGCTTTTGCGGGCAAGCTTATGGCCTTCGTCCCAAATAAGTTTGTATTGTGCAAAATAGCCTGCATTTTCCGGGCTGGCTTCAATCCATTGCAGCACCTGCGCAGCTTCGCCGGCCGTGGTTTCGCCGGCAAGGTATTTCACCAATAATGTATCAATATGTGTGTTGCGCCCGCTCAAGTTTTGCTGTTTTATAATGCCAGTTTCTTTTTTAATAATTTCATTGCTTTGGTAACCTGCGCTTCAACCGTTTTTACAGATATGCCGAGTTTAACTGCTATCTCCCGGTATTTCAGCTCTTCAAAACGGCTAAGACAAAATATAAGGCCGCATTGTTCCGGCAGTTCACCAATAGCCAATTGTAACCTCCTTGATAACTCCGCCGCTTCCATACCGGCTTCAACGTTTTGTGTAAACATATTTTGCCGTTGCGCATGCTGCATATAACCCCGGTATTTGGCCTTGTTTTGCAGTTGCTTAAGAAAATTAATACATTCATTATGCACCGCCCTGTACAGGAAGGCTTTGAATGATGTATGCACTTTTAACCGCTGCCGCCGTTCCCATATTTTAAAAAATACCTGCTGCACCATTTCTTCTGCCGTTGATTCGTCCTGCAATAACCCTATAGCATACCCGTGCAGGCTTTTGAAATGCGCCTTAAAAAGGCTTTCAAAAGCAGTATTATCGCCCGACGCTAACAGGTTTAACAGGTTCTGCTCAGTTGGTTCCACTTATACCGGCACAATTATTTTATCAAATCTATTTCTTTAGTCATACATAAGACCATTGATGCAGCGTTTACCCTTAGTTGCGGGAAAGATTTTAATTTTTTACCCTGCCCTGCTCACTGCTGGAAGCTTCATCGCTATGGTGCCGTAAATCTTTAATTGCCTTGCCAAAGCGGTAATTAAGACTTATATTAAACCCGCGCGTATCAAATGTGTTTTTATACGTGGCATTGGTTAAGGGTAAATTAATAAAGCTGCCGCCGTACTTAAACAGGCCTAAAAAGTCAGTAAACACTACCCTTGCGGTAAAATGTGCTGACAGCTTTTTTTGAACCACAACATTTATTCTGCCAACGCCATTTTGTTTAAACTGTATGTTACGCGTACCCGATTGGTAGAAACCGTTCAGCTCTGCATTCCATCCTTTCCCGGGTTTAAATTGCATATTGCCCTGCAGGTAAGCCACTGTGCCGTTTACCGTTACGGGGGTGTTGTTAATAATGCCCTCCGTATGTTCAAATTTAATTTGCGCAAACCCGTTTAGCTGAAACCATTTGCCCGCAGCCAGGCTGCCACTTGCCGAAAACCCTGTATACGAGTAACGCCCAAGGTTTTGATAAGTGCTGTATATAATGTTGCCCTTTAGTACGTTTACAACCTGTATGTTACCGGCTGATGTGGCGTAAAAAGATTTTATGGTAAGATTGTTTTTGTACACATACGACAACTCAACATTGTTGGTGTACGATGGCTGCAGGTATGGGTTGCCAACATCGTAATTAAAGTTATCCTCCGGTATAATAAAAGGGTTTAAATCCTGGTAAAACGGCCTGTCTATACGGCGGCCATAAGTAAGCCCTGCAAGGTTTGTACCAGACGAATCCATTTTATATTGCAGGAACAATGTAGGGAATACGCCCGTATAATGCCTGGTAAACGATGAGTCAGGCGCTATTGCATTACCCAACTGGTGCCCTTTTGCAATAGTGTTTTCTGCACGCAGGCCTGCTTCGGCAGAAAATCTTTTCCACTCTTTTGTAATGTTCAGGTAGGCGGCATTTATATTTTCATCATACAAAAAATTATTTGTTTTTGTATAGTCTGGCTGGCTAACATTGTTGATTATATTAAAATAATCAGCCACGTTGCCGGTATTGGTAATACTTGTTTTAAGCCCTGTTTCAAGCTTGTAATCATTTTTTAAAGGGTTGGTGTAATCTGTTCTAAAGGCGTATATGTTTATAGAAGATGGCGTATTGCCTGTTTGCTGGTTTTCGCCTGTAGTATGCTGGTTGGGCAATACGGTGCTGTTGTTAAAAAGCTGGTTATTGCTTATGCTGAAAATATTATAATCAACATCTGCGGTAAGCTCTTCATCTTTTTTATTAAACTGGTGCCTGTAATTAAGGTTAACATATTCACTCCTGAATATGCGCCTGTTGCTGAAATTCTGCAGGATGGAAGAATCTGGCTGGTTACCTGCGCCGGATAAAGTGTTATTTGTTTCGCCCCGGTTGGTTACAGGCCGGTAAACCTGGTTATATGCAATGCCCCAGGTGTTTTTTTCATTGGCATAATAATCAATATTTACCTGTGGCGCCAAAGTAAAGCCCGTGCCATGGCTGAAGTTGTATAAGGAGTAATAGGATTGCGGGTTTCCGCCGGGGGCCAGGTATTCCCTGTCCTGGTAGTTTTTGCTTGAATAGTTTTGCTGGTTAATACCGGCGCTGCCAAAAAAATTAAACTTTCCATGCCGGTAATCAAAATTAAAACGCTCTTCTGTTTTGCCGTACCGCCAGTGGCCGTATAATGCCGAGGCGCCGCCTGTAAACCCCTTTGCAATATTTTTTTTAAGCCTTATGTTGATAACCGGGCCACCGGACGCATCGTATTTTGCAGGCGGGTTGGTAATAAGTTCTATTGTTTGTACAGCGCCCGAGGGCAGCGATTGCAGGTACGCCGCCAAATCGGCCCCCGACAAATTGCTTTTGCGGTCGTCAATATACACGGTAACGCCGCTTCTGCCCTCCAGGCTTATGCTGCCGTTCACCGGGTCAATCAATATGCCCGGCGATTTTTCCAGCACATCGTAGGTTGAAATACCCTGGTTGGTAGCCAGTGCATCTATGTTAATTACCGTACGGTCAAGCTTGTGTTCAGCAAAAGGTTTAATGGCGGTAACCGTAACCGCTTTCAGTTGTGTTGCGCCTGCGGGTATAACAGGTATTTCGCCAAGCTCAACTGCCTGGCCGCCGCCGTTTGCCAAAATAACCTTGCTAAAATAAGGCTGGTAACCTATACAACTTATACGCAGCAGGTAGCTGCCCCTAAGCTGCTTTTGAATAATAAAACGGCCTGTGGCATTTGTTACCGCAGTGGCTGCCGGCAATGAATCAGTTGCCTGCAGCAGCCATGCTGTTGCCCCGGCAACGGGTTTATTATTATCCATAACCCGCCCTGAAATTGTTAACCCGTTTTGTGCCGCCGCAGAAAAATAACCTGTTGCAAAAATAAATATCAGCCAGTACCTGCCCATATATAATGTTTGCGTGTAAGACAAACAGGGCCGGCAATACCCTTACTTGCAAACAATTTTTTATTATGCAGTAACCTGTGCGCAGCCGTGCACTATTACACCGCATGACACAAAAAGCAGGGAGCGGAAAATATTATATTTACACCAGCCCAATGAGGAAGCGCAGCAAAAGACCTTGAAGGTTTGCGCCCTGCTGCTGAAGCATGGCAAAACATTTAAGGTTTACCACAAATGGGGATTACAAATCCTGCGATAGGGCTTCGGGATTGCAAATCCCGAAGAGCGGGGCGGGCGGGTTAATAGCCACTCTTTGTAAATAAATCAGCCATCAATTCTGCCTGTTTTAATACGGTATCTATTGCTTTTGCCTGCTTATCCGGCGGGTAACCCCATTTGGTAAGGGTTCTTTTTACTATCACCATCAGCTTGGCCCGCGCGCTTTCACGTATGGTCCAGTCAATAGTTGCGTTAACCCTTACTTTATCTGCAATCTCTCTTGCAATATCTTTTAATTGTTCGTCACCCAATACTTTTACCGCGCTGTCGTTTACTTCTAACGCATTATAAAATGCAACCTCATCTTTGGTAAGGCCAAGCCGTTCATTTTCGCTGTCGGCTTCCTTAATGTCTTTTGCGATGTTGATGAGTTCCTGTATAACTTCCGCCGTGGTGAGTAAATTATTTTGATAACGTTTTACGGCAGTTTCCAGCATTTCCAGCAGCTTGCGGCTTTTTACAAGATTGGTTTTAGAGCGTGTTTTTATTTCGTCATTCAGCAATTTCTTAAGCAACTCCAACGCAAGGTTTTGGTGCTTCATCCCTTGTACCTCCAGAAGAAATTCATCTGAAAGTACTTCAAGGCCTGATATTTCCGGCTTTTCTATCCCTGCCGCTTCAAAAATATCAATTACCTTATCTGAGCTTATTGCCTGGTCAACAATCTGCTTAATGGTTGTTTCTATTTCAATATCCGATTTTCCACCGCCCGTGTTTTCAAACTTTGCCAACCTTGCCTTTACCGCCTGAAAAAAAGCGATATCATCCATAATGGCAAGCGCTGTTTCATGGGGCATGGACAACGCAAAAGCCTGGCTTAATAAAGTAACTTCCCTTATAAAACGCTCCTTGCCATCCTGCAAACCTAATATATGCTCTTCGGCCTGCAGTACAATGGCCATTTTCTCTTGAGGCGAAGCATTAAAAAACCTGCGGTAATTAAAGCTGAAACTATTTTCATAATAAGCGCCGGGCTCCTCCACAAGAATATCCTGCTGCGTTTTTGCCTTCTCATTAAAAAAATGCTGCACAACATCAAATTTTTCACCCATCAGTTCAACAGCCTTTTCTATACCTTCCGTTGGGCTGCCCTTACCCCCGGCTTCAGCATAAAACGACAGCGCTTTTTTAAGGTCGGAAGCTATGCCAAGGTAATCAACCACAAGGCCACCGGGCTTATTATTAAATACACGGTTTACCCTTGCAATGGCCTGCATAAGGTTATGCCCCCGCATAGGCTTATCAATGTACATAGTGTGTAAACACGGCGCATCAAAACCTGTCAGCCACATGTCGCGCACAATTACCAGCCGTAATGGGTCTGCAGGGTCTTTCATTCTATCTGCCAAATCTTTCCGCTCCTGTTTGGTGGTTTTAAATTTTGATAGCAATGCCCCTTCGTCGCTGGATGCTGTCATTACAACTTTTAATACTCCTTTACGCAGGTCTTCACTATGCCATTGAGGCCTTAACGCAATTATTTCATTATACAGAATGGCGGCTATACGCCTGCTCATGGCTACAATCATGGCCTTGCCATCAAACGCTTTTTGCCGCTGTTCAAAATGCTGCACAATATCGCGTGCAAGGTTTTTTACACGGTCAATATTGCCAACAATAGCCTCAAGTTTCGTCCATTTGGCCTTTGCCTTTTGCCTGTCTGTAAGTTCTTCGTCATGTTCCAGTTCAGCGTCAAACTCTTCTATCAAACGCCTGCCCTCTTCATCTAAATTAACTTTTGCCAAACGGCTTTCATAATAAATACGCACGGTGGCGCCGTCTGCCACTGCCTGCGAAATATCATATACATCCACGTATTGTCCGAACACCTGCGGCGTGCTTATATCGGTGCTTTCAATAGGTGTGCCTGTAAAACCGATATATGTTGCATTCTTCAATGCATCGCGCATGTACTTTGCAAAGCCGTAGGCAATGCGCTGGCCCGTTACCTCTTTTGTTTGCTTGTCCTTTATATCCTTCACCAACGGGGCAAGGCCGTATTGTGTTCTGTGGGCTTCGTCTGCTATTACTACAATATTCCTTCTTTCAGAAAGTGTGTCGTAGGTTGATTTTTCGCCTTCCGGTAAAAATTTTTGAATGGTGGTAAATACAATGCCGCCGCTGGCAACCTGTAATAATTGCTTTAAGTGTTCCCGGTTTTGGGCCTGCACAGGCTCCTGTCTTAACAACTGCCTGCACGCTGCGAAGGTGTCAAATAACTGGTCGTCCAAATCATTCCTATCTGTAATTACCACAATGGTAGGGTTTTGCATGGCAGCGGCTGTAACCAGCCTGCCTGCATAAAATACCATACTAAGGCTTTTGCCACTGCCCTGTGTATGCCATACCACGCCGCCTTTTTTATTGCCGTTAACGCCGGAGGCAGTGATGGTTGATTCCACCGCTTTGTTTACGGCAAAATACTGGTGGTAGGCAGCCAGCTTTTTTATGGTTTCAATTTGGGTGATACCTGTTGCGGCATCTTCTTTTTTTGTTTTTTCAAAAACGATAAAATTACGCACAAGGTCTAGCAGGGTTGCCGGGTTAAGCATGCCCCTTAGCACTGTTTCCAACTGCGGAATAAAGCGCGAGGCTTCTTTTTTACCATCAATGGTTTTCCATTGCATAAAGCGGCTGAAGCCGGATGATATGGTGCCGGCTTTACATTCCAGCCCATCTGATATTACGCATACTGCGTTATAGGTAAACAGGCCGGGTATAGTGGCCTTGTACGTTTCCAGTTGCTCATACGCTTTGCGTATGGTGGCTTTTTCGCCCGCCGCATTCTTCAATTCTATCACTACCAGCGGTATGCCGTTTACAAACAGCACCACATCTGGCCGTTTATTTTGGTTTTTTTCAATAACAATGTATTGGTTTACGGCTAAAAACTCGTTGTTGGTAACGTTATCAAAATCTATCAGCGCTACTTCATAACTGCGCTCAAAGCCATTTTGCTGGTAAGGCACTTTTACCTTTTCAACCAGCAACTGGTGAAATGTTTCGTTGTTGTGCATCAGCTCCGGCGAGTAAATACGCAATACCTTTTGCACTGCCTGTTCCTGCGCGTGTGCCGGTATGGTGGGGTTTAATATGGCTACCGCCTTGCGCAGCCTACCCGTTAATACCACCTGCTCAAAGCTTTCCCGCTCCGCCAGCTCCGCGCCGGGCGCTATGGCAAGGCCGTGCGTGTACGCCCAGCCGAGGTTGCGCAGGGTTTCAATAGCGAAGGTTTCAATGGTATTTTCAGTTATTGGCCTCATTTTTGGTTTAACTTGAAAGCGTCTAATTCTGTGCGGTATGCCTTCGGATCGTTGTTGAACAATGTTTCGCTAGCCGAAAAAGAATAATCCGACATGGTAAATTCCCCAAATTGCTCATCCCAAAAGTCGTTAAATTCCTGATTGTCCTGATAGGTAATTTCTGCCTCTTCTGCTTTCAACGGGTTTTCGTTCTCAAATGTTTCTATTAAAAAACAGCAAACTATTTCAGTAGATTCGATTAAAAAATTACAGCTTAATTCTGATATCGAATTTTGCCGCATCGAAAGTTCTTCCACTGTTTTTCCATGAGACATTGCGCCAATTTCATTCCTAAAATTACCCATTTGCTGCCCAATATTTGCAATTGCACCTGCTATTTGCTTGATGGTGTCGGAATGAGAATAACCAAGGCTTAAAAATGAATGGCCTAATACTTTTCCCATAGATTCGGTCTGTGCAGGCTGTCTTCCTTTTAGTTTGCAAATCTCTTTTGCGATACCTTCCAAAAGCGACTTCGCACTTTCTATGCAAAGCGAAAAATCATCGTCACGAAAGCCTTCAATACGATTAATATAATATCCGTAAGGCTGCCAACGGCTATATTTCTGAAGCATGTTTTTTAGTCTTTGCATTACATATTTACTCTTACTTCACCGCTAACTAATTTTGGTAAAAGTGTATCACGAAGATTAGTGTGAGTTTGGATTTGAAGTTTATTTTTATTTATTTTATGAAAATATAACTCAACATCCTTGTGATAATTTATTATCCTTTTTTCTGCGGGTAGTGCAAACTTTAGGTCAAAAAGAAGGGCTTTATAATTTAAATTTTTTATTCCGGAACTGCCATTTTCAAGATTGAACAATTCACCCTGGTTGTATAGATGATGTATATATGAATACAGGAAGAAGGAATACTCTTTTCGTTTCGGCCTTATTAATCTGCAAAAGTTAGAAAATATTAAAAGGTGCTTAAACAATGATTTCACATCTTTATTTATATATGCTGTTCTTCCTGTTGACTGGTCATCGGTACCTCCTGAGATTTCCATAATTAAATCGCCATCTCTAATTTCAATGCTTTGAAATTTAGTTTGTTTGATGAAGCGAATAGGTGTCCGTTCAGGTATACCTGTTTCTAAATCTGCTATGTCCGTGCCACGAATGCACTGTACCTGCAATTGATATTCACCCTCGGAATTTTCCTTACCCCATTCGCCACCTAAAGTTGTTTCAACAAATTCACCGAGTGTTCTGTTCTCCCAACTCTCCTCTGCTTCTTCTATAAACCATTGCCTGAATAGTGTTTCGGCTAACTCCTCCAGTGTTTTGTTTTGGCGGTGCAGCAAATCAATTTTATCATCCAGGCTGCTAAGGACGGAGGCGATGACGGTTTGTTCGGCGAGGGGTGGAAGAGATAAAGTAAAACCTTCAATCATTGTCTTGGTCAGGGCATTTCTTGTCCCTCCAATTTCGGAAAGGATAAGTAATTCTTCCTTTTTAAACTGGAGATAATACAACAGGAAGTCACCGTTCAATTTTTGTTTATCAGGTCTTATTATAGCAACATGCTGGTTAACCCGTGCCGGCAATACTTCTTTAGGTACTTTACAACATCTCGCAACACTATCTCCCGTGATATTTAGAAGAATATCATTTTCCTGAACAGATACATTTCTCAATGCAAAAGCCTGATCTTCATCTATGAAAGCTAATCCATCATAGGTGAATCTGTAATCAAGCACATTTTGGCTTCTAATTAATGAAATTCCTGATACTTTATAAGCGTTACTGCCACCAGTTGGCGTTGCACCGCTGCCAATCTTTAAGCAAAGCTCTCCTAAACTAACTTCTTTCCACCTGCTATAAAACTCGATGCCCACCCGGTCAATATGTTCGGCCAGCGCGGGTTCCTTTATGTTGTTGTAATCCAGCAGGTCAATTTTATGGGTAATACCTTTTTCTTCAAACGCCACGCCCAGCTTAATAATATCATCCAGTGTTATGTCATAGCCTTTTACGGCAATATCAATATCAGAGTCCGCCCGGTAATTGCCTTTGGCGCGCGAGCCAAAAATATACGCCTTGTCAATTTTCGGGCAGGTTTCCAACACGGCCTGCAGCTTTTCAATTATGCTATCATCCAATCCAAACTTCATCCTTGTTTCTCCGTATTTATTTTTTCCAGTTGCAGCCTTGTTTCCAATTGTATAAACGCCCCGTAATAAATATTTATCACTGCTTCCGCCACTTCATTCGCTGTTTCTTCCTCGTACGTATGGGAGCAGTCTTCCCTTGCCTTTTTCAATTCCTTCCATACCTGCTCATCATTAATGTAGCCATCGGCAAGGGCCTGTTTAATAATTACGTTGGGACCGCCATTATCGTTTGGCCTGCCATGCGCCCGTAAAATGTCCTGCAGGGTTTTCCATGCCAGCTCGTATGTAAATTCAAAAGCCTGTATAAGGCCCTGTTGCTCGAGTGGGGATAGTGCTCGTTCTTCCGCAAGG
Organism: Chitinophagaceae bacterium; assembly: GCA_035550215.1. Lineage (GTDB taxonomy): Bacteria > Bacteroidota > Bacteroidia > Chitinophagales > Chitinophagaceae > JABDFW01. The sequence continues at coordinate 229,393 of DASZPM010000008.1, read as the reverse complement.
TCTACCCCCTCACCAAGCCGCTTAAGCGCTTTACATAATTATTAAAACGCTGTATCCAGCGTATGTCTTTATCAGCCATAAATGGGTTGTGTACTTATCCAGGTAATTGTTATGTTTTTGCCATCATCAAACACTGTAAATCCAAGGCTTTTCTTTTTGGTAACATCACTGCCTTTAAATTTAAAGGTTTTGCGAAATGGTTTGCTTTCATGCCCGATATTTACAACCAACGTATCAGCGGCTGTAATACCTTTTATATCTATGCGGTAATTCACAGAAGTGTCTTTTCGTGTGGAGGGCCTTATAGTCCTGTTCCGGGTGACTTCGGGCATATTTGTTATTTTACTATTATTTTCGCCAGGTTTTCTTCAATCGTTTTATTCAGCGCTGCCTCCTCAGCCATTTGCTGCCGCAGTTGCGCCTGTAAAGCAGTAAAACGCTCTTCAAAATTAAAGTCGTCTTCTTCTTCAGCCAGGCCCACATAACGGCCGGGGGTTAACACGTAATTCAGTTTCCGCACATCATCAATAGCGGCAGCTTTACAAAAGCCCGCCACATCGGCATAGTTGCCGCCGGGGTTGCGCCAGTTATGATAAGTGCCGGCGATGGTGTTTATATCTTCGTCGCTTAAATCCCTGTTTTTGCGGTTTATCAAAAAGCCCATGTTACGGGCATCAATAAACAGTATTTCATCTTCCCGCTTTCTAAACCTTCCATTGGTTTTATTACGGCTTAAAAACCATAAGCAGGCGGGTATTTGCGTATTTAAAAAAAGCTTGGTGGGCAGGTTAACAATACAATCCACCAGGCCGTTTTCTATCAAGGCTTTTCTAATCTCGCCTTCGCCGCCGGTATTGGTGGTTAACGAGCCTTTGGACAATACAAAGCCTGCCTGCCCTGCCGGCGCCAAATGATACAGGAAATGCTGTATCCAGGCATAGTTGGCGTTGCCTGCGGGCGGCGCCAGTTTTTCCCCCAACACCCTCCAGCGCGCATCGTCGCGCAGCAGTTCGCCGCTCCAGTCGCTGTCGTTAAACGGCGGGTTTGCAATAATAAAATCCGCCCGCAAATCTTTATGTGCATCATTTAAAAAACTGCCTTCATTGTTCCATTTAACGTTGGTGCTGTCAATGCCGCGTATGGCAAGGTTCATTTTAGCCAGCCGCCATGTGGTTTGGTTGCTTTCTTGCCCGTAAATGGAGATGCGGTCGGCAGGGTCCAGCGCCAGGCCCGTTTTACTCTTCTTTTTGTAATAATCCCGGTGGTTTTCTACAAACTTCTCACTTTGTACAAACATGCCGCCGCTGCCGCAGCAGGGGTCAAACACGCGGCCCTCAAAAGGTTCCAGCATCTCTACCAGTAATTTAACTACCGGCGGGGGTGTATAAAACTGGCCGCCTTTTTTGCCTTCGGCAAGGGCAAATTCTCCAAGGAAATATTCAAATACATGCCCAAAAATGTCTTTGCCTTTGGCTTTTAATGTAACTGATGCGATAAGGTTAACCAACCCACCCAGGCTTGCCTTATCCAGTTTTTCCTGTGCAAACACCTTTGGCAGCACACCACGTAAAGAAGGGTTTTCTTTTTCAACGGCATCCATTGCATCGTCAATGTCCTTTCCGATTGTAGGTAGCGCAGCCCTGCCCTGTATGTACCCCCAGCGGGCGGCAACGGGTACAAAAAATACTTTTTCTGCTATATACTCATTCCTGTCTTCAGGGTCTGCACCTTCACTTTTTTGCGCTACCAGCCTGTTGTATAATTCTTCAAATGCATCAGATATGTATTTAAGAAAAATAAGGCCCAATACAACATACTTGTATTCGGCCGCATCCATGTTTTTGCGCAGTTTGTCTGCTGTTTTCCAAAGCGTTTTTTCCAGTTCTTTATAATCAGCCATTTACCAGCATTTAAAAGCTGAAAGGTATTTTAAAATATGGAAACTTATTTAATTGTTCAAATGAAATTGCGGAGAGAGAGGGATTCGAACCCCCGGAGATTCAATGTGGGCTGGCCATTGCAAAATTACACCCTCCCCAAAAATAAACTTCCCCAAAAAGTGGGACAGTTTGCCCTTTTTGCTATTTATAACTAGGATTTTGGCCTGATTTTTTTGATGCGCCTGATGATTGTATGCGGGATTGTTATTTGTGCTCTTTTTTGTAAAACCTCCGTGCGCTTTGTGGTTAAAAATCTCAACCACAAAGGGCACAAAGGGAAAAACCCACAGGGTTCACTAAAGCGAATTTATAAAAAAATATGCAGAAATTTAATTAAGTTATTAATAATGAATATGTTATGAAAATTAGTATTCCTCCCTCACCACGATTTTGGCCTGATTTTTTTGATTCGCCGGAACGGAGATTGCCACAGGCTTTGGCCTGCCAAACCTTCGGGCGCTGTGTGGTTAAAAAGATGGTACACCACAAGGGAATTTTTAAAAAAATGCGTAAAAATTTAAGTAAATAATTAATAATGAATAAGTTATGTAAAATAGCATTCCTCCCTCACCACGATTTTGGCCTGATTTTTTTGATTCGCCGGAAGGGAGATTGCCACAGGCTTTGGCCAAAGCACAAGCCCGGCAAAGCCTTCGCAATGACGGGAATGTGGCGGGTTTTTCTTTGTGCCCCTCTGTGCCAAACTTCTGTGTGCTTGGTGGTAAAATCTCAACCACAGAGAACACAAAGGGAAAATAAACGGAGTTAACCAAGGGTAATTTTAAAAAAAATGAATGAAAAATTTAATAAGTAATTAACAATGAATAGATTATGCAAAATAGCATTCCTCCCTCACCACGATTTTGGCCTGGTTTTTTGATTCGCCGGAAGGGGGGATTACCACAGGCTTTGGCTATGCACAAGGCTAGGCCAAAGCCTTCGCAATGACGGGGTGGTTGGGAGATACCTCCTGCACCGGGATGACAAAAGCGCCGGGCGGAAACCCTGAAATAAATTAAGGGCAAATTTGTACACGCAAAATGCCTGTTTTTCCACAAAAAGTAATATTATCACGCAAAATGGGTTACCTTTGCAAGCTAACCTGTATATTATAAGGGTATTTTAACTAAAAGTCAGCATCGTACCCTAAACAAATAACGTCTATATTACGTATATATTTATAGGCAAAAAATAGTAATAATCAAGTATGAGGCAACTCAAAATCGCTACACAAATCACCAACCGTGATTCGCAGGCAGTAGAAAAGTATCTGCAGGAAATTTCTAAAATTCCGATGATCACTCCCGAGGAGGAAACCACACTGGCTCAGCGAATTAAGATGGGTGACCAAAGAGCGTTGGACAAATTGGTGCAGGCCAACTTGCGTTTTGTGGTATCTGTAGCTAAGCAGTACCAGCACCAGGGCCTTAGCCTTAGCGACCTCATCAACGAGGGAAATCTCGGCCTTATAAAGGCGGCACAGCGCTTTGATGAAACAAAGGGTTTTAAATTTATTTCGTACGCCGTATGGTGGATTCGCCAGTCCATCCTGCAGGCATTGGCAGAACAGGGCCGTTTGGTACGCCTGCCGCAAAACAAAATTGGCACGTACAACAAAGCCAATAAGGCTTACATGGCTTTTGAACAGGAGCACGAGCGCGAGCCGAGCACTGAAGAACTGGCCGACATACTGGAAATGAGTGAAACAGAAATTAACAACATTTTCCAGAGCAACACACGCCACACCAGCCTGGATGCACCCGTGCACGAAGCGGAAGACGTGGCCATGGGCGACCTTTTAGAAGGCAGCGACGACACAGATGATGATGTGATGAAGGACAGCCTGCGGGAGGAAATTCGCCGGGTGCTTAAAAGCCTTAGCCCGCGCGAAGCAGAGATAGTTAATGCCTACTTTGGCCTTGACGGCGAAAACGGGGTTACTATTGAGCAGATTGGCCAGAAGTACGACCTTACCAAGGAACGTATACGCCAGATTAAGGAGCGTGCTATAAAACGCCTGCAAAAGGCGCGTTACAGCAATGCGCTTAAAGCATATTTGGGGTAAGGGCCCATCCTGTACTTCTCCCGGCAAGGGGAGAAGGAGGAAGAAATTACAAAACCTTTTCAGTTGCAAGGCTGGAGAGGTTTTTTAACCTCACCCCTGCCCCTCTGCCTGCATGGAGAGGGTGCCAGGACAGCAGGTACGGAGGTGATGAGGAAACAGGCCGGCATTCCTTACCGGGTAAAGAGAAACTTCGGGGAAAAAAGCGGAAATAAATTGAATTTGTTGGGGTTGAAGGCCTATATTTGCAGCCCGATTTTAGGGGGGATGAAGGAAATAGTACTTCTAACATTGTACCGCTATAACGGAATGGCCTCGTAGCTCAACTGAATAGAGCATCTGACTACGGATCAGAAGGTTTCAGGTTTGAATCCTGACGAGGTCACAAGAAAAACCTACTATGCAAGAGCTTCACGCAAAACGTGGGGCTTTTGTGCTGTATGGAGGGCGCTTAATTGGTTGAGTTGCCGTACCTTGAGGCTGTATGCAGTTTAAACGGTGTTAAAACACAGCTATTTGGATACACTAACACATATTGCCCTCGGCGCCTGCATTGGTGATGCCCTGTTAGGTAAAAAACTGGGTAAACGCGCTATGCTGCTGGGCGCTGTTGCGCAAAGCCTGCCCGATATAGACTTTATGGCAAGCCTGTGGATGAAACCACCAGCCAGTTTATTGGCACACAGGGGGTTTACGCATTCCATTTTGTTTTGCTGCATAATGGCATACGTGCTGGCGCTGGTGGCTGAATATATACACAGGCCCCACAACATAAAAATGCGCAGGTGGGTTATCTTTTTCGGCGTCGAGTTATTCATCCATATTTTTATTGACGCCTTTAATAATTATGGCGTTGGGTGGTTTGAACCCTTTAGCCATTACCGGCTGTCGTTTAACGCCATTTATGTTGCCGATCCGTTTTTTTCCCTTTGGCCGGGTATTGCTTTTGTTGTTTTACTGGTGCTGAAAAAAGGTGCAAAGAGAAGAGGGTTTTGGTGGAGGTTTGGTGTATTGCTGCCTGCTTTTTACCTGGCTTACTGCCTGTATAATAAAGCCACGGTAGCCCATGATGTTGATAAGGCGTTTGCCGCACAGCACATACCGCATGAAAGGTATTTTACCACCCCCGCCCCATTGCAAAACTGGCTATGGTATGTAGTAGCCGGTAACAATAGTGGCTACTATGTTGGTTACCGCTCAGTATTTGACAGCAAGCCTGCGATTGAGTTTACTTTCTTTCCGCGCAACGATTCACTATTGAAAGGTGCTCCCAATTCAGAAGATGTGGCGCGGCTAATCCGTTTCTCTCAACAGTTTTATACGCTGGAGAAATGGAGTGATACACTGGTATTTAACGACCTGCGTTTTGGGCAGGAAACCGGCTGGCAAAACCCGCACGAAAAATTTGTGTTTCATTACTTTTTGCAACGAGGGGCTGATAATTTGCTGGTAGTACAGAGAGGGCGGTTTGAAGGATGGAATTGGGAAATATTTAAATCGCTTGTGAACAGGCTGGAGGGAAACTAAAACTTCCTTTGTTTAAAATAAAATGTAAATAAAAAAAACAGCGAGCGGATAATTTCGTATGAGCACCAGTTGATAAACTGTTTTATAACACTTCTCTTTTTCCCCACGTATCCCCTGGTAATGCGTACGCAGCCCGTGTTGATGATATTCGTCAATACCCTTTCGGTGTATTCGGCAAACGGGGGATTTTGCACATCAAGGTTAAGCTCAACACTGGCGTAAGCGCTTATGTTGTTAATGTTGTAAGAGCCTATGGTCATCCACCTGCCGTCGCACACGGCAAGCTTACCATGCAGAATGTTTTGCTCGTATTCGTATATCTCCACCCTGTTACGCAGCAGCCAGTCATACATAAAACGTTCAGCGTTTTTTGCCAGCGCCACATCCGATCTTCCTGCCATAATTACTTTAACTTTAACACCCCGCTTTACCGCCCGCAAAATGTTTTTCTTCATCATATTGCCGGGCATAAAATAGCTGCATAAAATGGTGATGTGCGACGTAGCTGTGCTGAACATCTCCCTGTATGTTTTTGATATGTCGCTTTTGCTGCGCACCCAGTCATTACGCCGCAGCCTTACCAGGGTGTGTTCTTCAGCGCCATGTGTAAAATGCACCTCATTAGCCGCACATACAGCAGCATTTTTTTTTACGGCAATACCCTCCCACATTTGCCTTGCCAGTAAACAAACCTCGCGGGCTATTTGGCCATGAATGTACAGGGCAAAATCAAGCCAGCCGGGTTGGCCGGGCATGTCGTTATAACGGTTGCCTATGTTAATGCCACCTACCATGCAATATTCCGCATCAGCCACTATCAACTTATGGTGCATACGGCGGCCTATATAAAAATATTTGCTCTTAAAAAATGGCTGAAAAAACCGGAAATGTACGCCGCCCGTTTTTAGTTCCCTCACAAAATGCCGGGGTAGTGTATGCGAGGCGTAAGCGTCCACCATCAGGTACACTTCCACACCCCTCTTTGCAGCCTCCAGCAGGGCATTAGCTACCTGCTTGCCCGTAGCATCATAATCAAGAATATACACCTGTAAATAAAGAGCATGCCGGGCATGGTTTATAATTTTAAGCAGCAGGCTAAAATAATCGCTGCCAGCCCGTACCAGTTGTATTTTATTGTGAGAGGTGTAGTTTGACGAAGGCTTTTTTTGCTTAACGGCGCGCATGCAGTAAAACTAATAAATTAGCCGTATATATGTAAGACGGGATAATCATCTTTCGGCTAAAAACCCGGCAGACTAATACGGGGTTATCCCATCACGTTTTTCTCCACCATAAAGAAAGGCAGCGTTCCGTGATTGAGTATTTTGTCATGAAATGCCTTTATATCAAAGCGGCTTCCTTCTTTTTGCTGCAGTTCATCCCGCCACTGCAAAATTTTTGCCGCCCCGTATTTATAAGTAACAACCTGCGCCGGCCAGCGCTTAATGCGGTTTATTTCCCTCATGGCAATATCGTCCTGCCCGCGAATATTCTTTTTCCAAAAGGCAAGCGCCTGCTCATCCGTCCAGCCATAATAATTTATGCCCACATCAAGCGGCACACGCACACTGCGCACAATATCCCATTCCCATTTACCCAGTTCATCATAGGGTGTTTTGTATACGCCAAGGTCTTTGCCGAGATATTCAGCATAGGCGCCCCAACCCTCGGCATAACCAAGGTAATAAAATAACTGCTGAACTTTCGACAACTTTAATTTACCTGTTATAGAAAATTGATAATGGTGGCCGGGTATTGCTTCATGAATAAACAGCCAGTCAAACTGCCTTTTGTTATAAGGCTTGTCAAAAAGGTTATAGTAAAAAGTATTGCCATTATAGTAGCCCGGTGTTTGGGCAAGTGCCTGGTTGGCGCCCTGCTTAATTTCCACCCGCGGAATGTTTGTTGTGGTGAATAATCCAGGCAGATGGTGCAGTACTGTATCTCTTACACTTTCAAAGGCATGCTGTATTACCTTTGCATCTGTTACAAAAAAAGAGGCGTTATTTAAGTAAGTATAAAAACTGTCCTCACCCATGCCCGTTATTAATCGAATGTCTTCAATATGCTTTTTTACACTTTCCACTTCCTTCATCCCAAAGGCATATATTTCATCCGGCGTTACCTCATCAGCCACCCATCTTTTTAAAAACCACGCATACCACTCCTTACCCAGCGGAATGGTATATAAGCCGGTAGAAGGAATTGCAGCCGGTTTTACGGCAAGCCATTTTTTACACAAAGCCAGCTTTTCCAGGTTAAGCTTGCTTTCATAAACAATAAGATCATAATCAGTTTGCTGTGATGGTGTTAGCTCCTGCCGTTTATATTTTGCAATAGCAGCCCTGCAATGGTTAAAAAATTCCATCTGCTTTTCAATACCTGCGGCGTTTGGCAGTTGTTGCAGGTTATCAACATAACTTAACTGCAGGTCTGCAATATGCAGCGATTGATACGTTTTTACAAACTCATTGGTAAATGAATCAAACCCCGCCTGGGCTTTGCAACCACCCAGCAGAGGCAATACTATGACGATATAAAATATCAATGCCTTCATATTTGCAGATTGAGGGCAGTAAATTAAAGTATGCGCTTATGTTTCTGTTACCGCTTATGTAATTGCACCAGGAATGGTTTTTAATTTATCATTCAGGAGTTTCTTTTCCGGCTCCGAGGGTGTTAAATGCAGGCTGAGTGAAAGATATTTTTTTGCCTGCTCATAATTCCTCAGGGTTAAAAAAAGGTCGCCTAATACGGCACTGTATATGTGCTGGCTTTCCAGCAATGCCTCTATATTTTCTATGGCCAGCACTTCGTCAATAGCCCTTTTTGTTTCGCCCGACTGCGATAAAATCACTGCCCTGTTAAGCGCAACAACAGGGGTGGCCTTCATTGTAAGCAACAAGTCATACAATTCAAGCATGCGTTTCCAGTTTGTATCGCTGAATGATGCTGCAAGGCAATGTTCTGCCGCAATAGCTGACTCAATATGATAAACCGATAAATAATTGCCTTTTGATGATTTGTTTAAAAACAGGTAACCTAATTTAATTAACTCCCGGTTCCATTTGTTCCTGTCCTGGTGCTGCAATAAAATAATGCTGTTCTCTTCATCAAGCCTGCTGTCAAACCTGCTTGCCTGCAGGCACATCAGCGAAAGCAGCGCATAAGTTGCAGGCTGTTTACCTGCTTTATTTTGGGAGAGTATATTGGCAAGGCGCATTGCCTCGCCGCAAAGGTCTCTCCGTATCAGTTCATCCGCCTTTATACTGTTATAGCCTTCGTTAAACAACAGGTATAAAATGGTGTACACCGTGTCAAGGCGGTGCATTAACTCCTGCCCTGCCGGTATTTCAAACTGTATATCATGCTCCTTTATAAACTGTTTGGCCCGGTATAACCTTTTTTGAATAGCAGCATCGTTGGTAACTAATGCGCGGGCTATTTCCGCAACGCCAAAACCTGATACTGTTTTCAATGTAAGCGCTATCCTGTCCTCCTGCTTCAGCGCCGGGTGGCAGCAGGTAAATATCATGCGTAGCTGGCTGTCGTTAATTTCTTCGTCACTGAAAAACTGTTCAATGGTGTGCTCAGTTTCTGCACGCAGTTGTGCGGCAACTTCTTTTGAATACTGGTTGTAGTGCTGCTGCCGCCGTACAATATCAATGGCTTTGTTGCGGGCAGTTTGCATCAGCCATGCCGCCGGGTTGGCGGGTATCTCAAATTTCCAGGCGTGTATAGCTTTTAAAAACGCCTCCTGCACCACATCTTCGGCCATTTCAATATTGTGCATGCCAAAGATGCGTGTAAGCACAGCGATCATCTTTCCGGCTTCGTGCCGGAAAAGATGATCAATTAATTGCTGTGCGGGTGCTGTTTGCATTATTAAAATTTCATCACTTCCCTTACCTGTACGGCGCCGCCATAAGGCAGGTCGGGACTGGCTTTAGCTATTTCTGAAGCCTCATCAATATCTGCAGCCTTAACAATAAAGTAGCCGCCTACCACTTCTTTGCTTTCTGCAAACGGGCCGTCGGTAATAACAGCGTCCTTGCCTTTAACGGTTTTACCCGCGGGCAAAAGCGCTTCACCGCCTACATAAATACCTTTATTCTTTAAATCGTTTACCCAGCCAAACCATTCCTGCATGTTGGCCTGCATTTGTTCGGGCGAAAAGTCCTTACTCCCTTCGCCATTGATGAAAATCAGCATAAAATCTTTCATAAAACTTGTTTTTTGGTTATGTATTGGTTTTACAGTTATAACGACGAATAACGCAGAACGTTGAGGACATAAATTGAAAAAAAATTCCTGATAGGAAGAAATAATTTATTTAGAGGTAATAGGAGGCATGCCGGATTAAAATATAGCGACGTGGATCTTTGCTTACGCCATCCACCCGGTTAACACATGCCGCTAAGACGAAAGGGGAAAAGTACCTATATAAACCCTGCCGTTTTTACTGAACCGTGCAGGCCGGGAGGAGAAACACGCACTCTACTCTCTACAATTTCTTCAATATCAGTTTTGATTGTGTAAACCTGTACCCGGCATCAAGCATCTCAAGCATCAGCGGCCATTTGGAGGCATCAAATTTTGACTGTTTGTATACTTTTTTAACGCTTATTACAATGTTGTTATCTTTCACGTCGGCGGTACTCATAAAGCTGCCGCATTCATTTACCACGTTCTTTTTCAAACCGTCAAGCCCCACCACGGTATAGCCGGCAGGTATTGGCATAGAGATAGTCCACAAAAATTCTCTTGGAAAACCAATATCAATCGGGTAGGTGCGTGTCCTTTCTTCTTTCTTAATTTTGGTTTGCCCGCCTGTAAGTAAAGAAAGCGATAAAACAATATCATCCCCTGCGGCTGATGTCATATCACCAATAGTAAAGGATTCATTGTATTTCAATAATTTCTTTTTTATACTCCTGCCATCCTGCAATAATTTAAAGTCAGTATAAGTTTCAATCCTGTGGCCGTATTCATTTTCAGCGCGTGCCTGCATTAATTTTGGTTTTTCGTCTTTCCATTCTTTCTTCTGCTGGTTAAATTCAGTCATTGCCTTTTCCTGGCCGGCGTCGCTCAGCCCTTCCCACATATCTGTACCACCATAATTGGTATAATCATTTTGCATAAAAGGCGTAAGTGCCAGTATATCATCAATTAAATCTTCTTTCATTAAGCCCCTCGCCTCAACATCCTTAACAATGCTCATGTTGCCGGTTGCAATATCAAGGCTGGCCGAAATTTGCTCGGTAAGTTTATTCTCCAGCGTATCACTCTGCGGCACTATGTCACTTGATGTCTTGCTGTTTTCAGCGCCGGCAGAAAAACGTACCGCGGTGTTGCCATTTAGGTTGTCCGGTATTTCACCGGGGTTAAGATGTTCGCCTGGGTTGCAGTAATAATGGTCTTTATATTTCACTATCCACACCAGTTCATCTGCAAAAGCAATCTTGTCAAGTTTTGTCCTGTCATTATACGCGGTAACCACAATTTCAACAGGTATATGTTTTTCATCCAGCAGTTTGGCAAAAATTTTCGCAAAGGCATAATCGCTCCATCCGTGGTACAGCGTGTACGAGCGTATGGTATAGTATGCCTTGTTTATATAATCATCATCCGTAAGGTCAGTAAGCCCTCTTTTTTTCATCAGTTTGTAAATACTGTGTTCGGTTGAGCCTGCATCGCCTCCGGGCGGGGCATAGTTGCTTTCATCCAGCAGCTTACTGCCGTTAAACCAAAACGCTTTTATTTTATTAGTAAGGTCTTCCGGTGAAAGGTCTTTTTTTGTGTCATCAAGATTTTTATACCAAACCAGTTCATCATCGCTGTTACGTGTGTACACCATCTGGAATTTTACCGACGGCATTTCAAGGTATTCATCTAAAAAGCGGGTGTCAGTTATTTTGTCGCGGTCATTATCCTCCCAGCGATATACTTTGTTTCCTTTAGAAGTCGTCTCGGTAAAATCAGGCGCGCCTTCCAGGCTTTTATATCCCACATGATATCTCCTGTCTTCCGAAACAACTTCAATAACCTGGTGCATCACGGGAAGCGACCTGTTGCACAGATAATAAATAGGGTCAAATTCAACGTAAGCAGGGTTATGCGTGAATGTTTTTTGATTCATGTTTACATACTCGTATTCAATTATATCGCCCTCCTCCAAATCTGGCATAGCTATTTTAAAATAATCGGGGCGGTAAGATGCACTAAACCTGTGGTCGGTATAGCTCCTGAAGAGGCCCGGTACTGATTGTATATTTTCAACTGTAAGCGCTTCTGAAAGGTCAACGGGTTGCACTGTTCCGTTTGCCTTTATTATGCGTGCCTGGAACGCATCCCCTTCTGCCGCAAGCCGGAAATACAAGACAGAATATTGGTCAACCGCGAATTTGTCCTTCAACAAAAGTCTTCTCCTCTCCCGCTCTTCAATAAGCATGGCGGTTGTATTGTTTGCATTGGCCAGCAATAAAGACGTACCCAGCGTTGGCAGCGCAAATACAATACCCCATATATTTCGCCCGATGCGTTTGCCGGTAGATACACCTTTACGGTCAAAATCAAAACTTGTTTTCTGGCTTAAAATAACCGCGCTTTCATCGTTCCATTTGGCCGGTGCAGTATTGTTTTTAAAGTCCGCATCATCATCAGCCAGCAGCTTTTCATTTTTATTGTCCTTGTTTAAAAATTCTAACTGGCCTTTTGTAATATGTTGCTGCGCAAAAACACTGCTGCAGGCTATACACAAAATAAGAATAACCGGTATCCTTTTCATGTTTATGAAGTTGAGCTTTAATATATGCTGATATAATAGGGTTAATTATTAAAGATGAATGCTTATGTCGCTGCGGTTAAACGCGCGCACCTTGTTAATAAAATCATTCCAGGCGGTAAAATCCGCAGGATAAATAACGGGAGAGGCAAGCTGCATTTTTTTAGTAAGCACAACAGTGTTGCCGTCCACAGTGTAGGATGCGTTAAGGCTGTTGTCTTTAAACGCGCCGGTAAAAGGCTTTGGCATAGCCTGTACCTTCGCGCCGTTTGGCAGGGCTAACGTTACCTGGCTGGCATCAATAAATGTTTCTTCAAAATCAATCGGCGTTTGCCTGTCTTTATCGGGAATGAAGCCTGTAAGTGTTCCTGAAAAAAAGTCTATACCGGTGTAATAAACGTTATCTACCAGCGTAACCTGGTTACTTATTTCAACATCACCTTCCACGGTAATAGGAATATCGCGGTTGGAAAAGTCGGATGTTTTTATGTGTGTAGCTTCTGCATTTTTGTTGGCTAACTCTACCAGCGTGCGGGTAAAATCTTTTCTTTTGTCGGCAGGGATAGCGTTATAAATGTAGTGAAACAAGCTGCGTGTATTACCATTAAACGTAAGTATAACATGGCCGGTTATTTTATCGTCGTCAAGGGTAAGCTTTGCCGTAGTAGTAACCTGGTTTGTTTCCAACGGAGCAACAGGTACCGTTTCCACTTTATAACCATCACCGTTTTGCACAAGTACTTCTTTGCCGGAAATACGGTACGCATTCGTGCCAAGCGCCTGGTATTTTTCCGTACCATCTATAAAGTAAGTTTTACCGTTAAGGTATAACACGCAAATAGCATGGTTATCGACACAAAGCGACTGCACCTGCGTGCGGCTGTAAGGTATATCCCGCGTGCCTATCCAGGCAAAATGGGCATCATATCCCGCCAGTTTAAGCATTTCTGTTACAAGGTTGGCCATACCCTTACAATCACCATATTTATTTTTAAATACAGTTTGCACTGACTGCGGCACAAAGCCTGAATAACCTTCCTCAAATGCCAGGTAACGAATATTGTCCTGCACCCAATAATAGATGGCTTTTATTTTATCCTCGTCTGACGTTTTTCCCTGTGTCAGTGTAGTTACCTGGTCTTTTAATACAGATACATCGTTGCCTGCTTTTTTGTACAAAAAGTTGTACCACGCATACATATCGGCAAGTGTTTTAAAGCCATTGTATTTTTTCTGGTTTACCCTGTAGCTTCTAACCGTAATTATCAGGTGCGGCAGGTAAAATGGCCTTGCCAATGAAGACTCTTCCTGTTTTATCGCTTCAAGGTTGTCGGCAGTGTAGGTATAGGTAGTTATGTCCTTATCCTTATGCACCGTTTTCTTTATATGATAGGCGCTGCTGAAATTTTCCTCCTGTATGTCAAGGTCAAGCCAGGAAGGGACGTTTATGTTAACCGTATTTTCTTTTATAGGTATGCCCTGGTGAAAGAATATGCGGGTAAAATACTTGGCATCTGTATATACATACTTGTACACAAACTTACAGCGCTGCCCCATCTCTGCAGCTTTAAAACCGTAAAACTCGCCATAGTTGTCGTCAAGAAAAATATTATCATCTGCCAGGGACATTTTTTCCGGTGGATATTTCTGGCTCTTAAAGCCGTTTTTATACCATATATAAAAATCATAATCTGCCAGTTTTACAAACTGGTTGTATGGCAGCATATAACCCATGTAAGCGTTGTCCTCCAGCGATACCATTTCCACCTGGCCTTGCTCAAGCGCTGTTACTACCGGCTCACCGGTAATGCCTTTGGTGGTAGAAAAATTAATATCGGTTTTAATAAGGCTTGCACCATATTTGGCTTTTTTGGCAAGTTTTTTTAACAGGGCAGCCTGTGTGCCACCCTCATCGTCAGACGTTTGCTGCTGGGCTATACAGTGTGCACAGGTGAATAAAAGAATAAGGGCCAGGTACGGTTTAAACGATACGCGCATAAGGCTTAAGGCTTTAGTTAAATGCTATTCGGTTTCAAATTATAAAAGTAGGCAAAAAACGCCTTGCAGCTAAAGCCGCACTTACTACAATAACGCCCCCAGCGCTATTTAATTGCAAGGCATACAGGATGTTATAATATAACCTACTGGTTAGCAATGTACCTTGCAATTTCAGCCACTGCATTAATTTTTGCTTAAACCACAGGCATTAGCGTGCCTCAGAGATAAATGCAGGCGCAAACTGCATTTTTTTGAGAAGATTTTTAACCGGAGGCGTTTAATTTTCAGCCACAACAGGCAATAATTCCATAAGGTTATTAATGATGCGGTCCGGGTTTGCGGATTTTAGCTGTTGAAACGTATGGGCGCCCGTTGTAATGCCTATATTTAAGCTGCAACCGGCATTACGGCCTTCTTCTATGTCAATAATGGAGTCTCCCACCTTTGCCACCTCCGCCGGGTTTGAAATGCCCAATTGCTTCATGGCAAACAATATCATGTCTGGGTCGGGGCGATTTTTGGTAACATCGTTTGCCGTGACAAGGTAATCAAACTCCCTCCCCTGTTTCCAGCCTAATTTGGTTATAAGCGATTCTGCGGTTTCCCTGTTGTAGCCTGTATTTAAAACAACTAAAATGTTTCTTTGATGCAATGCCCGGAATAATTCAACGGCGCCGGGTTGGGGCAAAACCTGCAGCGAATTATACGCTTCGGCCAGCATGGGCACAAAACGCTCATATATTTCAACGGCCATTTTCTCTTCAGTAATACCCGCGTACACGCTCAAAATACTTTTTACTGCCTGGAATTTTTCTTTACCTGCCCCTTGTGCCAATACTTCTTCCAGTGAAAAATTGAACCCATGTTCATTAATAGCTTTCCGCAGGGTTTTATACACAACATTATCCTCGTCAACTGTAGTACCTGCCATATCAAAAACAACCATTTTTATCATGTTACTAATGTTTGTGCTATGTATTAAAAGCGTAAAATTATGTAAAGCGGCACAGTTTGCCGGGAGACGCAATATTACGATTTTGTGATGTTTGGGTTTATGCGGCGCTGGTATTTGTTGCTAACCGCACACCATTCGGGGAATGGATAGAAAATTCTCCTTCCCAGCAGCCTCCCCGCACGCTAAGGAGTTGTTATCAGGCCCGGCAAAAAGGCCCTCTTAAAAAAGAAGGCCGTGGGGCAATATAATAATCGCCCTGCTTATGAGACTTTTAAACGATAATTGTTCGCCACTATATTATTACTGTTCGTCTTTCCTGAATTCTCATTATCCTTTAAATGCTTCTAACCCGTGGGTATTTTTACTCCGTCCGCAAACTTTTTACGGGGTTTGCCCTTGCCGCTTTTATTGCCTGGAAGCTAATGGTTGCCAGCGCAATAATAAGCGCAGCAAGGCCGCCCACGCCAAATACCCACCAGCCAATGTTTATGCGGTACACATACGCCTGCAGCCACTGGTGCATGTAATACCACGCAATGGGCGTGGCTATAGCAAAAGCAACGGCAATAAGTATAACAAACTCTTTTGAAAACAGGTAAACAATGTTTACAACGCTTGCGCCAAGCACCTTGCGTATGCCTACCTCTTTTATGCGCTGCACTGCCATAAATGACGCCAGCCCGTATAACCCAAGGCAACTGAGGAATATGGCGATTGCTGCAAAAATTTTATACAGTTGCGCCAACTGGCTCTCCTGCTTATAAAAACCGCCAATTTTATCGTCCAAAAACCTATAGTCATATACAAAATCAGGGAAAGTTTGCTCAAAGAAATTTTTTACAGATTGCAGCGTAGCAGGCATATCAGCAGTGGAAATCTTTATACTAACCTGGTTGTACATGGTAATGTTTGTACCCATAATAAGCGGCGCAACACCGTACTGGGACGGCCTGTCATTAAAGTCTTTCAATACACCCACCACCGGGCATTTTATCAAATCGTTCCATATAGAAATTTGCTTGTTTAATATTTCCTCCGGGTTTTTAAGCCCAAGGCTTTTTACAAGTGCTTCGTTTACCAAAAACTCCTGCGTAAACGGCGACTTCTTCAGGTTTCTGCCCGCCACCAGTTGCAGTTTATATGTTGGTACAAATTCTTCGTCAGCAAATTTTGTAATGGCATTAAGGTCGCTTTCTTTTATTGCATGGTTGTATTTTAATGTAGTCCAATTATCATTACCGGCTTCTATCGGCGTGTTACTGCTAAAGCTTACCGCCTCTACACCTTTTTCAGTAAGCATGTGCCTCACAAAATCCATCCTGGCCATGCGCGTGCTGTCCACGCGGTACGGCACAATTATTATGGCGTCTTTATCAAAACCCAGGGGCTGGTTCATAAAATAAGTCATTTGCTGCACGATAATAAGTGTACCGATTATGAGCGCCTGCGCAATAATAAACTGGAATATCACCAGCCCCCGCCTTAATGAAATACCACTGGTTGCCTTTGCTGCCTGCTTACCTTTTAAAGCTGTAATCGGATTAAAACGCGATAACACAATAGAAGGATAAAAACCGGCCAGCAGTGTTACTGCAACTGTTACCGCTGCAAGAAATATTAAAATGACTGAACTGTACAATATGCTGTATGAGATAGAAAGTTCCAGCAAGTTATTTACATACGGCAGTGCAACAAGTGAAATGCCGGCTGCCAGTATTACCGCAACAATAACAATAATAAATGTTTCAATAAGAAACTTAATGCGCAGTTGGCTCCTGTTACTACCCAGCACCTTGCGTACGCCAATTTCTTTTGAGCGGTTAACCGCCTGTGCCGTGGAGAGGTTGATAAAGTTTACACAAGCTATAGCCAGTATAAAGGCCGCAATAAGCCATAATACATTTAGCAGTTGGCGGCTAATTGTTTTGTTGCTGTAGTTACCGGTTTCTACGTCGTAGTGCACATCGTTCAGCGGCTGAATAATTTGAGTATCCGTGTATTCAGGTGTTTGTATTTTTTTTGAAAAAGCGATTAACTGCCGGTTAAAATCATCGGCAGACGTGTTGGGCGACATTAAAATGTAACAACCAAATCCCGCTGTTGTTTCCTTCCAGTTGGTTGACTCTTTCATTATAGTAGCAATATAACTTGTACTGAGAGACACAACCAGTTTCAGGTGAAAGTCAGTATTATCGGGGATGGTGGCAAGTATGCCTGTAACTTTTAGCACATCTGTGCCGTGGTCGAACATGAAGCCGCCCGATTTTAAACTGATGGTTTTACCCATGGCCAGTTTCCAGTCACCAAAATATTTTTCGGCGATTTCTTTAGTGAGCAATACCGTATTAGTTTCTTTCAACGAAGCATAAGACCCTGCCAGCAAGGGAAAATTGAATATGTTAAAAAAAGATGGCTGTGTAAAAAACAAGCCCTGGTCTTCTTTAAATTTTTTTACCAGTTGGCCGTTGTCGTCCATCACCAGCAGTTCATCGTTATGGCTTGCATACACAGGCGCCGCTTCCGCCACCTGGGGAAAGTTTGCCTTTAATGCAGCAGGCAGCAGGTAGGCTACGTTACTGGCAGATGTAACTGTTCCGTTATCTGCATGGTGAATTTGTGTAAGTATCCTGTAAATGCGGTCTTTTTTGGGATGAAAATCATCATAGCTTGTTTGATATTGTATAACAATAAATATCATCATACAAACAGCAATGCCAATTGCAAGCCCGGCAATATTGATAAGTGCATAGCCTTTATTGCGGGTTAAATTGCGAAACGAAGTTTTAAAATAATTTTTAAGCATGCCTACCTCTTTTATATAATTTAAAAACTATTACTTTTTAAACACTCCGGCGTTGTGATAATAATGCTTGTTGCCTGCACCGGCTTTACCCATTACACACCAAAACTACAGTTGCAGTATGATTTGACATTACAACTACCGTCACGTTATCCCCTGCCTTTAAACCGGATTTGGATAACGGGCCGGCTGAATTTTTGATTATTGTCTTATCTGTAAGCTTTATAACTTCACTAACGCCGTCATGCCGCCTGATGGTAATGCCGTTATCTTCCACACTAATAATCTGGCCGGTACCCCCGGTGCCCTTACAGGGATCGGGAAGCTGGGCAACCGCAACCAGTGTAGTATCTAAACGGGCCGTACTATCTGGCTGAACATTAATAGCGTTACTCACGGTGCCCGCTTGCGGGCTGCTCTTCTTATAAACGGCAACTCCGTAAAATACAGTACCAGCAGCGATAACTATAGCTACAGTAATAATTATATTTTTATATTTCATCAATTATGTGTTTGTGTTTCAACGAGCGGCCTTTTTTGGCAAGTAACCTAAACAACCAATAGCCAATCATAACGCCAAGCCCGTTTAGTATTATATCATCAATATCAAAAATGCCGACGTGTAATACCGCCTCTATTCCCTCAATGGTTAAACCAGCAGCAACTGCAAGAGCGAGAGATTTTTTCCACGTAATGCGCTTAAACACAACAGGAATAATAAAGCCTGCAGGCACAAGTAAAGCAATGTTGCCGGCAAGATTAATAAACCCGATAATGACACCTTTTTCACCAAGCAGGTACGGCAAAATTGTTTTAAACGGCACTACATTGGCGGGCCCGTCGTGTGTGCCGCCTACTCTAAACATCAGTGGCCCTATCCTTATTAACGGCATGCTTTTAAACACCATTACCTTAATAAGTAATGCACTGTAGGCAATGAGAATAAATCTGGCTATTAAGCGCTTCTTCATTTTATGTTTTCTAAAAATAACTAACACAAATCAAACACATCATTCAGGCATTGTAAAATGTAATAGACCGCGGCATAGCGATTATAGACAGGGGCAGGGTTTTACCCGATCAACGGCTTTTTTCATCGGCCAAAAGCTAAAAACGGCCGTTAAAAGATGATAAATGCCTGTTTGAAGGTAAAATATTGCCCAATAGCGGTTTGAATTTGCGATAACCCGTTAAAAAGTGATATTGTACCCGTTTTACCGGCTAAATACAAATAGTGTAAATTACTTTTATGCAATGACGCTGCACACATCAACAGGCAAGTTTATTACCATTGTAGCCCATGTACTTATATGGGTTGTGTTTGGTATTGCCATATTTTTCTATCACCCCCTTTTTTCAAGCATTGATATACCGCTCCAGGCAATTGCAGCGCAGGGAGTTACGCTAATTTTGCTTATCGCAGCGTTTTATCTTAATGCAACAATCCTTGTTCCGCGATTTTTGCTGAAGAGCCATACTGTTTACTATTTCCTGGTGCTTATTGCTGTGGTAATTGTAATTGTGCTCATTAACGATTGGGTGTACCTGTCGTTTAGTTCCGAACAGCCTCTTGACCAGGTTACTCAAATGGCAAGGCCTCCAAGGCTTCATAATACCGACCACCTCAGCCATTTAGAAAGGCCTACAATCATTATTACTGCACTGGTGCTTGGCATTGGCACCAGCATAACTGCCATACAAAAATGGCAGAAGGACAGGCAGAAGCGCGAAGAACTGGAAAAGGAAAAGGTTTCGTCTGAGCTTTCATTCCTTAAAGCCCAGATAAACCCGCATTTCTTTTTCAATACAATGAATAATATTTACGCATTAACAACAGTTGACGCCGAGCTTGCCGGTAAGGCTATACATCAACTATCCCGCATGATGCGTTATTTGCTCTATGATACGCAGTCGGGTCATACGATGCTGAGCAAGGAGATAGCTTTTGTGAAAGATTATATAAGCCTTATGCAATTAAGGCTTACGGATGCGGTAAAGCTCAATATATGTACCCCGCCGAACGTGGAGGATATACCTTTAGCCCCGATGATATTCCTGCCATTTGTTGAAAATGCTTTTAAGCATGGCGTAAGGGCTACACAGCCAAGCCATATTGACATTAGTATTTTACAGGATAATAAATTGCTGGATATGACGGTAAAGAATTCGGTAATAAAGGATAATAGTGTTAGCTTAGATACCAGTAGCGGCATAGGATTGGTTAATACAAAACGCAGGCTCGACCTGCTTTACCCCGGTAAGTACACGCTGGATATTAATGAGCTGAATGCCGATAATGAATATACTGTTCACTTAGTTCTCAACCTGTCATGACGTTAGATTGCATTGCTGTAGATGATGAGCCTCTTGCGCTTGGGCTGGTATGCAAGTTTATCGCGCAAACCCCGTTCCTCAGCCTCGCGGGGCGTTATTTGAGTGCAGTAGAGGCTTTAAAATCCATACACTCGCGGAAGATTGATGTCATCTTCCTCGATATTCAAATGTCCGACCTGAACGGCATTGAACTGGCGCGTGTACTGGCTAAAATGCCGGACACGCCACAGGTAATTTTTACGACAGCGTATAACCAGTTTGCCCTGGAAGGCTATAAGGTTGATGCGCGGGACTATTTGCTGAAACCATTCAATTACGAGGAATTTCTGCGTGCAGCAACAAAAGCTTATCACTATGCAGAATTGCTTAATAAAACTGTTGCCGCACCTACAACCTTGCCCGCTACAACTGAAGTGGAAAAAACCGGCGACGAATACTTATTCCTGAAAGTTGAATATCAATTTGTGCGTATTGCCATGGATGATATTGTTTACATAGAGGGCCTGAAAGACTATGTAAAAGTGCACCTCAAAAGTGCTGATAAAACACTTATGTCTCTTACCAGCCTTAAGGCGCTGGAAGAAAAACTTCCGCCGAAACGGTTTATGCGCCTGCACCGCTCTTTTATTGTTGCATTAGACAAAATAACCTCAATGACCAAAAACTCTGTACAGGCAGGCAAAATACACATAACCGTTGGTGATAAGTATAAGGATGCCTTCAACCAGTTTGTAGATAAGTGGATGTAAAAACGGCGTAAGCCATTTCTGATTTCTATGCTAAGGCACGGCTTTATTTAATTTTTCACTTTCCCGTATCACTTCACGGTTAATTGCTTTCACCCTGTTCACGTCCATCTTTTCAACCATCCTGTCGTAAGTCAGGTGGCCGTTAACCTCGTGCTCAACATCTGTAGTCTGTGTATATATAGCCACGCTCAGCCCTTTGTATTTCATCAATTGTTCTACCTCCTGCAGCAACAGCACATAACGGTCAGTTAAAGCAGCTTTTGTCGGTTCAAGGCTATAGGCATTATTTTCTACAGGCCACATATGCCCGCTTACAAATAAACCTACCCCGCCAAATTCGCCTAACGATGCTGCACGGTGCGCATCCGGCACCGAAGCGTCATAAGGGCCAACATAAATATGGGTATCAACATAATCGCCGTTACCCGGGTCGCCATACGCCTGCTGGTAACCGGGGTTGTTATTAAAGCCGGAATTGCCGTTTACCAGTCGCGAAGGGTCATATTTTTTCACCCAGGCCGTAATTTCCTTTACATCAAAAGCGCCCCAGTTTTCGTTAAAAGGCACCCACGTAATAATACTTGGAGAATTATAATGGTCATCAATAATGGCTTTTAATTCCTTGCGGAAAGCTGTTCGTACTTTGGCTGTATCTTTAAACTGGTACCAGATGGCGGGCATATCCTGCCATATCATCAACCCAAGTTTATCAGCCCAGTAATAAAACCGCTGCGGCTCTGTTTTCATGTGTTTTCTCACCAGGTTAAACCCGGCTTTTTTTGCATACAGCAAGTCAAACTTCAGGGCCTCGTCGGTAGGGGCTGTCAGTACGCCATCAGGCCAATAGCCCTGGTCCAGCAAGCCTAACTGCATTATAAAGTTGCCGTTCAGCAAAGGCCTTATTACACCATTCACCTTACCCAGCGTTATATTCCGCATACCAAAATAACTGGTTACTTCATCTGCTAAAGTGCCATCATTATTATACAGGGTAAGCTTCAAATCGTACAAATAAGGGTTGCCGGGTGTCCAAAGCGTGGGGTGCTGCAGGGGCAGGTAAAAATACTCACCTGCTTTACCGCTTACACTTGCAACAGTTTTTCCGCTGCCTGATGCAGTGGCGGTTACTTTTGCTCCTGCATCGCCATCTACCCATATCTTCAACCGTTCACCTTCCACGTCAGGCAGCAAACGGATATGGTCAATATAATTCTGATTAACCGGTTCCATCCAAACTGTTTGCCAGATGCCGGAAGAAAACTCGTAGTCGCCACGCGGGCCATTTTTACCGGAAGGTGTTGTGCCGTCATTAGCATCGTAAGCTGCCACTACAAGGGTATTCGTGCCGTCTTTTAAAAAAGGCGTGATATTAAACTGGAAGGCATCGTAGCCGCCAGCGTGTGTTCCCGCTTTTTGGCCATTAACAAATATTGTGGCATCGTGGTCAACTGCACCAAAATGCAGGATGATTTGTTTGCCTTTCCATACGGCAGGAATTTGCAATATTCTGCGGTACCACATATTTATTTCCTGCTTGCGCTGAATGCCCGACAGGTATGATTCAGGGCAATACGGAACGAGAATTTTTTCATGCGAATTGCCAAAAGCTGCGGCAGTTGCAGGGTTGAGTGCGGCCGGCGCATCAGCGCCGCCCATATAATCCCACTGGCCGTTAAGGCATTGCCATTGTTGCCTGCGTAACTGGGGCCTCGGGTATTCAGCCAGCGGCATGGCCGCATCACGCGCAATCTTTGTCCAAGGGGTGGGCAGTTTTGCCTGCTGGCCGTATGCAGCAGCGAAAGAAGCGCAGACGATAATAAGTGTATACAAATGTTGCAGCAGCAATTTTTTACATAAGCTTTTCATACGCCAAAAATAGTGGGTTTGTATGCATAGCGGGGAAGACAGCGGCACATGGTTTTAAGTACGCACCTTTCAACTTCCTTTGTTTAATGCGTAAAAAGTTCAGGATAATGTTTATAAATCATCGCCTGCTCATCCTTATGCAATTGCGTAATTAAAACAGGTTTGTCCTGCGGCCTTAATCCTTTTTGATTAATCCTGTTCATCAGGCTCCAGTCTTTTACCGGTTTTTCAGGGGATGGGTCGGCAGGCTCCGTAGCTTTTAGGTCATAGCGGGTAAAATCAATCACCATTTCCGGCGTGTTTTTATGCCAGTTTCTTAATAATGCCAGCCTGAAGTCTTTATTCATAAACCATCTAATCTCTTCATTACCCCAGGAGCTTCCTATACCCAAACCTTTTTCTTCAAAACGATAATTCAATGCATTGTTGTCTTTAAAATGGTTTCGCCATAGTTTGCCATATTCACCAAATGTTACAAACTTAACATCCGGCCAGCGTTTTATTGTTGAGCCAACCCAGCGTTCCATTGCCCTGTAAGCAAACGTATCATCCCACCAGTCATTCTGCCTTTCGGGTATTTTCGCAAGTGCGGCTTCCCATATATTCGGTATCCATCCAAAACCGTTTAATTCAAAACCCCTGTCAAAATGCTGGGATTGTGTGTACATTACGGAAAGATTGCCTATGTCAAGCCCCCACTCACCGTATGATTCAATCGGCCCAACTCCACGCCGGCTTGATGCGCCGTTGTAGGGTGTTGTTCCTCGAATGCCGGAACTGATAGTGGCATTCAAAAAATCAACGCTCCAGCCATCCAGCGAAGCGCAATCTATAAAGTCGCTGCTGCCCTGGGCGGGCTTGCAAAAATGCTCTTTAGAAGGATAATAAGGGTAAGACAGGCTGCCGTCTGCCCCGCCGCCATCCACTTCATGCTGGCTCCATATTACCGAATGTGCAACATGAATGTTTTCTTTTTCAGCCAGGTAAGCAAGGTTATTGGCTGATAAAAAGCCGCCCATTATACAATCAGGCCGGTAACTGTTGCCTACCATACCCGATATAGTTTGAATAGCTTCAGTCATCTCCCTGTTCACACGCTCCCTCGGCAGGTACATAGCTGGGAAGTAACCGGGAAAATAAGACACTTCATCACCATATTTCTGCTGGCACTCCACTGTGTATTTGCGTATATCAACATAGTGCGGGCGTTTATCTTCAAGCGCGTTCAGTGTAAACCCCCATGTAAGCCGCCCACCAGGATTATTTTTGGCAAAAGCCTCCCGCATATTACGTACAACCTCAAGCGTATGCGCAAAGTTTTCATCCCGGTTAATAAGCTTTACATCGCGGGAAACCTCCCACGGTGAAGTACGTATCATAATACAAAGCGTTACAAAACGGCCGCCCATTAACGATGCCGGCCCCGCCAAAGAAGGCTGCGTTATTACATTTGAAGCTTTTACAAAAGGGGCCGCAGCTATTGCCGCACCTGTTAACAAAGCATCCTTACAAAAATCTCTTCGCTGCATAAAACAATATTATTGAGGGCAATTTACTGTAAGGCGACAGTATAACACGTACAATTTTGCAATTGCCCTTTTTAGTATTTGACAAAAGCTGGTGAGATTTTGAATACATCTTTTAGTGCAAACCTGTTGTAACGTGGAAATACGAGAAACAAACGTTCAAAAATCGTTTATTGAATAAGAGGAGTAAAATGACGTAATAACAGCCGGGGTTAAAAAAACAAAACCTGCAAGTCAATGATTTGCAGGTTTTGCGGTGAGGGAGGGATTCGAACCCTCGGTACAGAGTTACCCGTACGGCAGTTTAGCAAACTACTGATTTCAGCCACTCATCCACCTCACCGTTCCTTCTAAAAGGGCTGCAAATATAGAAAGCGGGAGTTTAAATCCCAAATAATATTAAATACCTGTAACCTATGCTGTGCCTAAATAAAAAATCCCGGCTGCAAACCAGGATTTTTTATAAAATATCTTTTAATACGCTACATAGAGGCAAGCTGTACTTTTTGTGTCAGCTCCATTACGTTTTCACGAAACAGGCTGTCAGTATCCATTAAGTCTTTCACCGTCTGGCAGGAATGTATTACGGTAGTATGGTCGCGGCCCCCAAAATGCTCCCCAATTGTTTTAAGGCTGTTTTTTGTAAAAGCTTTGGCCAGGTACATAGTAATTTGCCGCGCCTGTACAATTTCGCGCTTGCGTGTTTTATGCAGCAACTTTTCATATTGCACATCAAAATATTCACATACCATCTTCTGTATGGTGTCAATAGTAATTTCTTTGCTGCTTGTTTTCACAAAATTGCGTAATACCTTTTTGGCAAGCTCAAGGTCAATCTCTCTTTTGTTAAGAGATGATTGTGCCAGTAACGAGATTAAAGCGCCTTCCAGTTCACGTACGTTAGTGCTTATATTGTAGGCAACGTACTTTACCACTTCCTTCGGCATTTCAAGGCCATCATTCTTCATCTTACGTTCAAGTATCTCGATACGTGTTTCGTAATCGGGTACCTGCAGGTCGGCACTTAGTCCCCACCTGAAGCGGCTTAACAAACGCTCCTGCATTCCATCCAGGTCCTTTGGCGGTTTATCGCTGGTAAGCACCAGTTGTTTACCGCTTTGGTGCAGGTGATTAAATATGGCAAAAAATGCATCCTGGCTTTTTTCTGCACGGGCAAAAAATTGCACATCGTCAATAATTAATACATCAATTAATTGGTAAAAATGTATAAAATCATTGATAGCGTTATTACGGCTATGATCCTGGAACTGGTTTATAAATTTTTCGCTGCTTACATATAAAACAACTTTATTACTGTGCAGCCTTTTTACTTCATTGCCAATAGCTTGCGCAAGGTGCGTTTTACCAAGCCCTACCCCACCATAAATAACCAGTGGGTTAAATGAATTTGCCCCTGGCTTTTCCGCCACAGTTTTGCCTGCCCGCCTGCTTACACGGTTACAGTCGCCTTCAATAAACGCGTCAAAAACGTATGACGAATTTAATTGCGGGTCAATCTGCATTTTTTTAAGACCGGGTATTACAAACGGATTCTTAACCGGGTTATTTATAATCAAGGGGAAATCCATCTCGTTATTATTATACATTTTCGCGTTGCCCGCAGGAACGTCCATTGAACCATTGCGCCCTTTATTGCCACTATCTACCATTATCCTGTACTCCAGCCGGGCATCTTTACCCATTTCGCGCTTTAAAGTCTTCGCCAATAAATTTACATAATGTTCTTCAAGGTATTCATAAAAAAATTGACTTGGTACCTGTATCAACAACACATTTCCTTTTAACTCCAGTGATTTAATAGGTTCAAACCATGTTTTATAATGCTGCCATTCTACTATATCCTTTATAATTTTTAAACAATTACTCCAAACAGTTTCGGCGGTAGCTTTAGACATAATGAATAGAAGGTAATTTATATTGAATTAGTAATGTTATCCGATAAAAAACCCCAAAAAATTCGTTCACTGCTCAATGAAAAATTTTTTGGGACAGGAGAACGAATATCAACCTTTTTGTTGAAAAAAAAATTTTTTTTGTGTAGAGAATTTATCTAAAGCGCACTACATCAAAAAAACAAAATTCATCTTCGTTCGAAACGGCAAATTGAGTGCAAGTATTGTGCCATGTGCATTACAATCGTTTACATATGTGCTGATATTTTTTTCACTATAACGCATAAGAGGAAGATTTAGAGCTTTCATGTTTAGGAGGATTAAAAAGTTATACACAGAAGTTGAAAGGTACAATTTTTTAAATACCGAAAAACAATTTCAAATTATTTATCCTCTTTTTTTAAACTACATTTGCCTATTAAAATAATTACTATATTATGTCGTTTGAAATTACCGGAAAATTAGTGGCAAAATTTAATATTGTACAGCGCACTGAGTCATTCAAAACAAGAGAATTTGTAATAGAAAAATCAGAAGATATTGGGGGAAGAATTATTACAAACTACATTAAGTTTCAGTGTGTTCAGGACAAAACCTCCATGCCCGACAGGTTTAATTTAGGGGATGAAGTAAAAGTATCGTTTAACCTTAAAGGAAGCAAATGGATGAAAGATGGCCGGGAAAATTACATCACCAATCTTGACGCCTGGCGTATGGAGCAGGTTAAAATGGGTCAGCAGGCCCAGGCAGCAGAAACCCCGCCCCAAAGTTTTAATCAAAGCGCGGAAATAGTTGACGACCTACCGTTTTAAAAGGATAAAATGAAAAATAGCTGCGGCAAATTCCGCAGCTTTTTTTTAAGCGCTTTTATACCTATTACAACAGCCCTTTATTTGTAGTGCCAATTGTTTTGGCTTATGTTTGCAAGTACTTATTATACAATAACTTTTAACCTTAAAAAAATTATGAAAAAGCTACTTCTTTTTGTTGCTGCCAGTTTTTTGTCTGCCGGCATTTTTGCTCAATCTTTTGGCGTAAGGGCGGGCGTTAATATTTCCAACGTTACTGTTAAAACACAAGGGTTCAGCATCAAACCCAATGCCGTAGCAGGCATAAATGCAGGCATCTTCTTAAACTTTCATTTGGCGCCTGCCGTTTCATTGCAGCCGGAACTCGCATATTCAGGAATGGGATATAAGGTTAATAATTCCGGAATTACAGGTACGGAAACAACCAGTTACTTAACATTGCCGCTTTTATTGAAAGTTAAGGTACCCACAACCGGCCTTGGTATTTATGCAGGCCCGCAAGCCGGGCTTTTACTCAGCGCCAAAGACAAGTCGCAGGGGCAAACAGAAGACGCAAAAGACAATTACAAATCAACAGATTTTGCCGGTGTTGCCGGGCTTGAATATTCCTTTAAACTGGGGCTGTTTTTTTCTGCCCGTTACCAGTTTAGCCTGGCAAACGTGGCCAGCACCAACCAGGGGCAGGACGCAGCAGTTAAAAACAATTGTGTAAGCATACTGGTAGGTATTAAGTTGTAATACAGTTTTAGCTTACACTGCATAATTGCATTTGCTTTAATAAAAAATAACCATCGTGTTGTTTTAAATAACAACACGGTATATATACTTTTTAGGATAAATACCTAACCGTATGCAAAAAGATGTCTCACTAAAGCTTCTGCCTTCTGAAGCTTCATCGACAGAAATAATACGCGCTTATACTGCAAAAGCGGTCGGCAAAAAAAATACCGAGGTAACAGGATTTTACATTACCCAAAAATCAATTGATGCACGCGGCAAGCAGCCATGGATAAATTTAACGGTGCATGCTTTTATTAATGAGCCAGTTATTGACAGGCCAGTTAAGAAGATTGACTTGCAGGACATAAGCAGGGCCACGCACACAGTGATAATCATAGGCGCAGGCCCGGCTGGTTTGTTTGCCGCCTTAAAATGTATAGAGCTGGGTGTAAAGCCCGTTATATTAGAAAGAGGAAAAGATGTTCGTGCCAGGAGAAGGGATTTAGCAGTATTAAATAAAGAAGGTATTGTTAATGAGGAAAGTAATTATTGTTTTGGCGAAGGCGGCGCCGGCACTTACAGTGATGGTAAATTGTATACCCGCAGCACCAAGCGCGGAGACATACATCGTATTTTAAATATTCTTGTACAGTTTGGCGCTGACGAAAAAATTCTGTACGAATCTCACCCGCATATAGGCACTAATAAGTTACCGCACATCATCACAGCCATGCGTGAACAGGTTATTGCAAGCGGTGGCGAGGTACTGTTTGAACACAAACTAACTGACATAATAGTTGATAACGGCAACATAAGGTATGTAATAGTAAACAACGCTACCAAAATGCCTGCCGAAGCAGTTATACTTGCCACCGGCCACTCCGCGGGGGATATATTTGAATTGCTGCATAGTAAAAACATTACTGTTGAAGCAAAGCCATTTGCATTGGGCGTAAGGGTTGAGCATCCACAGGCGCTAATAGACGGCATTCAATATCATTGTTCCGCAGCACCAGACGGCTGCGTAAGAGATGAACATTTACCGCCCGCATCATACAGCCTGGTTGAACAGGTAAACGGCAAAGGTGTATTTAGCTTTTGTATGTGCCCCGGAGGTATTATTGCACCTGCGGCTACAAGGCAGGGAAAGTTGGTGGTTAATGGCTGGAGCCCCAGTAAAAGAAATAACCCCTACGCCAACAGCGGCATGGTAGTTACAGTGGAACAAAAAGATTTAGCAGGCATAAAAGGTTTTTCTATCAGCGACAAAAAACTGAATTCGCCCCTGGCGCTTTTGCATTTCCAATCCTGGGTTGAAGAAAATGCTTTTAATGCAGGCGAGGGTAAATTTGTAGCGCCTGCACAGCGCATGGTTGACTTTTGTGACAACAAAATTTCCTCTTCACTCCCGCCATGCAGTTATGTGCCCGGCATAACATCAGCGCACTTAAATACTGTGTTGCCGCAATTTATATTTCAATCTTTACAGCAGGGCTTTAAAGCATTCGGCAAAAAAATGCGTGGCTATTATACTAATGAAGCCAATATTGTGGCAACAGAAAGCAGAACATCCTCCCCGGTACGCATACCAAGAGATAGTGTAACGTTACAACATCCCCAAATACACAACCTTTATCCTTGCGGAGAGGGCGCAGGCTATGCTGGCGGTATTGTAAGCGCGGCAATGGATGGTGAAAGAGTAGCGGCAATAATTGCAGAAAAATTTATTCCCTGAAGCTGCCTTTTGCTGCATTCAGCATGCTGTCTTTAATAAGGCTGTTATTTTTAAAACTTTTCATTTGCCTTTCCAGCCGCCGTGCATCTTTTTTTCTAAAGCGGTGGTGTAATATTTTGGTAAGGTCAGGCCTGCCTGCATCTACCCACGCTGTATACCAAAAATCCGCAACAAGGTTGGCTGAATTAATAAGCTGCCCGTTTATTGTTGGCCTTAACGCGTTGCCGTATGCCGTTGCAAAAGTGTCAGTATAATATTTCAGCGTTTTACCATATTTCTGCACAAGCTTATATTTTACAGAATCGGGAAATTGTTTTGACACTTCTTTTTCCTTCATAAATACTTCAGGCAGTAAGCTATTAGCCTTTCTTACCGCATCCCAAATTGATTGCTGCGGGTTTGTGAGGTACGTGGCTGTATGGCCCGTGTAAAGGTTGTAGTTTGTAATTTCCATTTCAGGTGTTACACTCTCCCACAAAGCATGTATGCCACGCTGCCCGGTTAGTTGACCGTCATAATTCATTGTTGTGTGCAGCGGTACATTGGCATCCTCAACATAATGTCCCAAATCTGTGGCATAAAATATAATACTGTCTTCATCCTCGTGAAGAAATGCCCTTGTAAGTTTCTCTTTCTCCATTACAACATAATAAGGCACATAACCATATTTTAATAAGGTGTCTTTTGAATATTTAGCTACTGCATCATTCCAGTCAATCGGCATTGCACTGGCTGAGTCGTTATATTTTTCAAGGTCAATAAAATGTTTCGCCGCTTCCGTGGTGTCGTAACTGCGCCTAAGGTCGGGCCTTATTGCGCTGTCAGTTAAATATTGCATGTGCTTGTAAAAAAAAGGCTTCATCTGTTCGGGCAGTTCATATACTGCCAGTTGATGACAGGTTTTGTGCACTAAAAAGCCCCATCCGCCACAAATAAATAGTAATACTGTAATAATTAAAATAATACCGGAACGATTGAACACCTTCATGATAATTGGATTTGACCGGTGCGAAAGTATTACACGATACACAAAAAACGCACTTAAAATAATTGTTTTACCTTTCATAACATAAGCTTAATAAATAATACTGCTTTATCTTCTTAACCTTACATTTGACCAACTAAAACACCCGTATGGCAATTTTAGAATTAAAGCATTTAAAAAAATACTTCGCCACGCAAAAAGCGGTGGATGATATTAGTTTTAGTATTGAAGAGGGCAGCATATTTGGTTTGCTCGGCCCAAACGGCGCGGGTAAAACAACCCTGCTTAGAATGATAACAGGTATTTTTTACCCTGACGAAGGAGAAATTATTTTTGACGGAAAGAAGTTTAACCCGGTAAATGATATTGTAAAAATAGGCTACATGCCGGAAGAGCGCGGCCTGTACAAAAAAATGAAAATTGGTGAACAGGCGTTATACCTTGCACGCCTGAAAGGGTTAAGCAAAAATGACGCCCTGCAAAAGATTAAATTCTGGTTTACCCGCCTTGAAATGGAAAGCTGGTGGAACAAGAAAATGGAGGACCTGAGCAAAGGCATGAGCCAAAAACTGCAGTTTGTAACAACAGTGCTGCATGAACCAAAACTAATTATACTTGATGAGCCCTTTAGCGGCCTTGACCCGGTAAATGCCAACCTGAT
Source organism: Chitinophagaceae bacterium (assembly GCA_035550215.1). Taxonomy (GTDB): domain Bacteria; phylum Bacteroidota; class Bacteroidia; order Chitinophagales; family Chitinophagaceae; genus JABDFW01. The sequence continues at coordinate 198,029 of DASZPM010000008.1, read as the reverse complement.
TAAAGATGAAATATATGGCCTTGCAAAGCGTGGCGCCACCATTATTTTTAGTACACACCGTATGGAGCAGGTGGAAGAAATTTGTGACCATATTGTACTGGTAAACCTGGGGCAAAAAATACTGGATGGCAGCGTTCAACAGGTTAAACAGGAGTTTAAGGAGAATAAATTTGCCGTACAGTTGGGCAGCGAACCCGCCGCTATAAGCAGCGAAGCTTTTGAAGTAATTGCACAAAACGCTAACAAGCTTACGGTAAGGATAAACGAGGGTTTTAAAAGCAACGATGTACTGACGTACTTAATACAACAACAGTACGATGTTGAGGGTTTTAATGAAATATTGCCTTCCCTCAACGATATTTTTATTAACCTGGTTGAAGGCACCAAAGCCGTTACACGGCAGTTTCAAAAACTTTCCTGATTAAATTACTGCTTTAATACATTGAGAATATGAGTAAAATATCTTTAGTAATACAGAGAGAATATCTTTCCCGCGTAAAAAACCGCGCATTTATTCTCACCACAATATTAACGCCATTAGTATTTGTTGGATTTATTTTTGGCGCGGCCATCCTGTCAATAAAGGGAAAAGAAAAACTAAAAATTGCAGTAGTTGATGATAATGGGTTTTTTAGAAATAACCTGAAAAGCGACAGTGACCTGGTATTTGAATTTCCTGCTAACGTAGATACCCTAAATTACGCGGATAAGGGATACTCCGCTTTTTTGCATATAACGCCCATTGCATCCGGCGATAATAAAGACACATTTATTGTACGTTCACATGCGGCCATCGGGGTAATGACGTCGGGCAGTATTGAAGATAAGTTAAACGGCATTATTGAAGACAATATGCTTCAAAAGGCAGGCATTGAAAGGCATACGCTGGATTCAATACATCAAAGTTCACACATAGCCAATATCAAAACGGTGGAAGACGATAACGGAAAGGTTAAGGAAAGCAACCAGGGCCTTGCCATGGCCGTAGGATATGTTGCAGGTATAATTATATACATTACTATGCTTATTTACGGCATGATGCTTATGCGCGGTGTAATGGAAGAAAAAACAAGCCGCATTGCAGAGGTAATTGTAAGCAGTGTAAAGCCATTCGATTTAATGATGGGCAAAATTATAGGTATTGGCGCAGTGGGTTTAACACAGTTTATTATGTGGATTGGCCTTATCATTATATTCTTTTATGGCGCCCAGGCTTTTTTACCGCATACTGCCGAGCATGTGCAGGCAATGCAGCAACAGGGAACTATGCCCGGCGCCGCCGCTATGCATGCAGCAGGCAACTCCCAGTTTATGGACAATCTTAACAAGGTTTTAGCCTCCGGTAACTGGCCCGTTATTTTAGCCTGCTTTGTTTTTTATTTTCTCGCAGGCTACCTTTTTTACGCGGCCCTTTTTGCCGCCATTGGCTGCGTGGTAGAAGATATACAAAGCTCACAAAGCCTTACGTTACCCGTAACAATGCCTATTATATTCTCGTTTATTATTGGCACAAATGCAGTACAAGTGCCTGGCAGCGCAATTGCGGTATGGGCCAGCATTATACCTTTTAGCTCCCCTATTGTAATGATGTGCCGTGTAGGATATGGTATTCCCGGAACAGTGCCGTACTGGCAGCTATTTGCCAGCATTTTAGCTTTGGTGGGCGGTTTCCTGTTCAACACATGGCTGGCAGGCAAAATTTACCGTACAGGTATTTTAATGTACGGCAAAAAAACCACCTGGAAAGAAATGTTCAGGTGGGCATTCAGGAGGAACTAACCCGCATTGGGCATGCCGGTTTATTCAGCACTTTTTTAACAAAATTCATTTTAGCAGGGCACCTGTGCCTGCCTGCAATTGATTTATCCTGCACTACCTTTGCAGGGCATGAACAATCTTACCCCATATTACCGGCAGTTAAATAATTTTTTTGACCACATTTATGTGATGACTATAAGGCGTGCCACAGAACGCCACGAAAAGTTACAATCAGTATTAAATGGGCTGAATTTTAATTTTCTGTTTGGCGCCGATAACAAAGAATTTAATGTTGATGATTTAATTAAGCAGGGCGTGTACGACCCAGTAAAGGCCAAACAGGTACACCGGTATAATAAGTTATTTAACATGGGCATGCTTGGCTGTACCATTACACACAAAATGGTGTATGAGGATGTGGTAAAGAATGGCTATAAAAGAGTATTAATTTTTGAGGATGACGTTTTGCCCTTAGAAGAAGGACTAAAGGTTTTCCCGGAAATAATACAGGAACTACCGCCCGATTGGGAGTTGGTATATTTTGATTATAACAAAAACACTCAACAAACCGTCGGTGGCTTTTTTAAACAGCAATTATACCATGCACAAAAGTTTTTCGGGGGTCTTAATCTCACACACAAAACCATCAGCAACCTGTATGCAAGGCCATATTCCAAACACTTAAAGGTGGCAGGCCACCACGATTTTGGCAGCGCTTACGCGCTAACCGGGCAAGCTGCCAAAAAACTGGTAGAAATACAGACGCCCGTTGCTTATTGGAGCGACCACCTGCTGGCTTATGCCAGCAGCAACAGAATACTGAATGCTTACCTTACTGTGCCAAAATTATTTATACAGGAAAGCCAGTTTAATAAAGAAGCAGTAGGCAGTTACGCTGAAGAATAGGGCGTATATTGATGTGACAGTTTGTACGGAACATGTTACGCATAAGCCTTCCTTTTCCGCAAATCGTAAGGTCTTTATGTCATATCGCAAAGTCATTTAGCTTTGCATGCTGACCTTCCCTTCCAAAAATGACAACTTGCCGTATTTTTAGTAAATTGTATAATGTTTGTATGTACAAACGCTTAAAATGCTTGGACTAAATTCAACTGAGTTATGAAGATACTGCTGAAATATTTAAGACCTTATAGGTGGTTGGTAACACTCGCCCTGCTGCTTGCAGCAATAAACCAAAGCTTTTCAATGCTTGATCCATTTTTCTTCGGAAAGTTTTTTGATAGATTCTTGACCCATCCACATGCGATAGGGCACTTTAACGAGCACAAAGAATTTATAAAAGATGCTACAAGGACCACCAATCAATTTATTTGGGGCGTTTTGGGATTTCTTGGAATATTTATCGGCGTTGCAATGGTTTCCCGTATCGCAAAAGCCTTCCAGGATTACTTTACTAATGTTATTGTTCAAAAATTCGGCGCCAAAATTTTTACAGACGGCTTACAGCATTCAATGCAACTGCCTTACCAGGATTTTGAAGACCAGCGGAGCGGGGAAACGCTTTCAATTCTTACCAAAGTAAGAGCAGATAGCGAGAAGTTTATTATTTCTTTTATAAACGTACTGTTTAGTATAATCGTGGGTGTTGTATTTGTAAGTATTTATGCATTTAGCCTGCATTGGTCAATCATGCCCATTTATACAGTAGGTATAGTTTTGCTGGCATTATTAACAAGCCTGCTGAGTAAGAAAATTAAGATCATTCAAAAAAATATTGTAAAAGAGACTAATGCACTTGCAGGGTCTACCACAGAATCATTAAGAAACATTGAACTGGTAAAAAGCCTGGGCCTTACAGACCAGGAAATAATTCGGCTGAATGGAAATACCTACAAGATACTCGGCCTTGAATTAAAAAAAGTAAAAAGCATTCGCGCATTGAGTTTTATACAAGGCACATTCGTGAATTTTTTACGGCAGGTTATTATGTTTACCCTTGCGTGGCTTGTGTTTGGGGGATTACTAACCGCAGGCCAGGTAATGACGTTAACCTTTTACTCATTCTTTATTTTCGGGCCTTTGCAGGAAATTGGCAATATCATAATGTCCTACCGCGAGGCAGAAGCATCACTGATAAATTTTGATAATGTAATGAACCGGCCGGTAGAAGTAACACCACCGCACCCCGTAAGGCTGCATAATCTTGCTGAACTGAGCTTTAGGGATGTATCTTTTAAGCATCAAACTGCCCAATACAAAGCATTAGATAATATAAGCTTTTCTGTGGAAAAAGGAGAGACTGTCGCGTTTGTAGGCCCATCAGGCGCAGGGAAGAGTACGCTGGTAAAAATGCTGGTAGGCCTGTATCACCCGCAGGGAGGGGTAGTTTCGTATAATGGCATAAACAGTGCTGACATTGAGCTTGATGAATTACGTAGCCAAATTGGCTTTGTAACACAGGATACACAACTGTTTGCCGGCACCATAAGAGAAAACCTCATATTTGTTAACCCGAAAGCAAGCCAGGAGGACTTAATGGATGCCCTTTATAAAGCAAGCTGCACCAACCTGCTGTCAAGGGCTGAAAAGGGCATTGATACTATGATTGGCGAAGGGGGCTTAAAGTTAAGCGGGGGAGAGAAACAGCGTTTAAGCATTGCCCGCTCCCTGCTGCGCAAGCCACACCTGCTGATATTTGACGAAGCGACATCCTCGCTGGATTCAATTACAGAAGAAGAAATTACTTCTACCATCAAACAAATCTCCAACGAAAAGGACCAGATAACCGTGCTTATCGCTCATCGCTTAAGTACTATTATGCATGCTGACAGAATTTATGTTTTGGAGAAGGGACAAATAACAGAAACCGGTACACATTATGAATTGCTGGAAGAAAAGGGCTTGTATTACGCTATGTGGAGACAACAGATAGGCGAAAGAAAATACGCTGCCACCAATGGCTCAGCAAACGGAGCGCCCGCAGCAGCCCTGCAGAAGGCGTAATAAAGTAAAGGAACGAGGGTAGTATGTGTGAGAGTTACTTACACCGTTCTTCCCCGCAGTAACAGGCTTGCGGAGATGCTTCTGGCTTTTAATAATACGAGCACTATTGTAATGAAATACGGGCAACGAAGTGTATTAACTGGCCCTTTTACCGTGCATCAGCATATTTACCGCATGGTCGAACGAACCGGCGCGCACTACTTCACCCGCATTTACAAAAAATATCTCATCCGCATTTTGGATGGTATTAAGCCGGTGTGCAATTATTACGCGGGTAGTTGTTTCGGGCAGGCGGTTTAAAATTTCTTCCAGTATCTGTTCAGTAATGGTATCAATATTGGCGGTGGCCTCATCCAGAATAAGAATGTCGGGGTGCCGCAGTACAGCACGCATAAAAGCAATTAACTGTTTTTGCCCGAGGCTTATAGTGTCCCCGCTGGAGGCTACGGGTGTTTCGAGCCCTTTATCAAATATTGCCAGCAACGCTTCAAGATTATCCTCTTTAATCACTTCTTCCAGTTGGCTTTTGGTATAGTCTTTATACTTTGTATTACCGTATAAAATATTTTCTCTCACGGTACCGGTAAACAAAAATGGCTCCTGCAGTATAAAACCAATTTTTTCTGCTCTTTCCTCGGGTTCATAGGCACGTATATCTTTTCCTCCCAGCAAAACCTCCCCGCTAACAGGGTCATACAACCTTGCTATTAAAGATGCGGTAGTTGTTTTGCCACCGCCTGTCGGGCCCACCAACGCATAGGTTTTGCCGCGTTCAAGGTCAAAACTTATGTTGTGCAATATTTCTTTATCGTCTGTATAGCCGAAATAAACATTATTGAACGTCATTAATACATTACTTTTTCCAATTGTCTTTGCGGCTATAACCGGCAGGTTTGATTCAAGGCTTAATATAACCGAAATCCTGTCCCAACCTGCCATTGCTACCTGGAAGTTTGCCCATAATGCGGCAAGTTGGCGTAAAGGGTTATAAAATTGTGTTGCATAGGCGAGGTAAGCAACAAGGTACCCTATGTTAAACTCATGCAGGGAAATAAGGTGCACACCATATACAAGTACAATCAACTGCGCAATACTGGCAAACAATCCATATATAGGCAAAAATATATTGTTGGCAAGCCCTGCGCTTACGGCTGTAGTGTAGTTTTGTTTATTGGCGCCATCAAAACGTTTTCTGAAATAGTCCCTGCGGTTAAAAGCAATTATTACTTTAAAATTATTGAGGCTCTCCTGTATCTCGGCGCTAAGGCTGCCGGTACTTTTAAGGTTAACGGCATTTTTCTTTTTTACCCAGGCAGATGTAGCCCTTGTAAAAAGAAAAATAAACAGGCCCGGCGCCAGGGTTGCCAGGCCAAGCTTAATGTTGATGATAAGCAGGAATATGCCGGCGCCCGTCATAGTAACAATGGTACCGATAAACTGCATAAGCGACTGTGAGAAGAACTGGTTTATTTTATCAGTATCGTTATTAACACGGGATATAAGGTCACCTGCTTTATTTTGATTGAAAAAACCAACCGGCAACTGCTGCAATTTTGTAAAGATGGAGTTACGTAATTTATACAGCATGCGCTGGCCAACACCGCCCATCGTCATGGTTTGCATATAGCTGGCAAAAAATGCTATTACGTACATACCCAGCAACAGCCCGGAATACAATAAAACCTGGTTGTAATCTCTTGTTTCCGGCTTATATATGTAATGCTGCAGTGTATAACCTACAATTAACGGCCCTAACAGGTTAAGCGTGGAATTTGTAAGTATGGCAGCCAGTGCCAGGTAAAGGTTTTTGCGCTCTTCGGTTATTAGCTGCAACAGTTTTCCCAACGCCTTTAGCGTAGAGTTTTTTTGCTGCTGCGCCGAAAGTTCGTTAAGATTGTAATTCATAATTGCTGGTGCTTTGTTGAGAATTATAAATTTGTACGTACTCAGTGCTGGTTGCCATCAATTCATCATGTGTGCCGGTGGCCACCACCTCTCCTTCCATCAATAAAATCACTTTATCATAATGTTCCACCGACGCAATTTTCTGCGTTATGGATAGCAGGGTAATGCCCGGGTAGTTGCGCTGCACATTCTCCAGTATTTTTCTTTCCGTATTGGTATCAACACGTGCAGTAAAATCATCCAGCAGGAGTATTTTAGGGTTGATGGCCAGGGCACGTGCCAGCATAATACGCTGCTTTTGGCCGCCGGAAAGGCTGGTGCCCCGTTCAGATACAATAGTATCTAATTTTTGTGGCAGGCTGTCAACAAAGTCATGCAGTTCGGCGGTTTCAATAGCTTTTGCCAGTGATTCATCTGTTACCTTGTCATTAAAAGAAATGTTCTCGCGGATGCTCATATTAAATATAATACTGTCCTGGAACACGAAACCTACCTGGTTGTGAAAGCTCTCTTTATTGTAATCATCAATACTCTTTCCGTCAAACGTTATACTACCTGCATTAGGTTTTATAAGCCCTGTAAGCAAATAAAACAGTTGTGTTTTACCGGCTGCAGTAGGGCCTATAATGGCCAGTTTTGAGCCCGCACTAACCGAAAAACTAACCTCTTTCAGGGCAGGCTTTTGCCCGTATATTACTGAAACACCGTTTAGCTCAATATCGCCCCTTAGTTCAGCCTGTATAGTTCCTGTTTCTTTTGCCTCCTGTGCATTAAGCACTATGTCAATACGCTGGTAACTGGCAGTAGCCTGCGCAATTACGTTGCTCATAAAACCAATCACCAGTATAGGGAAAATGAGCATGGCAAGATAACTGTTAAACGCTGCAAAATCGCCGACGGACATACTGCCGGTTATAACGAAATGGCCGCCAAGCGCCAGGATAGTAAGCCCCGCCATGTTGGATGTGAAAATGATGATGGGTATAAGACCCGCAAATAGCCTGAGTATACTCATGCCCAAATCTTTCGCCTCGGTATTGGCGGTTAGGAATTTATCATACTCGAGCTGCTGCGAATTTATTACCCGGATGAGCGCAGCGCCTAAAATGCTTTCATTAATAACCTTGTTGAGTTTATCAATAACAGCACGGCTTTTAAGAAAAATGGCCCGTACTTTTTTCAATACAAATGAAAATGCGCCACCTATAATGGGTATTATGGCAATTATTGCCAGCGCTAATTTCCAGTTTATGGTAAAAAGCATAATACATACCCCAATAATAATAATGAGAGAAGAGGCAATAGACGCTACAGCCTGGGCTACAAACATTTTTATGGAATCTACGTCAGCAGTTAGGTTGGTAAGCAATTTTGAAGGGTTTACCTGCTCAACATACGCATAACTTTGTACAGAAATTTTTGCCGCCAGGCGGGTGCGTAAATCCCTGGCCACCTTTTCTGATGCGTATGTTTGCACCACACTTTGCAGGTACGAAAAGATAAATATTATTAAGGTTAAAACGCTGAACTTTGTAATAAACGGGGTTAACGTAAACTGGTGGCTGTTAAATGCATCAATACCGCCGCCTATAATTTTGGGCAGCCACAGGTTAATACCGTTGCTTAGCAATGCAAAAAGTAAAAGAAGGAATATTAAAGGCCTGTAAGGTGTAAGCAGGCTAAAAACACTTGGCCCTTTGGGTGGCATGCCCGGGGGTATTTTTTGTGTACCAGGTTTAAGTTTCTTACTCATAATTTTTGGCCGGCAGCGTTGGTAAAGTTTGCAAAACTAAGTGTGTATTTTATATCTGTTGTAAACATTACGCTTTATTTCAATTAAACTTTTTATATATAATAAAGCGCCCGGCAACAACGTTTTATAGTTGTGTAAGCTCATAGTTAATGCCTGGCATCCGCGGCAGCGGTGGTGCAGGTGTAACTATACCAGTTCAATCACGGTAATTTCAGGCAGCATTCCCACCCTGCCGGGATAACCGATAAATCCAAATCCCCGGTTTACATACAGCTTCTGCTGCCCGCTTTCATAAAGGCCCGCCCATTCCTTGTACATCCACTGCACGGGGCTCCATTTAAAAAATGGCAGTTCAACACCAAACTGCATGCCGTGGGTATGGCCGCTTAGCGTTAAGTCAATGCCGGGATATTTTGGTTTTACCTCCTCATGCCAATGGCTTGGGTCATGGCTCATTAATATTTTAAAAGCATATTTTTCCGTACCGGCATAGGCTTCGCTCATTTTACCGTATTTGGGAAAATGGCCTTTTGCACCCCAGTTTTCAATACCCAGCAAGGCAATTTCCTGTCCGCCCTTTTCTAATACCACATGCTCGTTCATCAACAGCCTCCATCCCATCTTTGCATGTGTTTGTTTAAGCCGTTCAATACTTTCAAGCTGCATGGGGGTGAACAGGTGCCCTCCTGACGCTCTTTCGGCATCCTTGTGTTTTTCATCGTCGTCCGGCCATGGAAAATAGTCACCATAATCATGGTTGCCAAGCGTACTGTACACGCCCAAAGGGGCATGTAGCCTACTAAAAATGTCCAAATAATCTTCCATCTCCTCTACCCTGTCGTTCACAAGGTCACCGGTAAATAAAATAAGGTCGGGTTTTTCTTCCAATATCATATCAACACCCTTGCTCACTGCTTCTTTGTTTTGCAGGCTGCCGCTGTGTATATCGCTTATTTGCACAATTTTCAGCCCTTTAAAAGCATGCGGCAGGTTATTGTAAGCAAGCTTTATATGCTTAACCTGGTAATTATACTTATTGGAGAAACCGTAAAGCAGCGTTCCGTACAGCCCGCCGCCAAGGCCAATGCCAAGCCAGCTAAGCACGGCTGACCGGCTTATTTTCCCGTCAGCCCCTATTAAACCGGCCCCATTACCGTGAAATACCTGGCTTATTACCCAAACGCCTCCCCTGCGCAAGTCGTCAAGCGCAAAAAATACCGATGCCACAATTTTGGCAAAAAAGAACCCTATTAACAGTGCGAACACATAATTGCGGAAAATAATATTAGTGCGAAAAGACCTGACGTAAGGCAAAAGAACGACTGTTAGCAAAGCCGAACCAGATACCAGCCAGTAAGCCGCGTAAATTGTAATGCGCAATACATCGCTGCTGTTATGTGTAACAGATTTTACAACTGAAAAAATATAAATATCAATAATGGCAAGAATGCCAATAATTATCCATCTGCCTTTCCAACGTCGCATAAAATAAAATTATTAACAGGGGAGACGATTGAGTGAAAAGAATATTGTAAAATGCCTGAAAAAATATACCGGGCCCCCACTTTATTTTGAAACCGCAAAGGTACCCTGCATTTATGATGCAGGTTCTTAATGTTTTGGCAAAAATTAAATGTGCAAATAAAAATCTGCCCAAATAAACCTAAAAAACTAATATTGTTGTGGTAAAATGCGCTTGAAAAATTATTTTTGCCGCCCTCCCGTTTTAAACATGCCGGGTAACAGGTAAACGATTGAATTTTTATATTAGCGACAGCATTATTAGATTATAACAAAATAAATTGTCCTGTATGGACACAGTATGGGTAGGATAATTGGTGTAGCAAATCAAAAAGGTGGGGTAGGTAAAACCACTACGGCTATTAACTTAGCCGCAAGCCTTGCCGTACTTGAATATAAAACATTGCTGGTTGACGCAGACCCGCAGGCAAACAGCACCACAGGGGTTGGTTTTGACCTGCATAATATAAACATAAGCCTGTACGATTGTATGGTAAACAGCACGCCAGCGGCAGATGTTGTGCTGAAAAGCGATATTCCAAACCTTGACCTTATCCCTTCCCATATCGACCTTGTTGGCGCGGAAATTGAAATGATAAATTATCCCAACAGGGAAATGATGCTGAAATCGGTGCTGGAGCCAATAAGAGATAATTATGATTTTGTTGTGATAGATTGTTCACCTTCATTGGGGCTGATAACGGTAAATGCGCTTACTGCCGCAGACAGCGTAATAGTACCGGTGCAATGCGAGTTTTTTGCGCTGGAGGGGTTGGGCAAGCTGCTTAACACCATAAAAATAGTGCAGAACAGGCTTAACCCGCAACTGCAGATTGAGGGGATATTGATGACAATGTATGATGGCCGCCTGCGGCTGTGTAACCAAGTAGTAAGTGAAGTGAGAAGACATTTTGATGAGATGGTTTTTGTAACCATAATACACCGCAACACCCGGTTAAGCGAGGCCCCGAGTGTAGGCAAACCGGTAGTGCTGTATGATGCCGAAAGTAAGGGCGCAGTAAATTATCTTAACCTGGCCAAGGAAGTGTTGCAAAAGAACGATTTAACGAAGATGAGTAATAAAGAACGCATACTGGAATAAAAGCGCTACATGACGTTCAACTAAAATAAACTAATTAAAAAGCCCGGGGTACCAGGCTTTAAGCTACGCAGAAACATGACAACTCCAAAGCAAAATAAAGAAGCATTAGGCAAAGGCATACGCAGCCTGCTGCAGAATATTGACGCAGACCTTAAAACAACAGGCGGCTCATTAAAAACCGCTGTTGTTGAACAGGTAACAAGTGTTACGAGAATACCACTGGATAATATACAAACCAACCCTAAAAACCCAAGACATGATTTTGATGAGCAGGCATTAAATGAACTTGCCGCCTCTATAAAGCTGCATGACATTATTCAGCCGCTAACTATTTCCAAACTGCCGAGCGGAAAATACCAGCTTATTGCGGGAGAAAGAAGGTTTAGAGCGGCAAAAATTGCCGGGCTTAAAGATATACCGGCTTATATAAGGCAGGCAAATGATAATGAGTTACTGGAGCTGGCATTGCTGGAAAATTTGCAGCGTGAAGACCTGAATGCTATTGAAATATCGCTTAGTTATAAGCGTATGATGGACGAGTTGCATTATACCCAGGAACAGGTTGCCGAGCGCATGGGCAAGGAAAGAAGCACCGTTACCAACTATATACGGTTGCTGAAATTGCCCCCCGGCATACAACTGGCGGTACGTAACGGAAGCCTTAGCATGGGCCATGCGAGGGCTTTGATAAATATAGACACTGTTGACCGGCAGTTATACGTTTTTGAAGAAATAAAGAACAAACAGTTAAACGTTAGGCAAACGGAAGAACTGGTACGGAGGATGTATAAGGAGAAGGCCGGTGTTAAATCTTCTGCAAAATCCACCTTGCCACCTGCGTATAAAAGAATTGAAGATAATTTAGCATCTCATTTTGCTACAAAAGTTAAACTTGCACACAGCAAAAGCGGGCACGGCAGCATTACAATTGAATATTATTCCCTTGAAGAACTTAACAAGTTGCTGGAACAGATGAGTGTGCAGGTAGTATAAATTATGCGTTGGTGTTGTTTTATTATACTGTTATTTGGCACAGCCGCTTCAGCTTATGCCCAGGACTCGTCTAAGGCGCATTTTATGAGTGTATTGCCGGATACAGCAAAAAAAATCGGCACTATAAAAAAGGCATCTCCTGCAGATACAACAGTTACTGCAGGCATTGACACTCTTGCGAAAATTAAACCCAAACACGACCCGCACAAAGCAACCCTCAGGTCACTTATTTTACCGGGCTGGGGCCAGGCTTATAACAGGGAATATTGGAAAATACCCATTGTTTACGCTGCTATTGGCATACCCGTAGGCACCTTTTTTTACAATAACACCTGGTATAAAAAAACAAGAGATGCCTACACTATTGTAGTAACCAACGACACTGCGGATTTTAAAAAAATAGACCCTCGCCTTTTTTATAATGGCTACCCGCTTGATGCCGCCTCCCTGCAGAAATACCGTAACCAATTCAGGCAGGACAGGGATTACTCACTGCTTGTCACCCTCTTAGCATGGGGACTTAACGTAGTAGATGCTACTGTTTTCGGCCATTTAAAAGATTTTGATGTAAGTGATGATTTATCAATGCACGTACAACCTTCCTATAATCCCGTTACCAGTTCAGCAAACATTGGCATCGTATTAAACTTTAAATCGCATACACAAAAAGTTCACACATTCGTACCATGATTTAATTTTGATATTCCAGCCTGAGAAAACCAATCATCTTTTTGGTTTTAGTATTTTCGCAGCGGTAAATAATCTTATATGAAAATCGCGTTAATCGGCTACGGCAAAATGGGGCACGCTATTGAGGAAATAGCTATTGAAAAAGGGCATGAAATAGTATTACGGATAGGTATTGAAAACGTAGAAGATTTTACTGTTGAAGCAGTAAAGCAGGCAGATGTGGCCATAGAATTTACCGGGCCGCACAGTGCTGCCGAAAACATAAAGAAATGCCTTGGGGCGGGCATACCTGTTGTTTCAGGCTCAACCGGGTGGTTAACTCAATACAACAACGTGGTTGATTATTGCCTGCAACAAAATTGCGCCTTTTTGTACGCCAGTAATTTTAGCATAGGGGTGAATATATTTTTTGAATTGAATACCTACCTGGCGAAGCTTATGGCGCCGCATACTGAATATGATGTAGCGCTGGAAGAAATTCATCACACACAGAAAAAAGACGCGCCGAGTGGCACCGCTATCACGCTTGCTGAACAGGTGCTGGCCTTTATAAAAACAAAAAAAACCTGGGTAAACCATATTAGCGACGATGTAAACGAACTGGAAATTATCAGCGAACGTATAGACCCCGCACCCGGAACACATAAAATAAAGTACACTTCTTCCATTGATGATATTGAAATAATTCATACCGCCCATAACCGTAAAGGTTTTGCCGGCGGGGCTGTATTGGCGGCAGAATTTCTCTATACCAAAGAAGGGATTTTCAGCATGAAAGATGTGTTAGGGTTTTAATATAACAATCCAGCTTATACAATTGGAGTCAACTGTTTTGAAAAACAATGTCGCTGCCCGGTAGAAATATAGGGCAGCGATTTTTTTTGCTTAAACTGCCTGCGGGACGTTAATTATTATGGTGCTATTTTAATAAAATCTTTATATTTAAGCTACATTTCGCCGCTGTTATATGAAATTGCTTTTAATCCTCCTTATACTTGCCATAGCAATACCCCATGGTAATGCCCAAAACAATGCCAAAATAATAGACAGCCTTGAAAGGCTGGCCGCAGTGCAAAAAGATTCTGCACTCGCCAAAACGTACAATGAACTTACCTGGCAGTACAGGCTGGTTGACAGGGACAAGGCTATTGAATATGGTAACAAAGCCATTGCCCTGGCCAAAAAAATAAATTTTCCATCAAGCATTGCCCAGGCCTACAACGACCTTGGTATACTTTATTATGACAAAGAGGACTATGACACCGCCATTCAGTTATACCAAAGGGCCATGCCCATACGCCTGCAGCTAAATGATGAATTAGGGGTAGCCAAGCTTTACAATAAAATTGGCATAGTATATCAAAAGGAGGGGCAGTTTCAAAACGCTGAAGATGCACAGCAAAAAGCGCTGGCCATCTTCAAAAAATATAATAATGATTTTGGTGTTTCATATTCACTTAACAACATAGGCATCCTGAATCAAAATATGGGCCGGTACGATGAGGCCATACAATACCAGGAGGAATCAATAGCCCTTAAAGAAAAGCTGGGTGATAAAATTGGGCTTGCAGGCAGTTATGTTAACGTAGGCAACATATACCTTCTTAAAAAGAAATATGACAAAACAAAAGAGTATTATCAAAAAGGTGTAGCCATATCCCGCCAGTTGGGCGACAAAGAATATCTTTCAAACGCACTTAACAACCTCGGTAACCTGTATGTACAGACAAAAGAATATAACCAGGCAATTGCCGTTGTAAATGAGTCATTTTCAATAAGGGAGTCATTAGGCGACACAAAGGGCATGGTTAGCTGCCTTAATAACAAAGCTTCTGTTTTTTTAGCCCAAAAGAAAAATGACAGCGCCGAAACAGTTCTTAAACTGGCACTGCAAAAGGGATTTAATGCGGTTAACTGCAAACTCGAGGTCAGCCAGGCCTACCTGGAATTTTCCCAGTTATATGAACAGGAAAACAAGGCTTCGCTTGCGCTTGACATGTATAAACTTTATGCCAATACAAGAGACAGCATTTATACCGACGGGCTGAGCAAAAATTTTGCTGCACAGGAAGTAAAATATAAAACACTTGAAAAGGAGAAACAGATTGTTGAGCAGCAATTCCAGATAACCAGGCGCAATTATTTTATTTGGGCTATTTCAGGCATTTTGATATTAGGTGGAATGCTTGGCTATTCCGCTTACCGGCGATACCGCCTGAAACAGCAGGCTAAGCTGCAGGCTGAAATTGTAAAGCAGCAGGATATTGCCACAAAAGCTGTTATATCTGCAGAGGAAAACGAGCGGAAACGTATTGCGGCTGAGTTACACGATGGAGTGGGCCAAATGATGAGTGCGGCCAAAATGAATTTATCTTCGATAGAAGATGAAATAAGCTTTTCATCCGCTGAGCAAAAAGAACGGTTTGACCGGGTTGTAGCATTGATTGATGACAGTTGCGGCGAAGTACGCACCGTTTCACACAACATGATGCCTAACGCATTGCTTAAATCAGGGCTGGCGCTGGCAGTACGCGAGTTTATTGATAAGATTGATGAGAAAGTTATTCATATAAGCCTGCACGCGGAGGGGTTAAATGAAAAAATAGATTCAAACATAGAAACTGTTTTATACAGGGTGATACAGGAGTGTGTGAACAATGTAATTAAACACGCGCGGGCGGGCAGGCTTGATATATCGCTGGTAAAAGATGAAGAAGGGATAAGCGCCACTATTGAAGACAACGGCAGGGGTTTTGACACCCGCAATAAAAATAATTTTGAAGGTATTGGTTTAAAAAATATTCAAACGCGCATTAATTATCTGAAAGGAACGGTAGAATGGGATTCCGCCACGGGTAAAGGCACTGTAGTAGCGATTTACGTACCCGTTTAATATCATACAATTCCTTCATTGGCTACATGAGAAAAATGCTGACGATATTGGTGCTGTTTATTGGCACTGGCTATGCCGGCGCGCAAAGGCAAACTATTGACAGCCTCGAAGCTTTGCTGCAAAAGAGTATTGGCGACTCCGCAGGCATAAGCATATACAAGCAGCTTTCTGAAACAATGGCTTTTAAAGATTTTGACAGTAATCTTTTTTACGGGCAAAAAGGACTGGCATTAGCGGTTAAAAAAAATGACGCCCAAAAAAAAGGCGCTTTTTACGACAATATAGGCGCTGCATTTTATTTCAACGGCGCTTATGACAGCGCTGCAAGCTATTATTTTAAAGCCATCAATGTATTGCAGTCGGCAGGTGATATTGCCACTTTGGGCGCCACCTACAATAACGTGGCAAAGCTGTACCGTAAAACGGGCGAATATGTTCGCGCGCTTAATTTTTATAACAAAGCAATCACCATATTTCAGTCACTGCATGATGATAATAACCTTGCCAGCATTTATAACGAATGCGGGGTTGTTTACGAATACCAAAAGAATTATGATGACGCTTTGCTGTATTACAATAAATCGCTCGGCTTAAAGCAGAAGATAAAAGACTCCATTGGCATATCCTATGCGCTGAGTTTTATTGCCGGGGTTTATAACGAACAGGGAAATTTTGAGAAGGCAGAAAACTTTGCCATAAAATCGCTACGTATACGGCAGCGCGCTAATGATTCTTTTGCCGTAGCCCTCTCCCATTCTGACCTTGGTGATATTTACCAGGCAGAAGGCGCTTATGATAAAGCCAGTGAAAATTATTTAGCCAGCAACAGTTACATCGGCAATATGATACCGGATATGCGGGCATCAAACCTGCAGCAACTGTCAAACATTGCCTACAGGCAGAAAGATTATAAAAAGGCATTTGACTATTACAGCGAGGGTACTGCTTTAAGAGATTCAATTTACAAACTGGCATCGGCAAAGCAGGTTGAAGAATTATCAACAAAATATGAAACGGCCGAGGGTAAACGTACTATTGAGGAACAGAAATTTGAAATAACCAAACGCAACTATTTCATCGCCGGAATTTCGGTGCTGCTGGTGCTGGCAGGTATGCTTGGATATTCATGGTACAGGCGGTACCGGCTGCACCAGCAGGCAAGATTGCATGCCGAAATTTTAAAACAGCAGGAAATAGCGACAAAAGCCGTTATATCAGCCGAAGAAGCCGAACGTAAACGCATAGCAGCCGAATTACACGATGGGGTTGGGCAAATGATGGTAGCGGCAAAAATGAACTTGTCTTCCATAGAAAATGATATTCCATTTACTACAGCCGAGCAAAAAAACAAATTCGCCAAAGTGGCGAGTTTAATAGATGACAGTTGCCGGGAGGTACGCACAGTGTCTCGCAACATGATGCCGGACGCATTGCTTAAACACGGCCTTGCCCATGCTACAGGAGAATTTATTGACAAAATAGACAGCAAATTAATTTGCATAAATTTTCATTCCGAAGGATTAAATACCAGGATTGATGGGAATATTGAAACTGTATTATACCGTGTTATACAGGAATGTGTAAATAATGTAATGCGGCATTCCGGGGCAAAACGGCTTGACATATCGCTGATTAAAGATGAGGAAGGAATAAAAGCAACCATAGAAGATAACGGCAAAGGCTTTAACACCCGGGATAAGGGCAATTTTGACGGGATTGGCTTGAAAAATATACAAAGCCGCATCAACTATCTTAAAGGTACTGTTGAGTGGGATTCAACACCCGGCAACGGCACGCTGGTTGCAATTTACGTTCCTGTAACATAAAATTTGTATTTTCACGTTCAGGTTAACACCCCCTATGTAGAAATGGAGAAAATTAAGCTTGCCATTGTTGATGATCATCAAATTGTGATTGACGGCATCACATCTTTGCTGCAGGGTTATGACGCATTTAGTATTATAGTCTGCACAACGTCTGCATCAGAAATGCTGGGGCTGCTGCAAAAGAACCCTGTTGATATTTTACTGACTGATATTATGATGCCCGAAATGAACGGCCAGCAACTTGCCGCCAAAGTAAGAGAGCGGTATCCATCAATAAAAATTTTGGCCTTAAGCATGAGCGGGCAGGGCGATATAGTAAACGAAATGATAAACAATGCCGATATTGCCGGCTATGTGCTTAAAAACATTGGAAAAGAGGAACTTGCCCACGCTATTAAAAAAATAGCCGGCGGAGGTATTTATTTTAGTGAGCAGGTATTGGATGAACTGACAAAATTCAGTACTGTAAAAAGGGAAAATGAGGAAACACACCTTACACAACGTGAAATAGAAATTGTTGGGTTGATTGAAAAAGAGTTATCCAATAAAGAAATAGCAGATAAACTTTTTATAAGCGAAAGAACGGTAGAAACCCACCGCAAGAATATCTTTCGAAAAACAAAAACAAATAGTGTTATAGGCCTTGTAAAGTACGCCTATGAACACAAGCTGATATAAACCGTGCAGATATTACAGCCCAAAACTGAAACCGGCTTTAAAACCAAACCATGAGCCTGAAGGGTTATTTCCGAGAAAGCCATCATAATCAGCCAGCAGTTCAAGCCCGGCCAGTTTTATTCCAACACCCAGGTCGCCGGTGGCTTTTGTGGCTGAATAATTTATCTTGTTTTCTTTAATAAAACCTGCACCTATATCACCATGAATAAACAGCATTTTTGCAAAAAGGTAGTGCCGTATGCCTGCTTTAACGGGTATATAGCTTAAGTTACCGGAAGAATTGGCAGAAGAATGAAAAAAGTCGGTGTAGCCAACAGTACCTGTAAAGAAAGTTTTTCCGAGCAGGCCAACACCAACACCCGCTTCGCCACCAGCGCCGAAGTTATATGCATCTTTAAAAGCCGAACCGGCAGGAGTGGAATATACCGCGTGGCCAAATAAAAAAACAAGTTTCTGGGCTTTAAGGGAATTAAAAGTAAAGGTTGCAGCAAAGAATATTAATAAGGTTATTACCTTGCTGTGGTGGTAATTTTTCATAAAACTTTATTTTCGGTTGTAAATTAAAGCATAGTTTTCATATTATCTTCGTATTTAGTTTTGTAAATAAATTAATATGCTCTCAAAGAAAACGCAATATGCCTTTAAAGCCCTGATGCACCTTGCACAGGAGTATGAAAAAGGCCCGGTACTTATAGCAGAAATTTCCCGGAAGAGAAAAATTCCTCTGAAGTTCCTGGAAAACATATTGCTGGAATTAAAACGCGCGGAAATTCTCGACAGCAAAAAAGGCAAAGGCGGCGGCTATTTCCTGGCAAAACATCCAAAAAAGGTGTTGCTTGCAGATGTATTCCGGCTTATCGACGGCCCGATAGCCCTTTTGCCCTGTGTAAGCCTGCATTTTTACCAGCGATGCAAGAATTGTGATGAAAAAAACTGTGGCCTACACCGCGTTATGTGCGATGTAAGGGATGCTAACCTTGCTATATTAGAAAAGAAAACTGTTGCCGATATTGCCTGAGCGGGTATTTTATAATTTTTCAACCTGTTTACTAAAATCCCGGCAACACGTTCATCATTCCCCACCGCTCAAAATTTTCACCAGCGATTCTACTTCTTCCACCGTATTAAAAGAATGCAGCACTATACGAAGCCGCTCTTTTTGTTTTGGCACGGTAGGGTATAGAATTGCCCGTACATCAAAACCGGTTTGCTGCAGGTTTTCCGCTACCTTTTTAGCAGCACTGTTACCGGGTATTATTACAACCTGTATGGGTGTGTGTGACTCCAGTTTTTGATAAGGCATGGAGGCAGATTGAAAGAGGTTGATTATGTTTTGCAGGTGCAACCGTTCCTTTACCATAGCCGGGAATGTTCTGTAGCTGGCATTAATACAAGCTATGGCATGTTCCGGCAAAGCTGTTGTATAAATAAAGCTGCGTGAAAAATTAACAAGATAATCTTTCAGTTTTTGTGAGCCCAGCGCCACCGCACCATGGCAACCGCAAGCTTTACCAAAAGTGTGCATGCGGCAAAAAACATCTTTATGCACGCCCAGGTGTTGTGCAAGCCCCTCTCCTTTTTCACCCACAACCCCTGTTGCATGGGCTTCGTCCAGTATAAGGTGAGCGTTATACTTTTTACATACATCAATAATATCCGCCAACGGGCATTGGTCGCCGTCCATACTGAACACTGATTCAGTTACCACAAAAATATTCCCTGTAGCCTGTTGCAGTTTCTTTGCTAAATCTTTAACATCATTGTGGGCAAATGAAAAACTACCCGCGAATGATAGCCGTACGCCGTCTCTTATTGAGGCATGCGACAATGCATCATACAAAATAGTGTCACCTTTTTGTGGTACGCAGGAAAGTATGCCGGTATTGGCATCATACCCGGAATTGAAAATAAGTGCCGTATCGCTGTCGTGAAAGCCAGCTATAAGCGTTTCTGTTTCTTCTGTAAAGGACGAGTTTCCTGCCAATAGACGCGAACCCGTTGCACTCGTAAGAAGGCCCGGTTGGGTTTCCGCTATCCGCATTGAATTATACAACAATGGTTGCAGCAAATTGTTTTTTACAATACCCAGGTAATCGTTGCTGCAAAAATCAATTTTGCCATAGGGCAGGCGCAAACTGCGAAAGGCGTCGGCAGCGCGGCGCTCGTTCAGTTTTTTTTCAAGGAAGCTATCATTATACATTGTGCAATAAATAACTGCAAATGTACTGCTTTACAAATCGGCCACCTCAAAAGCGGCGTAGTGGTACTGCTCAACACGTTGCAGCAGCTTTACTAATTCAGACTGTTCGGCTGCGGTGAGACAATTCAGAAAGCCCGCATACGACTTTTCCATATAACCATAACTTTCAAACAGTTTCTGCTCTCCCTTATCCGTAAGGCTTAACCGGGTTGACCGCTTATCTATCTCGTCAGTCGTCTCCTTTAAATATCCCCGCTTTACCAGCCGGTTTGAAATCTCAACGGTGGTTGAATTTTCCAGCAGCATTTTTTTAGCCAGTTCCTTCTTGTTAGGTTCCTTTAACAGGTATATGTATGTCAGCATAAGGTACTCGTGGTCCTTGCCGAAGCCCAGTTTCTTTATCACAGGCTTACTTTTCATTTGCATATACTTGTGCAGGCGGGAGATGTACATTAATGCCTTTGAGCTATCCGCAAGGTCGTCATCAATATTTTTGGGGGATGATTTCCCCCGTGTGAATCCTTCTTTCAGCAAACCACTATCCGGCTTCGTCGTATCTTTTTGCAATATCCAGCGGGCGAATTGATGAATATCGCCTGAATTATCTTCTTTAACAAATTCTTCCCACAACACTACTAATGGAACAATACTGCCTGCCATAATACAACTAATTTGTTACAAATATAGTATAATTACAGCATACTATTAAAATATTTTTGTTTTATATTTTAATTGATTATCAATATAATATAAATTAATTAGTATTAAATAGCAGGTAGATTATAAAATAGTTTTGGTTATTAATAAAACAATATTGATATATTTGTTATACATATTAAAACAAAAATGCTTTATGAGAAATATATCACCACTCTTATTAATTATGCTAACACCCGCCTTTTTACATGCCCAGTTATCAGGGATTGTAAAAACAAAAAAAGGCCAGCCGGTGGCAGGCGCATCCATAATAATTAAAGGCACATTTACAGCAACCGTTACCGATAGTAACGGGCATTTTACTTTGCCCAACACATTGCTAAAAGATACACTGGTGTTAAAAATTACCAGTATTGGGTTTGAAGATATGTTTGTAACTGTAACAAAACAGCAGCAACCAAAACCGCTGTCACTAACCCTCTCAGAAAAAGTAGCCCGGCTGAAAGATGTTGTTATCTCAGCCGGGAGTTTTGAGGCCAGTGATGAAAAGAAAACCACCATATTAAAACCGTTTGACCTTGCCACAACACCCGCGGCCAGTCCCGATATTTTTAAAGCGGTTGGTGAATTGCCGGGCACAAGCAAGGTTGGAGAGACAGAGGGGCTTTTTGTTAGGGGAGGTGCGGCCTCCGAAACAAAGGCTGTGATAGATGGAATGATAGTACAAGACCCTTTTTTTAGCAGTGTTCCCGGTGTAGCCCAAAACAGCCGGTTTTCTGCATTAATGTTTAAAGGCACATCCTTTAGTACCGGCGGTTATTCAGCGCAATATGGCGAGGCATTGTCTTCCGTTTTAGTTTTAAACACCCAGGATGTTGCGCAAGCATCTTCCTCCTCTGTCATATTAAACACTACCGGAATTTCGGCTAACAGCACGCAAAAAATGAACAACACCTCTATTGCGCTGAATGCCAAGTATTATAACATGCAGCCATCATTCAGCATCAATAAACAAAACTTCAGCTATATCACAACGCCGCAGGGCGGAGGTGGAAATATAATACTGAAGAGCAAGAATACAAAGGGTGATATGTTTAAGCTGTATGCCAGTTGGGATGCAGCAAGGGTTGCCCTGCAAATACCCTGGTTGCCCGCGAATATAAAAAACCCGGCATATAGTTTAAATGCGCATAATATTTACCTTAACAGCACCTACCGCAAAAATATCGGCGTATGGCAGTTAAACGCAGGCTTATCTGCCAGTCACAACAATGAGGCCGTGTTATATGATACAAGCAGTATTGCAAAAACAAACAGCCGCACCCAGGCGAGGGTTGTATTATCACGGCCATTTGCCGCCAGGGGAAAGTTTTTAGTTGGTTCGGAAGTAAATTATACCTGTTATACCAATGCCATCAATAATTTACATTACAAGTTAAACGACTTACTTACTGCAGGCTTTGCGGAGGCAGAATTTTATACAGGCAATAAGATTGCCGCAAGAGCAGGGGTACGCGCGGAAACATCTGGTACGCTGCACAAAACAAACATCGCTCCACGCTTATCAATCGCGTACCTGCTGAATAAAAGCAGCCAGTTTTCATTTGCCTGGGGCAGTTTTTATCAACTGCCACAAGAAACTTACCTGTACACCAATACAGGTTTACGGTTTGAAGAAGCAACACATTTTATAATAAATTACCAGTACACAAAAAATAAACGGACATTCAGGATTGAAGCTTATTACAAAGATTATAACCATCTGGTGAAAGAGCCGCAAAGTGCCGCTTTCCAGGCATTTAGTTATGATTATATCCCATCTTCCAATACCACCAATGCAGGATTTGGTTATGCAAAAGGATTAGATATATTTTGGTATGATAAACAGCGTATTAAGAACCTTGACTATTGGTTGTCATACTCATACCTTGATACAAAACGGCTATTTTCCAATTATCCATCAGAAGCTATGCCCACCTTTGCAGCGCATCACAATGTGTCGGCTGTAATAAAATACACCATACCAAAAACTTCTGTTAACATAGGCTTTACCTATAATTTCACTTCGGGAAGGCCTTATTACAACCCGGTACATAATTTTCTATCTGACAAAACACCGGCGGTACACAACCTGGTATTTGCGGGCAATTATTCGTGGTTTGTAAAAACAAACCTGTTTGCCATTTTTATTTATGCAGACAACATACTGGGTATTAAGAATATTTACAATTATTACTATTCGGCTGACGGCTTGCAACGCTACACCCTGTTACCACCCGCATACCGGAGTATTTATGCAGGTCTGAATGTAACATTTGCCAAACGAAGAACGATAATGGGCATCAACTTTTAATAATACTTCCAATTTACAAAATATACTGACCGCCAATAATCAAAAAAATGAAAAAGATAATAATACTTGCAGCAGTGTTCCTGTTAACTAACGCACTAAATGCACAGGATGATTACAAAACCGCAATGCTGAACAACATTAAAATGCTCGACACAGCAGTAACCACAGCATCGCTCAGCCAGATTGCAGCGACATTTTCTGCCATTTATGAAGTGAAAAAAGACTGGCACCCGTTATACTACGAATGCTACAGTTACGTAAAACTAAGCGAAGCATTCGCCAGCGCAGACCAGAAGAAAACAGCCATAGATAAGGCAGCCGCACTGTTGGACAGCCTGCCAAAAAATAACGACGAAGTGCTGGTACTGCGCGCTTTATATGCCATGGATTACCTAGCGATAGACAGGAGCGCATGGCAAACCTACCTGCCAATAATAAACAACTCTCTTGCAGGCGCACAGGCCATAAACGCCAATAACCCGCGCAGTTATTACCTGCAAGGCATTTTAAAATATAATATGCCCGCAAGCATGGGCGGCGGCCACGAAGCGGGAATAGCGCTTTTTAAAACCGCCCTGCAAAAATTTGATACCCTTGCAGAAACTGATGAACTGGCACCGACGTGGGGGCGAAAAGAGTTGGGGAAATATTTAGGGCAGTAGCTTAAGCAGCGCCTGTAAACCACCGTTTTTCGCAAATGTTAAACTGTGGCAAATAATAAGGGCGCTGCATATTTTTACTACCTTTGCATGGTGAAAAAAGCCGTTGTAATATGCCTTATGTTGTTGTATGGTTCCGCCACTATAGGGGCAACTGTACACATACATTATTGCATGAACAGGGTAACGGGCAGCAGTATATGGAATGATAATAGCAATGCCTGTACTAACTGCGGCATGCCAAAGAATAAATCTCACGGGTGCTGCCATGACGAATGTAAACAACTTAAGCTTTGTGCTGACCAGCAATTAAGCAGCACATCGTGTACGTTAAGCAATGGCCTGCAACAGGCAACTGTACCATATTATTGCAACAATGCAGGCTTTAGGTTGCCGCCTGTTGTTATTGTAACAACCATTAGTTACACACCACCTGGAAAAAACCGGCAAAGCCTGTATATACAAAACTGTACGCTGCGAATTTGATTGATTTACACACCCGTGAATTTTTAGAAGACAAAAATTTTATCATTATTCAATCAAATTATCATGTTACATAATATAAAAAACTCCTCTCCTGTTACATACATCGCAAGGGTATTGGCTATACCCGCATTAATTTGCTTTTTTACCATATCAGCCAGCGCCGGCAAAGGCACAGCAACAGCCCCGTTAACACACCTGCTTAATCTTTATTATGATCTAAAAGATGCGCTGGTAAGTTCAGACGCGGCAGCCGCTTCTAAAAAAGCAACAGAGCTGCTTAACGCAATAAATGGCATTAATGCAGGCAGCTTAAGCGCCGATGAGTCAAAAGCATTTTCCCCGCTGCAGGATAAACTCAGCTATGATGCAAGGCACATTTCAGAAGTACAGGATATCAGCCACCAGCGGGAGCATTTTGCCAATCTTTCCCTTAATATGTTTGCATTGGCCAAAGCAGTGAAAATTTCTGTTGACCCGGTGTACGAGGATTATTGCCCCATGCAAAAAGCATACTGGCTAAGCAAGGATAAGCCAATAAAAAACCCTTATTACGGCAACCAGATGCTTACCTGCGGTAAAGTTGCCAATACTATTCAATAAAAAATTTCAGTAAAACAGCTTTAAAACAGGGTGGCAGAAGAAGCCGCTAAAGCGCTGATGTTTTTGCCGGCTTTGTAACTATCCTGCAAACTTTTGCTGTTGCCTATTTCTTCCATTTTATTAATGCCGCACAGGTGCATAGAGTTATGCTGCTGAAATGTGCGACGCAATAGTTGATGCCATGAAAATATATTGCCGGTTACACCATTTATATATTTGTTTATTGCCCTGGTTGTTACAGTTATTACCTGCCCCCTCTCAAGCGCAGCACAACATGCAAATGATGCGGCAAATGCAGGACAGCACAATTTACACTACGCAGCCGGGCAACCAGCCTAAAAAAATTGTGTACAATTTGTACGTTACCGATACTGTTGTACAGTATACCAAAAGGCGCCGGCCCGCGCTGGCCATTAACGGAACTATTCCCGCACCGGTTTTATATTTTACCGAGGGGGACACGGCCTGGATATATGTACATAACCAAAGCAAAGAAGCTACATCCATACACTGGCACGGGATAATATTGCCGAATGAAGCAGATGGTGTGCCATATCTGACTACCCGCCCTGTAGAGCCGGGGGAAACGCATTTATATGCTTTCCCCATTGTGCAAAGTGGCACTTACTGGTATCATAGCCACATGGCGCTGCAGGAACAGAATGGCCTTTACGGCGCAATTGTAATTTATAAGCGCGATGAGAAACCAGCCATGCCTGATTATACTGTTTTGCTGAGCGACTGGACGGATGAGAAACCTGGAGAAGTTGACAGGAGCCTGCATAATGCAACAGACTGGTATGAAATAAAAAAAGGAAGCACGCAGAGTTACGGTGAAGCTTTGACGAAAGGCTATCTTGGCACAAAGCTCACCAACGAATGGAAAAGGATGATGGCTATGGATGTAAGTGACGTTGCATACGACAGGTTTTTAATTAACGGCGCTGTACAACAGCAATTGCCCGGCCTGAAAGCAGGGGATAAAATAAAACTGCATATAGTAAACGGCTCATCATCCAGCTATTTCTGGTTGCAATATTCGGGCGGCAAAATAACGGTTGCAGCCAATGATGGTATGGATGTGGTGCCTGTTGATGTTGACAGGATGATGATAGCAGTGGCCGAAACCTACGACATAATTGTAACAGTGCCGGATAACATGCAGTATGAACTAAAGGCAACTACGGAAGACAGAACAGGCGCAACATCACTGTGGCTGGGCAGCGGTATGCAAATGCCTGCGGCTGTGCTGCCCAAGCTGAATTATTTTGAAGGTATGAAGATGATGAACAAGATGATGGATACGAATGGAAACATGAAAGATATGGGCATGGAAATGAGTAACCAGCAGATGGATATGAATATGGTGATGTATCCTGAAATGAATGGCAAAAAGATGAACAAACCGGGTGACGATATGCCGGGAATGAATATGCAAAACAATCGCGGCAGCAGTATGGTAACCCTTAATTACGGCATGCTGCGTTCCCCCGTAAAAACAACACTGCCGGACGGGCCTGTTAAAGAACTGCATTTTAATTTAACCGGCAATATGAACAGGTATGTTTGGACGATAAATAATAAAACAGTTTCAGAAAGTGATTATATAAAAATTAAGCGCGGCGAAAACGTACGGATTATTTTATACAATGGCACTATGATGCGGCATCCCATGCATTTACACGGGCATTTTTTTCGTGTATTGAATGGGAATGGTGATTATTCTCCATTAAAAAATACGCTGGATATTATGCCGATGGAAACGGATACGCTGGAATTCAGGGGTAATGCTACGGGAGATTGGTTTTTTCATTGCCATATTTTATACCACATGATGAGCGGCATGGGCAGGATTTTTGACTACGAGGACAGTCCGCCTAACCCGGAAGTGCCGGATAAAAAGATGGCGCAGCACATGGTGTTTATGGATGACCGTATGATACACCCCTACGCAAAAATTGGCCTGGAAAGCAATGGCAGCGATGGCGAGGCAATGCTGAGCAATACCCGCTGGCAGTTAAAAACAGAATGGCGTATAGGCACAGATGCTGCAAAAGGTTATGAGAGCGAAACACACCTGGGCCGGTACCTGGGCAGAATGCAGTTCTGGATGCCTTATATTGGCTTTGATTACCGTTACCGCAGCGGGGTATTGAATGAGAAAACCCTTTTTGGCCAGGCCAATACAAGGAACAACAGGAAAGTGATTTGTGCCGGCGTTGAATATTTATTACCTATGCTGATTACGGCAGATGCAAGAGTGGATATGTATGGCAAGGTGCGCCTGCAGTTGAGCCGGGAGGGTATACCGCTTACCAGCAGGTTACGCCTGAATTTTTTGGCCAATACCGACCGGGAGTATATGGCAGGCTTACAATACATTGTAAGTAAAAATTTTTCTTTATCAACGCACTATGACAGCGACATGGGCTGGGGAGGAGGCATAACATTGGTTTATTAAATATTTGCCTGTTTTACGTGGTTGTTTTGTTTTGTTGTTTGAGGAATATAAAACACAAAACATATAAAACGTTTTAGTAGCTTTATTGCCAGCTATATGAAATATGAAAAAAAGAACCTTTCTAAAACTATCCTCCATGGCAGTTGCAGGTGCAGCGCTCAAACCAATGGCCGCTTGGGCGCAAAATGAAACTATTACCAACTGGTCGGGCAATTTAACGTACGGCACACATAAGTTAACCAATGCTATGTCTGCCGGCGAGGTAAAAAATTTTGTACAGCAGCACAAAAAATTTAAGGTACTGGGTACACGCCATTGTTTTAACAACATTGCCGACAGCAGGGATGAGTTTTTATCGCTTACCCAGGCCGAGCCCGCTTATGTAATTGACGCTGCCGCCAAAACAGTTACGGTAAATGGCGGCACGCGGTATGGTACACTTGCCGAATATTTAAACAATCATGGCTGGGCGTTGCATAACCTGGCTTCGCTTCCGCATATTTCTGTTGCAGGCAGTTGCGCAACTGCTACGCATGGCTCGGGAGTACATAACGGCAACCTTTCCTCCGCAGTGGCGGGTATGGAAATAATAACGGCGAAAGGAGAAGTTAAACATCTTTCAAAAGAAAAAGATGGCGAGGCGTTTCTGGCAGCAGTGGTAAGCCTCGGCGCGCTTGGGGTGGTAACCAGGGTTACATTAAACATTCAGCCTACCTATATGGTAAGACAAAATGTTTTTGAAGACCTTTCGTTTAATGAGCTTGAACATAATTTTGATGCAATAATGGGCGCAGGTTATAGTGTAAGCCTGTTTACAGACTGGCAAAATAAAAACGTAGGAGAAGTATGGGTAAAAAGCCGTGTTACACCGGGTGAAAACTACACACCACAGGCAGAATTTTATGGGGCTAAAGCTGCTACAAGAAATGTTCATCCCATTATAGCATTAGATGCCATAAACTGTACCGACCAAATGGGTGTACCCGGCCCGTGGCATGAACGCCTGCCACATTTTAAAATGGGCTTTACCCCCAGCAGCGGTAAGGAACTGCAGGCGGAATATTTTGTACCCCGCGAGCACTCCTATAAGGCCATGATGGCTGTGGAAAAACTGCATGAAGAAATTACGCCGCATTTGTTTATTACTGAAATACGCACTATTGATGCGGATGATTTATGGATGAGCCCCTGCTATAAACAACCGTCTACAACTATACACTTTACTTTAAAGCCTGAATGGGATGCCGTACAAAAACTATTGCCTAAAATAGAAGCAGCGCTTGCACCCTTTAATGGAACACCGCATTGGGGAAAGCTGTTTACGATGCCTTATACGCGGCTGGCGCAGGTACACCCAAAGATGAAAGCGTTTCAGCAGGTGGTAAAAGAATATGACCCCACAGGTGTGTTTACCAATGATTTTTTGAAAAGGAATATTTGGGGTGCATAGAAAAGAGCTATCGCTTTGTGCTGACCTCTCTTGCAAGCCTTATAGTAAAAAAAAGCAAAATTGCCAGCGCGATAATGAGAGCAGGCCAAAGCCATGATTGGTTAAAGAAGCCGGTTGCAGGCGCAGTTGAAGTCGCAATAATTGGTTGAATATCGCCAAACTTTATTTCATCGATATTGTTAGGTATGCTGTCCTTAAAATTTTCCAGGTCATATACCGGCGCCCTTGCAGCAGAATCGTTCATTTCAAGATGGTAGACTTTGCCTGAGTCAAGCCAGGCGACGATACGTATGTCAACCTGGAAAGTATAAATATCTTTAATCTTAAGAGGAGGATTATCACCGTTGTAAATTTTTATCATCCAATCCTGCGCGTTAAATACCGGCACCACCGGGCTTGCAATCGAGTCACCAGACATAGTAAAGTTCGTAAACTCACTATTATTCAGCAGCAATGTACAGTTACGCTTGTAAAATCCCGGCACATCCATCTTCAGGTTAATCATCATTTTATGAAAAGGCAGGCTGTCATGTACAAAAATGTATGAATATCCATCGGAACTATCAGCCTGTTTATAAATACTGTGAGGGTTAAATGTATAAGGATTAACCCATTTATATTGAAACGAGTAATAATCTCCGGCTGAAACTATATCCAGGGGGTCTTGTTTGCCATTATATATTGTAACCCTAAAAAACTTGTAAGAACTCGGTGGCAGGTCAATTACTTCAAGGTATTTATCAGTATCCTTAATGTATTTATTCCCTATTGTGCCATTTTCAACAACAGAATACCATTTTATTTTATCGTCACTGCCGCTTACATCAACCGTGCGGCTTACAGTATTATTTCTTATTATAAAAGCCAACGCAGTAAGATACCTTACAGCGCTTAAATTCTGAATTACCAAAATGCTCTTTCCACTATCAGTTAATGTATTGGAAAGAATTTTCAAAATTGTGCGCACTGAATCAAAATACCTCGGAACATATTCCCTTACTATATATGCTGATGGGTTTTCCTCCTCATCCATAATCCTCAAATCACTAAAATCAGTCTTTACATACCCACTTAATTCAGGGGTTACATAAATACTGTAAAAACCTGTTTTCTTCACCGGTTGAAGTGCTGCCTTATTCTTAAACTGGGCATGCAGGCCCATTACGGCAAGCAAGCCAGTCAGTGTAAAAAGTAGTTTAATCTTTAACCTTATCATCAATAATAAGTTTTTTTAACCGCTGGTACATAAATGATACAACCAGCAATACAATACCCAGCAGGATAAATGCAGCTATTTTACCCCCAACCGGTATATTGCTTATGTCATAAGCAAACAGTTTTACCAGTGTAATGCCAAAAACTACCAGCGCTATAATACGCAGAGGTTTGTATTTTTTAGACAGGCCAAGCCAAATAATAATAAACGATGAAAGGCCCCAAACAATGCTGAGGCCCGCTTTGCCATACAGGTTTTCAGCGTAGTTAATGGAGCCGTTGCCCGAGTAATACATCCATACAAAAATATTATGGGCTTCAATGCTGAAAATACCAATAATTGCAAGCGTTGTTAACCATGTAAAAACACCCATCGAGGCTGCATCGTTTAACTTAAGCTTTTGCACTTTTACAATAATCCGGTAAATAAGCAACAATAAAAGAGTAAAGCTCACAAATGCTGCCAGGAAATGCAGCTTATATTTTCCTGATGTCAGCATCATATTTTCAGATTGCCGGATAAAATCGGCAGTAAGAAAATAGATAAAGGTAACAACGCCGGTTATTACTATGTCCAGGCTCATTGGAAGGGGCGCTTTAAATTTATCAAAAAGGCTGAACAGCAGCAATACAAAAGCAATAGCGTACAACCTCAAATACAAGGGCATTAGCGAGGCGTTAGCATTGATTGTATCAAACCGGTCAAACTGCCATTGCACCTCCAATGCGCCGGATATAAAAAACAATACCACCGCTGCAATTATATACAACACCCTTATGTCCCGGTTCCTTATGCCACTAAAATAATAAGTGTCGGCCTCCTTTTTTAGCAGGCTATATACCAACAGCATCGCGGTACCGCACACTATACCTGTAATAAAGCCTTTATTAATTATTACCGGCAACCATGCAGAAGCAACATTTTGCATGTAAACCTCTCCCCAATCCATCACGAGGCTTACAGCCATAAATACAGTTACAATTAAAGAAGCAATTTTCAGCAATTTAATAAACGAACGCTGGTATAGCCATAACAGCACAACTGTTTCCGCCGCCCAAAACAATGTTATATAATGGCCATTCAACTGTACAGGGGCAGCCAGTGATATATACGTTACCGTTATGGCTATAAGCAGGTAAATAAAATTCCTATCTGCTTTTGATTTTTTGAAGAAGCTCCATGCGAGGGCAAGATTGATGATGCCCATGACAACAGTGAAAAGCCCTTTATACACTGTCATGTCGGATTCATACATCAGGTACATGCCGGCCCCATAAAAACAAAGGTTTACAGCAAGCAGTATAATAAAATCAAAGGCTTTTAATTTACTGCCCCGGCTTGCATGATGTATAACATTCATTGCTAAAAACATCGCATAAAAAACACAACCAAATAGAAAAGTATTCCTGTAATTAAAATCAGTGGCATTAGAATTAGTCACTATCCAGGCAAGATATATTGCCTGCGTAAATACAAACGAAATAAAATTTAACGCGCGCCAGCGCTTATAATATGCCAGCGCTATAAGCCCTGCATTTAAAACTGCCAGGTATGTAAACAACGCCATATAATTGTTTTGCCCGTTGCTTACTAAAAAAGGGGTCGCAAAGCCACCAACCGTTGCAATGATGGCTAATTCCAAACGGTTATATAATATTGATAGCACTACGGCAAAAACCGTAATTACCACCATTATGGCAAATGCAGATGTTTGGCCCAGGCGGTGATATTCATGAAACGCAAGTGCAATAGTGAAATAAAACACCGTTAAGCCGCCGCCAACCAATACTGAGCTAAAAGAATGATAATTTTTGCGCAGCCTGTGTGCAAGGCCTATTAACAGCATGCCGCAAAACAGGCCGATGCAAATCCTTCCAATGTCTTTAATCCAGTCCTGGTCTATGGCATATTTTACAAAGAACCCGATACCCAATACCAATACCGCAATGCCTATTTTATTGATGAGATTCTCACCGATAAATTTTTCAAGATCAGGATTATCACGCAGCCAGCGGTCAAACCATGACTCGCGGGGTTCATATACAAAAGGAGCAAGTTTTTCTGTAGTTTTTGCCGGCGTAATTTTATCAAAGGAATATGACGGCTTTTCCTCTGCAGGCTGCACTTTTACAGGTTCAAACACTTTTTCTTTAACAGGTGTTATTTCAGGTAATACCTCCTTAACAGGCGCGGGCTTCACAATGACTTCGGGAGTTGGCGCCGGTTCTGGCGGTTTAGGTGGTTCCTGCTTTTTAACAGCCGCATCTTTAAATAACCTTTCCATTTCCCGGTGCAGGTTATAAATATCGTCCTGCAACCTCTTAATGTATGCTTCAGTTGCCGACTGCTTGCTTAGCAGCACCAGCACTATAACGAAAATAACAAGCAGCAGAAGGATTTCCATTTGTTTAGGGGGAGTTTTATGAATGAATGGGCTATCACGCGTTAACGAATATACAAATGTGTTTGATAAAAATTTGTAAAAAAGCCTCCCCCTCCCCAACGGCCGTATCTATCCTCCAAATTCTTTCCTGTACTCCAAAGGCGTTTTGCCGATAATGTTTTTAAACTGCCTGTTGAAATAGGATACGTTATTAAACCCGCTTTCAAAACAAATATCCAATATGCTGCTATTGCCGCTTAATAACAACCGGGTGGCATGCGTAATGCGCACCTCATTCACAAATTGCGAAAACGTTTTCCTGGTATGCCTTTTAAAATAGCGGCAAAATGCGGCTTCATTCATATATGACATAGCCGAAGCTTTACTCACCGTCAGTTCCTTGCCAAAGTGCTCCATAATATATTTAAGCACCGTTTCAATTTTGCCCGGCCCGTTATTTACTAAAGCATCCTGCTGGGCTGCAGTGATATACGAAATGTTTGTTTTTTTAACCTTTGTTAATACATCAAGCATTTGCAGCAGCAGTAATAGTGACTGCACGCCTTCTGCATTCACAATATCACGAAAAAGCCCGGGCAGCAAGTTTGATGGCTTGTTTATTTTTATACCCCGCTTCGATTGCTGTAACAGCCTTTTTATTTTGCGCAACTCAGCGCTTTCAAAAAACTCTTTACCTAAAAAATCTTCCTTAAACTGTATCACTATAGCATGCGCCATTTCTTTCGATTCAATAAATGATTTATCACTGTACAGGCAGTGCGCAAAACCGGGTCCGAACAGGTAAACATCTCCGCCGGCAAAATTCATCACTTTATTGCCTGCATACAATTTGCCGTAGCTGTTACCTATGTACAGCAACTCATATTCATAGTGAAAATGAAAAGGCGTGTTAAGGTTGGGCTGCAGGTATTGCCTTACAAGAAAACTCGCGTCTGCCGGGGAGTGTATTTCTTCATAAATCATTTTCATAGCATAAATATAATACCTTAATTACCATACAATGGCTGCAAAAAATATCTGATGTAAATATTGTATCATAATTGGCAAATACACTATTTCATTTAAACAGTATTGTCGTGTACGTTTGCAAAACAAACCTGATGATATGCTGAAACGATTTATTGCTTTGCCATTAACATTTTTATGGGCTGTTTCATCTACC
This sequence comes from Chitinophagaceae bacterium, assembly GCA_035550215.1. Classification (GTDB taxonomy): domain Bacteria; phylum Bacteroidota; class Bacteroidia; order Chitinophagales; family Chitinophagaceae; genus JABDFW01. Next base: position 164,298 of record DASZPM010000008.1, on the reverse strand, counting down.
ACAGCCAAAGCCCAAACCGGCACAGCCTTAAAAGGTGAAATAATTTACCATGTTTTTCAAAGAAGTTTTTATGACAGTAATGGTGACCTGCACGGCGATTTTAACGGGCTGCGCATGAGGCTGGATTACCTGCAAAAGCTGGGCGTAACTTCTATACTTACCATACCCATATTTCAATCAGTATATTACCACAACTATTTTGTAATTGATTATGACAAGATTGACCCGAAGTACGGCACCATGAAAGATTTTGTAGCACTGGTAAAAGAAATTCACCGGCGGGGTATGAAGATTTATCTTGACATGGAAACACAGTACGTTACGGAAGACCAGTTGTGGTGGAAGGATGCATTTGGCAACCCTGCATCAAAATACAGTGATTATATACTATGGGATGACTCAGCCAACCAAAAGCCATCCAGCATTGTGTTTGGCGTACACAGCCTTACCGGGTATAACGGCGTAACAAAACAAATAACCACCGCCAACCTGTACAGCAAAGATGTGCAGGAATATAACTACCAGTTGTTTAAAAAATATGTTGACCCGAACAATGATGGAAAATTTGATGACGGTGTAGATGGCTTTCGCCTTGACCACATGATGGATGACCTTGATTTTAAAGGCAGGCTTACCCATTTGTTTGAAAAGTTCTGGACGCCATTGCTTACAAAACTAAAACAAATAAACCCGGCATTATATATTGTTGCCGAGCAGGCTAATTGGGGCGATTATGGTTTTGATTATTTTGATAATGCCCATGTTGACAGGGTATTTGCTTTTCGATTGCAGCAGGCAATTGCATCATTCGACAAAGCAAAACTGGAAGCTGCCGCAGATACTACGCTTGCTATGCTGCCAGCCGGTAAACAGCAAATAGTATTTATTGAGAACCACGACATGAAACGGTTTGCCTCAGTTGTTGGTAAAGATGAGGGAAAAGAAAAAGCAGGCGCTGCCTTAAACCTGTTGCTGGGCGGCGTGCCATCCATTTACTACGGGCAGGAGCTTGGCATGTTTGGCAGTGGCGGCTTTGGTAAATTTGGCAACACCGACGGTAATGATATACCTATGCGGGAGGCGTTTGAGTGGTACAAAGCTGATACCGGTAAAGGGATGGCTATATGGTACAAAAACACCGGCGGCTGGTGGGACAGTACCAACCTGCACCCTAATGACGGCGTTTCGCTGGAAGAAGAGGAGAACGACCCGCAATCATTATGGAATTTTTACAGGAACGTTATTAAAGTAAGGCAAACACATGAAGAGTTATACAATGGCGTTTACAAAACAGTAAAGAACAACAATGAAAACGTGTTTTCTTTTCTCCGGTACACGGGTAGTAATATGTCGCTTGTAGTTGTTAATCTCTCCGGTGCAACACAGCAGGCGAATATTGACCTGGCTGCCTACAAGCAAAATACAGGAAAGGCCGTTACTGTTTTAATAGGTAAAGAAACCCCTTCGTTCCAAAATAATGTCCTGTCCGCAGCCTTACCGCCTTATACTGTTGAGGTATGGAAAATAAAATAAAACATTTTACTTTGTTAGCTTAAACATAATTGCATGCAGGGGCAGGTTGATTTATTAAACACACCCATAGACGTTAGCGATGACTTTTATACGCTGGAGAATGATTATTACCTGGCAGGTGCAGTAACAACATTTAATGCAGAAAAAGGAGAAGGAACGATAGAATGGAACTATCATAAATGGGTGCCTGACTGGTCATTCAACAAGATGGGGAAACACCTGAAAAAAACTACCGAAACGGAAGTGTTTTGGAAGGAACATGATGCTAACCCGAAACTGCATTTCAAAATATCTTTCATCAGCGCACGAACCATTCGCTTACAAATAAACACAACTGCTGTTATCCAAATTCCTCAGCCATCACTTATGCTGGATGGCGAGCCGCCTGTATGTAATATATGGCAAACAGCAGATAATAACTTAACAACGGTTTATACTAATAGTTACGGCTCAGTAACGATCAATAAAACTTCCTTCAAATTAGATATTCGCGACAGTGATGAAAGGTTGCTTACCTCAACGCTTGGCATGGAAGTGCTGAATGCCCTGCATCATAAAACAATACCGTTGATGTTTACAAAACGTGCCGGCGATTATTCACGCAGTGTTGCAGCATCATTCACCATGCAGCACGATGAAAAAATTTATGGCTGCGGGGAATCATTCACGGCGCTTAATAAACGTGGGCAAAAATTGGTACTGTACTCAACTGACGTGCAAAGCACAGCAACTAAAGAAATGTACAAACCCGTCCCCTTTTTTATCAGCAGCCGGGGGCATGGCATGTTCCTCCATACATCAACGCCTGTTACGTTTGATTTTGGCCATGATTATGCAGGCAGCAAAATATTATATAGCGGCGACGATTCACTTGACCTGTTTCTGTTCATCGGTACACCCAAAGAAATCTTATCAGCATATACCGCACTCACGGGCAGAAGCCCGCTACCACCGTTATGGTCATTTGGCTTGTGGATGAGCCGGTTTAGCTATACATCACAACAGCAGGTGGCGGAAGTAGCCGCAAAACTCAGGGCACACAAAATACCGTGCGATGTAATACACATTGATGCCGGCTGGTTTGAAAACGGAATCAACTGCGACTACCGGTTTTCACAACAAACTTTCCCGCAGCCGCAGGAAATGATTGATAGTTTAAAGCAGCATGGCCTGAGAATATCATTGTGGCAAATACCATATTATACGCAACACAACAACATTTTCAACGACGTAGTGACGGAGGAATTATGTGTAAAAGATGCGAATGGGAACTTATATGGCGAAGATGCCATTCTTGATTTTTCCAACCCTGCTGCACAGCAATGGTACACTCAAAAAATTATACCATTATTACAAATGGGAGTCAGCGCTATAAAAGCTGATTTCGGCGAAGCCGCACCCTATAAAGGTTTATATGCCAGTGACAAAACAGGTTTTTATGAACATAACCTGTACCCTTTACGGTATAATCAACTGCTGGCTAATATCACAGCGCAAGTTACCGGCGAACACATCATCTGGGCGCGCAGCGCCTGGGCGGGCTGCCAGCGGTACCCTGTACATTGGGGCGGCGACCCTGAAGTGAGCGATACAGGCATGGCAGGCACGTTACGGGGCGGCTTATCATTAGGGTTGAGCGGTTTCAGCTTTTGGAGCCACGATATTGGCGGCTTTCTGTCTTCACCCAATGAAGAACTTTTTGCAAGATGGGCCGTGTTCGGCCTGTTTACTTCGCACAGCCGGGTGCATGGTTTTCCACCCCGTGAGCCGTGGGAATTCAGTGATTCATTCCTGCAAACTTTTCGCCGCATCGTGGAAATGAAGTACCGGTTAATGCCCTACATTTATACGCAGGCAGTGATTGCCTGCGAAAACGGGTGGCCGCTGCTGAAGGCGTTACTGCTGAATTACCCGGCAGATGAAACGGTTTGGCAAATTGAGGATGAGTATTTATTTGGAGATGATATATTGGTAGCGCCATTAATGGAAGAAAATTGCACCAAAAGAAAAGTATATTTACCTGCCGGAACATGGGTTGATTATCAAACAAAAAAAATATATGCGGGAGGCCAATGGGTGATGATTAAAGCAGGCATAGTACCGGGTATTATACTGGCAAGATATGGCACGCTTATACCGCATGCTGCTTTGGCGCAAAGCACAGCTTTTATTAACTGGGATGAGGTTGAACTGGTAGCCTTTTCAACAGGTGATATAACGGTGAATGGCTATTTTTATACCAAAGAAGAAGATGAAATAATCATGCTGGAAGCAGCTTACACTGGCGGAGAATGGACGCTGAGCAAGAATAATTCATCACAAAATTTTACTATAAAGGCATTTAACGAATAAAAAACTATGGATTTACGCAGCAAAAACTGGTTTGGCAAAACGGGCAAAGATGGTATTATTTATCGTGCATGGATGAAGAACCAGGGCTACCCCAATCACCTTTTTGACGGCAGGCCGGTTATTGGTATTTGCAATACATGGAGTGAGCTAACCCCCTGTAACGGCCATTTCAGGGAGCTTGCTCAATTTATAAAGAACGGCATTTATGAAGCGGGTGGTTTCCCGGTGGAGTTTCCTGTAATGTCGCTGGGCGAAACGCAAATAAAACCCACGGCCATGCTGTACCGCAACCTTGCCAGTATGGATGTGGAGGAATCTATACGCGCCAACCCTGTTGACGGCATTGTATTAATGTGCGGCTGTGATAAAACAACACCATCACTGGTTATGGGCGCATGCAGTGTAAACCTGCCTACCATTGTTATTTCCGGCGGCCCGATGCTGATTGGCAATTTCAGGGGGAAAAAAATAAGTACGTCTGATATATGGCGCTTTGCACAGGCATACAAAAAGGGAGATATGAACCAGGCGGACATGCGGGAAGCAGAATCATCTCTGTGCCGCAGCGACGGGCACTGCGGAGTAATGGGCACTGCATCATCAATGGCATGTATGGTTGAATCGCTCGGCCTTTCACTTCCTGAAAACGCCGCTATACCCGCTGCCGACAGCCGCAGGAAAGCGCTTGCCCACATGACCGGGAGACGCATTGTAGAAATGGTGAAGGAAGATATGAAGCTAAGCGACATACTTACCCGCCAGGCATTTGAAAATGCCATAATAACACAGGCAGCCATTGGGGGCAGCACCAATTTTGTAATACATCTTACAGCGATTGCGGGGAGAATTGGCGTTGATATTAGCATTGATGATTTTGACAGGCTAAGCAAAACAATACCGCTTATTGCTAACGTACAGCCCTCTGGCCAATACTTTATGGAAGACCTTTATTACGCCGGCGGTTTGCCCGCAGTGATGAAGGAACTAAAAACATTATTGCATACAAAATGTATTACAGCCAATGGTAAAACAATTGGCGAAAATGTTGAAGCCTCTGCAAATTATAATGAAGAAGTAATTACCAGTATTGATAAACCTTTTAACCCGATTGCAGGTTTTGTTGTACTGAAAGGAAACCTGTGCGAAAATGGCGCGGTGCTGAAGCCTTCAGCAGCCTCGCCGCATTTAATGCAGCACAGGGGCAAAGCGGTTTGTTTTGAGAACATAGAGGATTACCACGCCCGTATTGACGACCCTGAACTTGACGTGGAAGCAGACAGTGTGCTTGTGCTGAAAAATGTAGGGCCGGTTGGTTATCCCGGCATGGCGGAGGTGGGTAATATGAACCTGCCCAAAAAATTATTGGAACGCGGGCTGACAGATATGGTACGCATAAGCGATGGGCGCATGAGCGGTACCGGTTTTGGCACCGTGGTATTGCATATATCGCCCGAAGCTGCTGCCGGAGGTACACTTGCTATTGTACAGGACGGCGACGTTATTACGCTTGATGTGCCAAACCGCATACTGCAACTGGAGATTACGGACGAAGAATTGAGTAAGCGCAAACAACAGTGGAAGCCTGCACATGTACAGGCAATGCGTGGTTATGTGCAGTTATACCAGCAACATGTTGAACAGGCACATTTAGGCGCTGATTTGGATTTTTTAAAAGGAGGTAGCGGCAGCGAGGTATTGAGGGATTCACATTGATGGTAAATTGATATGACAGGTAGATATCAACAGTCAATTTTCAACACTCATTGAATACGCTAATTGTTTTTTTGAAGGTGAAAATTATTACTGCCTTTTTGGTTAAGTCTAAAGGCATTTAATGATAAAGCTATGAATGAACAACGATTGTTTGCCGAACAGGTGGCTGTTATTACGGGCGCGGGCCAGGGTATTGGTTTTGAAATTGCCCGCCAGTTATGTGCACGGGGTGCATCTGTAGTGTTAAATGATATTGATGCAACGCTTGCTGAAGCAGCAGCAAAAAAAATACGTGGTGAAGGTGGCGTATGTTTTGCTTTGGCCGGCGATGCAGGATATACCACGTTTATTCAAACGCTTGTTAACACTGCGGTTGACCAATTTGGGAAACTCACCATTGCCGTTGCCAATGCCGGCATAACCCTTTTCGGCGATTTTTTCGAGTATAAGCAGGAAGCGCTGGCAAGAGTGATGCATGTAAATTTAGGCGGCAGCTTTTTTCTAACACAGGCAGCAGCTATCCAAATGAAAAAACAGGAAACTGGCGGCAGCGTTTTGTTAATGTCGTCCGTTACGGGCCACCAGGCACACAAAAACCTGGCTGCCTATGGTATGACAAAAGCCGCGCTTGAGATGCTTGCAAAAACTTTGGTGGTGGAACTTTCACCATTCAATATAAATATTAATGCCATTGCGCCCGGCGCTACCAAAACAGAACGAACTGTTGAGGATAAAGAATATGAAAATACCTGGAGCCGCATAACGCCCATGGGCAGGCCTGCCACTGTAAGCGATATTGCCAACGCCGCATTGTTTTTAGTGTCGCCATTATCAAGGCATGTTACAGGTCAAAGCCTCGTGGTGGATGGCGGGTGGACATCAGTTAGCCCATCACCATATTAGGGAATATTTGCACAGAAAGTTAATGCACCAATTTATTCACCGGCACATCTTTATAATTTAGCTTATGCACCAACCGGAAGTTTTACTGCAGCAAGAATGTTTATTGGGCGAGGGGCCGGTATGGGATGCCGCCCAAAATTGTATTTATTGGGTAAATATCCTGCCGGGAGATATACACAGGTATTGCCTCTCAACCGGCCAACACAGCATTTGTAATGTTGGCCAAATGGTTGGAGCTATTGTATTGAGAAAAGAAGGTGGCCTTGTTGCCGCTATGCAGCATGGCTTTTACTTTGTTGATTTTGATAATAAAACTGTACAGCCGATTACTGACCCGGAAGCATCACTACCGGGCAATCGTTTTAACGACGGTAAATGTGATGCGGCCGGAAGATTTTGGGCTGGCACCATGCCATTTAACGAGAAAGAACCTGCAGGCAGTTTGTATATGCTTGATAAGGGTTTCCCGGTTACGGCAAAAATTAAAGGCGTTACAATATCAAACGGTATTGCATGGAACAGTGATAACACCGTAATGTATTACATTGATACACCAACGCGGCAGATAGTTGCCTATGATTTTGATTTAGAAAGCGGCAGCGTCAGCAATAAACGTGTTGCAGTTGATGTGCACCATGAGCCGGGCTATCCTGATGGCATGACCATTGACAGTGACGGCATGCTGTGGGTGGCATATTACGGCGGGTGGGCAGTCGTTCAATATAATCCAAAAACCGGCGAAGCGTTGCAACGCATCACTTTTCCCGTGGCCAATATAACCTGCTGTACATTTGGTGGTGAATCGCTTACAGATTTATTCGTAACAACCGCCCGGAAAGAGCTTAGTGATTCAGAACTCCTCACCCAACCCCTTGCAGGGAGTGTTTTTATTATAAAAAACATTGGCAGCAAGGGTATACTGCCAAATGAATTTGCGGGGTGATATTGTTGTGCTGCCTGTTACTGCACGCTTAGCTTATACATAGTGACTGTATGATAAGTTTCCCCTGGCTTTAATATACAGGAAGGAAACTGTGGCTTATTGGGCGAATCAGGAAAATGCTGTGTTTCCATACATAGCGCGGCATGCTGCTGAATTGGCTTGCCGTCATAATTTTTCAATGTACCATCTAAAAAATTGCCTGTATAAAATTGCAGGCCTGGCTGGTCAGTAAACACCTCCAGTTTGCGGCCGCTTATACTATCCTGTAAAATAGCCGCTTCAGCCATAGTGCCGCCTTTACTGTTCAACACAAAATTGTGATCGTAACCACCTTTCACCTGGTCTATTCTTGCTCCTATCTTCGTCGGCGTTGTAAAATCGAACGGAGTTCCCTTTACAGGCTTAATTTCTCCTGTAGTAATAAGCGATGTATCAACCGGCGTGTAATTATCAGCATTGATTTGAAGCTTTTCATCCAGTATGGTATTATCAGCATCGCCCGTTAAATTAAAATAGCTGTGATTGGTAAGGTTGATGGGTGTTGCTTTATCTGTGGTAGCAGTGTACTCAAGCTTTAATTCGTCATCATCGGTTAAGGTGTACTGCACTGTTACCGACAGGTTACCCGGGAAACCCTCTTCCCCATCCTTACTTAAGTATTTTAACGTTAAGGATGGTACCGAATCATTTTCTACCGAGGCATCCCACACCTGCTTATCAAAACCTTTAAGGCCGCCATGCAGGGAGTTTTTGCCGTTGTTGGCGGCGAGCTTATACGTTTTACCGTCCAGCGTAAACTTAGCATCACCAATGCGGTTACCATAACGTCCTATAGTGGCGCCAAAATAAGGTGGGTGAGCCAGGTAGCCACTAAGGCTGTCATATCCCAGCACTATGCTGTTTTTATTACCATTTTTATCCGGCACAATCCAGTGTGTAACAGTACCACCGTAATTACTTATTTGCACCTGCTGGCCTTTTGCATTGGTAAGTGTAAACAAAAAAACATCTTTACCATCATAATTACCCCAGGCAGTTTTCGTTATTCCTTTTTTTGCCGTGGTTGTTGAATCTGTTGTGTTAGCACTACCTGCATTATTACTCCCGCATGATGTCAGCAATGTACATGTGCCACCAATTAAAAAAGCATACAGCATCAATCGTTTCATATTGTGTATTTTATTTGTATCGGCTAAATACCCCTGCCCTATTTAATCTCCAGTACCACCACAGAAATAGGAGGCATAGTTACCTCTATATTTCCATCATTCACTTTAAAGCCGGTAAATGAAGCAGGTTTTACTTTACCCGGATTATCAAAAGTGTTAATATCCGTAAAAGCAGCCGAAGTTAATATTTGTCCTGTAATATTTTTATCATTTACGCCTAACAAAGCCATGTTAATTTTTATGGGCTTGTGCGCATCTATATTAACAATGCTGATGTGTACAACACCATTGCTGTCTTTAGATGCTGAAGCGTTAATAGCTGGTATTGATTCCTTGTCAAAAGCATAATCAGGGCTAAAGAATTGTACAGGCAACAATGTAGCGTCCTGGTGTACTTTGTATAAATCAAATACATGGTACGTGGGTGTTAATACCATTTTTTCCTTGTTTGTGAGTATCAGCGACTGCAGCACATTTACTGTTTGTGCAAGGCTTGCAAGGCGAACCCTGTCCGCATGGTTATTAAAAATATTTAACGTACTTGCCGCAATCAACGCGTCGCGCATGCTGTTTTGCTGGTACAAAAATGCCGGGTTGGTGCCGGGCTCAACATCTGTCCAAATACCCCATTCGTCCACGCAAAGCGATACCCTTTTTTTCGGGTCATACTTATCCATAATTGCGCTGTGTTTGTTCACCAGGTCTTCAATATGCAGGCAGTTTTTCATGGCATGAAAATATTCGTCCTCGTTAAACTGCGTTGCCGACCCTTTGTGCCCCCAGTTACCCGTAGCGATAGTATAGTAGTGCATAGAGATACCCCACATATCCCAGGTGGGTATATTCTTCATGCATACTTCTGTCCAGTTATAATCATCGCTGTTAGCGCCGCTGGCAATTTTTTTAAGCGGTGCTCCGGGATAGTTAATGCAAAAGGACGCATACCTTTTATACTGGTCTGAATAAAACTCAGGCGACATGTTGCCACCGCAGCCCCAGCTTTCATTACCCACGCCCCAGAAGGACACCTTATAAGGTTTTTCGTGACCGTTTTGCTTGCGCATGTCGGCAAGCGTGCTGTTGCCGTCATAGTTTAAATACTCAATCCAGTTTGACATTTCCTGGGGAGTACCGGTGCCTACGTTACCGGCTATATAAGGCTCGCAGCCTATAAGGTCACACAATTGCAAAAACTCATTGGTGCCAAAGCTGTTATCTTCCAGCACCATGCCCCAAACCGCATTCAGTCGCTTTGGGCGTTTTGCAGGGTCTCCAATGCCGTCACTCCAGTGGTACTGGTCTGCATAGCAGCCACCGGGCCAGCGCAGCAACGGCACTTTTATCTTCTTCAGGGCATTTACTACATCCATCCGTATACGCCCCTGTTTGGGAACATTTAATGAAGGGTCAACCCAATAACCATCGTAAATACAATGGCCCAGGTCTTCAGAGAAATGCCCGTAAATATTCCTGCTTATTACTGCCCCGGGCGCGTTGGCATTAACTGTAAACTGTACGGGAGTTTGCGCTATAACACCCGCAGTTGCCAGGGAGCAGGCAAATAAAACGCTTCCAAATATTTTCTTCATAGCCGTTTATTTTAAATGTCAAAAAAACATTTAATTTTTTCTTTATAAAATAAGCCGTCTCATTTTTGAAACAGCTTATTAAAATTTATTACCAGAACCTTACATAGAGTAAGGAAATAATAAGCAGGGTTATTACTATCAAAGCAATTGTACCTGGTTTAAGCTTAAACATGCTCTTATCCAGCACAAACGCTTTGGGATTAACCTTCGGTCCTGCCAGGCTCATAAGTATCATCACTATCATAGTAAACATAAATGCCAATCCCATACAAATATGGAAAGGTATTTCATACTTACCTGAAGCGCTGTCTAAATATGCAGTGTACAGGAATGTATTATTTCCAAACCAGGATGGGGCAAGTTCGTTAAAGAATACTGAAAGAAGGAAGCCGATAATCACGCCCACCACCGCCGCAGCACCAGTAGTACGTTTCCAGAACATGCCTAACAGGAACATTGCAAATACACCCGGGCTTATAAAGCCAGTATATTTTTGAATAAAGGTAAACCCGCCCTGGCCCCCTATACCCAATGTGTCCTGCCAGGTAAGCAATATAGCAACTATAACAGCAGCTAAAATGGTTACTCGGCCTGTCCATACCATTTTGGCTTCCGTTGCATCTTTTTTGATGTATTTCTTGTACACATCCAGTGTAAATATTGTGGAAATACTGTTGGCCTTACCTGCCAAAGAGGCCACGATAGCGGCGGTAAGCGCTGCCAGCGAAAGGCCGATAAGCCCATGCGGCAAGTAACCAAGTATTGCTGAATAGGCATTGTCTGACACCACCTTTCCGTTAGTGCTGCGTACCAGCATTTCTGCCTGCAGCATGCCTTTTTGATGCAATACATAAGCTGCAATACCAGGCAACATCACTATAACGGGCATGAGCAATTTTAAAAAGCCTGCAAATAAAATACCTTTACGGGCAGTCTGCAAATCTGCACCCAGCGCCCTTTGCGTAATGTACTGGTTACAGCCCCAATAATTAAGGTTTATAATCCATATACCGGCCACATACGAAAGCAGCCCGGGTATGGTAAGATAATTATCTACATCCTGCTGCGGGGAACCCGGACCCGGCTTTGCAAATATCATGTGGAAGTGGTCCGGCGCATTTTTAAGCAATTGGTTAAAGCCCTGCAGGGCGCTTTCCCCAAAACCAAATGCTTTGCTCACCACTGTTAATGCAACATAGGTTGTAGCCAGGCCGCCTATAATTAGTACTGCCACCTGTATTACATCAGTAAAGCCAATAACCTTCATACCGCCAAGGGTTATAAATACAGCAAATATTGACAGCGCTACAATGATAAAATGAAACTGGGTTATATCCCCACCCATAAGGTTATTAATGGCAAGTGCCCCTAAATACAATATAGAAGTAAGGTTTACAAACACATACAGGAACAGCCAAAATATGGCCATAATTAATGCTACTGTTTCATTATACCGCACAGTTAAAAACTGCGGCATCGTAAATATCTTGTTCTTAAGATACACCGGTATAAACCATACTGCCACTATAATCAATGCAATGGCTGCAATCCATTCGTATGCTGCCACAGCAACACCAATGGTATAACCATTTCCACTCATGCCGATAAACTGCTCTGCCGAAATATTGGATGCAATAAGAGAAGCGCCGATTGCCCACCAGGTTAATGACCCTTCAGCCAAAAAGAAATCATGGGTACCCGTAACTGCTTTTTTCTTTTTACGATAGATGTAATAACCGTAGCTGGCGACAATAATAAAGTAGATAACAAAAATCAATTTGTCCTGGAAGAGAAGCTTGTTCATGCTGTTTAATCGTTAGAGGTTTAAATAGTCCATGGTCAATAGCCCATAGTCTATAGTTTTTAAAAATAATAAGATTTACATTGAGTCTCTCAATTTTGTTATCATTTTACACAGTACATCATATTCATCATACAATTTCTTAAAGCTGTCGTCAGCTATATATTTCCGGGCCTTAGCAATAAAAAGGCAAGCCACTACTTCAACCGCAGAGCGTAATGCGATATCTAAAAACCTCTTAAACTCTGGGTTTGTTTGCCCCGTACTCCCTTCTGCTATGTTTAGTACGACTGAATCCCCTGCTTTTTTTATTTGGCTGGCTAAACTAAATCTTTCTTCTACCGGAAACGTTTTTGCAAGCAAATCAACCTCGTTAGTTAATTCCAAGGTCTTATGCCATACTCTTAGCTCCTCAAATTTAAAAGCCATATCACAAATTGCTTAAGCCTGGAAATTTATTACCGTTTATTTTTATTATTTGCCACGTTTTGCCATATTAGCCATGCACTTAATTTTAATTATTCAATTACCTCGTGCTAACCATGGACAATAAACCATATAATATGGACTTATTTATACTTAAATGCAATTACAAAATCACCTCTCTCCAACCATGGACAATGAACCATGAACTATGGACTTATTTATAAGAAGCTTCATTCCATCTTAACTCATTCTTTAGATTATAAAGATTGGTTTTTTTATCTATCAGAACAAATTCAATATCAGCTATCTCGGCAAAGTCCTGCAAATTCTCCGCGGACAGATTTTGGCTGTAACAGGTATGATGCGCACCGCCTGCCAATATCCATGCAGCAAGCCCGGTTTTAAAATCAGGTTCGGGCTTCCATAATACGCGTGCAACAGGCAACTTAGGCAAGTCATGTTCAGGAGCTACTGCTTCTACCGTATTTACCAGTAACCGGAAACGGTTACCCATATCAACAAGAGACGCATTTAAGGCCAGCCCTCCCGCCACGTTAAACACCAGCCGCACCGGGTCAGCTTTGCCCCCAATACCCAAAGGATGTATTTCGCACGATGGCTTGCCATCCGCAATTGATTCACATATCTCCAGCATGTGGCTGCCCAATACTAAAGGGTTAGCGGGGTCTAAATGATACGTATAATCTTCCATAAAACTGTTGCCGCCTTTAAGGCCCTGACCCATCACCTTCATAGCGCGTACAAGCGCCGCTGTTTTCCAGTCGCCTTCCCCGGCAAAGCCATAACCGGCATTCATTAACCGCTGCGCGGCAATGCCCGGCAACTGCATCATACCGTGCAGGTCTTCAAAAGTATCGCTGAAACCCTTGTAATTTCCTTCCTGCAAAAAAGCTTTAAGGCCAAGTTCAATACGGGCAGCATCTTTCAGCGATTGTCTTTGTATGCCGTCTTTGGTTAAAGTAGCCGCCATTTTATACGTATCCCCATATTCCTGTATCAATACGTCTACTGCATCATCGCCCACTGCATTTATCACTTTTACAAGGTCGCCAATGCCATGCGTGTTTACAGAAAAGCCGAATTTATATTCTGCCTCCACTTTATCGCCGTCAGTTACTGCCACATACCGCATATTATCGCCAAAGCGAACAAACTTAGCGCCCTGCCAATCATTCCATGCAGCAGCTACGCGGCTCCATTCACCAATGCTTTGCTGCACTTCTTCATCCTGCCAATGCCCAACTACCACCTTACGGTTACGACGCATGCGGCTTACCATAAAACCAAACTCACGGTCGCCGTGAGCGCTTTGGTTAAGGTTCATAAAATCCATGTCAATATCCCCCCAGGGTATATCGCGGTTAAACTGCGTATGCAGGTGCAGTAAGGGCTTTTGCAAAATTTTTAAGCCGTTAATCCACATTTTAGCCGGCGAAAAAGTATGCATCCATGTGATGATGCCTATACAATCTTTATCAGCATTGGCTTCCTGGCACACAGCAAAAACCTCTTCGGGTGTTTTTACCACGGGCTTAAACACCAGCGGAAAAGGCACACGTTCACCATCGCTCATCGTTCTTACTATTTCCTTGCTGTGGTCAGCCACCTGCTTTAATGTTTCCTCGCCATATAAATGCTGGCTGCCTGTAATAAACCAAATGGCAGATGTACCGGCCAAAGAATTCGCAATTTTGCTCATGAATGTGTTATCTTTTATTTGTTATTTTTTATCTAACTCTGCCCGTAATAACTGTCGGGGCCGTGCTTACGCTCGTAATGTTTTTTTATCAAAGACTCTTTCAGCCGCAAAGCATCTGCTTTTATGTTCTCTGTTAAGTATGCCATTTGCGCAATGGCTTCAAGCACCGCGCTGTTATATACCGCTTTAGCCGGTGTTTTGCCCCAGGTAAAAGGGGCATGGTTACCCACCAGTATCATCTCCACTTCTTCATAACTCAATCCTCTTTCCTTAAAACAGTTTATTATCTGAAAGCCGGTTTCATGCTCATAATCGCCTTTTATCATATCATCATGCATAGGCGATGCACAGGGTATGTCCACCGTATTATGGTCAGCATGCGTGGTACCGTAAATAGGTATGTCACGCTGCGCCTGCGCCCATGATGTTGCATAGGTTGAGTGCGTGTGCACAATACCGCCAATATTTTCCCAGCATTTATACAATACTGCATGTGTTTTGGTGTCTGATGAGGGCCGTAGTGTACCTTCCACCACTTTCGCGTCAAAATCAACAATCACCATTTTTTCCGGTGTTAATTCCTCATACGGCACGCCGCTTGGCTTAATGGCAAATACACCTTCGCTTCTGTCCACCGCGCTTACATTGCCAAAAGTAAACAGCACGAGACCGAGTTTGGGCAGTTGCATATTTGCGTCGTATGCTGACTGTTTTATTATATCATATTTGCTCAAGGCAGAAGCGGTTTTATGTTTTGTGTTCTGTGTTTTATCATTATTTGCTTACTGCAATACCCATCGCATTGTACTTCTCATAACGTTTTGCATACAAAGGCACGTTAGCTTTGTTGGGTGTGTACTCAGCATCAAAGCCCTGGCCCATGGCAGCCATCGCATCTTCCACTTTTTTATACACCCCCGCTGCCGTGGCTGCAAACATTGCCGCGCCTACTGCGCAGGTTTGTTCGCTTTTGTGTATGCGTATGGGCATGTCCATCACATCAGCCATAACCTGCATTATGTAGGGTGATTTTCTTGCAACGCCGCCAAGCCCTATCAGCCCTTTTACCGGCACACCTTCACTGTTAAACCTGTCCACTATTGCTTTAGCGCCAAAGCAGGTTGCTTCAACCAATGCTTTGAATATTCTTGGCGCGTCGCTGCCCAAATTTAGCCCTGCAATAACCGCCTTTAATTCCTGGTTAGCGTCCGGCGTGCGGCGGCCATTCAGCCAGTCAACCGCTATCTCTGCGTTTTCATCCAGCGGAAGCTTTTCCGCTTCTGCGGTTAATGCAGTCATCATTTTACCTGTTACCTCTTTTTGCAACAAGCCCGCAGTAACACTATCTATTACTGACGATGCTTTCAGCAAATTATTAAGTGGCCATGCCAGTACATTCCTGAACCATGCGTACGTATCACCAAATGCGCTTTGCCCTGCTTCCATACCCATCATGCCGGGAATAACAGAGCCGGGCACCTGGCCGCAAATGCCTTTTATTAATTTACCTTCTACCTCATGCAACGGCGCTACCAGCATATCGCAGGTGCTGGTACCCATTACCTTGCTAAGATGGTAGGGTTCAATTTGGCCGCCCACGGCGCCCATGTGCGCATCAAAGGCGCCGACGCCAATTACCACATTACCGGGCAAACCTAAACGCTCCCTCCATTCATTACTTATAGTACCTGCTGCTTTATCGGCTGTATATGTTTTTTCAAATAATCTTGCCGTGTACCCCTCCAGCAGCGGGTCAAGCGCAGTAAAAAAATCGTTGGGGGGTAACCCGCCGTATTCCGCCGCCCACAAGGCTTTATGCCCTGCAGAACATACCCCGCGCTTCATTTCATGCACATCATTACCACCCGTTAATAAAAAGGGAATCCAGTCGCAATGTTCGGCGAAGGAATAACAGGCAACCCTTACTGATGCATCGGCCCTTAAAATGTGCAGCAGCTTTGCCCAAAACCATTCTGATGAATAAATGCCGCCCACATATTGTAAATAATTGATGCCGAATTTTGCCGCATGTTCGTTAAACCGTGCCGCTTCTTTGGTGGAAGTATGGTCTTTCCACAACACAAACATCGCATTGGGATTTTGCTCAAACTCGGGAAGCAGGGCTAAAGGTGTACCATGCTTGTCAACCGCTACCGGCGTAGAACCTGTTGTATCTACCGAAATGGCTTTTATATTTTGTGTAACAGTTGAGCCGGCCTTTGCAAGGCACTCTTTTATAGTAGTTTCAAGCCCCTCTATATAATCCAGGGGATGCTGCCGGAACTGGTTTTGCGCGGGCTCACAATAAAGCCCATCCCGCCAGCGCGGGTAGAAGAAAACTGATGAAGCTATTTCATCGCCGTTGGATGCATCAATAATAACGGAGCGTACCGAATCTGTACCGTAATCAACACCAATCACAAATTTATCTCCCATAAAGCAAGCTTATGCTAATTTTCAAATGTAGGTAAATAATTGTATTGATGACAATTAATTTTTTAAGTCTTGCCCCCTGCCCTTTTCCCCGGGACTGAGAAGACCTCAATGAGATTATGAGAAGAGAGATGATTGCTATTTAATTATTGATAGTACCTGCCAATAGTTGCGCTTTCTACAATAATCTTTTTTAGCTCCGCCGGGTCAATAGCGCCATCGTGGGCATAAATAATTTTACCACCCGGTTCAACCACGAGGGTGTATGGCAGTGCACCCTGCCATTTGGGGTCAACAGCATCAATCAGTTGGTATTTATCGTCGGTATTGAAGATATAATTCATAGTACTGGACTGTTGTTTTTTGAGAAACTGCAGGGCCTTGTCTTTTTTATCAGGTTCATCAGCGCTAATACTAATGAACTCAAAGCTCCTGCCGCGGTACATGCGGTTTATCGTCATAAAATCAGCGTATTCAGTAACGCACGGCCCGCACCAGGTAGCCCATACATTTATTACCCGTAATGAATCGGAGTTATTTTTTACCAACGCCCGTATACCGGCAGAGTCAATTACGTTAATTGACACGGGTTCTTTGGCCCATTCTGCCTGCGCCTTATCAATCCAGCTACTTTTTTCCGCCCATTTTATTGAGCAGCCAAATACCTTGGTAGTTGTAACGGGTACTTCCCTGCCCGCCAGCAAGGCGTCTATGGCATTGCGCAGGTCGAAGCTGGTAGGCGTTTTAGAAGGTTTTTCCACGTTGTCAATCCTGCCGTTATACCGTAGCTTCCGGTCTTTATCAAACACAAATGCATGTGGCGTGGCAATTGGCCCATACAGCTTTGACACAGCTTCTGTTTCCCCATCATTCAAATACGGAAAATTAAAATGCTTTTCGGCGGCACGCTGTTTCATCTCTTCATAGCTGTCACTCAAATCGGTGTAACCAAGTTCGGCAAGTTGTACTGACTTAGGGTCATTCGGCATGATGGCCACAACAGCAACGCCTTTGTTTTTATAATCGCTGGTAAGTTTTATTATACGGTCTTCGTACGCCTGCGCTGTGGGACAATGGTCGCAGGTAAAAATTATCACCAGTATGTTTGCATTTTTAAAAGAAGCGAGTGAATACATTTTGCCATCTACGCCCTGCAGGTTAAAATCCGGCGCGGATGCGCCTATTTCCAGTGTTTTATGTTCTTCGTGCTGCGCTAAGCAAACAAAAGGGGCGACAAAAAAAACCATGTATGGCAGGCAAAAGTTTACAACCTTCTTCATGGCAAAACATTTTTGAAAAGGTAAAAAAAATTGCCGGACGGCAGTTGATAATTTTTTTATGAGTAAAGCCGCGTTCCAGGCAACCCGGGTATGACAGCGGCAGGTGGCTATATTTACTTATACCTGATTTTGTACGCCAAAATAATACAGGCAAATACCAGTGTAACACCATTAGCAAGGCTTACAGGTACATCCTGGCTTAACAGCCCGAAAACAAACCACATTAATGTGCCAAAAGCAAACAGCGAATACATAGCAAGTGATATACCGGAAGTATCTTTTGTTTTGATGGTTTTAATAGCCTGCGGAAGAAAAGACACTGTTGTACAAAATGCTGCGAGCAGGCCGATAGCCTCTGTAATTTGTTGATTGCTCATAACCAATACAAGATACGCCAATGGCTTTTAATACGGAAATTATGAGCGGCATTAAATAAACGTTACGCCGGGCGCATATAATAAACTTGCCTACTTTTATAACCAGCCACCACCTTATTTAATTAACCATGAGATACTTTACCAGGTACATTTTATCCGCCGCATCTTTACTGTTGGTTACAGGCAGTTTTGCACAGGACAGGCTAACAGGCCGCACCTTCACCACCCGCAGCGAGGTTATTGCACAGCATGGTATGGCATGCACCAGCCACCCGCTGGCAACGATGGCCGCGATTGACATACTTAAAAAGGGGGGCAACGCCATTGATGCGGCTATTGCTGCCAATGCGGTACTTGGCGTGGTTGAACCAGAAATGAACGGCATTGGCGGTGATATATTCGCGATAGTGTATGATGCCAAAACACATAAGCTGTATGGATTGAATGGTTCGGGGCGCTCACCCTACAGCCTATCACTTGAAGAGTTTAAAAAAAGAGGTATGCAGTTTATACCCACCTATGGCCCGCTGGCAGTTTCGGTGCCCGGTTGCGTGGATGGCTGGTTTGCACTGAATAAACGCTTTGGCCAGCTAAATATGCAACAAATACTCGCGCCCGCTATCGGTTATGCGCGTAACGGTTTCCCGCTGGCAGATGAAGCCGCTTATGAATGGAGTGACGCCCTGCCCCCGCTTGCTGCAAAATACCAGAACACTGCTGCCACCTACCTGCCCGATGGTAAAATGCTGCACAAGGGTGACATATTTAAGAACCCTGACCTTGCCGCCACTTTACAAAAAATTGCAGAGGGCGGCCGTGATGCTTTTTACAAAGGTGATATTGCCAAAGCCATTGACGCTTTTATGCAAAAGAATGGTGGTTATCTCTCGTACAAAGATTTGGCTGACCATACGAGCGAATGGGTAGAGCCGGTATCAACCACCTACCGTGGTTACCGCGTGTGGGAATTACCCCCCAATGGCCAGGGTATTACCGTATTGCAGATGCTGAATATACTGGAGGGCTTTGATTTCAGCCATGTTAGCTTTGGCAGCGCGGAACATATTCACCTGTTTACAGAAGCGAAAAAATTGGCCTACGAAGACCGTGCAAAATATTATGCGGACCCTGATTTTGCCAAAATACCCGTACAGCAACTTATTTCTAAGCAATATGCAGCAGAAAGGCGCAAGCTGATACAAATGGACCATGCCGCAGACGATTATACTGCCGGCACAGCCGATTTACTAAAGAGCGGTGAAACCATTTACCTTACAGTTGCAGACTCAGCGGGTAATATGGTATCGCTGATACAAAGCAATTTCCAGGCGTTTGGCAGCGGTATGGTACCTGACGGCCTTGGGTTTGTGCTGCAGGACCGCGGCGCACTATATACGCTTGAAGAAGGCATGAACAATACTTATGCACCACATAAAAGGCCTTTTCACACCATTATACCGGCGTTTGTTACCAAAGATGATAAACCCTATATGAGCTTTGGCGTGATGGGCGGCGCTTTTCAGCCGGAAGGGCAGGTAGAGATATTGATGAACATGATTGATTTTGGCATGAATGCGCAGGAGGCAGGCGATGCCCCGCGTATTGACCACCAGGGCAGCAGCGACCCTACAGGAAGAAAAAAAATGGGCGCGGGAACTATTTACCTGGAATCAGGTTTTTCATTTGAGACGATTCATACACTAATGAATTGGGGGCACAAAATAAGTTTTCAATTACCGGGTAATTACGGCGGCTACCAGTGCATACGTTACGATGCCGAACACAAAGTGTACTACGGCGCCAGCGACCCGAGAAAAGACGGCATGGCAGCAGGATGGTAGGGTATTTATTGCAGATTATGGATCATGCGCATTGCAGTTGACTCAGGTTATGAAGCACAAGTGAGTGACACAAGGAACGATGAGGGATGATGTGATGCCAGCATATCTCACTTCTTTTTATTCGCTGCCGCAATGGGCTGAAATGGCCCATATTTATGCTGCTGTTCAGAGAAGCTGTCAGCATAAGGCCCGAAGGGAATATCAACAGGTTTTTGCGCGGTATTTTTCCAGTCCATGCTTTGGTCTTTATGCGGGCGCGGCTGGCTGTTTACAAAAGCGGCTACATCCCACGCCTCTTCGTCGGTAAGCTTTGGCGAAGTGTAATTGGTTCCAAACGGCATATTGTTTTTTACATATCCGGCAAAACTACTCAGGCGGTATAAGCCTGCACCATCGTTGTAACTGTCGCTGCCCCATAGCGGCGGGTATATATAGCCAATGCCGCTGATATTTGGCTGGCCTTGTCCATTAGCACCGTGGCAACTGCTGCATATTGACATATATATTTTGCTTCCCTGCACAGGGTTGGCGGCGCGGTTAATGTATGGCAGTTTACCAATAACAGTACCCGCAGGGGTGCTATTCTTTGGTACGTCTTCTCCCAGCCATTTAAAATAAGCATACATCGCACGCATTTCGGTTGAATTTGTATCAAGCGCCTTACCATTCATGCTGCGTTCAAAACAATCGTTTATCCTTCCATAAATACCTTGTATGGCGTTATTACGCGCCCTGTATTGCGGGTAGGTGGCATACACTTTTCCAAAGTTGTTGGCGAAGGGCAAGGTACCTGCTTCAAGGTGACAGTTTTGGCAATTCATGCCGTTATTATTATGGCTAACCGTGCCTTTAGGGCCAAAGTAGTATGCAGTATTGGCAATAAGCGCATGGCCATACCAAACAAGGTTTCCCTGCGCCGTGCCAACAGGTATCTGATATTTATTTGCACCGAGCCATACGCCCTTCTTAGCAGAAGCGAAACTGTCTGTATATAATATTGCAGTATTGTTTTTTTCAGCGGCGGCAAAACGTTCGCCCTGCCAGGCCATAGCCGCTATAAAAAGCACTATTATAGTAACGGGAATACCAAAATTGCCCACGGGAAACAGTGTTTTACCGTTGAAGATACCTATTTATACTGTATTAATTCCGCAGGCAATTAAAACAAAATAAGGTTACTATGCCGCATCAAGCCAATAGGCCGGAATATAATGAATAATGTTTGTCCACTCAGCCGGTTCAACAGGCATAACCACGCAGGTTGTGGCGCCATGGCTAAAATAGAGCGCAGTATCGTCAGCCGTATAGCCAAGCGTAAAAACAATTACCGGG
Organism: Chitinophagaceae bacterium; assembly: GCA_035550215.1. Classification (GTDB taxonomy): domain Bacteria; phylum Bacteroidota; class Bacteroidia; order Chitinophagales; family Chitinophagaceae; genus JABDFW01. Next base: position 142,886 of record DASZPM010000008.1, on the reverse strand, counting down.
GTGTTTTTAAAAACAGGGGTGTCTTTTAAAAAATTAAGCAGTTCCAGGTCATGCTTTATTTGGGCACTGTCTGACTGCATTACAATTAATTGCGGACAGCCTAACACAGCATTTGCCTGGCGCGCTACATAATTAAAACGTTGTTTGGGCATGCAAACGAATGATGAAAATCTCTTTGACAGGTCCTGGTTTGACGGGTTATTTAACAGGATGAGTTGATAATTCATGAGGTTTTGATTTAAGACGGTAGTTCAAATTTATTATCCACCCGTTGAAATAAAAAGGCGGTTGCCTTAGTTTAATTGACAATTAAGTAATGGAAATGAACTTAAGGCATGCTTAAGGATTGGCGGAAGTAATTCAGTATTATTTAAGGCTTGCAGTTATTACCTTACTGCTCATTTAAATGTTTTATAAACCACTATAAACAGTTTCAAAAAAAATTATCGCTGGTTTTCTTCTGCAAGCTGTAAAAGAATATTTACTGTTCTCCAGTTTCTTGTTGTTGCAGTTACTTTAAGTTTACTTTCAAAAAAGCTGTTAGAAAGTTTGCTGTTGCCATAACTTACAGGGCAATACAAATAGGCCTGCCTGTCAATAATAATAAACCTGTCCGGCGGGTAATCGTATTGTTTTATTTTTTCAAGGTTTTCTGCCTTTGGCATCTCTGCAAAAAAAGTAACATGCAGCTTTTCTATATCAATGCCCTGCTGCTTAACAAAGGGGTTAGCCTTAATTATTTTATGCAAGCCTGCTGCTGTAAGTGTCAGCACAGGGGCGGTTATATTGAATTGCTGTAATATTTTCTTTTCTACTTTCCGGCTCAATTCTTCAGCGGTTAACGGGGCAGGGCAGCTACATATTACGTTGCCGCTTTGTATGTAGGTAATAATGTTTTTACATTTAATACTTTCATACAAAGCTTTTAATTCAACCATTTTTAACTGGTTCCTGCCTACATTAATGCCGCGTAATATGGATATAACTGTTTGCATTCAATGAGCATAAAACAAAAATAGTGTAAGGCAAGCTACCTCGTTTCAAACAAAGCAAAAGCGCCGCTTATTTTATCATCATTAACAATGGCAAAATGTTCCCCCGGCATAATAGTAAAAAATTCACCCGCTTTCATTATCGCCGGTTTTTCAGTTCCGTTTTCCATTACATGGCAGGTTACATTATTAATAGCCACAAGGAAAAATGATGCCGCGCGTTGCTTAACACTAAAAATTGCCGCGGCAGGCAGTTTTATTCTATACGCTCTTACCCACGGCGTATCAACCACTTCCTGGGCATAAGGTACCGCCAGCGGTTCTTCCGCGAAGCCGGTGTCTTTACTTAATAACTCTATGTCCATTACGTGAAAAGTGTCCCTGTCATTATTCCACACCCTGTGTATGCGCGTATGCGGCGGTGACAGGTTTTCAAAATATATAATGCCAGGTGTGGAAGAACCTTTTTGCGGCTGCCCGTTCAATACCTGTGAACCTGACTTTGTTTTGCTGAATGTTACAAATACTGATGGCGTGGAATGAATATGAAAAAGCGATGTATCACCCGGCGCAATAAGCACATTCAATGCCCGCAATTTGCTGTCCTCAAACACCACATGGTGATGCGGCTCTTTGCTAACGGGTACCTGTGCCATGCACCTGGAAACAATACTTACCACCAAAAACAACAGAAGTATTTTCATGGTTGCCTGTTTATCTTTTTTTAAATATCGTAAAAATTGCCAAAAAAAATTTTAGCAACCAAAAGGTTTCATATACATTTACAAGCCAAAAGGCACATAATTATTGCTGCAGGTTTTTAAAATAGTGCAAACAATATAAACAACTAAGAAAATTTACCGTCATGACCGCCTCACAAACACCAGCACAAAATTTTACCAGCGGCTATTCATTGGTAAATGGCATACAGATGTACTACGAAATATACGGCGGGGGCAACGCACTGGTATTAATACATGGCGGCGGCAGTACCATTGAAACAAGCTTTGCAAAAGTTATTCCCCTGTTATGCAAAACAAGAAAAGTGATTGCAGTTGAGTTGCAGGTGCATGGCCGCACAGGCGACCGCCCAGCGCCGGAAAGCTTTGAGCAGGATGCGGATGATGTAGCTGCCCTGCTGCAAAATATTGGCATTGCCAAAGCTGATATTATGGGTTTTAGCAACGGGGGCAATACTACCATGCAATTAGCCATACGCCACCCGCAAATGGTGAATAAAATTATAGTAGCCTCTGCCTTTTATAAAAGAGAAGGCATGTACCCATGGTTTTGGGATTTTATGCCAGCCGCTACCCTGCAAAATATGCCGGCTGAATTACAGGAAGCCTATAAAAAAGTAGCGCCCCACCCGGAGAAACTGGAAACTATGCACAGCAAAGACAGGGACAGGATGCTGCATTTTACCGACTGGAGCGACGACACACTAAAAAGCATAGCCGCCCCTACCCTTTTTATTGTAGGCGATAAAGACGTGGTGACCCCTGAACATACCATGGCAATGCATAACCTGGTAACCAACAGCAGGCTGGCTGTTATACCCGGCGGCCATGGAGAATACCTGGGAGAGATTACTTTTAAAAAAGAAACCAGGCTGCCCCTACTTACCGTGGGGCTGATGAATGAATTTTTGGATGGGGAGTAAGGCGTTGTTATTGTTGTTTTACCATAAAGGGCTGAGTGTTTTAAAATTACTGCAAAATAATTTTGTCTAATAATTCCGGCACAGGTTTTGAACTTTTGTTAAAATAGAGACACCACTAAGCGAAGGGCAACTGTTACATTATTTACCACGTAAGTATATAATAGCTAACCCCGGTTAACATTTTTTATAACCTGTGAAAAACACCGGACAATGGAAACGTTTAAACGTGACGAAGAGGTAATAAACAGCGCCACACACGCATTGGGCATTTTTTTTGGCATTATAAGCCTGCCCTTTTTAATAGCAGAAACCATTACACACCGCCATACGCCTGGTATTGCGAGCGTGTGTATTTACAGCTTTTCATTTTTATTGGTATTTACGTGTTCTGCTATTTTTCATATAACACGCAAGCCTGAATTGCGGAGGCTTTTTAAAATATGCGACCACATAAGTATTTACTTTCTTATAGCGGGCACCTACACCCCTTTTTTAGTAATGTATATGAATAACGCTTTTGGCCATACGTTGCTTTGCGTATTGTGGGGGCTAACTTTAGCAGGCATTTTTTTTAAGATAAGGTTTACGGGGCGGTTTGAAATTGTGAGTACAATTATTTACATATTAATGGGCTGGATAATGATTGCAGGCGGTGATAAATTTTTTGACGCACTGCCCCACCCGGTAGTGATGTATATATGTGTTGGCGGCGCCGTATATACCATAGGCGCGTTTTTTTACATATTCGACCGGTATAAATACACCCATGCTGTATGGCACCTTTTTGTAATAGCAGGGGCTATATGCCATTTTACCGCGGTATGGCTGGCGGTGTAAAAAGACGGAAAACCAGGGGTACCGGTAACGCTATACGGCATACTTAACACATTTCTTTTCGGTAGCTTCACGGGACTAAGTCCCGGTACATCAATAAGCACAACAAAGAAAACTTTGCTAAAGACACGCTGCAAGGAAGGGAATCAGTTTATTTGCGTTTTGTTCTTTGAGATCTATTATTGTTCAAAAGTCTCGGAAGTACATTATTAATAAACTCCTCAAAATGAGATCCAATAATAGTTAGAATGGCCTCTCCGAGTTGATATACCTTTGTTTCATTCTCGCTTGGAAAAAAAAAATTAATGTTCGAATCTGCATTCTTGGCATTCAGAACTGCATTTCTAAGATGAGGAATAAACTTTGAAGCAACATAACCGCCCTTGTCAAAATTCGATATTAGATTTTTCAATTGCTTGCATGAAATCTTTTCGTTTAGCTTTTGCTGTTGGGAATGAAAATGTAGCCAAATTTCAAAACACGGGTTGCTTAATACTATATTCCAATTCGAATTTTGATCACAATAATCTGCTATTTCTTTGATTTGGTCGAATTTCCATTTATCTACGTCAATAACGAACCAGAGGGAATCTTCCTTAGAGAGCCCTTCCTTCTCTATGTATTTCACCGCTCTATCCAAAACCCACTTTGGCGCCGATTTATCTGATAGTTTGGTGAGCATTTCTTCATCGCTAACAATTTCCCCAATTATATCTACCGCAATTCTATTTGACATATGTCTAAAAAGGCCAAAATAAGTTGGTTCCGTCTTACTACCTTCGCATGCAATCGCAAAAAGTCTATAATCTCGGACCAATTCTTTTGGAATATCTCTGGTATATCCTCTCTTCTTACGCATTTATCTCGTTCCATTTTAGTTCATCTAAATTTGCAAGGAATGGAATGGCTCCAAACCTGCCTTTCAGATAACCTTTTCGAATATCCAAATCATATCTTGGCTTAAATTCACTTAACGAGTATAGTTGACTACTCCCGTGACGCCTATTCTTTTCTGCAAACCAAATTTCATCTTGCCTAAAGATATCAAGATCTAAAAGATTCGATTCATGTGTTGTGAATATTAGTTGTCCTTTTGTCGTATTATCAGACATTATCTTATGAATCAAAGCCTTTAATAATGCAGGATGTAAGCTTTGATCAATTTCATCAATAATTACTGTCACCTTATAATTTAGAATCACATGAAATGCAGGAATAAAATCTAAAAGTCTTTGAGTACCGTCAGATTCCTCTTCTAATTCAAAAGAAACATTCTTATTTGCCCCATCTTTGTGAATAGATACGATCTTTTTCACGACATTTTTCCCATTTTCTCGAGCAAGTAGAATGTTGTCTTCACTTAATCCCAAAGAAATTACCTCATCATCCTTAATATCTTCCAAAAGTTCCAATAAGTCTTTTCGTAATTCTTCATCGTCTTCTCCAAAAAATTTATCAAATGGTATCGTCTCAAGATTTAATTCACTGATGCCTGTATCAAAAGTTTCCAATAACTCGTTTGCGAATTTCCTAAAAGGTGTCGAATTTATTGAATGTGCTAAGGCCTTAAATTTAGCACCTGGAAAAATGATAATGAGATTATCATGAAGCCAATCGCGAACATCAGATATTACTTTTATTTTGAGTATGTCTGTCTTACCCAAAAAGAGTTCATTTTGGTTGAGAAGATTATCCTTCATTAACTCTATCAATAATTTCGTCTTTTGGCTTTTGTTGAATTTATCTGCTATTTTAATAAGAGGTTTATTTCCTCTGCCTTGCTTTCTTTCAAATATTAATTTATCTTCAAGAAGAACACCAGATTCAAATAACCACTCCTCAATTATATTTTGGTTTTGAATCTTTAACCCATAAATATAAATTTTCTTAGATATAGAAAACTCTATTTCAAACATAGTTGGTTTTTCTTTATTTTTTTCATCCAACTTAAATCTAATATTATTGCTTGAGTGAGTTAGTTTACCTTCAGTAATTAAAGACTTAAGAAATTCAAATGCCAGAATAAGATTTGACTTTCCTGCACCGTTAGCGCCATAAATGGCACTCGCCTTTAAGACGTTAACTTTTCCAATATCATAAATGTGATGCCGGTGAGTTTTAAATGCACCAGATATCATATTAAACTCTGTCTCTTCATTAAAAGACAAAAAGTTTGAAACAACAAATCGTACTAACATATGAAAGGGGTTTTTTAACGATAAAATCTCATAGTAATACGAAATTATAAATAATCATACAAAAAAAGTATATCCGAAGAGAAAAAGTCGACACAACTAATTCAGATCCGCCACTCTGCTTAAGCTATTCTGAGATAAGAGCAACTGGTCTTCTCCGTAACCCTGTGCCTTGATTTGGGTATGACTGGCTATGGAGATGTAAAAAAGACGCCTCCGGCGGATATTCAATGCTGCATCGTATAGTTTGTGGTTAAATGCTCAGGAGAAATGGGCTATATTTCTTCGCCATGTGCTGCGGAACACCTAGATTAATGGGGGGTGGCTGGCGGTGTAATTGGTTTGGAGGATGCAGTTGAATGTTTGGAAAAGCTTACACCTTACTGGCTTGCTGTGCTGAATTTGTTTCAGCGTCATTTCGGCATGATATCGCGCTATATCCTTGCTATACCATCTTCCTATCAAAATATTAATATCCCATAGCTTTTACACAAAGTATATTGCAGCCTTATTTTTATTACCCCCATGCAACAGGTACTTGATAAAAGTTACGGCCGCGAGGCATTTGGCAATAACCCTGCCGGGTATCATGCTGCACGCCCGCTTTACCCTGCGTGGGTATTTGAAACACTGCGCGAGCGCTGCGGCCTGCATACTAACACTCGTGTTTTTGAAATTGGCGCCGGTACAGGCATAGCCACCCGCTGCCTGCTTGATGCAGGCGCCAACCCCCTGGTGGCTATTGAGCCGGACAAAAGACTTGCCGCTTTTTTACGCGATACCATTAAAGATGAGGCATTGCAAATAAATACATTACCCTTTGAAGATGCTCCGCTGCCGGAAAGCAGTTTTAGCCTGGGTTTTTGTGCTACTGCATTTCACTGGCTGGAAGAAGATGCTGCGCTTGCCAAAATTGCCAGGTTATTGCGCCCCGGCGGATGGTGGGCGGCCTGTTGGAATGTATTTGGCTACCCCGGTATACCGGATGCCTTTCACGAAGCCACCAAAAACCTGTTTGATACCCCCGTAAGCCAGGACCTGGGCACACGTCCGCTCCCATTTGGGCTGGATGCCCAGGCGCGCATTACCGCCCTGGAAAAAACCGGGTGTTTTACCGCTGTTGAATATTTTTCTGCCAAATGGCAGCTTGTGCTTACGGCACAACAAACAACGGCGCTGTATGCCTCGTACTCTAACGTAAATGCCCGCACAGACAAGACGCAACTGCTTGATGCTATCAATACTATTGCCCGCGACCAGTTTGAAAACCGCGTGATACGCAACATGGCTACCAGCCTGTATATTGCGAAGAGACTGTAAAAGTATATTGGCCCAATTCTACAAAAACATACAAAACTGCAGGTGACAGGAGATGCCGAAATAAATTCGGCATGAACATCCTGCCGCTGTGGTTTTTATTCAACTCCCCCGCAGCGATAATTATGCACCGGCTATTTTCGCTATCCCGTTTACATTGAGGAAATCTTTATAGTGAACTATTTTTTTACCGGCTATTTGTATTACAGCTATTGAGGTTTGGAGGGTAAAAGAATTACCGGCTTTTAAAGAAGTGCCTTCGCTAAAATATTCCACCGTAATAATACCGGGCGTAGTGCTTACATAAACCCGGGCAGATACCCTGTTAAGCTGCACCAGTTTTACCCAGGGCCTTGTGTTTACCCCTTCAAAATGCGTTTTAATTTTTGATAGCCCCTCGTAACGGGTTCCGCCTTCAGCGCTGAATGGAATTTCAAAAACAACGTCATCGGAAAAAAGGCTTATAAAGTTGTTGAATTCACGTTTTTCAAATGCTTTGCATATTTTATTTACCATCTCAATAATCTCATTTTCTGTCATGACATTTGTTTTAAAGCTCGATAATACCTGCATTTCTATCATAAACATGCAAATAACATTCCTGAAATTTTCCTTACAAGCCCGGCCCGTATGGCAACATCTGCAACCAACTACCCCAAAAAATATTTCCCTTTTTAAGCGGACAAAACAGCGTTTTTGCTATTTATAAATACCGACAAGGTCTTTGAAATATTGAACGGAAACACATGATAAAAGTGGTCTCCAAGTTGTGTAAAAAAATTTCATTTTTATAGATAACTAATTGAAAAATAGACAGTTAATCATTTTTGCATTCCTCCTTTTTCCTCCCCGATAAAGTGGAATGAGAATGAGATGGAGAATTTTTACGAAGGTTTATTTCAGGGAAGGGCTTCAAAATGTAGGCTTAAGGCAAATGAATTAAGAAAAAAAATAGTCATCTTTTATATTAATATATTGATAATAAATAAGTTACAACTTTTTACATTCCTCCCTTGTCCTCCTTTTTCCCAAAAAACTACAGCCGCGAGACCCTGATTTTCCTCCCTCCGTAAGCAGCCTACCCAGCCGATTGGTTATATTTGCTGTGATGAAAAAAGTGATATTCAGCGACCTTGGATTGACCGCATATAAGGAAACATGGGATTACCAGGAGGAACTGCTGCAGCATAATACAGGCATTAAGGCGGCGGCAAGAAATATGGCGGATAACGGCGGGGCTGGCGGCCAAACAATTGACCGGCTGCTTTTTACGGAGCATAACCCCGTGTACACCCTAGGTAAAAACGGCAAACCAGTCAATGTGTTGCTGGATGAAGCCACCCTTGCTAAAAAAGGCATTGAGTATTACCACATAAACCGTGGCGGCGATATTACCTTTCACGGGCCGGAACAACTGGTTGGTTACCCCATACTTGACCTTGAACATTTTAAAACCGACCTGGGCTGGTATATGCGCAGCCTTGAGGAGGTGATAATACTTACCCTTGCAGATTATGGCCTTAAAGGAGAAAGAAGCGCCGGTGAAACGGGCGTTTGGCTGGATGCTGCCATACGTGGCAGGGAGCGTAAGATTTGTGCCATGGGCATACGCTGCAGCCGCTGGGTTACCATGCATGGTTTTGCGCTGAACGTTAACACTAACCTGGACTATTTTAATTTTATCATACCCTGCGGTATTCAAAACAAACAGGTTACATCACTGGCAAAAGAGGTTGGGCATACTATACCCATGGCCGAGGTTAAACAAAAAGTAAAGCGGCATTTTGAAGAAGTTTTTGAAGCCGTATTGGTATAAAACACCCTTTTAGCAGTGCGTTTTATTGACTGTGATAAGCGGCAGCCTCAAAAATCTTTCTGCAGGTATATATGATTTTTCTCTACCAGCTTGTCACCGTCATATAACTCAAAATAAAAATTGCCCGCGTGTAAAAAATTGGTTTTATCAAGCACCAGGTCAGGGTCTGTAATTTTGTTGAGGCTGAACAGCCGGTTATGATTTTCATCAAAAAATATCAGCTTATATTTTTTTGTGGCGGCGTTCGGCAGCTTTACTTCGGGAAAGCCGTCTGCATTTATCATCACGTAAACGGAAGGGGCATTAACATCTACCGGCGGCGGCTGCGTAATAACATTGGCGTTGGGCTCATCAGTCTGTACAACAGGGCCAGTGCCCGGTCTTTTTGACTTTGTAAACGCGTAACTGCCACCCGAAAAGGCGTAAAAAATACGGTAATATAATTTTCCGCCGGGGCGGTTATCAAGCACACCGTTTTGCGGTAATTGCGGTGAAGTTGCCGAGAAGAATGTTCTGAAGTCTTTTACACTATCGTAAGAAGATTGCACACTAACCTGCACAAGACCCGAACCATAAGGATTAATCCAGCTAACACGAATACGATTTTTACCAAGGCTGTCTACTGAAAAATCAGGTAATGCGTTTTGCGCTGCTGAATGAATGATAATTGCTGTAAAAACTGCAGTTATGCCAAATTTAAACATCTCTCCCATTAATTATGTTTGCAAATATACATGGCGCTGTGTTATTAAAATGGTAACACCCCCTTTTGCAGGGAAGTATTACCCTGCAAGCCGCCACTATGAATCATCAGCACCCGGTTGCCAACAGGTATGGTGTTTTGCAACGCAAGCTGCTGTATTGCATATAACGTTTTAGCGGTATAAACAATATCAGTGGGCAGGTTAACGGTGTTCCATACAAGGTGCATAAAGTCAATCAATGCCGGCGGGTGCTTTGCATAACCGCCAAAATGGTAACCGTGCACAATATCAAAATCAGCCTTTATTATTTGTTTATCCAGCAATGCCTGCACCTCGTTGAAAATAGAAAAGTTATTCTTCAACACGCTTACACCTATTACCCTTTGCCCTGCAGCAGCGCTGCGCACAATGCCTGCAAACATAGTGCCTGTTCCAACCGCGCAAACGATATGCGAGTATTTTTCTGCGTCATCAACCAATTGCATTATTTCACCGGCGCCGCACATACCCTGCAATCCATAACCGCCTTCATCAATCCAATAAACGCCGGGGAACTGCGATTTGATATTTTCTTTATTGTTAAAAGATTGCCTGCTTACAAATTGCAACTGCATGCCATACCCGGCGGCGTATTGCAGTGTTGATGATAAAACCGGCGGCCTTTCGCCACGTATTATGCCAATGCTGCTGAACCCCGAAGCCTTACAGGCAAAGGCTGCAGCGATGATATGATTAGAATATGCGCCCCCAAAAGTGGCCACCGTTTTAAAGCCGGTTTGCTTTGCTTCTTCAAGATAATATTTAAGTTTAAACCATTTGTTGCCGCTTACAATGGGGTGAATTTTATCAAGCCGCAAAACGTTCAAAGTGATTGCTGCAGGCAGCCAATGCGCGCGCACCGGCTGTGTAGAAACATTATTGAAATCAAGTATGTTTTGCAACGGCAATAGTGTTTATAAAAATTTATTATTGCAAAATAGCGTGTAAACTTTTAGTTTCGCAAAAACATAAACAATATTCTAATGCAACCTACTTTAGTAATTCTCGCGGCCGGTATGGCCAGCCGGTACGGCAGCATGAAGCAAACACAATCGTTCGGCCCTTCAGGCGAAACTATTATGGATTATTCGATATACGATGCCATAGCCGCAGGCTTTAAAAAGGTTGTGTTTATTATTCGTGAAGATTTTGCTGAAGGTTTTAAAGCGGCATTTGAACCAAAACTTGCAGGCAAAATTGAAACAGGGTATGTTTACCAAAGCCTTAATTCTTTTATTGGCGACAGGCAAATACCTGCAGACCGTGTAAAACCATGGGGTACAGCGCACGCCGTGCTTTGTTGCAAAGGCACTGTTACCGGGCCTTTTGCAGTAATTAATGCCGACGACTTTTATGGTAAAGATGCTTTTGTAAAAGCTTATGACTTTATAGTTAACCAGTATAATGACCAAACAATGGCTGTAGTTGGCTATGAACTTGCCAACACACTAAGCGAACATGGCAGCGTAAGCCGGGGCGTTATTACTGTTAACGATAACAATGAAATGACGAGCATTACCGAACGCCTTAAAATATACAGGAAAGACGGGGTGATGGTATTTGAGGAAAATGAAACATTGACCGAATTGCCGGAATCAACCAAAGTGAGCATGAACTATTTTTGCTTCGGGCCGGCATATATTGATATGTGTGAAAGGGAATTTGGCGCTTTCTTAGACAAAAACATGCATAATCCCAAAGCCGAATTTTTGATACCTACCATGGCTGATTATTTTATTAAGTCAGGATTGGGTGTGATAAAAATGATACCTACTTCAGCAAAATGGTTTGGTGTTACATATAAAGAAGATGCCCCAGTTGTACAGGCGAGCATTGATGCGCTTGTAGCATCAGGAGCATATCCAAAAAGCTTGTGGTAATATTGATAAAGAAGTAATAAAACCTGGAGCGTTTTTAGTCAAGTTTCAATACGGCTAAAAATGCTTCCTGCGGTATTTCAACGCTGCCTATTTGCCGCATGCGCTTTTTACCTTCTTTCTGCTTTTCCAGCAGTTTGCGTTTACGGCTTATATCGCCGCCGTAACATTTAGCAGTAACATCTTTACGCATAGCGCTTATGTTTTCGCGGGCAATTACTTTTGCGCCAATAGCCGCCTGTATAGCAATTAAAAATTGCTGGCGTGGCAAAAGCTCTTTCAGTTTTTCACAAAGCTTCCTGCCAAAGTCTTCCGCGCGGCCCCGGTGAATTAACGCGCTTAATGCATCTACTTTATCACCGTTCAGCAAAATATCCATCTTAACAATATCCGCTTCGCGGTAGCCAATGGGGGAATAGTCGAACGAAGCATACCCGCGGGTATTGCTTTTCAGCTTGTCGTAAAAGTCAAACACAATTTCCGTAAGGGGCATTTCAAAAATAAGCTCCACGCGCGTAGTAGTTAAATAGCTTTGGTTGACAAGTATGCCGCGCTTGCCGAGGCACAGCGTCATAATATTACCTATGTACGCCGGCAATGTTATTATCTGGGCGCGAATAAATGGTTCTTCTATCCTATCCAGTTTGGTTGGGTCAGGCATTTCTGCCGGGTTGTTTACAATAATCTTCTCCCCCCTGCTGGTGTATGCGTTAAAGCTAACGTTGGGTACAGTTGTAATAACAGTTTGGTTAAATTCACGCTCCAGCCTTTCCTGTATTATCTCCATGTGCAGCAGGCCGAGGAACCCGCACCTGAAACCAAAACCCAGGGCCTGGGATGTTTCAATCTCGTATGTGAGCGACGCGTCGTTTAACTGTAATTTGTCCATGCACTCCCTAAGCTCTGCAAAATCTTCCGTTTCCACCGGGAATATGCCGGCGAAAACCATTGGTTTTACTTCTACGAAGTCTTTAATCGGTTCGGCAGGGTCATCTACCAGTGTAAGGGTGTCCCCCACTTTAACCTCTTTGGCATTTTTAATACCGGTAATAATGTAACCAACATTGCCGGCACGTATTTCAGCCTTGGGCTCAAGGCCAAGTTTTAAAATGCCCACTTCGTCAGCATCGTATTCGGCATCAGTGGCAACAAATCTAACTTTTGCGCCTTTCTTTAATACACCATTAAATACACGGTAATACGCTATAATACCCCTGAAGCTGTTAAAAACACTATCAAATATAAGCGCCTGCAGTTTGCCCGCCGGATTACCTTTAGGGGCAGGTATTCTTTTTACGATGGCTTCCAGTATAGCTTCAACACCCACGCCTGTTTTACCACTGGCAAGTAATATTTCATCCTCCTTGCAGCCGATTAATTCAATTATCTGGTCTTTAACCTCGGGTATCATCGCCCCATCCATATCAATTTTATTGATAATAGGTATTATTTCCAGGTCGTTTTCAATGGCAAGGTACAGGTTGCTGATGGTTTGTGCCTGGATGCCCTGTGTTGCATCAACCAGCAGTAAAGCGCCTTCGCAGGCGGCAAGCGCACGGCTTACTTCGTAGCTAAAGTCAACATGGCCCGGTGTGTCAATAAGGTTAAAGCTGTAATTTTTATCATTATAACTATACTGCATTTGTATAGCGTGGCTTTTTATGGTAATGCCCTTTTCTCTTTCCAGGTCCATGTCATCAAGCACCTGGTTCATCATATCCCTTTCCCCGATTGTCTTCGTATATTCCAGTAAACGGTCTGCCAAGGTGCTTTTCCCGTGGTCAATATGCGCTATTATGCAAAAGTTTCTAATCTCATCCATAGTAATGCAAAGATAATCATTGCTTAATGATGAATTTGATGAATAATATATTATCTTAGTGTGCTGAAACAGTAAGTTTTTTTTACCCTGTTTAACTGCTACCGACGAGCTGCTTACCGTAGAAATTATTCTAAAGCCCCAAAAATGGATCAAATACTCGAAATATTACACCTGGTAATGCCTGCTCTTTATATTTTGGCAGGAATTGCTATTATTGCAAAAGTGTTTTTTGTCGTCTCAAATAAAGGCTTCAATCTGCCTGCCATAATAATAAGCTTCTTTAGAATTTACACCCGTGACAAATTCAATACTGCCAACGTAAAGAGAAAAAACTTTATGCGGGCAAATAATTATATTAACTACTTCCTGTATGCGGTAACAGCATTGTTTATCTTACAACTTATTGTTTACCAGGGCGATGTGTTCAATTATTCCTAACAGATTTATAAGCCTCATTAATCTGCCCGCCAACCATGTGGGAGGAAAATTGCGCGGTGGCTTTTCCTGATATTATGGAATTATTAAACCTCTCCTTATTTGCATAAACCTCTGTCATCGCTTTAAAAAGAGCGTCTTCGTCGCCGGGGTTTACAAGAATTCCGTTACTTGTGTCAATAACCTCGGGTATGCCACCTACATTTGTTGATATTACCGGCAGGCCGCAGCAAAGGGCTTCTGTAATTACACATGGCAGGTTTTCGTAATGACTGAACATAACAAAGGCATCACTTTTCTTCATCAAAACAGCCACTTCTTCGTAAGGAACAAATCCTGTAAACGCAATATTACCAGGGGGGATACCCAGTTCCACTGCATATCGGGGAAGAGCATCAGCATATCCTGCCATAATCAATAATGCGCCGGGATATAAAGCACAAAGCCGTTGATACGCTCTTAATATCGCTCCAGGGTTTTTCTGGTAACCGAGCGTTGAGGCGTGCAAAAAAGTAAACCGGCTCCACCGCTGAGCGTTTCTGCCTGCATAATTAAATAGTACCGTATCTGCAACATTAGGTATTACGGTGTAACGCACCGGTGCAACCAGTTGCTGCACTGCTTTACCCAGTTCGTGGCTCACGGGTGTGAATAAAGCCGCGCCACATAATATTTTTCGCGTATAACTTTTAAAAAGAAAACTTCGGTTTTTAAAAGCATCGGGCGCCTCATTATTGTATATAGCCCAGTGTTCCGTTACTATATAGGGAATGCCGAATTTTTTCTTTACCCACAAAGCCAGTATACCGGCCTTCATAGGCACATGTACGTGTACTATCGCCGGTTTGCCATATTGTTTGATGTACGCTTTAATATGCTTTTTAAAAAGTAAAAGATACCTGTGATAAGAGAAGAGTTTACCTGCCAACGGTATGCGGGACAATTTGTATAACACTATTTCTTCTACCAGGTTGTTTTGTACGGTAACGGAGACCTCCGTTTTATTTGCAAGCACATTATTCTTATCTGCTTCCAGGTGAATTACATGAACATTGCAAAACAGCGATGCGGCTCTTGCATGGCGCTGTATAAAATCGCCATTAGTTGCATCCAGTTTATTAGGATACCAGCTTGTAAGCCACAACACTTTCATCATACACATCCTATTTGCCTGTTATTAATGATTTAAGCCACCTGTAGTCATCTTTCTTCCATGTAAAAAAGTCTCCCCAGCTAATAGAATAATCCTTATAAAAGCGCAAGAGTGAATAAAGCAGGTTTGTAAAGTAACCCAGCGTACTTACTATTGCCGCCCCGATGATTCCCAACACCGGCACCAGGAAATAATCTCCCACTATCACAACGACAAGAGCCACAGAGGCGCCGGCAACATTAACTTTTAAATTACCCTTACCTGAAAAATAGGCAGACAACAACGCCAAGACAGACAGGCAAAATATACCCGGCATTATAATTAAAAAAGGCGCCTGCATGCGGTTAAACGTTTTACCGAAAATGAAGGTAAAAAACGTTCCGCCAAATAATGCGGCAAGGATAATAATAACAAGGTATAACTGGGAAAACAGCCTTGCAATTATCATTACTGAGCTATTTAGTTCAGCCCTGTCGGAGGTACTGGCAGATTTGGGAAAAATTACACTTGCCATAATTTGCGGCACAATCAGCAGTAGCTGCCCAAGTTTTGACACCTGTATATAATTACCGAGATCGCTGGCAGTACATACCGCGGTGTTTATATGCACAAACCAATAATCAATGCGGTACACAAGAAAGAAAATAATATTAGCGGCCAGGGCAATCAGCGAATAGCGGGCTAATTTCAACAAGTCGGTAAAGTGTGGGATTGAAAATTGCCGCCAGCTTTTATTTTTGTACATGAACGCGATAACAAGGGCAATACCCTGTAAAAAGAATACCAGGAAATAACGGTATGTAACATGGTTAACCGCTGCATCGCCGGCCGTGCGGCTTGTAAAAACAATGGTGAGCACCAAAAAAATATTCAGCGTTCCAAGAATTATATTTGGCAGCAGGTAGTTATCCTGCACATAAAACAAACCGCAGCAATAATTGGTTAACAGTATGCCTGTAATGTAACATACAATAAAAAAGCAGTATTGCACCACATTATACACAGGGCTGTTTTGCACATAGTACAAAAAGAAAAACGCGCCTGTTAAAACAAGCAGGCCTATAATAAAACTCCACGCAACTGACAACCACAATAATTTGTTGAAGCTGATAAGTTTGCCCGAGGCAAAAAAAGTTATACCTGACTCAAGGCTGATGCCTGCTACTAACTGGATAAGCGAAAAAATACTTGTTAAATAGTAAAGGTTGCCGGTGGCCGATGCGCGTAAAAACCTTGATAAAAAAACATTAACAAGCAACACGGAAGCAAAATAAAAACTCCTCCATAAAAGGCTTTGTACCAGCAGCTTTTTTAAATTCATCAGTTTTCTTGGCTATGTATAAAGAGTACCCGGCAACCGCGCCGCTACACAGTGAAAAAATTAATAAACGCTAAAGCAATAATACAAATAAGCAGCGAGATAATATACATAAGCCCTATAACGGCAGTTTTAACTGAGGCGCTGAAAAATGACTGGCTATATGCTTTTTGAAGACCGCGGGAAAGATACAAAAATAGGATAATAACAGCAGGTACCAGCAGCACCAAATCGTCTATACCCGGAAAAATCCAGGTGACTAATGTAATCAGCAGAAACAGCACAAACATAAATGAATGAAAGTGCACTGAAAATATGGCGTGCTGTGCGTAGTAATATTTTTTCCTGCTGTGAAATATATAAATAAACCATGCAAATAAAGGCAGCAGCACAAACATCATTTTTGGCAGGTTGTGCTCAAAATTTTCTCCCACTACTACCTGGCTCCTGCTTCCATAACGGCTTTTCAAACTTATATTGGTGCGCAGCATCCAGCGGAAAAACCCTTTATCCCTCTTTTCCGGCGCCAGGGTTGCCTGGGTCGAATCGTACTCTGCTACGCTATTGTATTTATTTTCTATCAACGTAAACTTCACCCCCTTGTCGCTAATGGCAAGGCCAATAGCCTCGGTAGTATCTTTTACGGCAAGCGTGTCCAACTTATTGGCAATAGCGCTTATTACCGCCTTTTTAAGGCTGTCATAAGCAGTAACAGTGGCAATTGTATCGCTGCTATTTCTTAAACTGTCTGCCAGTTGTTGTCGTGCCTTGTTTATATAATGTACGTTATAACTACCAGGCGCCGGCATTTCTTCGCCGCCCGTTTTAAAAAAAAGCGCCAGGAAAAAAAGCACAGAGATAAAAACGTACATCCTTATAGGGTTAAGGTAGCGCGTTCTGCGCCCGTTGGCATATTCGTTTGTTAAAAAACCGGGACGAAAAAGAAGGTATTTAAGGGTGAGAAAAAACTTAGCATCATAATGGGTTATATCGCCAACAAAATGATGTACCAGGTTACCGAATGTCTCCTTCGGCTCAATATTTTCCTGGCCGCATTCACTGCAATACCGGCTGGTTATTTGTGCGCCACAGTTAAGGCAATTTTTTTCATGCCGCAAATGGTGGCTCATCACTTTTACTTTAAGGCATTAATAATTGCAGCGAACTCGTCTGCGATTAACGATGCTCCTCCAACAAGGCCTCCGTCAACGTCAGGCTGGGAAAACAGTTCAACCGCATTGTTGGCTTTTACACTTCCACCATATAGTATTGAAATATTCGCTGCAACGGCATCGCCATATTTAGAGGCTAATACTGAACGCAGCCAGGCATGCATTTCCTGCGCCTGCGCGCTCGTGGCGGTTTTACCCGTTCCTATCGCCCAAATGGGCTCATAAGCAATCACTATCTTTTGTACTGCCTCTTCATCAAGATGAAATAATGAATCTTCAAGCTGTTTAGCCACATATTCATTTTGGGTGCCCTCCTCCCGGATATTCAGCGGCTCACCGCAGCAAAATATTGGCGTCAGCCGGTATTCCAGCGCTATATCCAGCTTATCAGCTAAAAATTTGTTGCTCTCTGCAAAATATTCTCTTCTTTCACTATGCCCAAGCACTACAAACTCCACACCTAGCGATGCCAGCATTTCAACTGAAACCTCTCCCGTATAAGCCCCGGATTTTTTGCTGTAGCAGTTTTGCGCCGCTATAAAAACATGCTGCACATCTTTAACCTTTTTCTCAGCCATTGCCAGGTAAGGAAAAGGTACGGCAAATACCACCTGGCGGCTGCCGGTTAAGCTATATTCCCTGCCCAATAAATTATCCAGTAATTGTTCGCCCTGCTGAAGGGTTAAGTTCATTTTCCAGTTGGCTGCGGCTATTTGTTTTCTCATACCTGGGTTATATTATAATTGGTTTATATACGGGCATGCAGCACTTCAATCTTAATATGCGCATACCTGTTCTGTCTGGCGGGGCAAATATAGCCATCATTTTACATTTACGGTTACCGTAAAACTTAAAACGGGCCAACCATCAAATCAGCAATTCAACCTTACCTTTGAGCGCGAATATGGAAAACATCAAAGAACTATCTGTGATAGTGACGGTAATGAACGAAGAGGACAATATTCAGCCGCTGGTTAAAGCAACAAAGGAAGCGCTGAACGGCCTGGATTATGAATTGATATTTGTTGACGACGGCTCAACGGACAGTACGAGAGCCAAAATAAAACAATTAATAGATGACCGGGTTGTACTTATAGAGCTTAAAAGAAATTACGGTCAAAGTACAGCCATGGCAGCAGGGATTGATAATGCGAGGGGAGAATATATAGCTTTAATGGACGGCGACCTGCAGAACGACCCAACCGACATTCCCATGATGCTGGAAAAAATAAAAACAGAGGACTGGGATATAGTTGCAGGCAACCGTAAAGACCGGAAAGACGGCGCCTTTTTGCGCAAAATGCCCAGCCGTATTGCAAACGCTATCATACGCCGGATGACAAAAGTGTATATTAAGGACTACGGCTGCACGCTTAAAGTATTTAAACATGATGTTGCTACAGACCTGGGCCTGCACGGCGAAATGCACCGCTTTATACCCGTAATAGCATCAATGCAGGGGGCGCTTATAACGCAGGTTGATGTAAAGCACCACCCCCGCCAGTTTGGAAAATCAAAATATGGTTTAGGCAGAACTTTCAGGGTAATGAGCGACCTTGTTATGCTTGTTTTTTTCAGAAGGTACAGCCAAAAACCCATGCACCTGTTTGGTACGCTTGGCTTTGTTTGCCTTTTTCTCGGCATATTAATTAACATGTACTTCCTGGCCTTAAAAATAACGGGCCATAATATATGGAACCGCCCTTTATTAATATTGGGCATGTTGTTATTGTTAGGGGGCATACAGCTAATGACCATAGGCATACTGGCCCATATAAGCATGCGTACTTATTACGAAGCTTCTGACAAAAAAGAGTACAAAATAAAACGTATTTGGAGCCGGGCCGATCAACAATAAATTACTGATTATATTTACTGAATGTCGTTTATAAAAAAAATGCCCGGCTGGTTAAAGTTAGCAGTTAAGGTGCTGGTAACCGGCATTTGCCTGTGGTATGTTAGCGGTAAAATAGAGTGGGCAAAAAGTTTTACCCTAATGCAACATGGTAATGCATTTTGGTTAATATGCGCTACGGTAATGTTTATTGCATCTAAAGTGGTGGCATCCTTCCGGCTGAATATTTATTTCAGGAACATTAGCGTAAATCTTACGGAAAAAACCAACCTGCGCCTGTACTGGCTCGGCATGTTTTATAATCTTTTTTTGCCTGGAGGCATTGGCGGTGACGCGTATAAAATAATATTACTAAACCGCACGTATAATTTCTCTGCAAAGCAGTTGACAGCAGCAATTATATTAGACCGGGTGAGCGGCGTTGTAGGCCTTGGGCTGCTCGCTATTTTTTATTACTATTTTTTATTTACCGGCAACACAATAGCGTTGCTGTTGTTAATAGCCATTATACCCGCCTTGTTTGTGTATTACCTGCTTATAAAAAAATTATTCCAGGCATTTTTAAGGAGCTTCTGGAGCACGCTGTGGCTGGGTATAACTGTACAGGCGCTGCAGGTGGCCTGTGCATGGTGCATTATGCAGGGGCTGCATATTGAAGCACAGCAGGCGGCATATCTCCTTATCTTTCTGCTGTCTTCAATCGTAGTCATCTTACCTGTTTCTATTGGCCCTTTAGGCACAAGAGAGATAGTGTTTGTTTGGGGCAGTACGGCCTTGTTGCTTAACAAAAATCAAAGCGTAAGCATCAGTATCACGTTTTTCTTCATCACGCTGGTAGTGTCACTGGTAGGGGTGCTGTGGGTGTACAAAAACCCACTGGAAAAACAAACTACCGCCCGTACATAAGTATCAATAAAAATATATCTTTAGCCCAAACACTATTTGCAGGTAGCCATGGCCAACAACCTTTTACATCAAATTGCCCTTACCCTTATACCCAGCATTGGGCCTGTACATACAAAGGCATTGATTGACCATTTTGGCGACGCTAAGACAGTTTTTACAGCAAAAAGAAAGGAACTCATTGCCATAGAAGGCATTACCGATGTAAAAATCAACGCCATAAAGGATTTTGACAATTTTGCGGAAGCGGAGGCAGAAATAACTTTTATTGAAAAATATAAAATTCAGCCCCTTTTTATAACAGATAAAGATTACCCGCAGCGGTTGCTGCATTGTTATGATGCGCCACCCCTTTTGTACTATCGCGGCAATGCCAACCTTAACGCCTCAAAAATAATCAGCATCATTGGTACAAGAAGTTATACCGAATACGGCAAACAGGTAACAGACACACTGGTGGAAGAGCTAAAAGCTTACAATGTATTAATTGTAAGCGGGCTTGCTTACGGCATTGATGCGATAGCACATAAAGCCGCGCTGCATAACAGTTTACCTACTGTGGGCGTATTGGCACACGGTTTAGACCGTATTTACCCTGCGCACCATAAAAGCATGGCAAAGGAAATGCTGCAAAATGGCGGGTTGCTGACGGAATTCAGGAAGGAAATGAAGGCTGATAAACACAACTTTCCCCGGCGCAACCGTATTGTTGCCGGCATGGCTGATGCGACTATTGTAATAGAAACCGCTTTAAAAGGCGGGAGTATGATAACGGCAGCGCTGGCAAACGGCTACAACCGCGACGTATTTGCCATACCCGGCAGGATTAACGAGGAAAAAAGCGAAGGCTGTAATTACTTAATAAAGAATAACCGCGCGATATTATTGACCGATACACAGCAACTGGCTGAAAACCTGGGCTGGGAAAGGCGTAAACAAAAGCAAAAAGTGCAAAAAGAACTGTTTATTGAATTGAATAAAGAAGAGCAGGTTATTGTTGATATTTTGAAGGAAAAAGACCTTGTGCATATTGATGAACTGTACCTAAAAAGCGGGCTGAGCAGCAGCACTGTGGCCGCCGCCATACTTACGCTTGAACTGCAAAGCGTAATTGCTTCCCTGCCGGGGAAGATGTATAAGATGCTGTGAGGGTTTGGAAGACCGGGGTACAAAACCTTGAAGGTTTCCGAGGCATGTAACAACAGCTAAACCGGTCAGCCAAAACCTTCAAGGTCTCACCCACAATAGGAAGTTGTTACTCCCTGCAAATCAAAAACGGCCTGCGGTAGCGCAGGCCGTTATATAAACCAAACACTTCACACAACTTATATTTTTACCAGCCAGCCGTATTCGTCGGGCGCTTTGCCTTCCCTTATGGCAGACAGCCTTGCTTTAACAGCGGGGGCGGCTTTAAAGCTGGCAGTATCAAACTGCATTACAAAATCTTTATAGCGCAGTTCCTTTACAGGGGCAATTACAGCCGCTGTGCCCGTGCCAAATACCTCTTTAAGCGTACCGGCCTTGTAGGCTTCCATTACTTCGTCAATACTTATTCTCCTTTCTTCCACCTTATAGCCCATTTCTTTCAATATGGTCATTACACTGTCCCGGGTAACACCGGCCAGTATAGTGCCCTCATCAAGGTTGGGGGTAACTACATTATTGCCAATTAAAAACATAACATTCATCATACCCACTTCCTGCAGCCATTTGTGCTCAAAAGCATCTGTCCACAGCACCTGGTCGTATCCTTTTGCTTTTGCATCGGTAGCCGCTTTAAGGCTGCCGCCATAGTTACCGGCGTTTTTGCTGAAACCAACGCCACCGGGAGCTGCACGTGTATATTTTTCTTCCACCAGTATTTTCATCGGCGCAGCAAAATAAGGGCCTACGGGGCTGAGTATTATTAAAAACTTGTATGTTTGGGAGGGCCGCACGCCTAAAAATTGGTCGGTGGCAAACATTACTGGGCGTATATACAATGCAAAGTCTTTGCGCCGGGGTATCCAGTTATTATCCACATCAATCAGTTTCTTCATGCCGTCAATAAATATTTCTTCAGGCACTTCGGGCATGTTCATGCGTTCTGCGCTAAGGTTAAACCTGCGCAGGTTATCATAGGGGCGAAAAATAAATGCATCGCCGTTATCATCCTTATAAGCTTTAATACCTTCAAAAATGGCCTGGCCATAATGCAGGGCCGCAAGGGATGGTTCAAGCAGCAGGGGCTGGTAAGGTTTAATTTCAACATTTTTCCATTCACCGTTTTCATAATCAGCTTCCAGCATGTGGTCGGTAAAATAGCGGCCAAAAGGCAACTCGTCAAAATTCATTTCATTTAACTTACTTCTTTCCACTTTTGTTACAAGTATGTCTAAAGCTTCTGTCATAACATTTACTTTTGTTGCAAAGAAAAGAAAAAAACTAACAAGCGTTAATAAATTTATATGAACGTACAATTACCAGGTTTTGTTATTGCGGGGCTGTATAAAGATACCCTGGTGATTACCGGGGATGCGGATACGCCGCAAACACAACAACCTGCGCAAATTACGCAAATTGAGGAAGCAGATGAACCAAAAACTGTACAAACGGCGCAAAAAAAATGGTTTTTAGGCGACAATAAAAAGGGCATTGTAATTGTGGCTAAAGATGAGAACGCGGTTTTTATTAATGAAGAATGGCTTGAAACATTAAGCAGGATGCTGGGCGGACTGGAGATAAACCTGGGCGACACGGCAATTGTTAATATGCACAACAACCCGGTTTCGTTTACTGAGCTTAAGCAACAATTAAACGCCCGGCATGTTATAATGTTTGGGGTAACCACTACGCAACTGGGGCTGCCCTTTACTATTCCGCCTTACCAGGTGCAAAATTACGCAGGATGTACACTGCTTTCTGCGCCGTTAGAAACACTGGCAGGCCTTACGGCTACCACCAACGCCATAAAAGCCGAGAAACGGAAATTGTGGGATAGTTTAAAGAGAATAAGCTTTTAAACCAGGTGACGCAGGCACTAATAAATAATTAATACAATGGCTGCACATACAATAATATTCGCCAGTAACAACCAGCATAAAGCTGATGAAATAAAACAAATTATCGGTAATGGCTTTACTATATTAACGCTTAAAGATGCAGGGATAAATATTGATATTCCCGAGCCATTTGACACACTGGAGGCCAACGCATCAGAAAAGGCTGCCACGATACATAAAATGACCGGTAAGAACTGTTTTAGCGAGGATACAGGGCTTGAGGTTGAAGCATTGAATGGCGAGCCCGGTGTTAAAAGCGCCCGCTACGCGGGGGACAGCAGGGACTTTAACGCTAATATTAACAAGCTACTGGCCAATATGCAGGGCAAACAGCAGCGAAGTGCGTGTTTCAGAACAGTTATTGCGCTTATATGGCACACGCACGAATATTGCTTTGAAGGTGAATGCAAAGGCAAAATAATTGAAACGCCCCGCGGGGACAAAGGCTTTGGCTATGACCCTGTTTTTATACCTGAAGGCAGCGATAAGACTTTTGCAGAGATGACGATGGATGAGAAGAATGAGTTCAGCCACCGCAGGAAAGCGGTTGATAAGTTGGTAGAATTTCTAAAGGGCGTTGATGAACAACAAACCAGGGTTCCTGTTGATTAACCAATTACCACTGCATGGACCGCATAAAAATAAACCTGCCCGAAAATTTTACTTTCGCAACTGATATTGCCGTACGTATTACCGATCTCAATTATGGCGGGCATGTGGGCAATGATCGTTTTTTATCGCTCATACAGGAAGCAAGGCAACAGTACTTTTTGCATTATGGCTACGAAGAAATGAATATAGAAGGCCTGGGAATAATTATAACCGATGCTGCCATTGAATTTAAACAACAGCTTGGCTACGGCGACATTGTTCGCATACATGTTACAGCGGGCGGGTTTGATAAATTTGGTTTTGACCTGTTTTACAAAATGGAGGTTATAAAGAACGATAAGGCTATTATAGCAGGTAAAGCTAAAACGGGCATACTTTGTTATGACTACACCAATCAAAAAATGGCGCGTGTACCGGAAAGTGTGAAGGAGAAGTTAGTGCTGTAGCTACAAATTTATTAATGCAGTACATTAAGTTTCCCAAGCGGGTTTGGTGCCCTTGTAATCTTCCTTACTTTTTTATAGATTTGTCAAGGTTGACTTTTCAAAAAATCACTCCTTCGTCATACAAAACCCTGGCAACACGCGCTGCGCAGGTACGTCAATTATACCCGTTCCAAATTTTCCAGTTTTCTTCGGCTTGTATCACCAGCATGTTATAACCATTTTGTGTTGCTGCGCCTGCATCTTTACCGTATTGCAAAAATTTGGTAACAGGGGGGTTATAAACAAGGTCAAATAAGTAATGGCTGCTGCTAACCGCTTCGTAAGGTATTGGCGGCGCTGCGTCAGTTTTTGGGTAAGTACCCAGCGGTGTGCAATTGATAATAACCGGGTAATCTTTTATTACATCCGCAGTTACCTCATCATACCCCAAAATATTTTTTTCAGGATTGGCCGTCCTGGAAACAAATAGGTAAGGCAACCCCAGTTTATCCAGCACAAACTCAACCGCCGAAGCTGCACCGCCGGTGCCCAGTATAAGCGCTTTTGTGTGGTGAGGTTGCAGTTGTGTTATGAAAGAATTTTCAAACCCTATTACATCGGTATTAAACCCTGTAAGTATACCGCCCTCAATTTTTACGCAATTACAGGCGCCTGTTTTTTTTACCGCGTTTGATGTTTCGGTTAAATAACTTATTACAGCCCTTTTATATGGTATGGTTATGGCAAAACCTTTTAATGCCGGGTGCTGCTGCAATACCTCATCAAGGTCAGAAATTTGCGGAATTGAAAAAGCGTGAAACACAGCATCTAAAATCCCCTCTTTCACAAACTTCTCAGTAAAATATTTTTGGGAAAAAGAATGAGAAAGGGGGAAACCTATTAACCCGTATTCACGCATAAATATTTTTATTTATCCAGGTAAAGCGTAAAAGTATCGCCGCGCAGGCCAACACGCATTGCCTCCAGCGGAATTACCTCTGTTGGCGCTATATTACCAAGGTTTACATTGCAACCAAGCAGTTCAAGAAAATACAATTGCTGTGCTTTTTGCGGCGCTTCCCAAATTATACGTTCGCCGGGTATTTTGGTAAGTATTTCCTGCACCAGCCCCTCACGTACCTCGCCGCTGCCACGGTAAATACCCACATTACCGGCTTCGCGGGCTTCTGCTATAACATAACTTGAGCCGGCTTCCAGTTCGGCAGACATTTGCTCAATCCATTTATAGGGTGGTATAATATGTTCTGCATCTTTACTGCCCACTTCACTTAATACTGTGCCGTGCTTGGTTAACTTTTCAATATAACCGCATTTTTCAGTGTGCGGAATGGTTATGGAGCCGTCACTCACTTCAATATAGTTTATATTATAATCTTTCAGCAGCGCAATATAATCGTCAAACTGGTTGCGTATTAAAAAAGCTTCAAACAGGGTACCGCCAAAATAAAGGGGCATATTGTATTGCTGGTACACTCCAATCTTTTCGCGCAGGTTGGGCGTAACATACGATGTTCCGAAACCAAGCTTTACAATATCTACATGCGGTCCGGCAATACTTAAAAAATTGTGCACCTCACTAATGCTTAACCCTTTATCCATTACCATTGTTAAACCATCTGTACGGGGCTTCACAGTACGTACGGGCATTTGCGATAAGCTGAAATTCATGTTCAATAATTATTTTGGTGTGCATGCAAAAATAAGGGAACAGTGTATAATTACACATGTTAACAGTTTGGCAAAATAGGTAAAGAAACAGAACTATTACAATTTTTTACCCTTTTTGTAACGGGCAAGAATATCAACCACCTGGCTGTTTTGCAGGATAGAGGGGTTTATCTCAATAAATTTTTTTACCATTTTAGGCGCTTTTTCAAGGCCGTTTTCAAGCTGCAGTAATCCTTCTTTAGGTTTGCCTGCACTAAACAACGCCGCGCTGTATAAAAAATAAAAAAGCGGCTTGCCGTTAGTGGCTTCCAGGGCGTGCTTACTTTGTATTGCTGCTTCCTCAAAATATTCTGCTTTGTAAAGGCAACGTACCAGGGCTTCGCGGGCGCGGCTGTTTTGCGGCCGGCTGCGCACTACAAGGCTGAAGCATTGAATGGCTTCCTTAAAATTACCCAGTTGCATAGCACATTCCCCAAGAGCAAGGTTATACTCCGGCGCATTGCGCTGGGTGCGCATGGCTATTTCAAGCTGCTTAACCGCACTTTCCCATTGCTCCTCATTTATGTAGGTAAGGGCTATTTTATAATTAAGTTTACCATCCTGCGGGTTCATGTGCGATGCTTTGCGGTAGTTAAACCTTGCCTGCGCAAATTTGCCCAGCCGGTGGTAGCAATGCCCAATAGCCTCATATATAACTTCTTCCGGGCGGGTAAGTTCAAGTACTTTTTCCAGTACCTCAATAGCATCTTTGTATTTGCGCATACGTATATATGCATCGCCCATATTGCGGTAGGCATAGTCAAATTTCTCATCTATCACCACGGCGTACTGGTAAGCATCAATCGCCTTCTCATATAACTTAAGCCCCTGGTAGGCTGCAGCCAGGTTAAACCATGCCAGCTCGTTATAAGGGTAATCTTCAATTATTTTTTGGTGAAGACGAATGCTTTCTTCATTGCGGCCGGTAAAATCCGTCCAGAAACATATTTTGTACAGGGCCTCCTCGTTAACCGGCTCTTGTTCAAGCACTAATTTAAGGCAGTCAAAAACCTTGTCAAATTCCTCATAATCGTCATACACGTCAGCCAGTTCAAACAATAGTTCAATTTTCTCCTCCCCGTCAAATAATAAAAGCGCCTCCTGCAATACTTCTACAGCGTTTTGCTGCTGATCTAACGCCAGGTAGGCGTCGGTTTTAAGAATGTACAGGTTAATGTCGTTGCTGTCATACAAGGCTGCCTGCTCTAAAATTGTCAACGCATCTGTATAATGCCGGGTGGCAATTAAAAGGTCGGCTTTCTTTATCAGTAACTGGGATGAGTAGGGGAAATACTCGAGCCCGGTTTCGGCTGCTTCCAGGGCCTGCGCAAGGTCGTCTTCGTCGTCAAAATGGTCAATTATTTTTTCAAAAGCATCTTCTTCAAGAAAGGAGTGGCTTTTGCCGGAGCGCAGATTAGCGTATTGTTGTAAAAGTTCCCTAAGTTCTTCACGGTCTTCGCGGTATGGCTGTTCCTGCATATTGTAAGGTTATGGAAAAATACTATCAAATGTTTAATTTTCCAAGTTTTTGATGTAACATTTTAATTATTAAAACGTTTTGATAAAATAATTTTGTTAAGAATTACAAAAAAATCTTAATTTTGCGTTAATGAAACGTAGAACTTTATACACCAAAATATTAGCTGCGGCGCTGCTTTTGCTGGCTGTCAACTTTTCTTTTGGCGCTTATTCAGGCAGTTCTTACGATGATCATTCCAGCAAATTCAGCCTTAAAAACCTGGGCGCATTCTCAAAAACTTATTCTCTTGCTTACCTGCGGTTTGGCAATATACGCTTTGTAGGTACACAGCAGGTTTCTGAACAAAAGCAGGACAGCACAGTACAGGTTCAAAGCATGATGCGCATACAACGCGGCAATACCACATTTGTTTACCCTTATACTTACAGGGTTAGGGTGCCTAAATTTAAAACACCGGCCCCTCCGTCCGCTACATACAATCATTAATTTCAGCTTGCTTTTTTGTGTATCCTTTTCAAGGACATTCAACCTTGAAGGTTATATTTTTTCAACTATTTATTGTTCCTGCATTCGTGTATGAAAAAAGTAAAAAACAGGTGCAGTAACCGCTGATGTGATTAATTATTCAGCACCCTGTAACCGCTTGTAGGTATTTCGAATTTTGAGGCAGGCACAGGGTTAAAATTTATACGTGTAGCAGTATAGGTTATTTTTGAAGTTTTATCGTCGCCGGTTATTTCATACTCAAGCACAAAGCCAGGGATATCTTTAAATTGGTAGGGGTCTTCGGTTGCAGAAGGTATAATGCTTGGTGCATAATAAAAACTAAATGCAGACCCATCTTTTAATGTGGCAGTGCCCCTTTTACACTCAAAACCAAGTATGGTTTTTGTTTCGCTACCGTAAGTAATCTTCATACCTTCATAATGACTGTTTTGCTGCCGCCATTTTGCTGCATCAATCTTAGTCATATATTTTTCAGCGCCCAGTTCCTTTAATATCACGGCTTCGCCTGTAGTATTATTATAAATAACAGACTGCGAAAAGGCCGAACTAACCATATCTACCCTTATAACCTTGCCTCTTATATATAATGTTTTAACTGCACCTGAAAGATTATTGTTTGTAGAACTTTGATTACTGGAAATATTGAACGCAACGGTACAATCGGCAACAACTTTGGGCTCCTGGGCGTGGGTTACTGAAAAACCAAATAATGTTATTAAAATGCTGAAAAATATTTTCATTGAACATTGCTTGCAGGTGCTGTAAATGTATGCATTTTATTTTTACCAACCTGCCAAAACCCACACCTGTAATGTTAAATATCCGTGCCAGTATTTTCTTTATTTTCTACCCAAGATAAACCCTCAGTAATTTGCTTCGGTTGCCTGTTTTTAACCTGTCAATAGCCTTATCCTTAATTTGCCTAACCCGCTCCCTGGTAAGGTTAAACCGGGTGCCAATATCTTCAAGGCTCAATGGCTGTTCAACACCAATACCAAAAAAATAACACAAAATTTCCTTTTGCCTTGGCGTTAACGTCCCCAATGAACGCTGCACCTCAAGCTGTAATGATGCAAACCCCTCAAGATCCGCGTCCGCTCTTTCCGCGTTGGGGTTTTCCATAACATCTACCAGCGTTTGCTCATCGCCATCTCCCACAGGGCTATCAACACTTATATGCTTTATGGCCATGTGTTCTGCGCTAAAAACTTCTTCTACATCAACACCCAGCATTTCGGCAATTTCTTCCGGCCTTGGTTCACGTTCAAATTCCTGCTCCAACTGGTGGTAGGCCCTGCTTACTTTACTGGCCATACCAACTTTATTAAGTGGCAGCCGTACTATACGGCTTTGTTCGGCAAGGCTTTGTAAAATATTTTGCCTTATCCACCAAACGGCATAAGATATAAACTTAAAGCCTTTGGTTTCGTCAAACCGTAATGCAGCCTTTATCAGGCCCAGGTTGCCCTCATTGATAAGATCAGACAGTGACATACCCTGGTTTTGATATTGTTTTGCAACAGATACCACAAAACGCAGGTTTGCGCCTACTAATAAATTCATTGCACGGGCATCGCCTTTACGGATTCGCCTGGCAAGGGCCGCTTCATCTTCAGGCGAAATAAGTTTTAATTTACCGATTTCCTGCAGGTACTTTTCGAGACTTTGAGATTCACGGGTAGTAATAGATTTAGAAATCTTCAGCTGTCGCATACTCATTGCACGCATTTTAAAAGGGTGAGATAATTGATTTTGCCGTGGTTTTTTATATAGGTTTTATCTCACCTAAGGAGGGAATATGCTGAAGCACAGGCAATTTACGTGAATTGTAAAAAAAAGACAAAAAAAATTATGCTGCAAGCCCAAAAAACAATTAATTGCAGTATTATATTTTTCAGGTCCTGCCTAAAATACCCTCAAACAAGGTGTTTGAAGAAAAATTATTTTGACGGAGTGAATTATTTAATATTATTGCAGCCCCCAAACTTTTTGGATGAATAAATGACGCATAATGGCAAAAAAACAGCTTTTTACTTTGGAATATTCGGTTAGGTGCTCACCGCAGATTTTGTATGAGTTCCTCTCAAGCCCCGCCGGCCTGCAAGAGTGGTTTGCAGACAAGGTGGACGAGTGGGAGAATGTATTTAGCTTTTCATGGAACGGCTCAGTAGAAAAAGCTGCTGTAGTTGATAAGGAACTGGACAAATTCATTCGTTTCAGGTGGGTTACTTCGCCTAAGGATGAATATTTTGAATTCAGGATTGAAAAAGCAGAGATAAGCAACCAAACAATACTGGTAATTAAAGATTTTGCTGAGAAAAACGATATTAAAGACCAAAGCCGCCTTTGGGAATACCAGGTAAAGGAACTTTTCCACCGTTTAGGCAGCTAAGCCTCAAGCACCTGCATTAGCTCAGCGTAAGCTTTCGTAAAAAATTGTACAGCGTCATCCCACTGCTCAAGCGGTAATTTTTTGGCCAATTTCACAAATCCGCCGTCACTTGCCAGGACGTCATTTAAAATATCTTCGCCCATAACATCCAGGCTGCAATAATTATTTTCGCCAAAGTGGTGCTGCCATGCGTCGTTATTAACGCCAATAAACCATTCGTTACCCGCGTGCTGTTTAACCCATGCCCTTAAAGCATCCGCACAGGCAAGCATAAAACGCCCCTGCAAATGCAGGGTGATGCTGAAAAAATTACCCCACCAGAAAAAGCACCTTATTGCCATTATATTGCCAACACCGTAAACCCTTGGGTAGTCAAGCATAACATACGGCAACCCAAGGTATTGCTCACCTTTATAAATTTTAGGGGAAACCATGTAAACTTCGGCAGGCAACTTATCTTTTTTAGCTGCTGTGTAAGCCTGCCATTCATCGCTTAACTGCCCGAAAATCCCGTACACTTTTGTTATTATGCTGTTCTTTGTTAAAATAAACGAAGCATCCGTAACAAGCGATAATTCAGATTTTGAAAGCTTTACATTTGCATGGTCCATACTTACGCTTAAAGAAGGTACAAGGTGATAAAAAAACTTGATAAACTCATCATCCGTGCATTTATAGGCCCTTTTTTTGCCACTTTTTTAATAGCGGTATTTGTACTGGTAATGCAATTTATATGGCTGTACC
Source organism: Chitinophagaceae bacterium (assembly GCA_035550215.1). Lineage (GTDB taxonomy): Bacteria > Bacteroidota > Bacteroidia > Chitinophagales > Chitinophagaceae > JABDFW01. The sequence continues at coordinate 111,862 of DASZPM010000008.1, read as the reverse complement.
TGGACGATATGGTGGGCAAGGGGCTGGATTTATTCACGATTTTTGAGCTGGTGGGTTTTGTGGCTGCAACCGCTGTGCAACTGGCTTTGCCGCTTGCAATGCTTATTTCCTCAATTATGACCTTTGGCAGCCTTGGCGAAAGTTTTGAACTTGTTGCCATAAAATCCGCAGGTATTCCGTTGCTGCGTTTTATGCGGCCGCTGTTTGTAGTAGCCCTTATTTTAACAGGTGTGGCTTTTGTGTTTGCCAACAATATTATACCGGTTGCGCAGCTAAAGCTTGAAGCCCTTAAATATGACATCATAGTAAAAAAGCCGGCCTTTAATTTAAAGGCGGGTGTTTTTTTTGACAAGCTGGAGGGCTATGTTATTAAAGTGGGAAAAAAAGAGAAAGACGACAGCACCATACGCGATGTGGTTATTTATGAGAAGAACAATGGCCTGCAGGATAATTTTATGGTGGCAGAATACGGTACAATGAATGTAAAGGACAATTTTCTGCAGTTTAAATTATACAACGGATGGAACTACCAGGAAGAAGGCAGCCGTTATAACCCAAACACAGACTTTACCCGGTTTGGATTTAAAGAATACATAAAGGATTTTGACTTGAGTAAACTGCAGGTTTTACACCGAACAGACGATACTTTGTACAAATACGACCCTAAGTTTTACAATATATCGCAATTAACCAAAGCACTGGACTCGCTTGATAATATACATGATGAATTTGCAAAGCAGGCTGTAACAGACTTGCGGCCATTTCTTCGCTTTTTACGGTATGACGAAAAAAAATGGCCGCCCGCAGCATCCATGCACATTAATAAACAGGCCAAATCTTTTGGCGATATAATACCTGATAGTTTAAGATCTACTGTATATAACCGGGCCCAGCAAAACATAAACATTTCAATCAGCAACCTGCAGATACTGGCAAAAGATTACGCGGCCCGTAAAAATATGATTACCCTGCACTGGATAGAATGGCACCGCAAAATTACCCTGTCCGTGGCGTGTATTGTGTTGTTTTTAATCGGCGCCCCGCTTGGCTCTATTATCAGGAAGGGCGGCCTGGGTGCTCCGTTGGTATTTGCTACGGTGTTTTTTGTGCTTTTTCACCTGCTTAATACGTTTGGCGAAAAAATTGCCAAGCAACAGGTGCTTGGCCCGCTGGAAGGTATGTGGCTATCTACATTATTCCTTGTGCCCATAGGTATATTTCTTACCTTTAAGGCAATGCACGACTCGCAATTGTTTAATAAAGAGTTTTATCACAGGTTTTTCAAGAGAGTGAAGGTTGTACTTATAAAATTGCGGCTAATTAAATCCTCAATATAAAAAACTTGCTATGAAAAATGAATTATCTTCCCAGCCCGACAGGAGGGCGTTTATAAAAACCAGCGGCAAAGCCGGTCTTGCAGCAGGCTTGTCGCTTACTGTACTGCCGGCTTTAGCCAGGGAGCCCAAAAGGAACAAGTTTGATGCTGAATTAATTACTTTTCAGCAGCAACCTTTACCTTATGATTATAAAGCCCTTGAGCCTTCCATTGACGCGATGACGATGGAAATTCATTACACGAAACATGCGGCAGGATACGCAAAAAACCTGGCGGATGCATGTGCTGCAGAACATGTAAACACAGGCGCTGAAAAAATTGAAGACCTGCTGGCAGGCATATCAAAATACTCGGTAAAAATGCGCAATAATGCAGGCGGGCATTACAACCATGAACTATTCTGGAAAATAATGACACCGCAATCTTCCGGCAAGCCCGGCGGCAAATTAGCTGCTGCCATCGATAAAGATTTCGGTTCGTTTGACGCTTTTAAAACGCAGTTTGCTGATGCTGCCAAAACCCGTTTTGGCAGTGGTTTTGCCTGGCTTGTATTGAATGGTGATAAAAAACTGGTGATAGGCTCAACGCCAAACCAGGACAACCCGCTTATGGATATAAGTGATTTAAAGGGTTACCCGGTTATGGGCATTGATGTGTGGGAGCACGCCTATTACCTTAAGTATCAAAACAAGCGGCCAGACTATATTATGGCGTGGTTTAATATTATAAACTGGGATTATGCCAGCCAGCGTTTTGAAAGTATGGCATAGCTTACATCATCAGTACGTTAGTCTATTATAATTTCACAGTCGGTTTCTGCAAACCCTGTGCAGGTAAGCACTTTCCCTGCATCAATGTCTTTGCCGGTCAACACTTCATTATTGCTCATAACGATTTTGCCGCGTGTGCAGGTGGCCATACAGGTACTGCAAATACCGGCTTTGCAACTGTAAGGCAGCGATATGCCGTTTTGTAATGCCGCATCCAAAATACTTGTGGGATATGATGCCTTTATATTATATTCAGTGCGCCTGTATTGTATCCTCACTTTTTTAGGAGTCGCATCCGTTATCAAAGGCACAACTGGCGGCTTTACAATAACAAATTGTTCTTTATGAATCTGCTCATCACTAAAATGCAGCAGTTTTAGCGTAAACTGCGCCATCAGCATAAATACCGGAGGCCCGCATATATAGCATTGCATGTGCCGGATGGCATATTGTGCAAGCTGTTGTTTTATGCACATTTCAAACAAAGTATTATTAAGCCTCTGCGAAAAAAACCGGTGTGTTGCCGGCTGGCTGAATAGTTGCAGCACAGTAAACCTGGTGCTGAATTTTTGTTGCAGCATTTGCAGTTGTTGCCCGTAAATAACATTTGCCTCATCCCTGCACTGGTTAATAAGCAGCACCGAGGTTTTAGGGTGAAAATACAGCAGGTACTTTATGAGTGAGAAAACCGGTGTAATGCCGCTGCCTGCCGCTATAAATACATATCGTGCGGCGTATGGCTCTTCAATAACAAATTTTCCTGAAGGCTCTATAGCGGTAAGTATATCACCGGTTTTATAATGCTCAAACAGCCGGCGGGATACGCTGCCGTTGGGTTTTCTTTTCACCGTGATAAAAAGCGTCGCATCTACGCCGGGCGCAGACCCTAACGAATAGGAGCGCCTTACCTCGTTGCCGGCATCGCGAAAAATAAACGTAAGAAACTGCCCCGGTTTATATGAGGCTTCGGAGCCTTCAGCATGTTCAAGAAAGAAGCTCTTTGTATCGGGTGTTTCGTGCACTATATCAACAATGCGAAAAGATAATTCCATCAGGATGAAGCGGAATACCGCAGGCAACAAGCCTTAAGCGCTTATTGCTTATGGTTTAGTAACTGTTATTAAAATAAAATCCTTCACTGCATCTAACGGTAAGCGTTTAGCTTACAGCATGCTAAAACAGCGTTTGTACACCATGCATAATTTTAAATTCATGCTGCAGCAGCCATTTCTTTCTCCACAAACCACCGCCGTACCCAATAAGTGTTTTATCACTGCCTATTACCCTGTGGCAGGGTACTATAATAGCCAGTTTATTTTTACCGTTGGTTGAGGCTACAGCACGTATTGCTTTAGCGTCCCCTACCCGTTTTGCCTGCTCAAGGTAAGATATGGTTTTACCGAATGGTATATTCAGCAGCTCGGCCCATACCCTTTGCTGAAAAGTGGTGCCTTCCTGGTAAACCGGTATATCAAACACTCTTCGTTTACCGTTAAAAAATTCAATAAGCTCTTCCGTACACTGGTGCATCACTTCGCTGATGCCCGGCTCGCCATGCGTTACCTGGTCCTGGTTATCCACGTAACTTAGTTCGGCTATATAGGCGTCAGTCCCACCCATTTTAAGCATTCCCAGCGGGCTTTGGTAATATGTATAATAAAGGCCGTTCATTTCAGTAGTTCATTGGTCATGGCTCATAGCTTATTGCTAACAGCCACGGCTGGGAAAATCTGCAACCCGCAATCTACAATCTAAAATCAATTTATCCTATTTTCTGGCCATTTCCAACAGGCTTTCCCGGCTGCAGTAAAACCACCTGGCTGTTTTCGTCATACACACCCAGTACAAGGCATTCGCTGAAAAAATTGGCTATTTGTTTTACCGGGAAGTTTACTACCGCTACCACCTGCCTGCCAACTATATCGTTTTTGCTGTAATGATGCGTTACCTGCGCGGAGGAGCGTTTTATACCAAGCGGGCCGAAATCAATAGTTAACTGGTAAGCCGGTTTGCGGGCGTTTGGGAAATCTTTTGCATCAACTACGGTACCGCTGCGAATATCAATTTTTTCAAAATCCTGCCATGTTATCATATACGGTTAATTTTCCATTGCCAAATTAATATTAATCTATCTACTTTAAATACTATTTATATTTGCTGCCCACTTAACACATAAAAATATGAAAAGACACGCAACTGCCGTATGGAACGGCTCAGGTAAAGAGGGTAGCGGGGACTTAACTACCCAAAGCACCACGCTTAATAAAACGCAATACTCATTCAACTCACGCTTTGCTGAAGGTGTTGGCACCAACCCCGAAGAGCTTATAGCCGCAGCGCATGCAGGCTGCTTTGCTATGAAGTTAAGCTTTGTATTGGGCGGTGCAGGTTTTACACCTGAATCGCTGGAAGCTACCGCATACATAAACCTTGACCCCGCACTGGGCGCTATAACCGAATCTCATATTGTATTAAAGGCAAAAGTACCAGGCATTGACCAGGCAAAATTTGACGAGTGTGTTAAAGATGCTGAAACCAATTGCCCTGTAAGCAAAGTACTAAACGCTAAAATTAGTGTTGAAGCGGAATTGATTGGATAACATGAGTATTACTGTAAGAATAGCCACGCTTGATGATGCGCCGATTATTGCGCCTTTGTTCAATGCGTACCGTATGTTTTACGGGCAACGTTCAGATTTGGATGCAGCCAGCAGTTTTATAACTGAACGGCTGCGAAACAATCAGTCTGTAATTTTCATGGCGCTGTATAAAACAGGGGTTATTGGCTTTACACAGCTATACCCTGTTTTTTCGTCAGTAAGCATGAAAAATGCGTGGCTGTTAAACGACCTGTATGTTGTGGAAACCAAACGTGGCATGGGCGCTGCGACAGCATTGCTTGAAGCAGCAAAAGAACATGGCAGGCAAACAGGCAGCGCCTGGGTTATGCTGCAGACCGCCGCAAATAACCACCCCGCGCAAATGGCTTATAAAAGCAACGGGTGGGTAAAAGATGAAGAGTATTACGTGTACACCATCAACCTTACCAAATAAATAAATAAGCCCTGCGTGCCGCAGGGCTTATTTATTTTGTTATTGCCAAAGTTTGCTGGCCTTAGTCCGCAACACGTAACGTTAACTTAACGGGCTGCTATATTAAATCATTACTTATTTTTATTTTTAAAACGCTGCCTTATGGTACCAGCCATGCGCGAATGGTTTAACAGCCATTTTACCGAAGAAATGTACAAAGGTTATCTTGACGAGCTTAATGCGCCGCACCCCGGCGCCATTGAGTTTAGGGTGGCTGAAACACCCGTGTTTGTTGACAGGGACTTTAAAAATAAAATGCTTTCAGCCTGCGAGAGCATTATTGATGTAATTACACAATACAATTTTAAAAGCCTTACAGCGCATGCCATACCGGCTGATATCAGCGTACCGGGCGAAAACAATCACACGCATTTTATAGCATTTGACTTTGGCATTTGCGAGAATGAAAATGGTGATCTTGAACCGCAGTTAATTGAGATGCAGGGCTTCCCTACGCTGTTTGCCTTCCAGGTATTTCAAACAGAAGTAGCACGGAAGCGTTTTAAAATTCCCGAAAATTATGATGCCTATTTAGGCGGCTATGATAAAGAAACCTACCTGCAGTTACTAAAAGATATAATTATTGCAAACCATGCAGTTGAAAATGTTATATTGCTGGAGATACTACCGCACAAACAAAAAACAAGGATTGATTTTTATTGTACGGAAGATTACCTGGGTGTGCCTGTTGTGTGCCTTACAGAACTGGTAAAAGAGGGTAGAAAATTATATTATGAAAAAGATGGCAAGAAAATTGAAGTAAAACGCATTTATAACCGCATAATTTTTGATGACCTTGACCAGCAAACACCGGAAATAAAAGAAAAAGGAAAAATTTTATTTGAAGAACTTGACGTTGAATGGGCGCCACATCCCAACTGGTTTTACCGCATTAGTAAGTTTACGCTGCCTTACCTGCACCACCCATATATACCTGAAACACGCTTTTTAAGCGATATAAAAACTTTGCCGAACGATTTGCAGAATTATGTGCTTAAGCCCCTGTTTTCGTTTGCAGGGCAGGGCGTGGTAATTGATGTAACCAAAGAGGATATTAACAAAGTAACAGACCCGCATAACTGGATACTGCAGCGTAAAGTAAAATATGCTGACGTTATAAAAACCCCCCGCGAGCCCGCCAAGGCCGAGATACGTATTTTTTATTTTTGGAAAGACGGGGCAGCAAGGCCTGTTGCAGGTCAAAACCTTGCCCGCCTGAGCAAAGGAAAAATGATTGGGGTACGTTATAACAAAGATAAAGAATGGGTTGGGGGTACATTGGTGTTTTTTGAGAAATAAAAGCGTTACTTGTCACCCCAAACAAATTGCAGGCGCTTTTAGCGCATTTAACCGAAAAGCATTGTGGTGCTTACCGACATTAGCTATTGCATCACCATAAATTCAGAATAAAAACAGTTTTCATTACTAAATTGCCGGCAGTTTAAATGCTTATGCTTATGAGGTATTTTTTTTACCTGGTTTTTATTTTTGCGGGTTTACAGGCTTCAGCACAGGATAATTACGAAATACAGGTGTACGGCGCGCAAACACAGGCAAAGGGCAGTACAATGTTTGAACTGCACAGCAATTATACATTCAACGGCCAAAAAGAAGTGATGGACGGGGTATTGCCAAGCAACCATTCCCTGCACGAAACGCTGGAAATTACCACAGGTATAACTGACAATTTTGAAATAGGCGTTTATCTTTTTACCAATTATACACCCGGCCACGGTTATACAATAGTTGGCTCGCACATAAGGCCGAGAATAATGGCGCCTGAAAAGTGGCACCTCCCCGTTGGCCTTAGCCTCTCTATGGAAGCGGGTTATCAAAAATCTGCCTATTCATCTGAAACATGGAACATTGAAGTGCGGCCTATAATTGACAAACAATGGGATAAATTTTATGCATCTTTCAATCCTACATTTGGTATATCCCTAAAAAGTAAATACGACAACAGCACCCCGGTTTTTGAACCCAATATTAAGGCCGACTATGCCTTTTTAAAGAACGGCGCATTTGGTATTGAATATTATGGAAGCATGGGATATATTAATGGATTTGATGCAATTGGCAACCAGCAACATGCCCTGTTTGTTACCTACGATTTGCTGAATAACCCCAAGTGGGAATTTAATGCCGGCGCAGGTTTTGGCCTTACTTCAGCAACAGATGCTTTTGTTTTTAAAATAATTCTCGGCCGAAAAGTGAAATGGAAATAATAACCTGCCACATTTACGATGCCGGCTAATTCAGCAGCTTCTCAATCTGCAGTTCCAAAGCTTTATGGTTTGCATCAACAGAAATTACTTTACCATCTTTATCAAGCAGGTAAGTAGTAGGTATATATTGTATCTGCCATAATTTGGCAACAGCATTATCCTGGTCAATTACGTGTATCCAGTCAGTTTTGTCCTCTTTAATGGCAGTTGTCCAGTCTTTCTTCTCGGTGTCAAGAGATACAGCATACACTTCAAGCCCTTTATCCTTGTATTTTTCATAAATGGCTTTCAGGTCGGGAATACTGCGGCGGCAGGGTCCGCACCAACTTGCCCAAAAATCCAGCACAACCACTTTACCTTTTAATGATGAAAGGTTAATACTCTTACCCTTTAAATCAGGCAATTTTATGTCGGGCACTGTGCTGCCCACTGCTGGCAGCTGGGCCAGGCATTGCAGGGATATACAAAGGGCGGCCAAAACAGGTAAAATTCTTTTCATACCGTAAACATACAATACAAAGCAATTACTGCTTAATTACGGATAGTTAAAATTTAAACGTGGTTTTAGCAACGTTTATCCGGCCCGCCGTAAATTCCGGCCAACGCTCATCTCCGCTGGATTTTACGTATGTCCTTCCCCGGGCATGTACCACATGTGATAACACTGGATGACCCTATAGGCGCCAACGTTATGCCATATCTTCTCCCCGCGGGGTCCTCTATTTGCAGCGAATCCTGGCAAACAGTTTCATTGGCAGTACATAACAGGCAAACCTGCTCACCCTTTTTGTAGGTGGAGGAGGCAGTGTCGGCCGGGTCGTCTTCTTTTCCCAGCAGGGTATCTATTTTGTATTTGCAATAATTACCAGGCCTGTCAATCGGGTATGATTTAATTTTTATAGCGGTAGTTGAATAGGCGACCGGCCTTGCATAGAAGTAATAGCCGATAGCAATAATAAGCAGCAGCAATAAAATAAGCCACCACCAGTTTACAGGAGGTTTTCTTTTCATGGTTTTTATTTTTGGGTGAACAATCGTTTCATCCGTATATGCCCCAAATTGCCGGCATATCAAATATGACGCTCTTCATCATCCTGCAAAACAGTACCCGCAGCCATGTTCCTGTGCGCGGCCAACAGCCCAAACGCCTGAAGGCACCGGCTGTACACCAGGCAGTATTCCTGCTACAATATCCTTTTTTACTTCTGCTGCATCCTGGTTCAGGCCTGCTGCTAAAACAGCGCTGTACACCGTCATGGCTACATCGCATGCGCAAAACATCACACCATCGTCCTGCAGCTCATTTATCCCAATGTGCATAGCGCCCAGGCCCGGCGCTACATAATCGCCCGGCTGCGGTTTCCAAAAGGGGTTACGTAAGGATGGCGCTTTGGTTTTAGCATCGGTTATTTTAAACACTTCACCCAGTTTGTATTTTTCCCAAAGGCGGTCTTCCAAAGCATAAGGAATTGCTTCATGGCGCAGTACTACCACGGCACTGCAGTCTTTTGCGGGGGTGCCGGTTTTTTCGTTAGTAAGCAAAAACACTTTTGGCCATGCAAAAGGCAATATTTCGTGTGGTTGTGTCACATCAAACACCATCCTGTGTTTCCCTTTCACCTGTTTAAACCATTCTTCTGCTTCCGCTACATCCGGTGATGAAAAATAACCTGCCGCAGATAATGTTAACGGCACTGATAAAATGCCTGTACCAAGTATGGCGGCGCCTGTCGCAAATTGCTTTAAAAAGGTACGCCGCTCTTTTAACGGGGCTTGATTACTTGTATGCATTGTGAAATGTTTTAAATTTTATAAATAATTGATGCAAACACAGCTGATAAAACCACAACGCGACTATAACTTAACCGGGTACAAAAAAATAAGGTAAACTGAAAATGAAGAAACAATGTAATTACCAGCCTTTTCTTTTAGCAGAACACCCTATAGGGGTAAAATTGTATTTAAAATTACACTGTAATAAATATGGCTACTTATAGTAAAGTTATGGATTATGGCAAATAAAGACAAAAAGCCATATTTTTTATTTTGCAGGTTGTTACCTGCAGCACTCCGCAATTTTCAATAACCGCTTTTTACAGGAAAATGTATTTTTATTGTAAATAATTATTTATGGCATTAAGCATAGCCCAAAAACTGCGTTTAAAAGACGGTATGACGATTTTACCGGTAAATGCGCCTTCAACATTCACTGCTGAAATGGGCCGGTTAGCGCCCAGTGTAAAAGTTTCGCCTAAAGGCAAAGATTATGCGCAAGTGCATTGGTTTGTTATGAATAAAGCCGAAATGGAAAAGGATTTAAGCAAAGTGCTGGCGTTAGTAAAAAATGATGTTGTTTGCTGGATATATTACCCCAAAGGCACCTCAAAAATTCAAACTGACCTTACCCGGGATAAAGGCTGGGAAAAACTGCTCGCACATACCAACCTGCAATGGCTGAGCCTTATATCGTTTGATGATACATGGTCGTCATTCGGCATACGCCTGAAAACTGAAGATGACAAAAAAGCCGAAGCCAAACCTAAAGAACGCGAAATATTCAAATGGGTTGACCAGGCCACCAAAACCGTTATCCTGCCAGGCGACCTTGCTAAAGCGCTTAAAAAAAGCAGGCCCGCCACGCAGTTTTTTGAATCGCTCTCCTTTACCAACAAAAAGGAATATATAGAATGGATTGTGACTGCCAAACGGGAAGAAACCCGCGCAGAGCGTGTTACCGGTACCGTAGAACGGCTGGAAAAAAGCTGGAAGAACCCAAGAAACCTGTAATTAAGTCGCCACCAAGGATAATACATCTTTGTAGTATAAATTATTTTTTATACTAATTATCTTAGTATTATATTTGCCATACAGCCAAATAATCATGTACCAATACACTAACTAAAATTCTAAACCTAAACAACATGCAAAAAACAATTTTATTCCTTTCTATTGGATTGCTCTTTTTAGCTTGCACTAATTCTGCAAATAAGAATCAGCCAGTTGCTGACAGTAGTAGCTCCACAACAAAAATGCCCGTTGATCCGTACCTGCAAAAAGGAACCTTTACCGAAGCTGACTCACTTGCGGATTTGCAGGTAAAAGGATATACGATTAAGCGCCTGAGTGGTAAAGAAGAATATGGTGGCTATACAAAAGTTGAGTACAAAAATACCCTACAACTTTTAAACAACGCAAGGAGTAAAGCAAAAAGGACTATGCAAGCAGATGATGATCTTAATTCTGACCTTGATATGTACCGTGACTTTGACCAGGGTGGTGAAGTAAGATTAGACATTGGCAGAATATCGATTGATGCGGCAAATATGGATAATTTTGAAATTATTATTAAAGATACCGCTGATTCAAAAGAATTATTTCGCGGAGGATTCAATTCGAGAATAGCGGAAACGCCAAATGGCGATGATCTTTGGTGGAATTTGGGCCTAAAATCAGTTACAACTAAAATACGGCCACCGTTTTATGTATATGTAGCTGATAAATTAAACGATTCCCCGTTTAAATTTCTCGTTACCGTAAAGAATTAATTGAAATAACCATATAACCAACGGTTGATTAAATAGTGATTATTTAGCGAGTTTTTTAGCTATAAACAAGATATCTACTGCGCCAGCACCGCTACGGCAAAGGGTTTTAACGTTATTTCTGTGCCATTTATAGTTGATTGGGCAGCTTCATTTTCGCTGGTAGTACTGTCTACTACACTCAGCTTCGCTCCTTTCATGTTGCCGGGCAGGGTTATGGTTATTTCCCTGTTTCTTTTGTTCACCAGCAGCACTTTATTGCCTTGCTTTGTTTTAAAGCCCTGCGCATTAATGTCTTCACTGTTAAAGCCGGTTGATATTAACGCATCCCCGGCCGCAAAATTGTCGTGTATAAGTTTAAGCACCCAGTAACGCGCGTTTGGTTTGCCGTTTTGCCAATCTATCATGGTTACACTGGGGTATTGGGTAGGATAACCAACCAGTTGCGATTCTCCCACTACATCAATACCAAGCCGCGTCAGCTCCAGGTAAACATAGGCATACAGCGCGCCTGACAGGTTCCAGTAAATAGGGTCTATGGGTTTATCCTCGTTATGCAGTATGCTGCCAATTTCATCCGTAGTGGTTTTTGTTCCGGGGGATAACCTTTTACGTATACTTTCTATATACCTCACCCTGTTTATAAAGTTGTCGGCTTTTTCAAAGTATGTGTATTGCATATCGTCATACGTTTGGGGCGGTATGCTGGTGGCATAGAAATGATATGATATCATGTCAAGCGGTATACCCGGCTTGTGGTTTTTATGGTTGAGGAAATATTCAAACCATTCAGGGTTGGTTTCAAACGCTAATGCAAGGCCAACAAATTTTGTGGAAGGTGATACTTTTTTTATAGCACTGACAACCGCGTCATATTCCTTTGAGTACAGCGCGGGTGAAGGGCTGTGTTCAAAATCAACCTCATTAAATACCTCCCAGTAAGGAAGGCTGTAGTGGTAGCCCGAGGAATGATACTTACCCAGCTCATCAGTAAAGCCGCCGTTGGTATACCAGCTAACCAGGCGGCCATAATAGTCGCCAATTTGTTTAAGGCTGCTGTCTTTAGGTATACTGCCCTGTGTATAATTCCATTCAACTTTATCCGGGTCATCCGGGTAAGTAACAGGTTTATCAGTTTTAAAAAACCAGGCAGGCATTGTGCTGAAATTGAGAATGGTGCTGTGGCCTTTTGTTGCCTCCAGGAAGTCTATGGTCATTGGGTCTATCACCGAAAAATCCCATGATGTTTTACCATTTGCCGGCGGCTCTAATTCAGCCACGGCAAGACGCGGGTAAGGCAGCCATGGAACATAACGCACATAATCTGCACCAAGGTTTTTTAATGCTTCAAATGCCTGGTCATGTATGGAAGAGCCCCTTCTCAACGGCGGGTTCACTACCACCTGTAACGTAGCCGTGGTTTTTGAAATCATCACCTGCTTATCCCATTGCAGGTCAAGCTTTACCTGCGAAAGACATGGTAGACTAACAACAACTATCAATACAATCGCAAAAAGAATTTTTCTCATATGGTTGCTTTTATTTTACGGTAATATTCCAGGTTATTTTATCAGCATATTTTTACTACCTGCATATTCAGCAGGCTGCCTAACTTTTTTATTTTGGCGGCAATATGCCCTGTTCCAACCGCGCAATGGTGCGCAGGCCCCTGCGCATTCCAGTCGTTTACAAAACGCCTTGCGCCGATGCTGAATTTATACCGGCTGTTTGTATTGCCAATTTGCAATACAGGCCCGGCAACTGATTCTCCTTCGGCACATAACAGCAGTAAAGTACCATCCTTTTTTTGTACGACCGATAATAAAGTTACCGGCCCATTTTTTACTGACATTTCAATGGACAATCCTTTGCCCACTTTGCCATGGTATACCCTGAGCGGCCTTACTTTAATTTTGCCTTCCGCAATGGCTATATGGCCCGGGCCATCATGCCCCATCAAAACAATATCGTCTTTAAAATCCATCGCATAATATTCGGTAAACGAGCCTCCCGCATTAAAACTGTCCATAATCTTCATTGCCTGCGCATTCTTAATTTCAAATTCGCCCGCTGCGGGAACATGGTTTGCAGTAAGTAAAGATGCGCCGAGAATGATGGAACTTATGGTGTCTTCATTCTCTTTTATACCGGTGCCTTTATAATAATAGGCCAGTGAGCCGAGTTGATGCCCGGCTACCAGTGCATCCAACGCCGCCGCTGTTCGTGCTGCACGTATTAATTCTTCTTTAGGGCAACCCGCCTCAATATCAAACTGCCCGTGAAATTCGGCGAGCTTTTCTTCTATTGCACTGTTGAATATACTACGCTTTAACGACGACAATTCGTCTACCTCAATAATCTCAATATGGCCGCCAAAATTTACCAGTTGTTGTGTAAAGTCGCTGTAAATGTCCAGCATTCCGCTATAATAATGCCCCATAACCCCAAGCCTGTTATGACTCAACGTATGGGCCACGCCGGCTGCTTCTATCCACTCCTGCAGCTCCTTCCAGCATTCATCGTTATCGTCATTTAATACACCGGTTACCTGGTGAAATTGTATGCCCGCCCTGTTAAACACATTGGCTATTTCAGGCACCGGGCAGGCGCTGCAATATGCCAGCCACTCTCCTGTCATAACTGTGCGGTCGGTCATGGCATTATAAGTGTCGTAGTCAATGCTTGCTGCGGGTGAGAGGTTTAAAATAATTACAGGCACCTTAGCTCTCTGTACCACAGGCAACACCGTGGACGACAGTGCATAGGTTGTGACATACAGGAAAATCAAATCCACATCCGCCTGCCTGAACCGGTGGCCCGCTTCCATCGCTTTTGCAGGGGTATCTATTAAACCAAGGCTTATTATTTCCGCACCGGGTTGCTGCAACTTTTTAGCTACTGTCGCAACATACCCTTCCAGCCTATCCTTTAAGCCTTCAAACTGTTGCCAGTATGCCTCCAGGCCAATTCCGAACAGCCCTATTTTTAATGTAAAGTTGTTTGACATGCAATCTATGTTTGCCACTACCACGGTAATTATTCTGCCATGTGGTGGATGGCATGCATAAATGTAAAGTAATTACCGTTGTAACCATCATGCACTATCCTGTAAAATGGCTAAAGCCACCACGGGCCGCGGCAGCTTATAGCTGTTATCAAACAACAAACGCTTAATTGTTGATGTAGTGTATTCCATAGCCAGAGGTATAGCCGCCATAACTCAGGCTGTAGCCAGGTTTTTTGAGATACTTTTCCCTGAATTTTTTGGCAATATCTGCAGGCTGCTCCTTGCCGTTAACATATAGCCCGTCATCACTTAAGTCAACATTCCGTACACTTTTTCTGTCCGGCACAATATGATATGAAACAAGGTCGCTTAATAAGCTGTCAATTGTTTTCCTGTCTTCCTCCGCCTGTTGGCGGTCAAGTTCAGCCTGCTTTCGGTCTTCTTCGGCCTGTGCCCTGTCTTTTACAGCCTGCTGGCGGTCAAGGTCCGCTTGCTTACGGTCTTCATCCGCCTGCATACGGTCTCTGTCGGCTTGTTTGCCGTCCTGCACCGCCTGCTGGCGGTCTTTTTCTGCCTCCTGCCGGTCAAGTTCAGCTTGCTGGCGGTCCTTTTCTGCCTGCGCCCTGTCATCTTCAGCCTGCGCCTGGTCTTTCACCGCCTGCTGGCGGTCAAGGTCTGCCTGCTTACGGTCTTCTGCCGCTTGCGCCCGGTCTTTTTTAATTTGTTCCTTCAGCCTGTTTACCAGGCCACTGTACACATAAAAGCTGTCTGCCGGTATTTTCCGGTTGTTTACATACAGTTCAATCACTTTATCACCGGCCAGGGTAAAATCATATTTATCCCTGCCGTGGCAATAAGATATCATGGTTTGAACCGGGTTAACTGAGCTATCATCATCAACGTACAGGTATTCATTGCTGCCAAAGTGGTCAGAAGACTGGTATTTTGATCCCTGTTTGTTTTGTGCCAAGGCTGTTATGCCCATGATACTTAATACTGTTATTGCGATGCCTTTTTTAAAAAATTTCGTTTTCATTTTTTTTGTTTTTGTTGGTTACGCGCTACATCAATATGTCATTAATAATTCCCCGCAAAGCCGTAGCGCTTTTTCATTTTTTGTTTTTTGAATCGTCCTTTCCAGAATACCTGAATGTATAATTTGTAGCGTCACCTGTATAGCTAAAACTATAGCCCGGTTTTTTAATATATTTCTCTTTAAATTTTTCAAACACTTCTCCCGGTTGCAATTTGCCGTTTACAACAAACTCATCACCGCTCAATGTAATGCTGGCTATACTTTTTTTATCGGGTGTAATATGTTCTTTTACAATATCGCTTAGTAAATTTTCCATCATCGCGCGGTCTTCTTCAGCCTTGTTCCTGTCAACGGCTGCATGCTCATCGTCATGCGCAGCGCTTCTTCTGTCGAGCTCTGCCTGTTTGCTGTCCCTTTCAGCCTGTTGCCGGTCGAATTCCGCATGCAGTTTGTCGCTTTTAAGCTGTTTGTTTGCCATGGTAACCAAATCGCCATACAGGTAAAAACTGTCTGCAGGTATTTTTCTGTCATCTATATACATTTCAGTTATCCGGTCTGCCGCAAACGTAAAATCATAAGTATCATGTGCATCTTTATAACTTACTATGGTTTGCGCTGGTTTTGCCGAGCTATCCTCGCTTATATGCAGGTACTGGTTGTTTCTGCTATAGTGGGGGTCTGTAGGTATGTATTTTGATGGCTTTGCGTTTTGGGCATGTATTGATGTTATAAACATACCTGCGGCGGCTATGGCCAAACTGCATTTTAACATTGCTGTTTTTTTCATCTCTTTTGTTTTGTTGGTTACTGTATAGGCAAAACATTTCCATTCACAATGCTGTGATTTTTTTTCTTGCCTGGTTTGTTTGTTGGTAAAGTACTGCGCAGGACAACCGTTGCAGGTGCGCACCCTGCAATATTTGCCGGTAGTATTTGTTGTGGTTGTAACTATTTAAAGCGGCCTACTAACTATTTGGATTAAGCCTCGCTTTTTCAGCCTGTTGCCTGTCCGCTTCGGCTTGTTTCCGGTCCCTGTCTGCCTGTATTTTATCAAGGTCAGCCTGTTCACGGTCCTTTATGGCTTGCACCCTGTCAGCATCAGCCTGTTTGCGGTCAAGGTCGGCCTGCATGCGGTCTTTGTCTGCCTGTATCCTGTCCTTATCTGCCTGCTGCTTGTCTAATTCAGCCTGCTGCCCATCCGTTAAAGCAGGCTTAGCATTAGGGGTTTTTACCTGTTTTGCGTCTGCTTCAAACTTGTTGTCGTCATCCTTTGTAATAACCTTCCGGTACATTTCAATTTCTACCGGCTTTTTATGGGTTGCCTGTATGTTGTTGTTAGTAATAACCTGCCTTGTGGTTAGCTGAATGTCCTGTTTAACTGATTTTTCATCATCGCCGTAACCGGCCGCAGGATTTGTCGTTATACGGGCTGAAGTAACCGCCCGCGCCTTTGTTGCTCCTGCGAGGTTACCACCCGATACAGCCAGTGATAGCCCTGCAATTAAGAGCAGGCTTGCCAGTAAGAATATTTTTTCACCACCGCTTAAAGTTTTATTGTTGCTGTTAATAATGCGGCTAACCCTTTGCAATAGCTGGTTCTTTTTTGCAGGGAAAGCGGTTGTTAAGCTGCCGGTGTGCATCGCATGCTCCTTAAAACTTATCAGCGCCTGTATAAACTGTTTCTTGCTTTTGGTTTGCGCAACGGCAATGTCGTCGCAGCAATGTTCGCGCTCTTCGCGGATGATGGAGGACATCCACAGCAGCGCCGGGTTAAAAAAGAACACATTTTCCGCCATTACCTGTAAAATATTTACAAAGTAATCGTTGCGGCGTATGTGTGCCAGTTCATGCAACAGTACGGCCTCTATTTCGCCGGCAGGCAGGCTTGTTAACAAGCCGAGCGGAATAAAAACAATTGGCTTTAAATGCCCTATCACCACCGGGATTTTTACTATTTCAGATTCAAGCAATAAAACATTTCCTTTCAGCCCCAATTGCCTGCACAGGGCAGCCATTTTTTGCTGCCATGCAGCGCCCGGCATGTGTGTTTTATGATGCCTTACCCGCTGGCCGTACACCAGCCCGGCTGTCATTTTTACACATTTGGCAAGAAAAACAATGAGCCATACAATTAATACAAGCCCGGCGTTTGCCTTAAAATAATCGTTTAATTTCTGCAGCCACCCCTGGAGTATATTTTGTGTTACGTTACCTATAGCCGTTTGCTGACCGGCAACAGTATAAACATCACCGTTTAATTGCCAAAAAAAGGTGGCGGCGCATACGGCCAAAAACATACCCAGCAACAGGCACATTATATTGTACCTTAATAGGGCACTGCTTTTTTTTGTAAGCAGCATTACCACACCGGTTATTATGGTAAAAAGCAGCCCCTGCCATAAAGAATGTACCAGCATCCAGCACAAAGCTTCCGCCATTTTGCCTGCAAAAACATTATTTATAAAAGCAGTATGCATAATTGTTATTTAACTAAAGTACTATAATTTAATTACCGTGTCACTGGTAAAAGCTTACAGGTTATTCAGCAGTGCTTTCACTTTTTCCAGTTCTTCTTTGCTTGTTTTATCGTTACCCAGTAAAGCCATCATCATGTTACTCACCGAGCCTTCATACATGTTATTCATAAAGCGCTCCAGCATGGCGCCCTTTGTTTTATCTTCTTCCAGCGCAGGGCGGTAAATATGTTTCATATTGGTTTCATCTCTTTCCAGCATGCCTTTCTCCGTCATTACCTGCATCAGCTTCAGGGTTGAGGTATATTGTATTGCCTCTTCCTTTTGCTCATTAAGGGTGTCATGTACAAACCGTACAGTTGAGGGTCCATGTTTCCACAACACCTGCAAAACCTCCATTTCGCCTTTGGTAGGTGTTGAATCTTTGCCCATATCCTGTTTTTTCATTTTCATATAACTAAGGTACGATTAAAAACGTACGTTCAAAAAAGAAACATCTATTTAGCAATATTTTAACAATTCGTCGCCCCTGGTGAAAATCATGCATCTATTTGTTACTAACCAGGAATTAGGGAGGAAAAAGGAGGAATCCAAAAACACCCAATCTATTAATTTTCAATATATTACAGTTAAAATTTCTCATTTTTTTTAACATTCAATTTCTCTGACCTGTTTGCTGAGATGTATCGTCCCCCCGGTCTGACTTTGCCTCCCGCCGCTTGTAAGTAGGGAAACCGGGAGGAAAAGGGAGGAACCCAAAAATACCTAATAAATTCATTTTCAATAGTTTATTAGAAAAAAAGACATATTTTTTACATAATTCGTTTTGCTTACTCTTCCAGTAGGCCGGGCTTACCTATATATAGCAAAAAGCGTGTTTTGTCCGGTGAAAAGGAGGGATATTTTTGATTTGACTGAAATTGTTTTTGTTGGCGCCGTCACAGGTGTTCCGCCTGCGCCAGGATTAAACTATGAAAAAACTGCCTATTCACTCCGCAACGCCTTCACGGGGTTGGCAAGAGCGGCTTTAATAGTTTGAAAGCTTATGGTAACAAGGGCAATTAAAATAGCCATGCTGCCTGCTGAAACAAATATCCACCAGCTAAGGCCAATCCTGTATTCGTAATGCTGCAGCCAGTTATGCATCATCCAGCCTGCCACGGGAAAAGATATAAGGCATGACACCCCCACCAACTGTAAAAAGTCTTTTGACAAAAGCGTAGTCAAGCCTGCTACACCGGCGCCCAGCACCTTACGTATGCCGATTTCTTTTACCCTGCGTTCAGCCGTGTAAGCAGCAAGGCCAAACAGCCCAAGACAGGAAATAATAATGGCAAGCACGGCAAATATGCCGGAAACTTTACTCATCTGCACTTCGCTTATAAACATCTGGTTAAACTGGTCGTCAACAAACTTGTATTGCATGGGGTAAGCCGGGTTATCTTTCTTCATCACTGCTTCTATTTTCGCAAGCGCCTCCTGCGGGCCTGCCTGTTGTTTCAGCCTTATATATAACCGGTTTTCATAATCAGCAGGCCTGCAAAAAAATATTACCGGGCCAGGGTCTTCATACATGTTGCCAAACACATAATCATCTACCACACCAATAACCGTAACACTTTGTGTTGTGCCCTCTTTTTCATCCCTTGGCGATTGTATTATACTGCCTACGGCGCTGCCTTTTGACAACAGGTTTGCCAGCGATTTATTAATGATGATATTGGTGTTTTCCGCTACCGCATTGTTTCCAAAATCCCGGCCCTCAATAATGTGCATCCCGCAGGTATGTATAAACGTTGGGCTTACTTTTCTGAAGGAGATACTTATATCACTGTTGGGCGATTTTCCCTGCCAGGTAAACCCGTCGTCTGTATCTCCCCCGTATATTATAGCGTGATTGGCTAACGCGGCATCGTCCACCACACCGGTATGCAAAAGGTCCTGCCGTATTGTCTCAAAAATGCCGGAAACGTTGTGCTGCATGTCCAGCTCAACAAGGTTATCTTTATTTAGCCCCAGCTTGCGGTTTTTTACATGCTGCACCTGCATATAAATAATAATGGTGCTGATGATAAACACCACCGATACCGTAAACTGCAGCACCACCAGTCCTTTGCGTATAATTGCTGCGCCGCCTGTTTTTATCTTCAACCCTTTTAATACCGCCACGGGTTTAAATGATGATAAATAAAGTGAAGGATAGCTGCCGGCCACAAGCCCGCAGATGATAGTGAGGATAAGTAATGCAGCAATATGCACAGGGTTACCCAACCCGGCAGAAAGTTGCTTTTGCATAAGCTGGTTAAATGCCGGCAGTGCGAGTAATACTACCAGTATTGACAGAATTGCCGCCAAACCTGCCATGCATAACGCTTCAAAGATAAATTGAAATATAAGGCTTCTTTTACCTGAGCCAAGCACTTTTCGCACGCCTACTTCCTTTGCGCGCTTCTCGCTGCGCGCGGTGGAAAGGTTCATAAAATTTATGCAGGCAATTAAAAGGATTATCCATGCAATGGCCGAAAGCAGGTGCACTTGTTCTATACGGCCGCCTGTTTGTTTGCCGTTTGTAAATTCGCTGCGCAGGTGCCAGTCGCTCATAGGAAACAGGAACGAATGGCCTGGTTGTGTTGGGTTTTTACTATGAATATAATTATACAATTGCCGGTTAACGGATGCCAGTTTACCCGG
This sequence comes from Chitinophagaceae bacterium, assembly GCA_035550215.1. Classification (GTDB taxonomy): domain Bacteria; phylum Bacteroidota; class Bacteroidia; order Chitinophagales; family Chitinophagaceae; genus JABDFW01. The sequence continues at coordinate 91,688 of DASZPM010000008.1, read as the reverse complement.
GGAACTCAACTCAACATAAGTAAACGGCCCGTAACCATCCCATCCGGAGTTGTCGTACCCATTTGCCTTGTCTTCTGCGGTAGTCACTTCGTACGGCGCCAGCCACTCAAATTGCAGGGTTGAATTTTCAGGCAAATCCTGTAAAACACCTGTAACCACGTAGTCTTGTTTATTATTCATCCGCACTGTTTTACCTACAATATTCCTGTTATTGCCAAAGAATTTTATTGCGGCCTTCTCTGTTATCACAATAGAATATAGCTGCCTGAAAGCATCTTTTGCATCACCCTGCAAAAAATGCAGCGTAAACATGCTGAAGAGTGAAGGGTCTGCATACTTGCCTTCGGCATACAACACTTTATCACCTGTATTAAAAAGCGCATTTTGGCTTTCGTCAGATACCCGGCAGGTATTAACCACGCCGGGTATTTCTTTTTGTATGGCCTGCCCCATTGCACGTATTGATGACCAGTTGGTAAATGCATTACCGCCGTAAGTTTGGTTGGTAAGTAATGCATAAAGCCTGTCTTTTTTTACATTCACATTGTCAAAAGTATTTTCATCTTCTGCCCACAAAAAAATAAGGGCGGCGCAGGCAATACCTATGGCAAGGCCAAAAACATTCAGCAAGCTGTAGGTTTTACTTTTCCAAATGCTGCGGAAAGCTGTTTTGAAATAATTTTTAAACATACTATTGGTTTTTGGTGGTGGAGACAGGATGACTGGTATCATTAATACTACAACCTTAAAATAAGTTACAACATCATTAAAATAAATACACTGCAATTTTACAAGCGTTGCAAAAAATACACAGAAAGAATAATCACCCCCCGGGACTTTATTGTTAAACAGCAACCAAATAAAAGATTTTTTATCACTTAAATAATAACACATACAAACCGCTTAAAAAAATCAACCGGCATTTTTCCCGCATTTACTTTTTTAGCCATATTTTCATTTTTATATGGGCTGCAAAATAACCTGGGTATTTATACTGGTATGTTACAGCATTACCTGCGCATCGCAAATAGTACAGCCCTGTACAACATTGGGGCAAACACCACAAACCGCATTCCCGGTATGCGGGTCGCGTTCTTTTACACAAATAACTGTTCCTTACTGTGCAAATCATGCTATACCGGTGCCCGGTTGCGGTAACGATTATGCTGATGTTAACCCTTACTGGTACAAGTTTACGTGCTACAAATCCGGCACACTGGCTTTTACCATCAACCCAAACAACACCAATGAAGATTACGACTGGCAGTTATTTGATGTTACCGGCCATGATGCAGCCGAAGTGTACACCAATATTAACCTTGTGGTGGCAGGCAATTGGTCAGGCACCCTTGGGCAGACCGGTGCATCGCAATCAGGCACTTATCTTGAGCAGTGCGAATCCGTTCCTTCAGCGCATATTAACGCCTTTAGCAGCCTGCCAGATGTAATACAGGGCCACCAATATCTTTTACTTGTCAGTCACTTTACACGCGCGCCAAATGGTTACACCCTGTATTTTGTAGGCGGCACTGCTGTTATTACAGATACGGCACACCCGCGCCTGCAAAGCGCCGCCGCCAATTGTGATGGCATGTCGGTAACGGTAACACTTAACAAAAAGCTCACCTGCGCAAGCCTTGCACCAAACGGCAGCGATTTTGTTTTAAATACCAATGCAGCAACAGTTACAGGTGCGCAGGGCCTAAACTGCAGCAGCAGCTTTGATATGGATACGTTAACCGTGCAACTAAGCAAGCCACTGCAACCCGGCAAATACACGCTGTATATGCAAACAGGCACAGACGGCAATACGTTGCTGGATTATTGCGATAACGCCATACCCGAAGGCGACAGCATTACCTTTGAAGTGAAGGCCCCGCAACCTGTTCCTTTTGACAGCATTTCTCCTGTGGGTTGTGCACCAAAGATTATACAACTTGTATTTGAAAAGAGCATACGCTGTAATTCAATAGCCGCAAACGGCAGCGATTTTACAGTAACCGGCGCAACGCCTGTAAAAGTTACCGGCGCAGGCGGAAGCTGTGTTAACGGGCTCAGCAGGATAGTAAATATCTTCCTTGCCGCGCCAATACAAACAGCAGGAACTTACCAGGTAAACATTAACCGTGGCAGTGACGGTAATACGCTCATTGATGAATGTGGCGAAGAAGTACTTCCCTCGTCGCGGAGTTTTATTACCCACGATACCGTTTCGGCGGCTTTTAATTATACATTGCTGTATGGCTGTAAAACCGATACCATTGTCTGCCGCAATAATGGTAATAATGGCATTACAAGCTGGGTGTGGAATTTTACCGGTGGCTACACCAGCCAGGCGCAGGATACAGGGATTGTTTACAATGATTATGGCGTTAAAACAATAAAGCTGGCAGTAACAAACGGCGCCTGTGCCGACAGCGCAGAAACCACCGTTAATTTGGATAATTACTTCAAAGCGGCTTTCAGCTTATCATCATCTTTTGTATGCCCCGGTGACCAGGAAACTTTTAGCGACTCCAGCACAGGCAATATCACGGCCTGGTACTGGAACTTTGGTAACGGCCTCACCAGTAACCAGCAAAACCCGCAGGTGATATTCCCCGCAGTAAATGGTGACGAAAACTATAATGTAAGGCTGGTGGTTCAAAACAACCATAACTGTTTTGATACCGCTTACAAGCCCATAAAAGTTTTGTATACCTGTTACATCGCCGTTCCGTCTGCGTTTACTCCTAATGGCGACAACCTGAATGATTATTTATACCCTTTAAATGCTTATAAAACCACCAGTCTCGAGTTTAAAGTGTTTAACCGCTTTGGGCAACTGGTTTTTTCAACAACTGACTGGACAAAAAAGTGGGACGGTAATTATAAAGGCGGCAAAGCCCCACCAGGTACTTATGTATGGACGCTTAGTTACACGCATACAGAAACGCATCAAAAGTATTTTTTAAAAGGTACATCGGTACTCATAAGGTAAATTGGGTACACAAGCAGGCTGTTACTGCATGTTGTATTCTTTTGTTGCCGGCAGTAGCTTTTTATGGCATCCTCTCTTGCCACGCTCGTTTCATCTGCAGTGCACTATGCGGCAGCAGCCTTTCTATCTCATCACCACAAATTTCTTCGTTGCAACAAGCCCGTTATTTTGTACCAGCCTTATATAATACAGCCCCGCGGAAAATGTGGTAACATAAATTTGGTTTGTGCCGGTAGTAAAAGGGGCATTGGCCACCGGTCTGCCGCCGCTGTTAAATATTACACATTCCCCCTGCTGCACAACGTTGGGGTTGGCATCGTTTACCACAAGGGTTACTCTGCCCACCGCGAGGTTAGGCAATATTTCAATTTTGCTGAAAGCTGAATCGTCCGCCGCTGAAGAGGCCTGGTAAACACCTGCCCTTGTAACATTATTTATTGGCGGATTAGCAGGAATTACCTCTGTTTGCGCCCGGAGGCCCATAATACCCGCAAGCATTATAAGCATTGTGTAAAAAGTTTTCATACCGTAAATTTTTATTGCCTCTTTGCCTATTTTATAAATTGGCACAAAGAGTGCCATTAATACCTGTTGATAGTAGTTTTTGCCTACTTTTATGCAGGCATTTATAATTTAGCATTACTATAACTTTGCGGTATGATACAACGTGTACAATCACTATGGCTGCTGCTCGCCAGCGCCTGCGCTTTTTTCACTATGAAATTCCCGTTTTACAGCGGTCACCTTAAAACCATTGAAGGCGCTCAAATAAATGTGGTTGTAAATACACCGCTGGCTGCTGTGGACTCAATTCCCATTGTAACACTAACCGTAGCTTCGGCCATTTGTTCGCTGATAACAATATTTCTTTTTAAAGACAGGAAACTGCAAATGCGGCTTACTGTAGCAAACCTTATAGCCTCCATTATAATTATTGCCCTGTATTTCTTAAATATGCGGAGCAATTATGCAGAAATGGGTTTGCCACTGGTAACCTGCGCGTTTGCCTTTGCTGTACCTGTGTTTTTATTACTGGCGATGAGAGGTATATACCGCGACCAGCGTTTAGTGAAGAGCATGGACAGGCTGAGATAATATATTCCGCAGGCAATGCCTCGCTGAAGAGCTTTGCAAGAAACACTATAAAAATCTCCCAGTGTAGCTTTGCTTTACTTTCTTTAAATCTTTGGGCACTCCGGCAAATACAAGGTTACCGCCGGCATCACCTGCTTCGGGGCCAAGGTCAATAATCCAGTCGGCACATTTTATTACATCTGTGTTGTGCTCAATAACCAATATGGAGTGGCCCTGCTCAACCAGCGCGTTAAATGAGGCAAGTAATTTTTTAATATCATTAAAATGCAAGCCTGTTGTTGGTTCGTCAAATATAAACAACACCTTTTCAGACGACCTGCCTTTGCCCAAAAAACTGGCGAGCTTTACGCGCTGTGCTTCACCGCCGCTCAGTGTATCACTGCTCTGCCCTAATTTCACATAGCCCAACCCTACGTCCTGCAGCGGCTGCAGCGCCTTGGCGATAGCCGCGCCTTCCTTGCCCTCCCGGCCGTTGCCGGCGGGCGTAAAAAAAGTTATTGCTTCATCAACACTCATTTCCAGTACATCAAAAACGCTTTTGCCTTTGTACTGCACTTCCAGCACTTCCTCTTTAAACCGTTTGCCGCCGCATACCTCGCAGGTCAAATGCACATCGGCCAAAAACTGCATTTCAACCACCTGTTCGCCTTCTCCTTTACAATTATCACAACGGCCGCCATCAACATTAAAAGAGAAATGCTTGGGCTGAAACCCGCGCATTTTTGACAAAGGCTGCGATGCAAAAAGGTCTCTTATCTCATCGTACGCTTTTATGTACGTTACGGGGTTGCTGCGGGATGATTTGCCGATAGGGTTTTGGTCAACCAGTTCAATTTGTCCAATCAATTCTACATCACCGGTTATATTCCTGTGAAAACCCACCTTATCTACAAATTCACCTTTCATTTTTTTGAGTGCAGGGTACAAAACCTGCTTTACAAGGGTTGTTTTGCCGCTGCCGCTTACCCCGCTTACCACGCACAGCACATTTAGCGGAAACTCCACGGTTATACCTTTAAGGTTGTTATACCTGGCATCTTCCACGGTAATGCTGCGGTTCCATTTACGGGTTACTTTAGGTGGGTCAATAGTAAGTTCACCTTTCAGGTATTTACCTGTAAGGCTTTCCGGGTTGGCAACTATTTCATCGTAGTTGCCTGCGGCCACCACTTCACCACCAAGATGAGATGCAAGCGGGCCCATGTCAATAATATGGTCTGCCTCGCGCATCATCATTTCATCATGCTCTACTACCACAACCGTATTGCCTGAATCGCGCAATTGTTTCAGCACCTTTATCAATCTTTCTGTGTCACGTGAATGCAAACCGATAGAAGGCTCGTCCAAAATATACAGCGAGTTGGTAAGGTTACTGCCAAGGCTGCGGGTTAGCTGTATGCGTTGGCTTTCGCCACCGCTGAGCGAATTTGCCAGGCGGTTGAGGGTGAGATATCCCAGCCCAACGTCAATCAGTGTTTGCAAACGCTGGTTTATCTCTAATAAAATACGTTTCGCAATTTGTTTGTCGGTATAAGAAAGAACAATGCCGCCCGTTGCCGGTTGGCCGTTACCTGCCATCACATAATCCGTTCCTTCATCCGCAGCCAACGGTAATACCCCACCTGCATCGGGCAACTGGTAGCCGGTAACAGGTAATTGACGCCCCTCCAGCTTATTAAACCATGCGGCTAAATCTTTTGTTTGCATTTCGCATAATTGCCCAATGTTTTTGCCACCCACCTTTACATACAATGCCTCTTTACGCAGGCGGTAACCATGGCAATCGGGGCACTGCGTGCGGCCACGGTAACGGCTTAGCAACACGCGGTATTGCACTTTATACAGGTTTTGCTCTACCTCCTTAAAAAAATCATGTATGCCAAGAGCAGCCCCTTTACCATCCCAAAGCATTTGGTATTGCGATGGGGTAAGGTCTGCCACAGGTTTATGAATAGGAAAATCAATACCGCGGGCGTTTTTTACAAACTGGTCTCTCCACCATCCCAGCTTCTCCCCTTTCCACGGCGCTACAGCGCCATCATATACGCTTAAACGCCTGTCGGGTATTACAAGGTCTTCATCAATACCCAGCACCTGGCTAAAACCTTCGCAGGTGGGACAGGCGCCAAAAGGATTATTGAAAGAAAAAAGATTTGGTACCGGCTCTTCAAACTGGATGCCGTCCAGCTCAAACTTATTACTGAAATGAAGCAGCCTTTCGCCGTTTATCTCAACATACATTTCTCCTTCACCCTCAAAAAAAGCGGTACCTCCAGAATCGGATATTCGGTGTACATCATCCTCATCAAAATCTTTTGTTACAATACGGTCAATAAGTGTATAAATGTTCCTGCCTTTTTCAAAAGCCAGTTTCTTTTTTAATGCTTTATCATCCAGTTCAAGCAAATCTTCAATTCTTGATATTTCTCCTGCTGCATCTTCGCCCGGCACATCGTTGCGGGTATATATGCGGGAAAAACCTTTTTGCACCAATATGTTTAATTCCTCTCTTACATCCCTTTTAGCGTGCTGCTTAAAGGCAACAAGTATAATTACCTTATCACCGGCCGGCAAAGCAGTAATAGCCTTAACCACATCGGGTACATCATCTTTTTTTACTTCCCGCCCGCTTACAGGTGAAATGGTTTTACCCACCCTGGCAAACAGCAGGCGCAGGTAATCGTATATCTCCGTCATACTGCCCACGGTGCTGCGTGGCGTGCGGGTAATTACTTTTTGCTCAATGGCTATGGCCGGGCAAAGGCCTTTTATATAATCAACATCGGGTTTGGCCATGCGCGACATAAATTGCCTCGCATACGCGCTCAGGCTTTCCGCATAACGCCGCTGGCCTTCAGCAAACAAAGTATCAATGGTTAATGATGATTTCCCGCTGCCTGAAACTCCCGTAACAACAATAAATTTATTGCGGGGAAATCGCACCGTTACATTTTTAAGGTTGTGTACGCGTGCGCCATGCACTACAATATCGTTACCTGTGTTAGTTGTTGTTATCTTTTCTTCCACAATATCATCCTTTGTAGCTGCTACGCGGTTTGTCATACCTTACTCCCTGTAATGTTTATTTTTCACGCAAAAAAATTAATCGCTTTTTCAGCCTCTTTAAAGCAAAATGCTAAAAAAGTTATCAAAGATATTTATAAATTTGAGTTATTGCAACGAATATTATAATAATTGAGTCATTAATATATGTTGCAGGCTAAATTTGGATTATTCACAAATTTTTTACATTTTGCATGCAGCGCTGTTAAAATAGATTGGTAATTTCACAGAGTCTTCACAAAAACACGTCGCCTATATATTGAATTGTACTCAGCCATTAACGTAATCTTAACGAACTAAAAAACGCAATGGCGTGCATAACCCCCTTACAAAAGGCACGTATATGAGTACACAATTAAACGACACGCAACTTATTCTTGCTTTCCAGGATGGAAATTGTCATGCCCTTGAAGCCTTGATAAAAAGGTACAAAGAAAAACTGTTCAGCTCAATCCTTTTTATTGTAAAAGACAAATACCTGGCAGAAGACCTCTTCCAGGAAACGTTTGTACGCATTATTGATACACTGCGCAGCAAGCGCTACAACGAGGAAGGTAAATTTTTACCCTGGGCCATGCGCATAGCGCATAACCTGTGTGTTGACCATTTTAGAAAAGTTAAACGCACGCCGCCCATTGTTACCAATGACAATACCGACATTTTTGACCTGATTGTAGTGGTAAATGAGAACGCCGAACAAACCATTATACGTAACCAGGGCTATGACCGCGTGCACCGTATGCTTGCCCAATTACCTGACGAACAGAGAGAAGTTATTGTGCTGAGGCATTTTGGGGATATGAGCTTTAAAGAGATTGCCGAGGTTACCCACTGCAGTATAAATACCGCACTTGGCAGGATGCGCTATGGTCTTATAAACCTGCGCAAAATGATGACGGAAAAGCAAATATCATTATAAGAAAATTTTAATGGGAATTTTATAAAATATTACGTTACTTTATAGTGTTGAAATTACACTGAAAAGAAGTAATTAAAACATTGTCATTTTGCGCAAAGGTTTGTGTTGAATGTTTCCCCCAAACTTGCCATACACAATATTACAGCAGGATGACAAAACTGCTCGCAAAAATTCCCCAAGCGAAAAACCTTCCTTAACCGGAGGGTTTTTTGTTTACCTGCAGTAGTGTTAGTCATTAAAGCCACTAACTCTTTCACGAAATAATCAGATAAAGATTTTATTTAATTTTAACTGTTGCTGCCCTGGTGCTGTCAAAAGTTTCTTTCCCATTCTGCAGCCATTTCAAATACTGTTTCGCATCAGGCGTGTAAGCAACAGGATTATTAATGAGCCTTTCATCATTGGTTAATAAAATATAATAGGGTTGCGCGCTCTGGCCTATATTTTCTGTTTCAAACGTAGCCCATTTATCACCGTTTGTAATTATTTCTTTGGTATGCCCGTCCGTAGTTTTATAATCAGGCAATTGTTTTAGTATAGGCAATTTCTCACGGTCATCTACATACAGCGAAACAAGAATATAGTTGTCTTTGATATACTTATACACTGCAGGGTCAGTCCATACATTTTCTTCCATGCGGCGGCAGTTGGTGCAAGCCCAACCTGTAAAATCAATCATCAAAGGTTTATGCTGCTCGCGCGCTAATGCAAGGGCTTTATCGTAATCATTTACAACATTGGCAGCAAGGCCTTTACCATTTACATTGTCTTTGCCATAAATGCTGTAATGCAGCGGCGGCGGAAAACCGCTAAGTAATTTAAGATTGGCATATTTTGTATTTGTAACACCCGGCAAAAGATACAGTGTAAACAATACCACTATAACACCCGCAATTTTTCTGCCGGTACTTATTTTCATGCCCTTATAATCGTGCGGCAACCGCAGTATGCCAAACAAATACAGGAAAAGGCTTATGCTTATGGCAATCCATAAACCGAAAAATACTTCACGTTTCAAAATACCCCAATGCATTACCAAATCTGCCATTGAGAGGAATTTGAATGCCAGGGCAAGTTCCACAAAAGCCAATACTTTTTTAACTGTATCAAGCCAGCCGCCGGAGCGCGGTAACGCTTTTAACAGGTTGGGAAAGATGGCAAAAACAGCGAAGGGCAAAGCCAGCGCCAGCCCAAACCCCGCTAAACCGGCAGTTAACAGCCATGCGCCGCCGCTTAAAGAACCTACCAGCAGGGACCCTAAAATTGGCCCGGTACATGAAAATGAAACAATAGTTAACGTGAGGGCCATAAAAAATATTCCGCCAACTGTACCGAAGCTGCTCTTTGTATCGGTTTTGGTGGCAAGATTACTGGGCAGCGTAATTTCAAAGTAGCCAAAAAATGAAATGGAGAATACAAGGAATATTGTAAAGAAAACAACATTCAGCACGGCATTGGTGGAAATGTTGTTCAGCACTTCGGGATTCAGGTTTAACAGGTGAAAAGGCACGCTTATAAGCGTGTAAATAAGAAAAATGAAAAACCCATATAATATTCCGTTGGAGATGCCCTGTTTACGGTTTGATGCGCGGCTGGTAAAAAATGATACAGTAACCGGTATCATAGGAAAAACGCAAGGCGTAAGCAGCGCGATAAAGCCACCCAAAAAGCCAATAAAGAATACCGCCAGCAGGCTGCCTTTTACTTTGGAAACAGCGCCGTAATTACTGATGGGATGATTTACATCAATACTGGCAATTTTTATACGCTGCGCATTGGCCGATATATCCACACCGCCTTCCATTGCAACAACCATAGGCATTTCAAGAGGGTAAAAATCTGGCTGCTTACCCGCTTCGGCAGGCTTACCTACGCTGGCGTTAACCGTAATTTTAAGCGAAGAGGGTACAATGCTGTCAATAATTATAGTTTGTTTTAAGGTAACATCTCCGGTAAATACCTGCAGTTTTTTATTAAAAGCAGCATCGTTCTCAGTTTCCGGTGTTTTGTTTACGGTTATATTACCCTGCGGTTTAACATGAGCGTAATCAAATATAAATGCCATTGTAATACCATCTGCACTGTCGTTGGCATACATATACCACCCTTTAGGAATGGCAGTTGTTGCTGATACCTCGTATGTATTTGGGGTTATGCGTTTTGATTGCAAATTCCAGGTGAGCGCAACAGGCGTTTGGGCAAAAGCCTGTGTGCCGCTGATAACGATTGCCAGCAGGAAAATAATTTTTTTCATTTATCACAGTTTATTGCAACGTAATATCGAAAGGGACTTTTTTGGGTGGAAGGCACCTGTTGTCGTTACAAACCATGTATTCAAGCGTGCCTGTGGCATGGGTTTTAACACCGGCCTTTAATTTCACTACCTGGGTAAAAACAACCTTATCAGAATAGTATTTTACATCAACCCCAAAGTTTTCATCGTGTATTGTTTGCAGTTTACCATCCTCTTTTACGTCACCGTCCAATATCATAAGCGGGTTGGCCTTAAATGTTATTTTGGTTGGTACGGGGCCGCCGTCAGGAGTGGTTTGACTGTAAATATGCCACGGCCTTGCAAAAGTGGCGGTTATAACAACGTTGTATAATTTATCTCCTTTCTTCTGCGCGGCAAATGTCCATTGTACGGGGTTCTCCACCTGGCAAAACGCAACAGCGCCAATTAATAACCCAACAACCAATAACGTAAATTTTTTCATTTAACTGCTTTTAAATAAGAACGGAATTAAATAATACTCCTTCCGCGCATGTTTGTTAATTCAATCCTAAAATGTCAAATACTTTCCAGCCATCAGTATTGCCCAGGGAAGGAGAGGCTGCTCTTTCAGGGTGAGGCATCATACCAAACACATTACCCTGCTTATTTTTAATACCGGCTATATTCCGTACAGCCCCGTTGGGGTTGGCGGCCACATCAATATTTCCCTCGGCATCGCAATAACGAAAAATAACCTGGCCATTCGCTTCCAGTTCATCTAATATTGCATCTTCGGCAAAATACCTGCCGTCACCATGGGCAACCGGTATTTTAAGGGCTTCCCCTTCATCATTCTTTATATACACATTATTACAAACAAATTGCTGGTGGCCATTATTAAGCAAAACACCGGGTAAAAGGCCGCTCTCGCATAATATCTGGAAACCATTACAAATGCCTAACACTTTACCACCCTTGTTGGCAAATTCAATTACACTCTGCATCATCGGGCTAAAGCGCGCTATTGCCCCGCAACGCAGGTAATCACCGTATGAAAAGCCCCCGGGCAGTATAATACAATCGTCTGTTGTAAACATGCTTAGGTCTTTATCTTTATGCCAAAGCATAATAACTTCCCTGCCAAGTTCATCGGCGAGGGCATGTTGTGTATCTCTGTCACAATTGGAACCGGGAAAAACAACTACGCCGTACTTCATATTTAAATTTGATACGCAAAGGTAAAAATTGCGGGGTTAATTATAGCCTAAATTTTAAAAGGAACCCAATTTACATATACCACGACAGCTAGGGCAAGCCAGAAAAACAAAGCGCCCAACAGCCTTTTTGAGTATAGAAACGTGTTGCCTGCAAATGCTGCGCCCGGCACACAGGCTAATAACAGGGCGTTTGGCCAGGCCGCCTGCATAAAGAGCACGCAGGGCACAAGCAATAAAAGCATAATAAACAAAACACTCCACATTTTACGCACCTGTATTTGCAGCCGGTTGTTTTGTGCCTGCCAGGTAAATACGCCTGCTATAAACAGCAAACCGGCCATGCCCAATGCAATGGCAGTAATTGTCGGGTTTCCCGGGAATATTTTCTCCACTTTAAAAACCGCAAAAAATGCCCGGGAAGGGGCTGCCTGGCTTGTTAAAAAAAGATATACCGCGTAAAAATAAGGTGGTGTAATAATACCCAGCAACAATACAAACCACTCGTTTAGCCGGAAAGGTCTTGTAACGCCAAGGGCGAAGAAAATAACAGGTATGATGAACAAAGCCGGGTAGAACAGCAGCGCGAGACTGCCGGTAATAAGCCCTATGTTATATACAAGCGCTTTTGGCTGGGGAGTATTATATAATTTAACTATCCTGAACAACAGCCATATAATAAAGCTATTGGCAACTAGCGCTGCACTTATATTGTTCCAGGCGGGCAGCATAGCCGTTAACACGATATAACCCAGTGATGCTGTAAAGCTGCTTTTTTGATACATGCGCACATCATTCAGTACGTGATTTATGCGTAAAGCCTGCACCAGCACAAGTATATAATACAACAAGGTTAAAAAAACAGGTGATAACTGCTTTAACGGGTTTAAAATAAGATATAGCAAACCGTCATCAGCAGTGGTTATTATTTCGGGCGACCTGTACAAAAAAAATGCATGCAGGGCAATAGCGAGGAACACCAGGCCAAATACTGCCGAAGTAGACTTCTCCTTAAATATTGATACCACTTGTAATTATGCTAATAATTAATTTTAGCAAAGCAAATATAACGCCCATTTCTACAAGGCATAATTACTTCTTTATCCCCCACCTGTAAACCAAGGGCTGGCATAAAAACCAGTTTCTCTGCAACCATCCTGTCCATGTCCTTAAATAAGAGGTCATGACCAAATTCGCTACCCTCGTTTAAAACCTGCGTGGTAAGAAAATTATTACTTTTTGCGGTTTCATTATGCATATAATACAGCTTGTCACCCATTTCGGCCGTAAGAAAACAAACGGAATTTGGGTCTCCCAATTGAGATGAATGTAAAACTTTAATCCACCCGGGTGATGCGGTTGAGTCGAATGAAAAGATTACAATGTTATCGGCGATGGAGGTTTGTTTATAATTGCCGGTGCCGGTGTAGGAATCATACCAGTCGTTAGGCGTATCATCATAATAAAGATACCCGCTGGGTAACTTGTACGTATTATTAACATAAGTATTGTGCCAGCGCCCTGCAGTTTCTATACCGTTATACGACCCGGCATCTAATATAACTCCCCGTCCTTACGCACATGCATGTTTGTAATAACAAATGTATTAAACGCCTCTTTTAATGTTCCTCTTGCCCATACTTCCTCTTTCAGTGTTTCCTCAAGGGTTAAGAGATAGAGGGTGGCTTTCATAAAAAATATTTACCTGTAATTTACAACAACTTTACGGGCAAATTTCAATTAAACAAAATTTTAGCAAAGTAGTTCCTTGCATTTTTCTTACACACCATTAACAACTCATTATCGCTGATTTTTACTGCAGACCTTGGAATAAAATTTATGCGCTCCTGGATAGTTCTGTCAATATCTCTGAACATGGTGCCGTTTACGTTGCCGCCCGCGTCGAGTAATTGTGCAGACAAGAAAGAAGTATTTTTTTCTGTTTGATTATAGAGATAATAAATCTTGTTATTTAAAACATTGGCAGTATATCCCATGAACAATTGCTCGGCATTAAATTGCGAAACATCGAGAAATTTTATCCATTCCGGTGATGCAGAGGCATCAAGTGAAAAGACAGCAATATCATCCCCGGAAAAAGAAAAGACGGAGGATGTAAATGATGACCAGGTGCTCCATGGGTACCGCGCACCCGGAATATAAAATATATACCCGGAAGGTAAACCGCCGCCAAGGTATGGGAGTTGATCCCATGGGGAGATATAAGAACTTGGCGGGTTTATTGAATATGAGCCGGCATCTATAATAAAGCTGCCATCATATTTAAGAATAATGTTTTGAATGCTGAAGTTATCAAATGCTTTTCTTAATAACCCAGGCTGGCTTGCCTGCTTTCTTAATGAATCGGGAAATGAAATTTTCCGGTAAACTTCCGCCGCACGTGTGGCTTTGTTGAAAACATAACAGTATAACCCGTCAATATTCAGCCTTTCATTGCTACTGTAAAAAGCCGCGAGAATATATTTTTTGTTTAAGTTGTCAATTTTTAAATGAATATCCGTTACCCGTACATCACCGGGTATTATTCCTACCACCTGTGTGCTGTCGGAGTACGCCTCCTTAATTACGAGCGCGGTTTTTTTAGCCATTTCCAGCTTTCCGGCTGCTTCATTTTTACGTATAAAAACCAGGTCTCCCTCGTTGTCAACATCAAAGTCAGTAAAATAATCAACACCATCCTCCAGCGGTGCAAATAAAACGGACGTATGCTGTAATTGCAGGTTATTGTTAAAGAGCAGCGTTGTTATAGTGGTATTGGCGCCTGATGCATTGTTTATTTTGAAAGCCAGTATATATTTTTTATTGTCGCTTATAATAATTGTGTATAGTTTATTGTCAAATTTAGGTGCATAAAAAGCGTATGTTTTGTCAAGCTCCATTATTTCGCCAATTAAATTACCATGTATATCCAGTTTAGCCGCATCCAGGTAAACGGAATCACCCTTTTGATGCTGGTAAAACAAATAAAAAAAATCACTGCCCATAAAAAACTGTATACCAAATATTTTTTTTGGCAGTGGCAGTATTATTTTTTGCCCCAGGGTTAGGTTATTGTCATAAATATATAGCTGGCTGGTGAATTCATTAATTCCTGAAGCTTTCATATTAAAGGTGATAATACTGTCATGGCTTTTACCAACAAAATTGTAATAACGAACGCCATCTTCCAATGGCGGTGAGTAAGTTATAACCTGGGCGTACAAGTGGCAGTGTAGTACGTGAACAATAAGCAGCAAGCTTAAGCAGTATTTCATAAATGAATATTACATAATATATTGTTTATGTAATAAGGGTTAAAACGTAACTACAGCAAACTCATTAGCCTGGATGCGACCGCTTGCCAAATACACTAATCCCTGGTGGCTGCTGATTTGCACAAAGCTCATCGGCGCGGGTACTATCTTGGCTCCGGTAACTTTTTCGGCATCTTTTATCATTTTTTCATACGCATTGCCATCTGCATCTATTACCTGTAGTGCAGGTACTGCCGTGCGTTTTTCAGTATGATTGTAAATATAATATACTTTGTCGTTAACCACAAAAGGTGTATACCCTATTCCCCTGTAGTAATCGCTGAACTGCGGCATATTTAAAAACTTAATCCAGTCGGGCAACGCAGTTGAATCAAAAGAAAAAACTGCTGTATTACCGCCCCTGAAATCATTTTCTGTAAGGGCAAATGCATTCCATGGAAACTTTAGGCCCGTGTACGAAATATATCCTGCAGGTGTTTTTTCCGTTAAATTAAAAAGCTGGTTCCACGTGTCAGTTTTTAAAGGCTTTGTGCTTTCAAAACTACCTGCATCTATTAAAAACCCGCCGTCGTTGCGCAGCAAAATATTTTGCACAGTAAAGTTGTTAAAAGCTTGCTTTAGATTACCCGGCTGCTCAGCTAACCTTCTCAATGAATCGCCCAGCGATATTTCCCGGGCCGCTATAATTCTTCTATCTACTTTATTCCATAAAAAACAATACAGGCCGTCTATATTCCTTCTTTTTGAGCTACTGTAAAAAGAAGCGACAATAAATTTTTTGTGCAGGTTATCTATCTTGATATGAATATCCGCCAGCCTGGTACCAGGTGCCACTACTTTAAAAAAATACACGCTGTCTGACAGGGCATTTTTAATAATCATCAGCGTTTTGTTTGCCGCTTGTTCCATGTCATTAACCTCGTGATTGCGAAAGAATACAAGGTCACCGTCATTATCAACAGTAAAGTTTGTAAGAAAATCAACCCCATCAACAAGCGGCGTATATAGTACTGAACGGTGCAGTAAGGTAAGGCTGTCGTTAAAAAGTAAAGTAGTTACTGTGGTATTTAATCCCTCCCTGTTATCAATTTTAAATGCCATTAACCGGTGTTTGTCTTCACTTGTTATAACAGAATAAATATAATCATAAAAATTATGCCTTAAAAACCTGATTTTTGTTGTATCCAAATGATAGCTTTCGACAATTTTACCATCAAAATCAATTTTTGCAGCATCAAGGTAAACGGCATTTTCATCCTGCACCTGGTATAAAATATAAAAAAAATCGTTGTACACACACGTAACAGGGCTATAAGCTTCTTTGGGCAAAGCAATTGTAACTTTTTTAGTCAGATCCATGGCGCTATCGTAAAAATAAAGATCATTTGTCCCGCGAATCCCTGGGAGGAAAGGAAAATTGATTGTTATAAGTACATTATTACGCTTTGTAAGAAAATTACCTTGCCAGGGATTATTTAGAGGGTCGCTACTGAATTTTATTGCCTGGCTTTGTGCAACAGGCACAAATAATAACAAGGCTGCAATGGCGTTTAGGATATTTTTCATACAATAATAATTAGCAACGTGGTGTTAGCTTCTTAGTCAAAAACAATCCGCGCAAAACAAACATAATTCCTGTACTGGCAGGGCACAATAAGCTCCTTGCTGCCTACCTGCTTAGCATAGTGCGGCATAAAATCGTACCCACGGTCAAGGTTATGCAAGGTTGGGTTACGGGTAACTTTGCCGTCGCCACTTATACTTTGGTCATTAAGTATTAAAGTTCTTTTTTCCAGTTCGTTAAAAAGAAAGTGTACTTCGCTGCCCGTATTAAGGGTGCCGTAGCCGATAAAATTATCTGTGTTATCGTCATATTGGGATTTAGGTATTATGTTGGCCCACTCAAGCGTTGCTGATGAGTCAAACGACATAACGGCAATATTATCAGAATAAAATCTTGTTATCTGGCCCATATTATATCCTGGCCTGCCCCAGGGGTAAAAGCCATAGCCGTAACCATAAGGGCTGCCATATAAATAGCTGTCAGCAGGCGTCCAGTATGGGGAGCCATACATATAATCCCAGCGGTTATAATAGCCACCGCCTCTTGATGAGCTATAGGCTGATTCAGAAACTACTACAAAACCGCCGTCGTTGCGCATAACAATGTCCTGCAGAAAAAAATCGTTTAATGCCGCCCTCGTACTCCCTTCCGACTTCGCGTTGGCCCTGAAATCTTCGCTGAAAGTTGCATTGGTATTATATAACTCTTTTAAATTGCTTAAATCCCACATGCTGCAAAACAGTCCTTCTATATTTCCGCGTCTTTCGTTGGCGTAGTACGAAATGAGAAGAAAGCGGTTATTGGCATTATTTATTTTTATTCTTATATCGTCTAAATACACTTTCGTTATATCTATACTTGCGTAGGAAAGGCTGTCGTCATCCGCCTTTTTTGTAATAAGCGTTATTTTGCTGATGCTCTGGTTTTGATTTGTGCCTGCAGCCCTTGCAAAAATCAAAGTGCCATTATTAGCCACAGAAAACTCAGTTAAAAAATCATTCCTGTCCGGCATGGGTATATGCAGCTCTGACTTTTTTATACGGTTTAAAGATTCATCAAACAATACCGTAGTTACTTTATAATTATCATCTCTCCGGCTGTTTATTTTGAAAATGGCAATTTTCTTCTTGTCTTCACTGTTGATGACCGTGTAAATTTTGTTATTGCTGAAATAACTGATAGCAGTGGTATCAAGCTGAACGGGATCGCTCATCATTTTTCCATCGCCGTTAAATTTGGCAGCCATGCAGTATATAATATTGCGCCTTTGGTATTGATAGAAAAGATAAAAGAAATTTTTATACGAAAGAACATCACTGCTTAATATCCTGTCTGGCAAAAAGGTAAGCTTTACCTTGTCAAGTAACTTCATATCAGTGTCAAAAACTGAAATACTGTAATCGCTGCGCGTGGCAGTATTTTTTACTATTAGTATGTGATTGTCTATTTTACCCGCAATATCAAAACTAACCGTACGGGCATCATCCCTGTCGGGTTCTGAATAACTGATTGACTGGGATTGGGTTGCCTTTGTAACAAATATCGTCGTAAGGACTGCTAACAAATATCTACGGAACATGACTGGTCTATTTTTCTATTTTTACTAACAAATGTAAGGTTTCTGCACTTGCTGGTGCAGTAATTTAACTACATTATCACAAAACAACAAGTGTTTATTAAAAAGCCCTTAGTATTCTTTAACATTTTTTAGACAACCGCATTTTTCATTATACATTTGTCGTGGCAATATATTGTGAACTAATCCATTTGTTGTGGTTAAGCATCTCGATCTTACCAAGGTCTCGGCTGCGGGGCTTTTGGTGGCATTAGGTATTATTTATGGTGATATTGGTACATCTCCCCTGTACGTTTTTGACGAAATAGTTAATAGCCGTATTGTAAGTACTGAATTAATTATAGGCAGTCTTTCGTGTATTATATGGACGCTTACCCTGCAAACCACTATTAAATACGTCATTCTTACCCTTAACGCCGATAACAAGGGTGAAGGAGGCATTTTTAGCCTGTATGCCCTGGTTAGGCGTCAAAAAAAGTGGCTTGTGCTGCCGGCGATGATAGGCGGGGCGGCCTTGCTGGCCGACGGGATGATAACGCCCCCCATTTCTGTGACATCTGCCATAGAGGGCCTGAGACAGATTAGTGTATTGAGAGATATTGACCAATCTACCATTGTATATATTGTGCTGGGCATACTGGCTGCGCTTTTTTTTATGCAACAGTTTGGCACAACTTCCATAGGCAAGTTATTCGGGCCTATCATGTTTATCTGGTTTTTAATGCTTGCCGTAGTAGGCGCAAGCCACCTGCTTGACGACCTGTCAATTTTTAAAGCGCTCAACCCATATTATGCTATTGAAATGCTGGTGCACTATCCAAAAGGGTTTTGGCTGCTTGGTTCGGTATTTTTGTGTACTACCGGGGCAGAAGCGCTTTATTCCGACCTTGGGCATTGCGGTAAAGGCAATATCCGGTACTCGTGGATATTTGTAAAATCAGCCCTTATTATAAACTATGTGGGGCAGGGTGCCTATTTATTGGCTCACTATGAAGGTAAAACATTTGATACAGACTCTCTTAAAGTGTTATTCAGCCTTATGCCGGACAATTTTAAATTGATCGGCATTATGATTGCCACTACGGCGGCTATTATTGCAAGCCAGGCATTAATCAGTGGCTCCTTTACATTGATAAGTGAAAGCATCCGGCTTAACCTTTGGCCGAAAATGAAAATAAATTATCCTACCGAAGCCAAAGGCCAGTTATATATTGGCGGCATTAACCTGTTACTGGTAATAGGCTGTTTTGGTATTACGCTGTACTTTCAAACCAGTAACCACATGGCAGCGGCCTATGGCCTTGCTATTACGCTGTGTATGATAAGTACTTCTATTCTGTTCGCCAACTTCCTGGTAAGCCGGCGAACGAAACCGGGCTATATCTACCTGTACCTGATAGTGTACCTGTCTATTGAACTGTCGTTCCTTGTTGCCAACCTGGAGAAATTTGAGCATGGTGGCTTTGTTACCCTGCTGGTTGGGGGTGCCCTGTTTGTTGTAATGTACGTATGGTTCAGAAGCCGGAAGATAAAGAACCGGTACGTAGAGTTTGTGCGGCTTGAGCATTACCTGCCCATGATACAGGAGCTTAGTAATGATAAAACGGTACCCAAATACAGCACCCATCTTATTTACCTTACCAGTGCCAACAATCCAAAAGAAATTGAGCACAAAATAATATACTCCATTCTTAACAAGAAACCCAAGCGGGCAGACATTTACTGGTTTGTGCACGTTGATACCCTTGACGACCCCTACACCTGCGAATACGTGGTTACCCATATTATACCCAACGATATTATCCGCATTGAATTCAGGCTTGGGTTTAGGGTTGAGCAAAAGATAAACCTGTTGTTCAGGAAAGTAGTGGAAGAACTGGTGAAGAACAAAGAGGTAAACATTACCAGCCGCTATGAAAGCCTTGAACGTAATAACGTTGTGGGAGATTTTCAGTTTGTGGTGATGGAAAAATACCTGTCAAGCGACAACGAGCTGCCGTTTACAGAAAAAATTATTATGAAACTTTATTTTTGGCTGAAAGAAATAAGCCTGAGCGAAGAGCGTGGCTTTGGCCTTGACCCCAGCTTTGTGACGGTAGAAAAATTCCCGTTAATTGTATCACCTGTGGCGGCAATAGCCTTGCAAAGGGTATTTTTTGAGGAGTAGTGTTTCTATACAACTTTAAACGCCACAAAATAATAGTTATTGGCTGCAGCTATTAATTGAAGATTGATATAGTAAGATTGCGTAAAGTCAAGAAATGCCTTAAACTCGTGTGTAGGAACGGCAAATTCGTCAAAGAAAATAATATCTCCTTTTTTTAGAAAAGGCGCTAACGTTGTTAATGCATACAAGGTTGCCGAATAAAGGTCAGCATCCATCATCACCACATTCCTTTTTGAGTTATCAATTTCTTTTAAGAAGCCCGGTAAAGTTTGCTGAAATAAACCACGGTAAAATTTGCCCCTTTCATCATTTATTTCAGGCACTTTATTGTTATTGGTAAAAGCACCTTTTTTAAACGGTCCCCACGCTTCAGGCAGGCCGTCAAAGGTGTCAAATCCATAAAAACGGCTATCCTGGTGCCTGTTTTGATTTAAGAACCATTTAAAAGATTGCCCGGTCGCCACACCAAACTCCATGTAGTTCATCTCACCTGTAAGGTTTTCATTATCCATCACCCACCTGTACATCGGGTATCTCTTTTCATAACTCCATTTAGACGGGAAATCATTGCAGGCTATTTTTCTGTTTTGACTTATCCACTTAGATAGTTTGGCCATGTGATACATATTGGAAAATAAACCAGAAAATAAACCAAATACTACGTGAAGCCGGAGAATTGAGTAGGTTATTTTAAGATAACGTACAAAAAATAATTTCATAAAGTAAAGAACGGAAATTTACCAGCACTATTAAAAAAAATCTGTGATAGGTCACCCTCCGGAAAATTAGTTTCGTACTATGGTCCGGGGTTATTGCTTTATGACCAGGCCAAAATTAATAACTACTTTTTATCATATCTTTACCGCCTATGTCATTCGTCATTCTACTGCTGGCCATTATACTGCTCGTACTACTTATTACATGGGTAAAACTTAACAGCTTTGTTGCATTTATTATTGTTTCTGTATTGTGCGGCCTTGCTTATGGCATGAATATTACTGCCGTTACTGACGCCGTGCAAAAAGGTATTGGTGATACTATGGGCTCACTGCTCGTTATTATCGGCCTTGGCGCCATGCTTGGCAAGCTGGTTGCAGACAGCGGTGCAGCGCAAAAAATAGCTACTGGGTTAATGGGTGCTTTTGGCAGCCGTAACTTGGTTTGGGCGCTGGTGCTCACTTCTTTTATCGTAGGCATCCCCTTGTTTTATAATGTAGGCTTTTTTTTAATAGTTCCGTTGATTATAACCATAAGTTACAAATACAAAATACCCGCTGTGTATATTGGGCTGCCTGCGCTGGCTGCCATGTCGGTAACACACGGCTACCTTCCGCCGCACCCTTCGCCTACCGCACTTGTGGCCCAGTATCATGCAGATATGGGCATCACCCTTATGTATGGTTTTTTTATAGCCGTTCCGGCCATCCTTATCGCCGGCCCCCTGTTTGCTTTAAGCCTTAAAAAATATACGGCAAAACCATTGGAGGCATTCGCGTCAAAAGATATCCCCAATGAACAGCTTCCCGGCATGGGGGTAAGCATGCTCACCGCTTTTTTACCTGTGCTGCTTATTTCGCTAGATACTATTGTAAAACTAAATATAAAGCAGGAAAATATTTTTACACATATAGTACACGGTGTAGGCGACCCTGTAATTGCCATGACCCTGGCATTGCTTTTTGGCTACTATAATCTCGGCCTGAAAAAGGGTATGACCATGAAGCAACTGGAGACTACGGTTACCGTTGCTGTAAAAGATATTGGCCCTATTTTATTTATCATTGGCGGCGCAGGCAGCCTGAAAGAAATATTAACGCAGGCAGGCATCAGCAACCAGATTGCGCAGGCGTTGCAGGATATTCATGTACATCCTTTACTTGCAGCATGGGGCATAAGCGCCATCATAAGAGTGTGCCTTGGTTCCGCAACGGTGGCCGGTCTTACTACCGCTGGTATTATTGCGCCTATTATCGCAGTATCCCATGTAAATCCAAATCTTATGGTGCTGGCTACTGGCGCCGGCAGCCTCATGTTTTCCCATGTAAACGACGGCGGCTTCTGGATGTTTAAAGAATACTTTAATTTGTCAATAAAAGACACTATTAAAACATGGAGTGTGATGGAAACCATTGTTTCGCTGGTGGGTCTTGCAGGCGTATTTGTTATCAACTACTTTATCACAAGCTAATACAAAAATAAATTATGACACCGGAAGAAAATTTTGCGCAACTGGGGTTGACGCTGCCCCCTGCGCCAACCGCCAAAGGAGTGTACAAGCCCTTATTGATTGACGGCAAATATTGCTACGTTTCAGGTCATGGCCCCTATTTACCCAATGGTACAAATATTACAGGCAAAGTAGGACAGGACCTGCACGCCGAAGACGCCAAAAATGCTGCGCAGCAGGTTGGCCTTGCAATACTGGCCACTTTAAAAGAAGGGCTGGGTTCACTTAACAAAGTAAAAAGGGTGATAAAAACATTAGGTATGGTTAATGCTGTACCCAATTATGAAAACCATCCCTACGTTATTAATGGCTGCAGTGAATTATTTGCAAAGGTGTGGGGCACGGATAACGGCATAGGAGTGCGCAGCGCCGTAGGTATGGGCTCTTTACCCGGTAATATTGCCGTTGAAATTGAAGTATTATTTGAACTGGAATAACAACTACAGCTCTGCTTGTTACCTGGTACACGTGGTTGGCAGGTTTCTTTAAAATTTATACATCTTGTACCAGGCAGGCAAATAGCGATAAAACCATCACTATGGAATGGTATAGCATTGATAATATTGATACGATTGATTCACCAGCGCTTGTGCTTTATAAAGACAGGATACAGCATAATATTGAACAGGCGGTAGGGATGGTGAAAAATGTGGAAAAACTCCGGCCCCATGCCAAGACTAACAAGATAGCAGAGGTATGCCGGATGATGATGGATGCGGGTATTGTAAAGTTTAAATGTGCCACCATTGCAGAAGCTGAGATGCTTGGCATGATTGGCGCTAAGGATGTTTTGCTTGCTTACCAACCCGGCGGCCCTAAAATAGAACGACTGTATAACCTTACGCAAAAATATGCCGCAACAAAGTATTCGTGCTTGATTGATAATGCAGGCTCAGCAAAGAATATTGGCGCCTTTTTTTCAGCAAAGGGCAGGGCGATTGATGTGTATATTGATGTTAACAATGGCATGAACAGGAGCGGCATTAAGCCTGCGGATACATTGCTTTTATTTGGCGAAGTACAGGCCATAAAGGGGATAAATATTATAGGCTTGCACGGTTATGACGGTCATATACGTGATACAAACCTTGGTGACCGCCAGCACAAAAGCGACGACGCTTTTCATTTACTGAAACAGCTGCAGCAGGATATTGAAAAACAATATGGGGCCATGTTAAAGCTCGTTACTTCAGGCTCTCCTACTTTTCCCACCCATGCACACAGGGAAGATATTGAATGCAGCCCCGGCACATTTGTTTTTTGGGATTGGGGGTATAAAACTGCTGTACCTGATGAGCCCTTTGAACTGGCAGCGCTTGTTATTACAAGAGTTATCTCTGTTATAGACGATAATACCATCTGCACAGATCTCGGGCATAAATCGGTGGCTGCTGAAAATCCATTACCAAGGGTGTACTTTTTAAATGCCCCGGATGCTGTCCCGGTTGGGCAGAGCGAAGAGCACCTTATTGCAAAAGTGCCCGATGCGCATAAGTTCTCCGTTGGTGATGTATTATACGGTGTGCCTGTTCATATATGCCCGACAGTTGCTTTGTACGAAAGGGCTTTTGTGGTGGAAAGCCATGAAGTAACCAATGAATGGAAAGTGATAGCCCGGGATAAAAAAATAACTGTGTAGCGGAAACAGGGTTTATAACCGGCTTAAATTCATCTTCACATCTGCTTATTCAAAACTGTAATTTCAAAACATGTTCACTATAGATGCCCATTTAGACCTTAGCATGAATGCCATGGAATGGAACCGCGATTTGCGCCAGCCTGTTACCGACATTCGTAAAAGGGAAGAAGGATTAACGGATAAACCTGACAGGGCAAAAGGCACAGTATCATTACCTGCCCTGCGGGAAGGCAATATTGGACTGGTGGTTGCTACACAAATTGCCCGGTACGTTGCCCCCGGTAACCCATTGCCCGGCTGGCATTCCCCCGAACAGGCATGGGCACAGACACAGGGGCAACTGGCATGGTATAAAACCATGGAAGATGCAGGTGAAATGATAATGATAAAAGACAAAACCTCGTTACAGCACCATGTGGCCTTATGGATGGATAATGATGAAGACAACCTGGCTAAGCCTGTTGGGTATATGTTAAGCCTTGAAGGTGCTGATTCAATAGTTACCCTTGACCATTTGCATGCCGCATACGCTTGTGGCCTGCGTGCAGTAGGGCCGGCGCATTATGGGCCGGGCCGGTACGCTAACGGTACGGATGCCACAGGACATTTAAACGAAAAAGGTAAAGCGCTGGTAAAGGAAATGGAGAGACTGGGTATTATTTTAGACGCTACCCATTTATGTGATGATGCCTTTTGGGACGCGATGGATATTTTTAATGGTCATGTGTGGGCAAGCCACAATAACTGCCGCGCGTTAGTGAACCATAACCGCCAGTTCAGCGATGATATGATTAAGGCATTGATTGAACGCGGAGCAGTTATTGGCGGGGCCATGGATGCCTGGATGATGGTACCCGGCTGGCAGCGTGGTATATCAACACCGGAAGAGATGGACGCAAACCTCTCAAAAGTTGTTGACCACATGGATTATATCTGTCAACTTGCAGGTAATACGCTGCATGTAGGATTGGGTACTGACCTGGACGGGGCCTTTGGCAGAGAACAATGCCCGTATGACCTGGAAACGATTGCAGACCTGCAAAAAATACCCGCGCTATTTGCCGCCCGGGGGTATTCCACACAGGACATTGAAAATATTATGCACGGCAACTGGCTCCGCTTTTTAAATAATGCATGGGAGTAGTTCCTGCATCAGTAAATAGCCACTATTATTTTTGCTGCTTTTTTATACGTTTAACTTTATTAGGCGCATCCTCTGCATTGGCGGAATCGCTTAAAGAGGAACCAAGCTTTTTCTCCACGTGGGTGGTATCTCCCGCTTTTGCTGTCTTATTTTTGGGAGGATTGGGTTTGGCTTTTTTATAATTTGCACCGTTTTGGGCTGTAAGCTTGTCTGCCTTATTTTTGGGATTGATGATATTTTCTGATGCAGGGCTTTGGGGATAATTTTCAAAGTCCTGCGTTATGTGTTTATCATTGCTTTGTCTCACTTCGTGCTTCTTATCAATAGGGTTCGTTTCCATCTTGTTTTGCATGTATCTCATAGATAGCTTTTTTTTGACTATTACTGAAAACTTCGTGCCATTTTACTGCACGCTACCAACGGGTACGATACCCGTTTTCTTATTCATTTTAATTTTTTCAGGCAAGGCAGCAAGTATTGTTTTCTTTAACCCATCAACAAGGCGTTTTTTAACAAAATCGCGGTGGGTTACAATACTTATTTCCCGCACAGGCGCCGGTTGTTTAAAAAACCGGATCATTTCTTTTTGTTTCGGCATCATACCCAGCGTTGAAAGTTCAGGCAGAACGGTAATGCCATCATTTAGCTCCACCATCCGGCGCAGGGTTTCAACGCTTCCTGCCTCGTATTCAAAATTGCTGCCCTCGTGGCTTGCCTTCCTCAATTCACACAAAGAAAGTATTTGTGAGCGAAAACAATGCCCTTCCTCCAGCAGCCATAATTTGTCAGGGTCAATATCCTTAGGCAGCACATACTGTTTTTTAAATACCGCGTTGTTCTTAGATACATAAGCCACCATTTCTTCATAAAACAGCACATCCTCCTTAATACCCTTTTCAGCCAAAGGTGTGGCCAGTACCCCGGCATCAATTTTTCCCTCGCGCAGTTGCATAATTACCTGCGTAGTGGTAAGTTCACTTATAATAAGTTTTACATGCGGGTAATGTTTGGCAAATCCCGGTATAAACAAAGGCAAAAGATAAGGCGCAAGTGTAGGTATCACCCCAATTTTTAATTCGCCGTGCACAATATCCTTCTTTGATTCAATAATTTCCAGCAGCGTGTTTCTTTCTGCCAAAATTTTTCTTGCCTGTTCAATTATTTCAATACCTGCAGTAGTAGGCAATACAGGCTGTTTGCTGCGGTCAAATATCTTAGTGCCCAGTTCTGCTTCCAGCTTATGCACCTGCATGCTGAGTGTTGGCTGCGTTATAAAGCATTTTTCAGCGGCCCCGGCAAAATGGCGGTAAGTATCTACAGCTACTATATATTCTAATTGCGTAAATGTCATTCTTATAGGTTTTGTCTATTACAATATAAAATTAATTGATTTTACAAATGAATTTAAAAACCAATATTTGCTTTTCCTTTCAAAGGCAGGAACTACTTCAATGGATTGCCCGTACCACGGAGCAATAGCAATATAACTCTAAAAGCCACCAAAGTGTGCTGTTGACAACGTGAGAGAACACCGGAAGTGCTGCCCCGCGGGCAGCACTTTTTTATATTACCAGCACTACAATTTCGCCACGGTTACTTTATCCTCTTCAACATAAAGGCTGTGTATTGCGCCATGTACCAGTGGGTAATTATTGTCTGTATGGCCCACCGGGAAACCGAAACAAACAGGGTAGTTATAATCAGTCAGCTTGCTGCTGATAACGTTATATATGTCTTCGCCAAAAGGTATAACAGTGTCTTTCATTTCTGTAAAGCTGCCTACAATAAGCCCTGCAAGGTCATCAAGCATGCCGGCTCTTTTTAACTGCAGCAACATGCGGTCAACATTATAAATGTATTCGCCCACATCTTCAATGAAAAGTATTTTACCTGCCGTATTAAGCGATGACTCCGACCCAACCAGGTGTGCCAGCAGGGAGAGGTTACCGCCCACCAATTGCCCTTCGCATATTCCCGGCCTGTTTAATGGGTAAGTGTCAACGGCGTAATCAATCATATCGCCGGTTAATGTCTTTCGCAGCGCCTGTATGAAGATATTTTCTGCACCCCCATCATTAAAAGCAGCCGCCATGGGCGAGTGCAGCGAGGCAGTATTTAATTTGTTAAACAGGTGCGCATGCAAAACGGTAATATCGCTGTACCCTATTATCCATTTGGGGTTTTTCCTGAAGGCAGTAAAATCAATGCCGTCAATTATCCGGCTAAGCCCGTAGCCGCCGCGACCGCAAAGTATAGCCTTAATATTACTGTCATTCAGCATGGCCTGTATATCGTTAAGGCGCTCTTCATCTGTGCCCGCAAAATAGTGGTGTTGATGGCCCAGCGTTTTACCAACTTTAACCTTATAGCCCCATTGCTGTAATGCATTAATGCAGGTTTGCGCTTTTTCAAAAGGCATATACCCTGCGGGGCACACTATGCCAATTGTATCGCCGGGAGAGAGAAATGGGGGAATTGTTATCATAAGTCTAAATTCCTTTCATTATATTTTCCAAATCTTTTGTTGTTATTACTTGCCTGTATCCTTTTCTATGCAGGCCTCGTAATAATCGCAGGTCTCCTGTCTACAACAAGGCATCAAGATGTAACATTAACGCAACGAACAAAACATCTTTTAAATCAATATCTCTTAATAATTGCACAGCGTTTTTAGCTATTCTGCCAGGCAATACCTCTTCATCAATAACAGAAATATGTTGCAGCAGGAAAGCAATATTTGCAGACAATTCAGCCGCGGTGTTTGCTGTCTTTTTACGGATTTTATCAACCTTTATATTTATCTCAGAAACCAGGTAAGAAGGAGTGGCAAAACTAAGGTTTTTATAGCTGCCGGTGAGTAATCTGAATTCTTTTCCTTTTCCATTAATCAATGCGGAAATAAGAATATTTGAATCAGGTATTATTATCATTTTAACCCGCGTTGCTTAGCAAACTTTTTCCACATTGTATCGCCAATTTCGTCAGCAAGTTTTTTTAAGTCTTTTCTAGTGACGCTCTTACGTGGCGTGATGACAGGAAGGTCAATATAATTGATAACTCTTTCAAGTTCTTTTTTTGTCAGGCGTCTTGAAATTGTAATAGTAGTTTTATTTTTATCCTGCACCGCGGTTACCATATCATTCTTTTCGGTAAAATTAATTAAAGTTAGTACATTGAACAAGAGAAACAACCAAGACATAATTGCAATTTAGCCAAAATCCATCCCACAAAAACACAAATTCTGTTCACAGGCTTTACATATTTCTGCGACACCTAAACTTTGTGAACATATTTCCCAATTAACAATCTCTTTCATTTTTTTCGTTCCGGGCTTGTGTTAAATTTATTGCATGAAACCCTTGATAACCATAATGCTTTGCCTGTTATATGCGATACAGGCTTGTTTTGCGCAGGCGGATAGCACACATATTTACCGGGTTAGCGATAGTGCCAGGGGTTGGCGTCAGGTATCCATTGCCATCCTTGCCGGTTACAATTATTATGGTCGTAGCGGTGGAGAACTTGGCGTTACCAAAAAAGTAGTTGCCAATACAATAGACGCTTTTTCCGGTGGCATAAATGCCTCCTGCGAGTTTTTTCAAAATAAAAGCTGGTTTATCGGTCCTAAAATTGGCGTATGGGGTGCGGGTGGTGTTGGCATGGGGTGTTATTTTATTTATTATACCAATTTTCATCAGTCTTCTCTTCAATTCAGGCCTGCTATAGGCGCTGGATTTGACAGGGTCTTCTTTTTTTATGGCAGAAATATGCGTATTACCAATACGAATTTTAACAACGTTTCCAAAAATATGGTGGGCATTAACTTATTTTTTGACGTAAAGAAGTATAAACGAATAAATTTCGGCAGGCAATCTCAATATTATCATTAACCCCTCATTTCCTCATTGCCGCATTATTGCGTAATTTTGCGCCTCCGTAGCAAAGTGCCGCTAAAACAGCCGTCCTGCCGGAAAAATTACCGCAGTACAAATGTGCGACGCAACAGAAGCGGACTAAAGAACAAAAGTTGACAACAAAAAAATAATTGAGTGGCAGATAATATAACAAGCACAGGCACCGAAAACGGCTTACCGGTAAGATATTTAATTACCGCGGCGTTGCCATACGCAAATGGCCTTAAACACATTGGCCACCTGGCAGGGGCGTACCTGCCCGCGGATATTTACGTGCGTTACTTGCGTGCACAAAAAAGAGACGTAGTATTTGTTTGCGGCAGCGACGAGCACGGCACTGCCATACCTATACAGGCGATGAAGGAAGGTACCACGGCAAGGGCTATTATTGATAAGTACCACCCCATCATAAAGCAAAATTTTGATGACCTGGGTATTTCGTTTGACATATATCACCGCACCAGTGAGCCCATACACCACGAAACAAGCCAGGAGTTTTTTACACACCTGAATAATAATAACGAACTGGAGGTAATTGCCAGTGAGCAATATTTTGATGAAGAAGCCAATACTTTTTTAGCAGACCGCTTTATAAAGGGCACCTGCCCTAACTGCGGTTTTGAAAACGCTTTTGGCGACCAATGTGAACGCTGCGGTACTTCGCTTAGTCCCGATATGCTTATTAACCCTGTAAGCACTTTAAGCGGACACACGCCGGTAAAAAAATTTACCAAACACTGGTACCTGCCACTGAACAGGCATGAAGACTGGCTGCGCGAATGGATTTTAAAAGAACATGCCAACGACTGGCGCGCTACCGTAGTTGGCCAGTGCAAAAGCTGGATTGACGGCGGGCTGCAGCCCCGTGCGGTTACCCGCGATTTGGACTGGGGTATAAAAGTGCCGCTGCCCGATGCTGAAGGTAAAGTACTGTATGTGTGGTTTGATGCCCCCATTGGTTACGTGAGCGCTACTAGGCAATGGGCGCTGGATAATGGTAAAGACTGGAAACCTTACTGGTACGCCAAAGACACCAAACTAGTGCATTTTATCGGCAAAGACAATATAGTGTTCCATTGCATTATTTTTCCCATCATGTTAAAACTGCACGGCAATATAGTGCCTGCCAATGTGCCAGCCAACGAGTTTATGAACCTTGAGGGCGACAAGATGAGCACCAGCCGTAACTGGAAGCTTGACATGCAGGATTATATTGACGACTTTATTAAAAAAGAAAACGGCGGCAGCCAGATGGCTGATGTATTACGTTATTATCTCACTGCCATTGCCCCAGAAAGTAAAGACAGTGAATTTACCTGGAAAGGCTACCAGGACGCGAACAACAGCGAGCTGGTATCAATCTTCGGCAATTTTGTAAACAGGGCGTTTGTACTAATGCACAAGCTTTGCAGGGGAAAGGTGCCGCCATACAACAGACTATTTGAGGATGAAGCAGACAAACAACTGGTAAGCGATATTGCCACCGTAAAAGACACTGTTGAAAATTTACTGGAACAATACAAGTTTCGCGAAGCGCAGTTTGAAGTAATTGACCTTGCACGCAAAGGCAACCAGTACCTGCAGAAAAAAGAACCGTGGAAAAAATTAAAAGTTGAAGGTGACAAGGTAACGCCGGTTGCAGAAAACGGCCAGGAGCTGGCAGACAACAGCCTGCATCTTAGCCTGCAGTTATGCGCAAACCTTGCCATACTTATTAATCCATTCCTGCCATTTACCGCGAAGAAAATGCTTCACATGATGAAGGTGGTAGAAAAAATGCTGGATTGGGAAAACGCGGGCAGGATTGATTTACTTAAAACAGGTTACAGCCTGCGTGCGCCCGAACTATTATTCAGGAAGATTGAAGACGCAGAAATAAACCACCAGGTTGAGAAATTGAAAAAAGGGCTTGTGAAGCCGGATGAAAACGCGCCGTTGCCTGTAGCGCCATCCCACCTGCTGGAAGAGGAAAAGCCAGCCTTTGCGCCGGTAAAGCCCGAAATAGTATATGATGATTTTGCAAAACTGGACTTACGTGTTGGCAAGATAGTGAGCGCGGAGAAGGTGGAGAAAGCAGACAAGCTATTAAAACTTCAAATTGACCTGGGTTTTGAAGTGCGCACCATTGTTAGCGGTATTGCGCTGCATTTTAAGCCTGACGAAATTGTGGGCAAGCAGGTGGTTGTTGTTGCCAATCTCGCGCCCCGTAAAATGCGCGGTATTGAAAGCAACGGCATGATACTAATGGCTGAAGATAATACAGGCAAACTGCATTTTGTAAACCCGGAAGAAGGTATAAATGCGGGCGCAGGCGTGAGCTGATTGCAGGTTTCAGATTGACGCCATTTTTGCAACAATTACACACCTATTAAAATATTAATCTATGAACATCGGTTTTATTGGCTTAGGAAATTTAGGAACACCCATTGCAGAAAATTTATTGCAAAAAGGCCACAGGATGCTGGTATATAACAGGACGGCCAGCAAAGCACAACCGTTAGCTGATAAGGGCGCTACTATTGCCACCAGCGTCAAAGAAGTTGCAGCCGGCAGCGATATTGTTTTCACTATGGTAAGCGACGATGCTGCACTTAACCACCTTACCCTGAATGAAGAGGGTATTGCTGCAAACCTAAAGGCAGGCGGCATTCATGTAAGCATGAGCACCATTTTGCCGGCGACAAGCACATACCTTGCAGGCATTCACCAACAGTATAATAATCACTACCTGGCGGCCCCGGTATTGGGCCGGCCGGAAGCTGCTAAAGCAAGAAAACTTAATTTTCTTATGTCAGGCGATGCTGCTGTAATTGGCCTGGTAAAACCCTTGCTTACGGATGGCGGCGCTGCCAATATTTGGGAATTTGGCGCGGAAACCGGCGCTGCTAATGTTGCCAAACTGTGCAGCAACTTTTTAATAGTTTCTGCCATGGAGGCTATGGCTGAGGCTATTAACCTTGCAAATAAAAGCGGCGTTGATGCAACAGCATGGCATAGCATGGTTACACAAACATTATTTACCTCCCCTATATACATTAACTATGGCAATGCGCTGTTAAAAGAAGCATTTGCCCCGGGTGGTTTTGCTTTACGGCTGGGATTGAAAGATGTTAACCTTATGCTGCAACAGGCCCAAACTGCCGAAGCTGCCATGCCTACCGCCGAACTGGTGAAGAAGCAGTTTGACACCTGCATGGAAAAAGGGCTTAGTGAAAATGACTGGACGGCTATAGCGCTGGCGCTAAAATAGGGAACGCCTTTATTCAAAACCTTTGCTCAATTTATTATCGGCAATAATAAAAAAGGTCACTGTATTTCACACAGTCTCTTATATTGCCGCTCATTAGCCAGGCAAGCTTTTGGGCAACTTTTTTGTCACTTTAAAAATTTATAACTGTTACCTCTTTTTTATAGTACCCGGCGGAATAAAATTGTTCCATACATCTTATAACGTAGCAAAAAAGTCTTGAACTATCAACAAGAATGATTTGACTTTCATCAAAAATTGTCGACGAATGGTAGAATACTTTTAGAACATTATAATGTAACTGCTTTGTCGAATCGGGTTTTATTTCAAAAACACTATCACGGTAAAATGGAAAAGGAAGAGTTTTAAATTTTAGTCTCCAATTCGCAGACAACATATATGTTGTATCATTCTTTTTTGATTGGGCAAATACCTGAATGCCTGTTGCTAAAAACGCCAATAAAAGAATTTTTTTCATAGCAAAGGGCTTTAACGGTTGAACTTTACTGTTAACATAAATAGTTAACGGCTAAATACAAAATCAATTT
The DNA here is from genome assembly GCA_035550215.1 of Chitinophagaceae bacterium. Taxonomy (GTDB): domain Bacteria; phylum Bacteroidota; class Bacteroidia; order Chitinophagales; family Chitinophagaceae; genus JABDFW01. The sequence continues at coordinate 58,901 of DASZPM010000008.1, read as the reverse complement.
AAATCGTACATACTCACTCCTCTCCCACTACATCCATCACCACAATTCGCCTTGATTGCTTTTCTTTCTTCCATAAAAGCAGTAGTCCCAGGGCAACAAGCGCCAGTATGCCGGGCATGGCAAATGCGTATATAAAATTAGACGTAATGTTATTATAAATATCGGCGCAAACTATTGCGCCAATGCCAATACCGGCTTCCAGCGCAATGTACATAGATGCTACTGCCCGGCCACGTTTTTCAGGGGTGGCCAAATCAACAGTCCATGCGGTTATAGTAGGCCCGTTCATTCCCCAGCTAAGGCCGAATATGGCGCTGCCCAGCAGCAGCATAAATTCCGTTTGCGCATCACACAAAATAAACATGGAGATGGCAAGCGCTATTGATGAAACAATAAGCACCGGTATGCGGCCGTACCTGTCTGCAGCCTTGCCCGCCACAATGCGTATAAATAAAGCAGTAACAGTGTACACCCCAAAAAATACGCCTTTATTGTGCAGGCCGACAGAGTCGGACAAATCAGGTGCAAGGGTGAGCGTGCAACCACTGGCGAAAGACAGCAGCAATAATATTATAGCAGGCTTTAAAGCGCTTCGCTCAAAAATTTCAGAGCGTTTTATGTAGAGTAATTTTCTTTTGAATTTTTGGGGAGAAGGCAGTGTTTCTTTTATGTTGTAGAGGATGATTACCGACCCCATGGCAAATGCAGATGAGGCATAAAACATGATATTGTATGAATAGTGATTTACCAGGTAGCTGCCGATGATGGGCCCGACTGACTGCCCTATTGTATAGCCCATGGCAATAGCCCCCAGAGCCTCCGCCCTTCTTGATTCATGCACGGCATCAGAGGCATAGGCTGATGTAGCGGTTGGCTTAAAACCGGTTGAAAACCCGTGTAAAAAACGCAATGCAAGGAAAGCCGCCACAGAAGTCAGTAACGTATAAGAAAAGCTGCATACTACGCACACCAGCGACCCGAAAATCATTACCGGCACCCTGCCTACCGTATCGGTAAGTTTACCGCTGAACGGCCTTGAAATGCCTGCCATTAATGTAAATAATGATATAATAAGCCCTTTGTATTCTGCGCCGCCAAGATGGGTTAAATAAGCGGGCAATTCAGGTATCATCATATTAAAGCTGGACGAAAACAGGAAATTGCTTGTGCAAAGCAAAAAAAACTGGAAGGTGAAGAAGGAAGTTTTAGTCGCGGGGTATTCCATTGGCAAATGTAAATGTTTATTTTTCGTGGTTCAAACGCAAATATGTATGGGTTGCCATCAATAGTGTATAGATTGTACTACTACCGCATCCCTCCACCAATGTTAAAATCGCCCCCCTTCTATATTATTTGCAACAGCCTATATTTTAATTATCCAACTATATCTATTTATTTAATTATCAATAAGTTGGGCAGAATTATTTTGAAAAATAACAGTACCAGTTCCATCAACTGAATTTTACCGTTCGTGAAATATTCTAATCCATTCTTCCTGTTGCAAACCCGTTTGTACTGCATCAATATAAGCGTTGGGTTAAAGTACTTATATCTTTACATCTCCAATTTAAACAGGAGCATTGCTCCACCGAGTATGAGTCACACAATAAGGTTGCAAGTTGCAACTGTAAGCGAAAAGGAAACCACAACCTGCCTTTTTAAAGTAACGATACCACACTTACAGCCTGCTTTTTTCACGGGCATTTAACCGGCGATACATACTAAGATTATATTGCATTGCTTTTCGCAATGTAACCTGCAAACGTATTCCCGGTTATCTGAAACAACAAACCCGGCAGTGCATAACAACGCTTTATATATTCTAAACACTAAAAACAAAATCACATGGATGCAAAACAATTTTTTATGTCGTATTGGTGGGTGTTACTGGTAATACTCCTCCCACTGCTGTACAAATTCATACTGCGCGTATTATGCGGTATGGTGATAGTGCCTGAAAACAGGATAGGCCTTGTAACAAAAAAATTCAAGCTGGTAGGCAATAACCGTTCCCTGCCGGACGGCCGTATCATCGCTACAAAAGGCGAAGCCGGCTTCCAGGCCAAAACATTAGCGCCGGGTTTATACTGGGGCATGTGGCCCTGGCAATACAGCGTGCAAATGCAGCCTTTTACTGTTATACCCGAAGGCAAAATTGGCCTGGTGCTAAGTAATGACGGCGCTGAATTACCCTTTGGTAACATACTGGCACGCAGGGTGCCAAGCGACAACTTCCAGGATGCGGAAGCATTTTTAAACAATGGTGGCCAAAAAGGCCGGCAAACACACATGCTTACTCAAGGTACTTACCGTATCAATACGTATGCATTCACCATAAACGTGGCCGAAACAACCAACATACGTGAAAATATGCTGGGCATTGTAACTACGCTGGACGGTGCGCCAATACCCGCCGGGCAGATAGCCGGTAAACAGGTAGACGGGCACAATAACTTCCAGGATATTGACAGCTTTTTGCAAAACGGCGGTAACCGTGGTTTGCAGCCCCAGGTTATACTGGCCGGCAGCTACTACTTAAACCCGTGGAGTGTGCAGATTGAAGAAACACCCATGACGGATGTACCTATTGGTTATGTTGGCGTGGTGATAAGCTATATTGGCGAAGACGGTAAAGACCTTACCGGCGACACCTTTAAACACGGCAATATTGTAAGCAAGGGTTACAGGGGTGTGTGGATGGAACCCCTCGGGCCGGGCAAGTACCCCATAAATAAGTATACCATGAAGGTGGAACTGGTACCTACTACCAACCTGGTACTTAACTGGGCCAATGCACGCAGCGAAGCGCATCAACTGGATAAAAACCTGAGCACTATTACCGTGCGCAGTAAAGATGGTTTCCCTTTTAATCTTGACGTAGCGCAAATTATCCATATACCGGCCAATGAAGCGCCAAAAGTGATAGCCCGTTTCGGCAGCATGACCAACCTGGTAAGCCAGGTGCTGGAGCCAACCATAGGCAACTATTTTCGTAACAGCGCGCAGGACAGCGATGTAATATCCTTCCTGAGTACCCGTAAGGAAAGGCAGCAAGCTGCGAAAGACCACATAAAAACCGTACTGGATGAATACAATGTTAATGCGGTTGATACATTGATAGGCGACATTGTTCCGCCTGAAGCATTGATGAAGACTTTGACAGACAGGAAGATTGCGGAAGAAGAACAAAAGACCTATCAAACACAAAAAATGGCGCAGGAACAACGCCAGGGCAAAGAAAAAGAAACCGCTATTGCCGATATGCAAAAGGAGATAGTGAAAGCACAGCAAAGTGTTGAAATTGCCCAGCGCACCGCAGATGCCACTGTTAAAAAGAGTGAAGGTGATGCCAAGAGTATTAAAATTAATATTGAAGCTGAAGCTACCGCTATAAGGATGCGTGCAGAAGGTGAAGCCGCCGCTACCCGCGCCAGGGCAAGTGCGCAGGCTGAAGCTACCAAGCTTAACGCCGATGCTGAAGCTGAAAGGATAAGCAAAACTGGCCTTGCCGAAGCGGAAAAAATTATGGCCATTGGTAAGAGCACTGCTGAAGCCTATGAACTGCAGGTTAAAGCCATGGGCGGCGACAACTTTACCAAGTTTAAGATTACCGAAGAAATAGGCAAAGGCAATATTAAGATTATACCCGACCTTATTGTAAGCGGCAGCGGTAACAATGCCGACGGAAGCCTTAGCGGTTTAATGGGCCTGCAGCTATTGAATATGCTGAAAGAAAACAAAATTCATGACAATAAAAACGAAGATGATGTAGCAAAAAATTAAAACCCCATCCCCTTGACAAAAGGAAATCCCGGCCGGTATAAACTGGTTCGGGATTTCCGCGTTGAGGAGACGTATTGCCATTACATCGACGCTGAGGCATCATTACCTGTAACAGGTTTTTTAATTTGGTGGTGGAAGAAAAAGCCCGACCGCAAACCCGCGTCTTTTGAAAAGACATAATACTCATAAATGTTTCAATCAAACAGGCCGAGCCTCTTTACCAGGCGTGGCCTGTTTGATTTAATATACGCTGAAACTATCGTATTAATCCCATCGGCAGGAGCCATGCAGGTCTGTACTGCCATTATGCACAATAAGAATACCATTAAGATTGTGTGACACTATCTTCCTGCCATACCCGGATATTTCTTTTGGTATTTCACCATTGGTTATATGAAAACCGTTATCCGGCTCATAGTAAAATATCACGGGTTTTGTAAGGCCGTTATTTCCCCGTATGCTTGATACGGAGCCGCTAAAAATACCGGGCTGGCTTACCTGTATGTTAATTGCCGCAAGGCTGCCATTTAAAAACTGTACATCGCTTGTCTTAAATTCAAGCCCAAGTTCTGCCATCGTACTTTCAATAGTTTTAAGCATTTCCTTATCAGTGTTTTCAGTCAACACTATATAAACCTTATCAAATGCTTTGTTGCCCTGCAAGTCCTTCACAGCAAGGCTGCCTGTTTTTTGCGCAATTACCGGGCTTGTTACAAAGTAGGCTGCCAGTGCAACGGGCAGTACAAATGCGTATTTTAATAAGTTACGCAAGGGTGATTGTTTTTGGTTCATCATTTTAATTCGTAGTTTAATTTTTGAAGATGTAAATAGGTTGGTGAGCGCATAGCCGCCGGCCGTTAAACAACTGTTGAGTATGTTAAGCTGGTAATTTTTCCTGTCAACGCCGTTGCGCAATACATTTTCATCTGCAATGTATTCAAGGTTGAGCTTTACTGAACTTCTTAGTTTGTATATCAATGGGTTTATCCATAATACAATACAGGCGGCTTCTGCCAGCAATACATCCATGGTGTGCCACTGCTTTATATGCACTTTTTCATGTAAAAGCACCTGGCTGTTTTCTTCCGGCGAATACTGTTGCATATTAACAACGGCATATTTAAAAAAGGAAAATGGGGGCAGGTCATTATTATGATTTACATAATATATGCCGTCATCATATTGTTTTTCACTGGCAAGCAAAAGCCTGCGTATTGTTAAGAGCTTAGCCGCCAGCCGGAGAAGCATAATGAAAACGACAACTATATACAATACTGCCGCAAGCTGCAGGAATGAAAAAGAGAAACGGGCGGTAACGTTGCCACCGCTGCTTGTTATTGCATTAGCAGGTGTAACAGGTACCGCTTTTGCAGCCGACGGCGCTGCAATAACATTTACAGGAACCAACGAAATTTTGCTGTGAAACCCCGGTAACAACCCTGTTGAAGGAAACAACGGCACCAGGAAAGACAGCGCTATGCAACCGCATAAAATATACCTGTTAAGTGTAAAAAATTTTTCTTTTCGCAGCAAAAGCCAGTAAACCCCGTACAAAAACAGGAAAACAATGTTTGCCTTTACAATATATAACAGCAATGCTTCCATAATAATCAGCTTTTCTTTTCTTCAATCATTTTAATAATCTCTTTCAATTCCTTCAGGGATATGTCTTCTTCTTCTGCAAAAAAAGCCACTGCGTTTTTTATTGAGTTGCCAAACAGCCCTTTAACCAGCGGCTTAACCACCTTATTATTATACTGCTTTTGAGATATGGCCGCTGCATAACGGTAAGAGCCGCCAAAATCTTCGTAACGCAAAAAACCTTTGTCGGCAAGGCGGCGCATAATGGTTGCCACAGTATTTATGTGCGGCCTCGGTTCCGGCAATGCCTCCCTAACCTCCTTTGAAAAGGCGTGCCCCGTCTGCCAGATAACCTTCATAATGACCTCTTCTTTTTCGCTTAATCTTTTCATAACGCAATTATACAACTATAATTGTAATTAAAAAACTACAATTGTAGTTAATGTTTTCAAAAAAGGTAATTTTTCTGCACCCTGACCACTTACCCCCTGGAGAACAATAGACCAGGGTAAAAATGCGTTTTAATAGCGGCAGCCATGAAGAACATCGGGGAACGAAGAGTGTCATTAGCTGAAAACTATCGGAAAGAAGTTATCCACATCGGTAATAATGCCGCCGCAAGGCGAGAAAGTTTTGCACTCTTTCAGGCTGTGTGGCCAATGACGTTTATATTGCGTTTTTTAATGATGAAGCTATCCTTACCGGCATATATAGCATTGCTTGTTTTGTGCAGCGGCTGCAAGGCAATTAAAACCCTTACCGCTAAAGATAATTCTGCGTCGCAGCCTGCCGCGCAGGCCAATAATACCAAAACCATCAGTTTTTTAGACGATATTACCGTAACGCCGGGGACCTCCACCGAGAAAAATGTAACAACCGCAAAAGGGCGCAGGCCGGGTAAAAATAATACAGTAGTAAAAACCGGGGAGCAGCCCAAAACCATACACCCGGTAACACTTAATTCAACCGGAACCACTAATCCCGCCATGCTGCAGCTTAAGTACGCATCCCTGCTGAATGTTGGGCCAGAGCAGCTTACCAATACACAGCTTTTACAGACCATTGACCACTGGTGGGGCACCAAATACTGCTACGGCGGCAGTACAGAGGATTGCGTAGACTGTTCAGGCTTTACACAACTGGTACTAATGGATGTTTACAATATTCACATTCCGCGCGTGGCGCAGGACCAATATGACAGTACGGAAAGAATAAAAGAAAATAAACTAACCGAGGGCGACCTTGTTTTTTTTCATACTACAGGCAGGGGCAAAAGCATTACCCACGTTGGGGTGTATATAACCAACAATAAGTTTGCCCACGCTTCTACTTCAGACGGGGTTGTTATTGCCGATTTGAACGACCCTTACTGGAAGCAACGCTACCGCGGTGCTGGCAGTGCATTTGCAAATAACACCTCCCCCCCAAACCGGGAGCTCTCTAAATAAAGTGAGCCGTACCCGGCGCAGGCCGTTAAACTGGCCCTAAATGTTGCCGTTGTTCAGGATGCTTGTCTACCGCTTTATATTTGATTTACCATAATAAATTTTATTTTACCGCTACTTTTCAGCAATTTCAATACGCAGTAACTGATTTTGCTATGAAAAGAATTTTTACGCTGGCTTTGTGTGTATTTACTATTTCTTCTTCTTTCGCCCAGGCTAAACATCTGTACCCGAGCGTCTTTTGGGAAATTACCGGCAACGGCCTTAAAACACCCTCCTACCTTTTTGGCACTATGCACGTGAGTAATAAGATGGTGTTTCATCTTAGTGATTCATTTTATAATGCCATACAGCGGTGTGATGAAGTGGCGCTGGAACTTAACCCAAAACACTGGCAGCCTGACATGATGAGCCTTAATGCATCGCAGGCTGTTATGGACGGCTATATGAAAAGCAGCAACAACGATTATATTTCTGAAAGTTCCTTTAAAATAGACGATTACAGGGATGATTTGAAGGATGCACTAACCGAGCAGCCGGCGCAAATAAACGGGTTGCTGTACCGCACACAGCAGCAAACGGCCGACTACGAAGAGAACACCTACCTTGATTTATACATTTATCAAACCGGCAGAAAGCTTGGCAAAAAGCCCGGCGGCGTAGAAAATTATTATGAGACGGAAAAGATAGTTTTTGAGGCTTACCGCGACATGGCAAAAGACAAAAACAAAAAACAGCCCGACACAGACGGCGCGTCGGATTATGACATACAAAAGAAAATACAGGATGCCTACCGCACTGGAGACCTAGATATGCTGGACTCATTAGAAAAATTCCAGTTCAATTCACCGGCGTATGTTGAAAAGTTTTTATACAAGCGTAACGAAATACAGGCAAACTCTATTGATACTATCCTCAAAAAAAATTCCCTTTTTGTCGGCGTTGGCGCAGCACACTTGCCCGGCCCGAGAGGTGTTATAGAATTACTCAGGAAAAAAGGGTACAAACTGCGCCCCATCATAATGCAGGACAGGGACGCTGCAAGAAAAGACTCGGTAGATAAAATGAAAGTGCCCGTTATTTTTCATGAGGTTGCCACCGGCGACAGCATGATTACCATGCAAATGCCGGGACCGTTATATAACAAAAATGCAGGCAAACCCGGGGGCAGCAATAGCTGGCAATACGCTGATATGGACAACGGCAGCTATTATATGCTTACGCGTGTTAAAACGCATGCGCCATTACTGGGGCAAACGTCAGCAGAGGTTTTGAAGAAGGTAGACAGCATGCTGTACGAAAATATTCCGGGGAAGATTATTAAAAAGATGGCTATTACCAAAAACGGTTACCCGGGTTTTGACATCACCAACAGGACGCGCCGCGGCGACCTGCAGCGGTACAACATAATAGTAACACCCTTCGAGGTGCTCGTTTTCAGGATGAGCGGCAATGATGATTATGTTGCAGGCAAGGAGGCCGAAACATTCTTCACTTCCATCAACATAAAAAATAAAACGCAGGGCTGGCAAAATTTTGCCTCCCCAACGGGTGGTTTTGCAGTACAATTGCCGCAGCAGCCTAATATATTGCTCAACACTACCACTACAGACAATATTGATAGATGGGAATACGAAGCCGTTGATGCACAAACAGGCAATGCCTACGCCGTTTGGAAGAAGACTGTAATGAATGATGACTTTTTGGAGCAGGATACTTTCGACCTCTCACTTATAGAGCAGAGCCTGGAGCGCAGCGACATTGTGGATAAAGAAGTAAGCAGGAGCTTTGGCAATTTAAATGGCTTTAAAACGCTTAACATGCAGTTCGCCCTTAAAGCAGGTGGCAACATATATGCTGAAGCAGTGCTGCGCGGCCCGCATTATTACCTGCTTATACAGCGCTGTAATAATAATGCTGCAATGGAGCAGAAGTTTTTCTCCTCCTTCGCGCTGAATGATTTCAGCTATCCGCAGCCTGTTTTATTTACAGACACGTTACTGCATTTCTCCGTTAAAACACCGGTGAAGCCGGTATTAGATGCAAGATTGGTGAATATGGTAAGTGAGGCGCTGCATGATGATGCCTATAATGCCTTAGCCGGACGTTTTTCATACTGGCCGCGTGAACGGTATGCAACATTTGCCAGTGACTCAACAGGTGAGGAAGTAGATGTTAGTGTTACTGAATATCCCAAATACTATTATTCAAAAGATTCTGCTACTTTCTGGAAAGCCCGCCTTAACTTAAAAAGCGACGACGGAGACCTTGTGTTAAAAAGTAAGCAGTTTGTAAGTTTCAGCAATGATTGCAAAGGCTACAAAATAATATATACCGACACAAACACCGTACGCCAGGTAACCACTTATGCATTGCTGAAAGATAACAGGCTGTACCGCATAACAGCTATTGGGGACACAATAGGCAACTCCGGCAGCTTTGTTGAGACATTTTTTAATACATTTCGCCCGGATGAGAAAATACACGGACCGTCGGTGTTTGAAAATAAACTTGATTTATTTTTTAAAGATTTCGCGAGCACTGATTCTCTTACCAAAAAGAAAGCAGACAATGCCATATCGTATGTAAATTTTGGCAAAGCCGGCCTTGACAGGCTTGTAGCGGCCATTAATGGCCTTACTTATGCAGACAAGGATTATTTTGACCTGAAATCAAAACTGATTGAGGAATTGGGGTATATAGACGACAGCACCTGCGTTGATAAAGTGGTAGACGCACTTAACACTATTTATACGAAAACCGCGGATACAAGCTATTTTCAAAATGAAGTGCTTACTGCACTGGCAAGGTTAAAAACAAAAAGCGCTTATGCCCTGCTAAAAACTTTTGTGATGCAGGACCCACCGGTATTTGATGATGCTTCGGATTACAATTCATTTTTTGAATTTTTTGAAGATTCGTTACCACTGGCAAAAACATTGTTTCCTGACATACTGCAATTAGGCACTATTGAAGATTACAAAGCCCCGGTTACCAACCTCTTAAGGATGATGGTTGACAGCGGTCTTGTAGCAGCAAACGACTATGAATCTTACTACAATAAATTGTATTTTGACGCTAAGATTGAGCTAAAGAAACAGCAAAGCAGCGATGAAAAACTGATGCAGAAAGAAAGCGATGATAATGATGACGGAGATAATACCAGCACCAGCAATTACAGGCTTAATTACCACGGAATGGTAAGTAATTACAGCAGTTACAGCTATAAAGACAACTCAGATATAGACATAAATGATTACTCAGTTTTATTGTCACCGTTTTATGATACCCACCCCGCCATACCAAAGTTCTTTGACAAGCAATTGCAGTCAAAAGATATGGGCGTAAGGCTTGACGCTGCTATACTGCTGATACGTAACAACAAAAAAATAGCCGACAGCTTATTGCTGCAGATAGCGGACAAACAAAAGTACCGTGCAAAGCTGCTGAAGGAGCTGGAAGAAATAAACCATACCGGGTTATTTCCCGCAAAATACTACAACCAGGATTCAATAGCCAGGGCGTTGTTATTGAATGATAAGAATGCGGACAAATTTTATGACATTGCCGCGGAAGGAAGGCAATTCGTCACCGTAAATAACGACAGCGGGTATGTTTATTTTTACAAATACAAATTAAACAAGGACGATGACTGGCATATTGGGCTTAGCGGCCTGCAGCCCGCAGACACCGGCAAAATCTCCTCAAATGACCTGCTGGTAAAAATGACGGATAAAAAACTTAACCCAAGGCAACCTGAAAGCAGGCAGTTTAACGAGCAGCTAACACGGCTTATTTTTCAGCAACACAAAAGCGCGCAGAATTTTTTTGAGAACGATAATGATTATGCGTACCTGCGCAGGAGGTATTTAAGCGGGAGAAATTAACTACCCGCAGGTGAGCCTTATTTATACAGCACTGCATCATAACGCTGCTCGAACAACGGCTTACCAAAAGCGCCAGACGGCTTTTCTTCGGTTAATACAAACCCGGCCCGTTTATACAAAGCGGCAGCGGTTTCCTGCTCGTTCGTCGTCCACAAATAACACTTTTTATAACCTACAGCTTTTAAGTAGCCCATAAGAAGCTGTAAAAGTTTTTTACCAAGGCCAATACCTCTGTAAGGCTTCAATAAAATAAAATACCGCAGTTGCGCGGTATCGCCCCCCCTGTTCATCAGTAATAAAAAGCCAACAATGGTACTGTTGTGCTCGCACAGCCAAACCCGGTCCCTGGCCGGGTTGTATTGCCTGTAAAATTCGCAAAGGCCTTGTGCAACGTAGGCTTCAAATGATATGCCGTAGCCATATTCCTTACTGTACATGTCGCCGTGCAGGTAAGTAACATAGCCAATGTCACCCGGCTGCAGCGTTGTTCGTATCGTTATATCCTCTGCTGTTATAATTTCTTTCATATAAAATATTTTATGCGCCTGTCTTTAATAAAAGTTTTTTTATTTCATCCATGTGGTGCAGCAGTTTATCACATTCAGCGCCGCTTAGTTTTGCCAGGATGGCTTTTATTTCGTCATCCTGCACTGCGTTCAGCGCTTCAAACTCTTTCCTTCCTTTTAACGTTAATGATAACAGCACTGATCGGCCGTCTGCAGGGGAGCGTTTTTTTGCCACCAGTTTTTTATTTACAAAATTGTTCAGCATGCGGCTCAGATACCCCTTATCAATATCCATTGTTTGCACAATTTCACCGGCCTGTATGTTTTCATGATGGTATATCTCATACAAAATCCTCACTTCCGGCAGCGTGTAACTGCTGTCAAGTATGTACTTATCCAGTAACCCAATAATGCGTGTATAAAACCTGTTAAACGCCCTTATTTCGTCAACTTGTTTTTGAATCATATAGCTAAAGTAAGGCAAAATAGTTGACTTTGTCAACTATTTTAATAAAAAACACTTACACCCTTTTGCCTCCAAATCCTTTGCCCCTGCAAAAACCTCACTACTATAAAAATTTGTGCGTGGTGAAAACGGTATATCATTAACTTTAGAACTCACCCGGTTATCAATAAAATTTATTAAAAAACGGTTGTATGTCAAATAACACCTCTGAATCAAGAAGAAAATTCCTGCAGCAATTAGGCAGCACAAGCCTTTTGCTTGCATCAAGCCCGCTGGCAAGTTTTGCCGCCAAAGAAAAAGCCGAAGAACGTATTCTGCGTTACTCAAAAAAAGTTACCGCCAACGACCAGGTAAATCTTGCTGTTATCGGTTTTGGCATACAGGGCCACATGGATGTTGCAACCGCTTTAAAAGTGCCCGGTGTAAAACTGGTGGCCGCCTGCGACCTATATACAGGCCGGCTGGAAAATGCCAAAGAAATGTATGGCAATGATATTTTCACCACCAAAAATTACCAGGAAATACTTGACCGTAAAGATGTTGATGCCGTAATAATTGCCACTGCAGACCACTGGCATGCCCGGATAACCAAAGATGCCCTGAAAAAAGGCAAGCATGTGTATTGCGAAAAGCCAATGGTACATTATATAAATGAAGGAATGGGTGTTGTGGAAGCGGCCCAGGCGTCCAAATCGGTAATACAGGTGGGCAGCCAGCGCGTAAGCAGCATTGTATTTGCTAAAGCGCAGGAACTGCTGAAGGCGGGAGAAATAGGGAAACTGAATATGGTAAATGCCGTGTACGACAGGCAAAGCTCTATTGGCGCATGGGAATATACCATGCCCACTGATGCCTCCCCTGAAACAGTTGACTGGAATAAATATGTTGAGGGAATGAATAAACAGCCATGGGATGCCAAAAAGTTTTTCTGGTGGCGTAACTACCGTGATTTTGGTACCGGTGTTGCCGGCGACCTGTTTGTGCACCTGCTGAGCGGAACACATTTTATTACGGGCTCAAAAGGGCCGGAAAGAATTTTTGCGGCAGGACAACTTAGCTATTGGAAAGATGGCCGTGATGTACCCGATGTAATGACAGGCATAATACAATATCCTGATTCACCGGAACATCCTGCCTTTGAACTGACGCTGCAGGTGAATTTTATCAGTGGCACCGGCGGCTCTGAGTCAACCAGGTTTGTGGGTGAGGAGGGTGTGATTGAAATAAAAAATAACGGGCTTACCGTGCACCACAGCATAATGCCCAAAGCCCCCGGTTTTGGCGGCTATGACGCAGTGTTTACCTACCCCAAGGCTATGCAGGACACACTTACACAACAATACAACCAAAAATACACAGCCGACGAAAAGAAGGCACCGGTAAAGCCAGACATTAATTTTAAAGCGCCTCCCGGTTACAGTGAGCATTTAGATCACCATACACATTTCTTTGATTCCGTACGTACGGGTAAACCTGTGGTGGAAGATGCGGTATTTGGTTTCAGGGCGGCTGCACCCGCGCTCGCATGCAACGCCAGCTATTTTGAAAAGAAAATAATTAACTGGGACCCAGTAAACATGAAGCTGAAATAGCAGGCTTTAAGGCTGCAATACACGCTGCAATACTTTCCAGATGTTTGCAGCAACTATTTTATCGCCTTCGGCAGTAGGGTGAATACCATCGCGCTGGTTTAAGGCAGGTATGCCACCCACGCCATCCAGTAAAAACGGCACCAGCGCCATGTTATTTTTTGCAGCAAGCTGGGGAAATATCGCTTTAAACTGCGTGGTGTAGTCTTTGCCCATATTGGGCGGCACCTGCATGCCCAGTATAACCAATTTTGCCGCAGGGCTGCGCAACTTTACCGTATCAATAATGGCCTGCAGGTTTTTTATCGTCTCCTTCACGGGTATTCCGCGCAGGCCATCATTCGCCCCCAACTCCAGCACAAATACATCTACTTTCTGTTTTAAAATCCAGCCGATGCGGTTCTTTCCGTCGGCAGATGTTTCCCCGCTCAGGCCTGCATTAACGGTTTTATACGGCAGTTTTAATGAGTCTATTTTATCTTGTATCAATGCAGGAAATGCCTGCGTTGAAGGGTCATCCAGGCCATATCCCGCCGTAAGGCTGTTGCCAAAAAAAAGTATTGTTTGTTTTTGAGCGGACACTGAAGAATCAGGTGCAGCAGCGGCTGCAGCAGGGTTCTTTTCATCTGCCGCCGGCTTATTGCTATTACCGCATGCCGAAAAAACAACCACCGTTGCTATAACGAAACTTTGTTTTATATACGTCAAAAACATCCGTTGCATTTTGTTGTATTAATGTACTGCAACAAACCGCTGCAGGTACAAAGTTATTGCAAAGTGCATGTTATACATCCTTTCTTAGCACTTCCAGCGGCGGCTTATTTAATATGCCATTGCTGTTTAACAGGCCTATTACAACTGTTAATACCGCTATGGCAACAAAGGTTATAACAGCAGGTATTGCATTAACCACGTACGGCAAGTGAAAACTATATTTTGCCAGCAACCAACTGCCAATTACAGCGATAACAATACCTGTAAGCGCAGATAAAGAACCCAGGAAGAAATATTCAAGCGATGTAATGGCCAGTATTTGCCTGCGGGTAGCGCCCAGCGTGCGCAAAAGCACGCTCTCCTGTATACGCTGGTACTTACTGATGCGTACCGAGGCTATTAATACGACGAGGCCTGTAATAATACTGAACGCCGCCATGAAATGAATTACGTAGCCTATTTTACTTAATAGCTCGTCAAGTATCGCCAGTACAAGTGCAAGGTCAATAATGGACACGTTGGGAAACTGCCGCACAACTGCCTGCTGGTATTTTACCGATAGTTCTTTTGAAGGCACTCTTGTAAGCAATACATGAAACTGCGGTGCATCTTCCAATACGCCGGCAGGGAATACGCACCTGAAATTCGTTTGCACCCTGTTCCACTCCACACTCCTGAAACTGGCAACGCGCGTAGCAACATCCGTACCCTGTACATTAAAAACAATGGTATCGCCGATTTGTATATTATTGCCCTGCGCAAACCGTTCGTCCAGCGATACCGGTACCAGCGCTCCCGGCGGCCCTGCTCTGCCAATCCATTTACCCCGCGTTATTTTCTCGGAACTGGTGAGGGAATCGCGGTAGGTCACCCGTAACTCACTATTGTATATCCATCTTCTTGGGCGAAAGGTGGTATCTTTTTCTGCCTCAGCCTTCGTTTTACCATTTATCTCGTCAATATGCACGGTTATTATCGGCACCTGCTGAATAACCGGTAACCCATACTGCCGGGTTACACCTGCCAGCGCTTTTTCCTGGCTGGTTTGTATATCAAACAATATCATATTGCTTTGGTTTGCGCTGCCGGATATGATAAGTTGTTTGGTAAGAATATCCTGTACAAAAAACAAGGTGCAAATAAATGCAGTGCTTAAACCAATAGATACTATAAGGATGATAGTTTGATTATTTGGCCTGTACAAATTAGCGAAACCCTGCCGCGCAATATAGCTCCAGGAATTGCGCACCAGCAGGCGCACAAACCACATCAGCAGCCATGCAACAACGGTTAATACAAAAAAGGCAGCAAGCAGGCCTAAAGTAAAAAACAGGCTGCCTGCAATGCTTTGCAGTTGCAAAAAAGTAAAACCTGCTATAAATGCTATAATAAGCAGGTACACCAGCCAGCGCAGTGGGTCTTTTGCAGTGTTTACCTGCTCGTATGACATGCGCAAGGTAAACAGCGGTGATATTTTGCGGATGGAAAGCAGTGGCAGCAAGGCGAACAATATGGAGATGATAATGCCTAATGCTATGCCCTGGCCAATTGCCAGCCATGATATGGTTGTTTTTATTTCAAAGGGCAGAAAATCCTTCATCACCAGCGGCAATACTGTTTGAATAAAACTGCCTGCAAAAGCGCCGATAACAGACCCAACAAACCCGATACAAATAATTTGAATAAGATAAATAAGGAATGCCTTTGTGCCGGTAACACCAAGACAGCGCATGATGGCGATAGAGCTTATTTTTTCTTTGATGTACACCTGCATGGCGCTTGCCACACCCACACAACCCAGTAACAGGGCGATAAAGCCGACAAGCGAAAGAAAACGTGTTAAATCGCCAAAAAACCTGCCGGTATTTTCTTTGCGCATCGCCACTGTTTCATAACGTATATCATCCTTTTCCAGGCGCGGGCCGATGGATTTAACAAGCGCCGTCATATCTACAGGCTTATCATACTTATAAAAATAGCTGTATTCTATGCGGCTGCCTGTTTTTGCCAAACCTGTTTGAGGCATGTATTGCAGCGGTATATACACCACCGGTGCCACCGAAGATGATATGCCTGTTTGGCCGGGCGCTTTGTTAAGTACTCCGGCTATTTTAAAACTTATATCGCCTATTTTAATGGAATCGCCCACTACTGCGTTAAACTGCAACATTAGCGTGGCATCTACCAGCGCCTGTTGCCCGGTCCTGAAAGTTGATGCTGCCTGTACCGGCGTTGTTTCAAGAGAGCCGTAATAAGGGAAGGCC
Organism: Chitinophagaceae bacterium; assembly: GCA_035550215.1. Taxonomy (GTDB): domain Bacteria; phylum Bacteroidota; class Bacteroidia; order Chitinophagales; family Chitinophagaceae; genus JABDFW01. The sequence goes on along the minus strand of DASZPM010000008.1, from coordinate 42,666 downwards.
CCCTGCAAAGCACGGACATTAACAAGACGGGTACCATTTGACTTTGGAAACAACGCCATAGATGCAAAGCTTTGCTGCATTGACTTCCGGTCACCAAGCGAATCAATTAATGGTTGCAGCTTTTTGTCAATCGGGTTACCGGATGATATGGCGAGGTCAGCGCCGATTAATTCTGCGGCCTGGTCGTTAATATTTTTCTGCAGGTCGTACCCGAATGAATAGATAGCTACCAACGCAGCAATACCAAATATAACCGATGAAATAAACAGCAGCAACCTGGATCGGTTTTTCCTGCTATCGCGCAATGCCATTTTAAAAAGCCACCCTGGAGACATCTTATTCATTCGTTATAATTATTGCAGATTGACGATTGCAGTTTTTTGCAAGCTGGACTACCTGTACCCTCTGTCAATGTATTTATCTTTCCCAATCAATATTTATATTCTTTTCACTGTTCACTTCTCACATATTCGTCTGTCACTACAGTTCCGCCTTTAATGCGGATAATTCTCTGCGTTTTTGCGGCAAGCTCAAGGTTATGCGTTACAAGCACCAAAGTAGTACCTGCATCCCGGTTTAAATCAAACAGCAGTTTTACTACCATGCTGCTTGTTTCATCATCCAGGTTGCCTGTAGGCTCATCTGCAAATAATATCGGCGGTTTATTGGAGAATGCCCGCGCCAATGCCACACGCTGCTGCTCCCCGCCGGAAAGCTGCGCCGGGTAATGATGCCCGCGGTCAGCAAGGCCTACTTTACCCAGCAATTCCGTTGCCGATGCCCTTATATTTTTCTGGCCGCGCAATTCCATGGGCACCATAATATTTTCCAATGCTGTTAATGTTGGCAGTAACTGGAAGTTTTGAAAAATAAAACCTACATACCTGTTGCGTACCTGCGCAAGCTTGTCTTCGCTTAACGTTCCAAGGTTTATATCATGCAATATTACATTGCCGGTTGTAGCACGGTCAAGGCCGGCGCATAAACCAAGCAGGGTTGTTTTGCCGCTGCCCGAAGGGCCCACAATGGCGTTTACTGAACCGGCGCTTATATCAAAATGTATATCGTGCAATACAGTCAGCGTTCGTCCTGCGCTTTGATATGTTTTACCAAGATTTTGAACAGACAGAATTGTACCGGGCATGAAATTTTATATAATGGTTTATGTTCAAAAATAGCTGATATATCGCAAGAATGTGTTGTACAGATGTTATAAAGGGTAATTTAGAAGACATTACCGGCATTTGAGAAAACATTCGGTAATATTACAACATTAACCGTTGCCTGCATTATTGGTTAACTGCAAAACATCAACCGGTTAAAAATCGTTTCGTATTTTGTAGATTAAATTTTATGTATTGCAAAAAAGGCATTATGATGCAGTTGTTGTAGGCTCGGGGCCGAACGGCCTTGCGGCGGCCATAGCTTTGCAGCAAAAAGGCCTGCATGTTTTACTTGTTGAAGCTAAAGACACTGTTGGCGGCGGCATGCGCTCTGCGGAGCTTACCCTTCCGGGCTTTACGCACGATATATGTTCCGCCATTCATCCTATGGCTGTTTTATCACCTTTTTTTAATTCCCTGCCGCTTGGCGAGCATGGGCTGGAATATATTTACCCGCCTGTTGCAGCCGCGCACCCTTTCGACGATGGCACCTGTGCTATTATTAAACAATCAATATACCAAACAGCACACGCATTTGAAGGGGACACCGAGGCCTATGTGCGGCTTATGCTGCCTTTGGTTAACAACTGGCCGCTGATGACTAACGATTTACTTGCACCCCTGCATTTTCCAAAACAGCCGCTGCTAATGGCAAAGTTTGGGTTAAAAGCACTGCAGCCTGTTACAAAGCTGGCACGCACGTTCAGCACCAAACAGGCGCGGGGCCTGCTTGCCGGGATGGCTGCACACAGCATACAGCCACTAACCAACGCGGCCACATCTGCCATTGCATTGGTACTTATGACTGCCGCCCATGTTAAGGGCTGGCCCATGGCCAAAGGCGGTTCGCAGGCGGTTGCCAATGCGCTTGCTGCTTATTTTACCAGCATAGGCGGCGTTATTAAAACGAGTGAATACATTACCTCACTGCGGCAATTACCGTCGTCCCACGCTGTATTATTTGATGTTACGCCAAAACAACTGCTGCAAATTGCAGGGCATAAATTTTCATCGTTATATAAATGGCAGTTGGATCGGTACCGTTATGGCATGGGCGTGTTTAAGATTGATTGGGCGCTGGATGCGCCAATACCATTTACCGCCGGCGAATGCAGCCAGGCAGGCACCATACATATTGGAAATACTTTAGAGGAGATTGCGGAAGGTGAAAAGTTAACTTCAGGCGGGGTTGCGCATGACAAGCCTTTTGTATTATTGGCACAGCAAAGCCTGTTTGATACCACACGTGCACCGTTGGGAAAGCACACAGCATGGGCTTATTGCCATGTACCAAATGGCAGCACAAAAGATATGACGGATATTATTGAACGGCAGGTGGAACGGTTTGCACCGGGCTTCCGCGAACGTATTATTGCGAGGCATGCCATGAACAGCGCTCAATTAGAAGATTATAACGCCAACTATATTGGCGGCGATATTAACGGCGGTATTATTGATATACAGCAATTATTTACCCGGCCTGCACTGCGCTGGTCTCCCTACAAAACATCCGCCAAAGGCCTCTACATCTGTTCATCATCAACACCGCCGGGTGGCGGCGTACATGGCATGTGCGGCTACCATGCTGCAAAAAAGGTATTGAAAGACGTGTTTGAAATGAAGCTATAATGCCAAATACCAACACACGGCGTTGCGCCTATGCTTCCTCCTCTGCAAGCTGCATTGTGGCCGCTTCCTTTGATGCCTTTTCTAAATAAGCTTTTCGCACAACGCTGGCTGTTTTATGTTCACCGGTATGGCTCCAGCCGGGCGGCATAATTATATACAGGAATTTATTCTTTATACCCGGTGCATGATACACGTCTTTACCCAATGCTATAATCTCCCCAAAATAAACATCCCAAAAATTGTTGGCATTCATTTTACGGGTAATGCCGTATTCAACAGGTATCTCCCTTTGCTCATCTACCAGTGTGCCAAATACCCTGTCCCAAATGTTCAGCAGGTTACAAAAGTTGGTATCCATATATGCCGGGTTACGCGCGTGGTGTACGCGGTGATGGGATGGCGTGAGGATTATCCTGTTTAAAAAACCCAGCCTTCCATCTTTTAAAACGTTTTCACCGATATGGATAAATGCGCCCCAGGTGCCATCAATAAACATAATAAAAAACAGCAGCGCCGGGTTAACCCCCAGCAATATGCAGATGGAAGTACGTATTACATCAGCATAAGGCCCTTCTAAAATAAAATGGGCGTAGGTAACGGAAAGATTCATTGCCTGCGGGGCGTGATGCGTTGAATGCAGGCACCACAGTATACGTACCTTATGAGCAAGGAAGTGATAGATAAAATGAGAAAACTCCCAAATAATATACCCGTATATAAGCCAGTACCACGTAAACGAACTTTTAAAGATGCTGTATTTTTCAAAGAGGCCTATGCAAAATGCCACGGCGGCAATGCGGATGAACTGCCCTGCAAACGCGTTAAACACGTATGTAAGAAACTGCACTTTGTAGTGAATAACCTTAAAACGTTTATAAAAAGCAGCTCGTATAATTTCGATAATCAGCAGGAAAGGTATCACCGGGCCAATAGCGTTTTCAATGCCCTGCAGTGTGCGGAGTGAACTGTAGTCGCCGGACCTATACATATCAAGCAGCGGCCCTATACCCAAAAAACCTATAATATGATTGTACAACGAAGTGAAAATGTTGAATAATAAAACCATCACAAGGAATATTTATATTTTTAGCTTACTGCAAATTTATTGTTTACAAGATAGTCATAACTGTCTTTCACCGCCTGGAAAACATCCGTGGCCACCACATCCATTTCAATCACCATCCATTCTATATTGTCCTTTGCCGCTTTAACAATTGCAGGAACATTTTGTGTACCCTTACCCAAAGCTACCATTGGTTCAGGCTTATCTTTCGGCAAGGAATCGCTCCAGCGCGCAGAACCATCTTTCATGTGCAGGTATTTAGCCCTGCTGCCAAATTTGTTTATTATGGTTGCGGGGTCATGGCCTGCCACCTTAACCCAGTAAGTATCAATCTCGAAAAATATGTCCTTACTTATACCTTCCAGCAGCCATTCATACACAAAACGGCCGCCCACTTTGTTGCGATACTCCCACCAATGGTTATGCAGGCCAAACTGCAGGCCATTTGCTTTGGCAATTTCACTGGCCTCGTTATAGATACCTATTAATTCTTTCGTTCCGTCAAGGCTGCTGTAACGCTTGTCTTCAGGCCAGCCATGCCAAATCATTCTTTTGCAATCAAATGCTTCTGCAGTCTCCAGCATAGCCGCTTTTTTATCGCCCACCGGTATTGCAATATGGCTTGAGCATACTTTTAACCCTGCATCCTTTAAGCTTTTGGCCGCCTGTTTTGCTGTAACGCCTTCCGGCCAAAAAGCGGTCTCCACCGTTTTCAACCCTATGGAAGCAAGGCGGTTAAAAGTACCCTGCATGTCCCTGGCAATTTCGTCCCTTACTGTGTATAGCTGCAAAGCTACTTTGGGAGATGATGCATAGCTTTCAGCATGTGCATTTGCTGACAAGCCGACTGCTAACGCAGCAGAGCCGCCTAATTTTATAAAATCGCGGCGTGGCAATTGTTTATTCATACGGCAAATTATTGTTGTACTTAAAGCAACATATTATATACCAGACAACTCTATCCACACAGGTGCATGGTCACTTGACTTTTCCCACCCGCGTACATTGCGATCAACACCAGCGGCTGCCAGGTGTTTTACAAGGCCCGGGCTTAATAAAAAATGGTCAATGCGCAACCCGGCATTGCGCTCATACGCGTTGCGGAAATAATCCCAAAACGTATAAATCTTTTCATCGGGGTATAGCTTCCGTATCGCATCCGTCCACCCCTGCCCTACAAGGTTTTTAAATGCCTCACGTGTCTCCGGCCTGAAGAGCGCATCATCAACCCAATTCTGCGGCTTATATACATCTATTTCTGTGGGCATCACATTATAATCGCCTGTAAGCACCACCGGCACATCCTGCGCCAGCAGGCCTTTGGCATGTTCTGCCAGCCGTTTAAACCAGCTTAACTTATAATCAAATTTTGGCCCCGGCGCGGGGTTGCCGTTGGGCAGGTAAAGACAGCCTACCAATACACCATTTACATTGGCCTCAATATAACGGCTGTGTATATCCTCCGGGTCGCCGGGCAATGCGCGGCGCACTTCCTGCGGCTCACTGTTGCGGGAAAGTATAGCCACACCGTTCCAGCTTTTCTGCCCATGCCATATTGGGTAATAGCCGGCATCCCGGATGGCCTGCTCCGGAAATTTTTCCTGCGGCGCCTTCAGTTCCTGCAGGCACACCACATCAGGCGCTGTTTCACCCAGCCAGCGAAGCAATACGGGCAGCCGCCCGTTTACACCGTTAACATTATAGGTAGCTATTTTCATACAGCTAAGATAACGTGAGTTCGGGATAAGTGAGCGATTGTTTAATTTATAAACTCAAGTTGTTTTGCTCTACTCCGTAGCCGCAAAAGCTTTGTAGAAATGCAAAAATTACCTGGCAATTATTGCTCCGGCGGAGCAATACGCTCAGCGTTCCGCACCTACGGCGCGGCAAAAAGAAGCAGCCATCACTTTCTCTACAAAGCTTTAGCCCCCCTGGGGCATACCATAGCGAAATATTATCTTATCCCGAACTCACGTTAAGATAAGCAACTTTTTATTGAAGACACTCCTGTTGATATGCTAAATAACGCCTTGTTCGCTGTACAATTTATCCAGGTATGCCAGTACGTTTTGTTCTTCCCCGGTATTATACTCATACTGCAGGTTGCCCGCAACCACGCGGGCAAATTCACCAAACAAAGCGGCCATTGTAAACAATGCCTTCCAGTTGTTTGATATTTCGTTGCCTGCATACGTTTGCAGTATTCTTTCATACGTTGCGGGCGGCAGATGGCGGTGCATAAACTTGCCGCCTGTACCTGCCGATACCGAAAAATTTGTAAGTACGCCCACGTACCACTGCGTAACCTGCATAAACATAGGCCTTACTACTGTTTCCATCATTTGCCTGGCATACGTTATTTCATTACGTGCCAACCCTTTTGCAACATAGGTGCTTACCCACCAAAACTCATTGCAGGTATCCGCAAATAATTTTTGGCCGGGCGGCTTTACCCAATAATCACTGTCATCGGGCGCCGGCAAGTGTGTAAATAAATTGTCTTTGTCAAGCCACACAACCGTTAAGCTGGAGGGCTTAAAGTGTTCACGCAGTTTATTTAGCGGGTAAAGCGTTACATCAATCCTGTTGCCATCGGTAAACAGCACCAGGTAAGTAAAGCCAATTTCTTCACCGCTATTGCCAAAACACATCTCTCCCGGCAACTGCCAAATAATCCTCTCCCCAAAATAATCAACCCAGCTATGGTCAGCAATAAAACTTTCCATTTCCGTCACCAGGTACACTATGTCAAAGTCCTGGTATTTGTCAGGCTTAACCCTGCTGTTTGCGCGGGAGCCATTTAATAACACAGCCCTTATCCTTTCATCCGAAGCGGCTTTTGTAATAATTAATTGCTTTATTTCTTCCGCACTGCGCATAGGCATATACAAAGAGGTGTGTGGTGAAGCTACACATAATTATGCCACGTACAACGCAAGCTTTTCAAGGGTAAGTTCGGTACCTTTTTCATTGTCGGCAGGATTAATACCAGGCGGGGTATTGCTGAACGAGATAGTTACTTTTGTGCTTTCCTCAATTGCCTCAAACAAAATTTCCATTATCATTTCTCCCCGCAGCGCCGCGTCTCCGGAATGAAAATGAATGGCCTCCACAATTTTTTTGTTTGGTATAAGTTCAAGAAACCTGGCAGTGTACCGGTCTTCTTTATCGCTGGTTTTGCCCCGGTTTTCGCTTTCTGACTGAGGGTAAAAAAGCGACATTTCATACCCACCGCCCACCTGCAGGTTAAAATTGTGCACCTTAGCCGTCATCTCTCCCGGCGCAAACCACAACGCCAGCGCCGCAGGGTTGGTAAAGGCATCATATACTTTTTGCAGCGGGGCATGAATAATCCTGGTGTTTTTGGTGGCATGCATACGTATAGCTTTCAGTTATGGCAAGTTAATAAAAAGGCTTTAGTAACAGGCATAGGCAGTGCGGTTATACGGTTGCTTTAACCGCTTCAAAAAACTGCTTTAGTGTATGGGTGCCGTATTGCGGGGCAGCCATATTCATTACCATCGCTGTAAGAAAAAACTCAACCGGCCCGTAAGTTTTTGAACTTAGGAAAGTGCGCATAAAGCCAAGCGCCATTTTTCGCAGCCAACCCGGCAAGTGGATAATTTTAACAGGTTTGCCAAGTGTTTCAAGCGCCAGCGCCGCTATTTGATTTAAAGTAAATAATTGCGGGCCACCTATATTAATTTCTTTTTCCGGTAATTCAACCGCCTTTATGCATACTGCGGCAAGGTCTTCGCCATGTATGGGGTTCATTTTATTTTCACCATTCCCAAACAGGTACGCCCTGCCTGATTTTGCCATTGACAAAAAATCCTTCATGTCAGAAAAATAACCATTAGGGCGTATTATGCAATAATCAATGCCGGATGCTTTAACCGCATCAACAAATTTTTCTTTAGCGGCGCCAAGTTTTGTACCACGCAATTTTTGGCCATGCAAAACTGACACATATATAAACTTTTTCACACCGGCTTTCAGGGCTTCATCAAGCAAATTAAGATTGGCCTGGTAGTCTACATCCATATAGGTAAGCCCATCCTTTTGTCTTGTTATACCCACGGTACTTATTACCGTGTTTATACCGGCACAGCAATTTTGCAATTCGGCCGGCTTTGTCAGCTCCGCTTTAATAATGGTAAGGCGGGATGACGCTGCACCCTGCGGCAGCCGCTCCGGGTGTCTCACCAATACTTTAGTTTGAATGTTTTGGGCAAGCAGCCCTTTTAAAATATAACTGCCGAGATACCCTGTTGCACCAGCCAATAAAATATTATTCATTCCAGGTTATTTTAAAATCATTATCAATCATTTTACACGCGCTAAGGCCGGGGACGAAATTGTACGCCACTTATACCTGCTTTTTAGTATGCCCGCAAACATTTTGCCATAACTCCCAATTTACACATCTATGGTGCGGCTTGTTTGTATTTGATACCGCTTTTTGATACGTTTGTTCTTTTACTTTATTTTAGAGGAATAATGAAAGACGCCCCTGGTATTTTATTAACCTTTGCCGAAAGCCCGCAACAGTTTGCCGACGCAGAAGCGCTTTTTAAAGAATATGCCGCTTCGCTTGATATTGACCTTTCCTTCCAGGGTTTCGCGAACGAGCTGGCAACCATACGCCAGCAATATTATAAGCCGCATGGCGCTTTACTGCTCTGCTATATTGACAACACCGCTGTAGCCTGCACAGCCATCCGGAAATTTGACGAAGACATAGCAGAGTTAAAAAGGATGTTCGTGCAGCCCGCCGCACGGGGACATAAAATAGCGCAAAAAATGCTTGCCCTTGCGCTTGATACTGCAAAAAACCTCGGCTACACAGCAATACGGCTTGATACATTACCCACCATGCAGCAGGCACAGTGCCTGTATGTTGCGCAAGGTTTTTATGAAATACCTGCGTACCGCTATAACCCGGTAGAAGGCACTATTTTTATGGAAAAGAAACTATGATGCAAGCCCTCTGCGCGTTAGCATAACGGAAAATTTACCGCATTTACCGGTTTTTGCAGCTTATTACTGAAAATGCATAAAAATGAACAGGTTTTGAACAGCTATTTTTTTACCCGCGGCTGATTTTTGCAAAAAAAAAGTATGTATAAAAGATGCATTTTTACATGGCTGATAGTATTAAACGCATTGCTGGCCGGTGCGCAAAAAACAAAACATTATAACCTTGCGCAGCTATTGCAAAAAAAGGAGATTGTAACGTTTGATTCACTGGAAACCAAACCATTGGCAAGCAAAAGAGGCGCCATTACCACAAAGGGCAATATTTGGTTTAAACATACGGGTTTTACGGAAGGCACCATTGATATTGACCTGCGCGGTAAAGATGAATTTCTGAACAGCTTTCTCGGCATTAATTTTCACGGCACCGACACCACGCATTACGATGTGCTTTATTTCAGGCCGTTCAATTTCAGGTATCCTGACACTGCCCGCCGCTACTGGTCAGTGCAATACATGAGCCTGCCCGACAATAATTTTTTGGTGCTGCGTAAAGCCCACCCACTGCAATATGAAAACAAAATAGTACCGCCACCCGACCCCACAGACTGGTTTCATGCTACAATTGTTATTACCGCTGACAGCCTGGAAGTGTATGTAAACCACAATGAGCGCCCGTCGTTACAGGTGCGGTTGCTGAACAGCCGCCATGACGGGTTGTTTGGGTTATATTCCGATGGCCTGAGTGCAGACTTTGCCAACCTTGCCATTAAAGAAACGGGGGATAAAAAACGTTAGGCCGGGACAGGCAGGCAAGCTTACCATGCGCAGTTGCGGCGGCAAATATTATTGTTCCATATACTTTTTAAGTATCAGCCAGGTATGGCCAAACGGGTCTTTAACATTGCCCTCCCGGTAGCCTGTTTCTTCATGGTCTTTTACGGCCCTTATTTCCACAGCGCCGGCATTTAACGCCTGTTGCTGCACGGCGTAGGGGTCGCCTACAAAAATGCCTATCAAAACAGTGGTACCGTTAATCATACCGGCATCAAAATGGCCGCGTTGCGCATTCTCCTCGCGAATTAAAAAAATGTTTCCTTCAATGGCAAGCTCCGACACATGTATGGTACCATCATCGTTAGGGTAACGTTTCAGTTCTACCGCGCCAAACGCTTCCTGGTAAAACTTAACGGCGGCAATACCGTCTTTAATAATCAGCATCGGCGCAAAACCTCTTCTTTCTTTCATGACAGGAATGATTTTATTGAAGTGAAAATTACGGTAAATATTTCTTGTGGCTTTCTTAAGCGCAGTTGATACGGACAAAATGTGTGTTGAAACGGACAAGGGTTTATCCCTATATTTTATAATCGCCTCTTACATTATTGCAGCCGATACCTTTACTGGAGGCCCCACCCAGGTTAAAGACACTTCATCCGGTGGGGCAAACCTTTATCATGTTGTCCAAATCAACCCGTCACAAAGTCTATATCGCCCACTGCAGGGTATTATTTGCATAATACATTTGTTACCGATACCACCGGTGCTTGCTACGCATCGTTTATTCACTATCAAGTTAATAATATTATGAGAAAAGTGATTCTGTCAGAATGGATTTCGTTGGACGGCTATGTTTCTGACAAAGATGGACAATTAAGCTTTTTTGCCAGCCTGGTGCGTGCAACATATACTGAACCGGGGCAGGTAAAATTTCTTGAAACGATTGATACCATTTTAATGGGGCGCAAAACCTACGAACAATTTGTGCAACCATGGCCGGGCAGGCCTATAGAGGAGGAACCGCTTGCGGAGAAAATGAATATGACGAGAAAAATAATATTTTCCCATACATTAAAACATGCACCCTGGGGAAATTGGGCGCCTGCCGAAATTGCCAAAGGTGACGCCATTTCCACAGTTAAACAACTTAAACAACTGCCGGGAAAAAACATTATTGTGTGGGCAAGTATTTCTCTCGCACACGCCCTTATGAAAGAAAACCTCATTGATGAATACCGGCTGTTTATCTGCCCGGTACTAATATCCGGCAACAGAAAGTTATTTCCTGGTGAGATGGATTCAACCACTTTACAACTTTTGGAGTCTACACATTATAACTCTGGAGTTGTCTCGCTGAGTTACGAGGTTTTAAATAAAGTATAAGCTGGAAAATCTTGTGATTTTTGGCCAATTTAGAGTAGCATGACAATGGGTGTTGCTGGTTACTGCAGAACATATTTATATCTTCATAATTCAAACTTTTTCCTATCTTCCCTCATATATTACGTATATGAAAACGCCCTTTACCTTTTGCATTTTTTACTTATCATTACCATTATTTCTGCGGGCTCAAAATATTTCTTTTGTGAAAGACAGCATTATGCAGGTTTACATGAAAAATGGTTACGCCAATAAACATTTTGTACCGAACGGAAAACACGATAAAAATAATGATCGGACCGGGAAGTGGAAAGACTACGAGGTATCAACAGAGGGTGACTATCTTGTTGTTGACAGCGCCCCGATGATGTATATTGGGACATACCTGTTTTATGGCGAAGGTGAGTTTTATGAAGGAAAAAGAACAGGAGAATGGAAGCTTTATGTAATAGAAGATAAAAGCCTGAAAAAGATTCTTTCCAAAAAGGTAAATTACAATAATGGTGTGAGGGTTGGCAATTTTGAATGTTATTATCCTGATGGCCATATTGCGCAAACTGGCAGATATACCAATGGGAAAATTGAAGGGCGAAGTACCATGTATTACAATACCGGCAAAGTTTTTGGTGAACAGTCGTTTGCAGATGGTAATAAAACGGGGGTTCAAAAATATTACTACCCCGGTGGCAAGCTGAACTTTACCATTGAGTATAATAATGGAACGAGAGATGGCAAATGCATTACTTTTTATGAAGACAGTACATTGAAGGAGACAAAATTTTACAAGGCAGACAGCATAGACGGAAGCTATAAGTATTATTACCCCAATGGAAGGTTGTGGACCGAACGCATATATAATAATGGGGCTCTGCTGAACGTAACTCAATTGTACGATAAAAATGGCGGCAACTTAAATAAGGGCACGTTAAACGATGGTAACGGCACGGTAAATTTTTACACTGAGGACGGCAAAATATACATGGTGCAAACCTACACAAATGGCCGGGTTATTAAGGAAGAAACAAAATAAACCCTATTGTAGCATTCGCGAATTGCTCAAAACCTATCAATGCTTATCAAGCTGTTTTCTTTTATAAGCAACCTGTGATTGTATAAACAAATATAGTTCTTAAATAAAAAATCAACTTGTGCTGTGCACAGCAGGCGTTTAGGCGCTTTTTTATTAACCGGTATCCACCGGCTTTTGAATTTATCACCATAATCCACTTTTATCCTTACAATATCAGTGAAATTACCAACACAGGTATCAAAAAAAGGGAAACAGTAAGTTGTATCGTTATTGATGAAGATTTTCGCATCCGGTATCAAATCTCCATGCAGGTTAACCGGTACCTGAACTATTGTGCTGTATATAGGACGATTTGAATCCGAATAAGCGTTTTGCCGGGCAAAAAATATTTTTACGGTGTCTGTATTGAAAAAATGATACTTCGTTGGCACATCATTACTATCAATACCACTTGAAAGTAATATAGTGTCTCCTTTTCTTTTCCACTTTCCGTTACTAAATTCTGAAGTCCCCGTGGAGGTGTACTGATAATAAAACCGGTAATTTTTATACAACTCCAATTCAAAATAATTTTCAAAGGAGACTGATATGTATTTTGCTTTTATCCCCCGCCCCTTCTCTTCTTGAGACAATAGCTGTTTTTTGAATTCTTGCCCGGACGAATAAAAAGAAAACATTATAAAGGTTGTTAGAAGAAAGGGATATATTTTCATTTCTGTGGGGTTGTGATATTAAATTCGCAGGTACTTTCGCCGAAAGCACCAGGTTATTACGCATAAGTTACAATATTATCACTCTATAACCCGGGGCTTTTTTTCTTTATCCCGGGGATAAAGCACTTTTATGTTTTCGCTGTAAGTATACCCGGCAAATACATAATGGTCTTCATTATACTGCTTCGTAAGTGGTTTATTTAGTACACATGTATCACCTATGGTATAAACGAGGTAAGGGTTATAGGCGGCTATATCTGCGTTTAAACTATCAACATGCTTATATATTTCACCATAATTTCGGAAAATAAAGTCAGTTTGATTATTATCTAACTCTGTTAAGGCTATGGGAATCTCTATATCCGGGTCATTATCCATTTTATCCAAAACCATCTTTGCTTTATCGTTTTTAATTTTGATAATAGAGAAATCCTCCCTATAACCTCCTCCATCCATTACCCCGAACAACAAGATAATTGCACGACCTTTTGCTTTGTACAAGAACAAGCTATTAGTATTTACTGCATTTTTGTTGGCTGCCAAAAAACCGGTATCAACAATACCCCATCCATTTTTTGCGCTAAATAACTGCCTGCCCGCGCCGGCAAGAGAAATGGCTATCTTATTGAACAATGCGCTTTCATCCCGTGTGGAAAATAACTGTATTGTATCATTCCTTTGGTCATTATTCAAATCGGTAATAATTGTTTCAACCCTCTTCTGAGATTTTTGAGCTACCGCCGAAATAACAAATGATATAATAAATAGGGTTGTAATAATTTTCATCCGAATGAGCGATAATATTTTGAATAGGTGTTTGATGTAGCCGTCCAGGGTACAATATAAGTTATTTATATTTCATTTTTCTCAGATGGGCATTGCCCATCGCTATTTGAAAATACATTATACCCCAAAGGGGTGGCATCTGTTAGCACAGGGCAACGCCCTGTGTATATTGCAAACATTATATCAAGCCCTGAAGGGGCGGCATCATTAAACATAGCAGATGGCTAAACACCTATATCAATCCCATACATAACGTTCGTCATAATCTACTTTATATTTTTTAAGAAAAGCCTTGTATTCGTCCTGAAAAGTTTTTTTACGGTGATGCTCATGCTGGTTTATAATATAAGTTTTTACTACATCAATTTGTGAAGGGTTTACAGAGAAAGCCACCCGTGATTATTGGCTGACATTCCAAATGTTTACAGGTGCCACCTATGTAATTATGCAATTCTGCTTCGTAGGGAGGCTTTATAAGGGGCATTCTTTGCTTTGTGCTAAAAATAATGTGGATGTAATTTTGTACGAGGGATTGTGCCATGGTTTATTTTGGGTTTAACAGATTGTGCCCTTTCAGGGCAATATACAAAATAGCATACCAATTTTTACGATGGGTGTTACCCATCGCTGCTTGATATAGCCCCTTTGGGGCAATACAAAAAAGCGTGCCTTTATCCCACATCTTCAAAATAATGCGGACAAAACACCCATTTGGCTATATATACATAAGCGCTACCATGTAAACCGGCTGCCGGCTGAAACAAATGAATTTGTATAAAAAAATCGTAGCTAAAACAACACAATCTGTTAATTATCAACCAGTTAATTGTTTTTTGCATTCCTCCCCTGTCCTCTTGTATCCTTTTGAGGGTATTGAGTCTAAAATCGCAGCATTTTATTACCAAATCCTGGTCAATTTGAGGCAGGCAAAACTGAAAGCTTACCAGCTATTTCTCCTGCCTGCTTTTATCCGCACTGAAAATGAATGCCGGAAAAATTTTGATTTTTTTTGTATTAAAATTTTAATAATCAACAAGTTATACAAAATAGCATTCCTCCCTTTTCCTCCTTTTAGGGCAAAAAAAAGGCTGCTTCAAAACAAGCAGCCTCGCTCTATTCCTAAAGGTGAGAGAGTCAGTTTACAGCGACTTTATGTACGAAACACTGTTTTTCATGTTTTCGGGGTTGGCTTCTTCTTCCACAAAAATGTTTTTCACGCCGCCTTTTTTGGCCGCTTTAAAAAACTCTTTCCAGTCAATTACACCGCTGCCAATAGGCACTTCTTTTTTATCGGCAGTCCAGTCGCTCAAATGGCTGCTGATAAAACGGCCCGGGTATTTTTTAAAGTAATCGGCGGCTTTGTAGCCAAGCACAATCACTTCTGTCTGAAACTGCATTTTAACCAAATCAGGGTCAAAATGGCTCATCAGTTCATCATAAATAAGCTTTCCTTCCAGTTCATGAAACTCCATGTCGTGGTTGTGAAAGCCGGCATGCATGCCCGCTGCCTTAATTTTTGCCGCGCCTTTATTAAGCCGGTCGCAGTCATCATAATAATCTTTCAGCGTGGCGGTTTTCGGCAGCCAGAAGGTACTGCATATCATTTGGGTAAGGCCCATAGCATGCGCCCATTCAATGGCAGTGTCAACTTTATCAGCCGTAAGACTTGCTTTTCCAAAATGGCTGCTTATGCATTTAAGGCCGCAATCTTCAATAGTCTTTTTAATATCGGCAGGTTTCATATCTTTCATAAACCCATAACCGATGGCAGCATAATCGGCAGGATAGCACATTTCACAATAAGTGTACCCAAGGTCGGCCATGCCCTTGAGTGTGCCGGTAAGGTCTTTACCCATCTTATCCCGCACCGGGAATGTTTGAAAACCTACGGGCATATCAACCGCGCGGGCTGCATTAAGCATACCGCCGGGTATTTGGGTAAGCGCCAAAGCGCCGGCGCCCATGGCGGCTTTGCTTATAAAGGCGCGCCTGTTTATATTTTTCATGCAATGTTATTTAATTTAGTGTTTAATAGTTATAACAAAATTGACAGTTATATGGTTGCGGGGTCCCAGCCGGAGCGGTACTCACGGTTGAGGTATTTGTTGGCATCGGGGGCATTGGTAATTTTTTGCGTAGCAGCATCATACCGCAGCAGTTTACCTGTGCGCAAAGCCACACTGTACAGGTTTACAGCTTCTGTAAGGTATTCAGCCTCGGGGAAACTGCCCGGGTATTGCTTGCCAGACCTGCAGGCATTTACAAACAACGGTAATGCTGCAGATTCCTGCGTTACCTGGTCGCGTGTATCGGCTTTGGCGCTGGATGACCCAGTTTTTTTACCGGAAATTAACTGCGGGTTTTGCACATTAAAGCCGGCTAGTATTTTGCCCTCGGTGCCTACGAACATCATACCCTCAGTAGGCAGCTCTTTGTTTTGCGCTGCAAGTTCAGGGGGTACAGGTGGCTGCATACCGCCATCGTACCAGCAAAGGTCAACCGGGCCGCGGTCGCCGTTTGCAGGATATTTAAAGGTTACCGTACTGGCAAAAGGAAATGAGAAATCGTTTCTTATCTGGTATGGTGTTACCCCGTTAAAGGCCACCACGTGGCTTAAGTGCGGCAGAATGGTATGAGGTGATGTGAGCTTCAGCGCGTTGAAAACAGTCCAGAGGCTGTAATGGCCCATGTCGGCCATACTGCCGCCACCAAAGTCGTACCAGCCGCGAAACACCATGTTGGTATATTCTGATGAATAAGGCCGCATGGCTTCGGGGCCAATCCATAAGTCCCAGTTAAGGCCGGATGGCACAGGCTCTTCAGCAGGCTTCATGGGGTACTGCGGCCAAACAGGGCGATTAGTCCAGTTATGAATTTCGGTAAGCGTACCAATGGCGCCGCTGTTAATCCAGGCCATAACGGGGGTCATGTCCCCGTTAGAGTCCCACGGAATAAGGTGCGTGATTGATTTACTGTTGCGGCAGGCTTCAATTACCTTCTTGCCTTCCAGCAGGCGGTTTGAAAGCGGCTTGTGCAGCAACACGTGTTTACCGCGTTTAACAGCAGCCATAGCCAGCACACCATGCAGGTGGTCGGGCGTCATTATTTTAACGGCGTCAATGTCTTTTTCTTTTTCGAGGAGTTCACGTGAATCTTCATAAGCGGTGCAGCCCTTCATGTTCCAGTCAGGGCGCACGTTCTTATAGTAAGTATCTACGATGGACTTGCCAACATCCCTTCCGCCGGGCACAGTGTTATCGCCACCGGAAGTCCAGTTAGGATCTTTGACAACTTTACGAATCTCGTTGCGGGAACCAAAAGGGCTCCAGTCTCTGTAACCTACTGCATCTTTGTTGGGGTCGGCAACCGCTACAACCTGTATCTGGTCGTTTTGCAGCATAGGCAACAGTTCACGTATACCCTGTGTGCCGATACCGATATAGGCCAGCGTTATTTTGTCGCTGGGCGCCACGTGGCCCCGGCCAAGCACATGCCGCGGGACGATGGTAAATGCCAATGCTGATGTTGCAGCCATGCCCACAAATTTGCGGCGGTTAATTTGTGAAGGCTGTGCAGTGTGTTCGGTTGCTTTTTCATTATCAATGCCGGAGACACTGTTGTTTTGGGACTTGTCTTGTATCATATAGCAATATTTGTCGTTAGTGTGAGAAGGAGTTAAATATAGGCATTTTTATATAGCGGAATAAAAAGGATGTAAAAAAAATTATTATCTTATTGCTAAGAAAAAACAGGAGTGAGTTCTATTGCGTAATTTTTACGCAAAAGGTGGCGGTTTTTAAGATGATTATTTAAGATACGGGAAAAATTTTCATCACTTTTTTTTAGGGATGGACGGCAGACCGGAAAATAATGGCAGAGCAGGAAAAATGCAGGCCGTAAATAAAAATATGAAGCGCATAAACATGTATTATATACGCTTCATATTGTATAATATCAGCTTTGGCCTATTCGCGGTTCATGGCATCAATTGTGAAGGCAGCTATTTTACTGCGCTTTTCTTGGGGCGTTATTTTGAGCGCTGCCTTTTTTAGATGATGATATACCGCTGGTCGGTATCATGCCAGCCTGCCTTGTATGCCCTCCCGAAGAAGTGCTGCTTTTCATAATTAAGCCACTTTTTTGGGGTGCAGCTTTTTTGGCTTTGGGTTTCCTGCTTTTGCTCATTTTCTTGCTTTTTAATAAATCAAATATATACAATTTAAAAGCACAGTAAATATCCATTGCCTGTAACTTTATACAGGTTACCGGAAAAAGTATATTATGAAAGCTGCATCAGTTGTAGAAATAAAACAGGAACTAAAAAATAACTCTTCATCCCAACTAATAGACCTATGCCTCAGGCTGGCAAGGTTTAAAAAAGAGAATAAAGAATTGCTTACCTACCTGCTTTTTGAGGCACACGATGAGCAGGCTTTTATAGCAGCGGTAAAAATGGAGATAGATGACAGTTTTGCGCAATTGCCCCATACTAATGCTTACCTCACCAAAAAAAGCCTGCGCAAAATTTTGAGGACGACCAATAAATACAACCGTTATATAGCATCAAAAACAGCGGAGGTTGAATTGCTGATGCATTATTGTATTAAGCTGAAGAGCTCAGGGCTTTTGCGCCGCCTGGGTACCGCAGTAAAAAACCTGTATATGCAACAGCTAAAGAAGATTGAAGCAGCCATAGGCACTTTGCACGAAGACCTGCAGTATGACTATAGAAAGGAGATGAACTTTCTGCAGGCCGTTTAGCCTTGCCTTCAGAAAAATTTGCCGCAGCAATGTATTTTATAACTATAAGTGGCGATAGAAACCAAAAAGTACTTACATTCATCAAACAATAGTTCTCTTGCTTACTATATCATGAATACGCCTGCTTTTAAAAAAGGGCAGGCTTTTTTGCGTTCAGAAAATGAAAAAAACTCATGCAGGTTATTAAAAAAATGTAGCTTTAATTATTACCGGGTTGCCGTGGCTTTTACGCAGCAACCCGTCTTTTAGTATATAAAACTGCCATATAAAATATGACCTCCGTAAACCAAAAATTAACTGCGGCGCCGCCGGCCGCAAATGTGTCACAGCGGCTGCTATCGCTAGACTTTCTCAGGGGCCTGATTATGGTACTTCTCGCCATTGAATCAACCGGCATTTACGGGTATTTTAACCAAAAGGCGGAAGGAACTTTTCTCAGTAATATTACCATCCAGTTTGAACATCATCCATGGAACGGCCTGCGGTTTTGGGACTTAATACAGCCGTCATTCATGTTTATGGCAGGCGTGTCAATGGCATTGTCATTAAACAAACAATGGAGCAAGGGGGTAACATGGAACGAGTCTTTCAGAAAAATATTAAAGCGCTGCGCATGGCTTTTTTTCTGGGGCGTGCTTGACTACGCTGTTCGCCCCGGTGGCCTGTCATTTGAACTGTGGGATGTGCTTACGCAACTATCGTTCACAACGCTGGTTGCCTTTCTCATCTTTCGCTGGAGTAATATGGCGCAGGTATTATTTTGCGTTGGGCTTTTACTGCTAACAGAAGGGTTGTACCGCTTAACCAATGTGCCCGGTTTTAACCAGCCGTTTACTGACCAGCATAATTTTGGTAATTATATTGATACGCTGCTTATGAACAAAATTAACCCCGGCGGCTGGGTAGCTATCAATTGCATACCTACCGCTGTGCATACCATTGCCGGCGCCCTTGTTGGTAAACTGTTGCTAAGCAACAAAAATAAAATACAGCCTTTATTACTGTGGGGAATTGCCTGCCTGCTTGTAGGCTTCGGATTAGATAGCCTTGGTGTAACACCCATTATAAAACGTATTGCCACAACTTCATTCACCATCGCGTCTCTTGGCTGGGTGCTACTTTTCCTGGCGCTGGCATATTGGTGGGTTGATATAAAGAATCACCGCAAACACCTGTTATTTTTCGTTGTTATAGGCATGAACTCTTTATTTATTTACCTGTTTTTTGAAATTGTTGGCGACAGGTGGTTTACAGGCTATATAAGCTTTATTGCAACCGGTGTAACTGGCTGGCTAACCGGGAATGATTTTATTCAGCATCTTGTTGCAGCCGCCTGCGTGTTTGGATTGGAGTGGTACCTGTGCTATTTCCTGTACAAACACAAAATATTCTTTAAACTGTAGCCATAATTACAATAAAAAAAGGATAACAGTTAGGGGGTAAGCCCCGCTGTAATCCTTTTATCTTTAAACAGGTAATTAAGCCCTGGCTGAATTTATCCTGCGTTTGTTGTTATTAAAATTTCTTTTGGGCTGAAAGCTTCTTTGCTGTTCTATCACCACAGGTTTAAACGGGTGTTCAGTAACCGCGGGTATTAACTGGTTGGTAACTTTATTAATGTCCCGCAAAAATATCCTTTCTTCCCTGTCGCAAAAAGAAATAGCGATACCCGCGTTGCCCGCTCTGCCGGTACGCCCTATACGGTGTACATAGGTTTCGGGCACATTTGGCAAATCATAATTAATAACATGGGTTATGTCATCAATATCTATTCCGCGGGCGGCAATATCTGTGGCAACCATTACTTCAAGGCGGCCGGTTTTAAAATTGTTTAAAGCCCTTTGCCTTTGTTCCTGCGATTTATTGCCATGTAATACACCAGCCCTGATATTAGCCGCACCAAGATGTTTTGCAATCTTATCAGCGCCATGTTTTGTTCGCGTAAATATCAATGTGCGTTTATTCGCCTGTTGTTTCAGCAGGTGAACCAGCAAGGCTGATTTGTTTTGCCTGTCAACAAAATAAACTGACTGTTCAATTTTTTCAACTGTTGAAGAAACCGGGGTAACTTCAATCTTAACAGGGTCATGCAGCAGCGAGTTCGCCAGCTTTGCAATTTCGGGTGGCATAGTGGCTGAAAAGAAAAGTGTCTGCCGTTCTTCAGGCAACTCGCGGATAACCTTTTTAATGTCGTTGATAAAACCCATATCAAGCATACGGTCAGCCTCATCAAGCACAAAAAACTGCAGGTGCGCAAGGTGCACATGGCCCTGGTTCATAAGGTCAAGCAGCCGGCCCGGCGTTGCCACTAAAATATCAGTACCGTTTCTCAACGAGATAGTTTGTGTGTGCTGTGAAACACCGCCAAAAATAACATCTGTTTTAAGACCCATATTGCGCCCGTAAGTGCAAAAACTTTCATGTATCTGCAGTGCCAGCTCACGTGTAGGGGTTAAAATAAGCGCTCTTATGTGTTTGTAGCCTTTGCTGTTCCACCGGTCAGCATCAAGTAGCTGAAGTAACGGCAATGCAAATGCGGCTGTTTTTCCTGTGCCGGTTTGTGCACAGCCCAATAAATCCTTTTTTTGTAACACAACAGGTATCGCCTGCTGCTGAATAGGTGTTGGGGTAACGTATCCTTCTGCCTTAAGAGCGCGCAAAATAGGCTCAGAAAGATTTAATTGTTGAAATGTCAAAATAATATGTTTTAATAAAATAAATGCTGGTTTCACGGTGTGTTTTAACAACAGGAAAACAGGCTTTTTTATATTCTCGTCATCGTTATGACTTGATGAACTATACGGAAGTGAAGGTTATCTAGTCTGCTAAGGAGATGAATATTAACACTGCAAAGATATAGTATTTAATGATAATACCATATAAAATAATGCAAAGTGCAAAAAGCCCGCCGCCATCTATAAAAATTTGCCCATAGCGTTTTGTATTATTTAGTATTTTGAACGCATGATTGCAAAGCCTTCATTACCCCTGCTTTTATTGCTTTTTTGTTGTAAAGTTTCCGCGCAGAATACTGCTTTTTTCAAGCCGGATTCGGTGAGGAGGCAAATAACTGCTATTCCTATAACAACAACCCTGCATATTGATGGCTTGCTAAATGAACCTGAATGGCAGCTTGCAACACCGGCATCAGGCTTTATTCAAATTGAACCTTACCAGGGCCAGCCTGCCACGCAATCAACACAGGTGCGGGTATTATATAATAAGCAATACCTGTACTTTGGTGTTTTCGCACGTGATTCTCTTGGCAAAAAGGCTATAAGGGCAACCGACTTTAAAAGGGATTTTAATATTACGCAGCATGACCTGGTGACCTTGTTGTTTGACGGGTTTAATGATAAACGCAATGCCATGCTGCTGGCCTCAAACGCTTACGGCGCCCAGCGTGATTTACTGGCTTTTGACGACCTTTATTTTGACCTTGATTGGGATGGATTGTGGAAGGTGCGCACAAACCGCACTGACTCCGGCTGGTACGCTGAATTTGCTATACCCTGGCAAACACTGCGCTATCCTCATTCCGACGATTCGTTACAAACATGGGGATTCAATATGTACCGTGTCAGGCGCCTTACTAATGAAACCACGGCATTTTCCCCATACCCACGCTCAATAGGCCCTTCCCGGATGGATTACGCGGGTCTGCTAACCAACCTGCAGCCACCACCCCCAAAGCCAAATGTACGGGTACAGCCGTATTTCCTGTCGTCTTACGATCATTATAAAAACTACGGGCCGGGTGTAAACACCAATGAAGCAAATGCCAAAGTTGGCGGCGACCTTAAATGGGCTGTTAACTCAAACGCTGTGTTAGACCTTACGGTTAATACTGATTTTGCCCAGGCAGATGCGGACAGGGCGGTAAATAACGTTACACGTTTTAATGTTTTCTTTCCCGAACGCAGACAATTTTTTTTAGAAAACGCCTCACTGTTTGGTGTAGGCGTCAGCCAGGCGGGCGATGCTTCAGGCGGCTCGATGCACATACAGCCTTTTTTCAGCCGCAGCATTGGGCTTGACACCAATGGTAACCCCATACCCATTGATGCCGGCGCGCGGTTTGTAGACAGGTCGTCTAAAATAAATTATGGCGGCATTTTAATGCGTCAGCGCGGTGTTGATGGCAGCCCTGCAACAAATTTTTTTGTGGGAAGAATGTCGGAGAATTTTGGGCGTCAAAATCGCATAGGCGGCCTTGTAACCATTAAAAATACACCTTCAGGCAGCAACATTGTTAGCGCGGTAGATGGTTTTTTCAGGCTGGCTGACGACCAATCGCTGAATACTATGGTAATGCAGTCAACAGATACGAAGAGCGGGAAAAAAGGCATGGCGGGCTTTGCTCAATACTACTACTCAAATAATCATTTTAAGATGTGGTGGACTGAATCAGTAGTAACCAAAAACTTTGACCCTCAAATGGGCTTTGTATCGCGCTACGATGTAGTAGCCACTACACCCGGCATTTTTTATTATTACAGGGGAGACAAGCTTCCGTTTAAAAAAATATTACGCGCATGGGAACCGAGCATTGTACCCGAGTTTTATCACCAGGCCTCCACCGGCAGGCTTACGGAAAGAACCTTTACAATTTACCCGGTATGGCTGAACTTTATCAGCGGCGCATATTTTGGTTACGGAATCATCCCCACCTACGAAAATTTGGCCGACCCTTTTCAACCGCTTGGCGTAACAATACCTACAGGTAAATACAACTATGTGCAGCACCAAATTTGGGCAAGCACCGACCCATCTAAAATTGTTAATGTTCAATTGCTGTACAATGGCGGCAAATATTTTAATGGCAGGATACACTCGGCAGACTGGGTAGTACAATTTGCTCCGATACCGAATATTTCTATTACCGGGCACCTTAACAGGAACCATTTTTTTGAAGTGGGTGAAGCTAAAACAAGCACAACAATTGACCTTTACAGCGTTGAGGGCCGCTTTGCATTAAACCCGCGTATACAGTTAATTGCTTTTTACCAGCAGAACTCCGATAATAATTCTAAAAATTATAATATCCGTTTTTCCTGGGAGTACCAACCGCTTTCCTACATATACGTTGTGTTCAACCACACTGGTTTTAATAATATCCTTACTGCACCTCAGGCTGAAGACCATCTTATTGCCAAGATTAGTTACCTGAAACAGCTTTAACTTTTCATGCAGTTGTATTATTGTGAAAATATAATTATATTTTGAAATACGTTTAAAATGAGCGTATCTTGGTATTGCAATTTCCCTTGCTCCTTATTAAACAAGTTAACTGAATTTAATTTCCGTCCCGGAAGTATTGTGCTTTGTTATGCCGGGTTAACTTGAATTTAATTAGCTGGTAACTATGCTTTTGAAAACAAACAAAAAAATTTCGCTTTCACGCTTATCCATACAGCAACGGCTTCCATTGCTTATTTTTGTACTTCTCTTCAGTATAATAGTAATTTTTAGCTGGATATCATATCTCGGCGTAAAAAACGCATCCTTCGCTGTTGCACGCGAAAGGTTGTCTACTCTCACATCGCAGCTCAGCAATATGTTCCAGCAGAATGTTGAAGCGCTTACCAACTCCGCCCGCCTTAAAGCATCTGATGATAGCGTTGAAAATTTTTTGTTAACAGGCGATAAGCAATTCCAGGCGCATGCACAGGATGTTCTGGACAAATCGCGGAATGACACTTTAGTAGTAGATGCTGAATTGTTAAATGCCCGAAAAGTACCCATATTGTCTTCTACTAAAAAAAATGTGCAGTTAAATGTAAATATTGATTCTGTTTTACCCCCACCCGCCACTGCTGCCGGCTTTGCCGGAGTTGGAAAAATATTTACCGTTGATAAATTTATGTATTACCCTGTTGTTGCCACTGTTACCAGCAATAACAAGGTTGCAGGCTATGTTATTTTTTGGCGGCTGTTGCTTGCTACACCAAAAGCTATAAAGCAACTCGCACAAATAATTGGCGCGAACGGAACATTATATTTTGGAAATGATGATGGTAAGTTTTGGACGGATATGCTTAAGCCGGTATCGTCACCACCGGTTGACATGAGCAACCTTAAAAAAATAATTGAATATTCAAGAGAGCAGGATGATCCCCTGTTTGCTACGGCAAGCCTTGTGCCCAACAGCAGGTGGGTTATTTTGCTTGAATTTTCCAAAAAAACTTTTCTTGAGGCTTCTTTGATTTTCCTCCGCTGGATTATAGTTATAAGCATTCTTTTTATAGCCGCAGGCAGTTTTATTGCCTGGCGCATGAGCCGTAATATTACAAGACCGTTAAAAAAATTAACGGCTGCAGCAACCGGCATCGCATCGGGAAATTATGGCAGCCTTGTTGATATTGACAGGCAGGACGAGCTAGGCCAGTTGGCAGAAGCATTTAACATAATGGTAATACAGGTTCGCAATGCGCAAAAAGACCTTGAAAAGAAAGTACAGGACAGGACCTTTGAGCTTGAGAATACAAATAAAGAGTTGGAAGCCTTTTCATACTCCGTGTCTCATGACCTCCACGCACCGCTTCGTATTATTGACAGCTATGCTTCAATACTCTCAGAAAAATCTGCAGGCAAACTTGATGAAGAAGGCAACAAAATATTAACCCATATAAGGCATAAAACAAAAAGGATGGGCACATTAATAGATGAATTGCTCAACCTTTCTTATCTCGGCAGGAAAGAGCCCGACATGGAAGTGGTGGATATGGATATAACAGTACGTGCAGTAATTAAAGAACAACTAATGTTATACAAGTATACCGCGGATATTAATATCGGCAATCTATTGCCTACCGTATGCGACAGCATCCTTATCAGGCAGGTTTGGAGCAACCTTATTTCCAATGCACTTAAATACTCCTCCAAGAAAGAAAAAGCATGTATTGAAATTGATTCGTATGCCCGCAACAACGAGATAGTTTATTCCGTGAAAGATAATGGTGTTGGTTTTGACATGAAATATTCTGACAAGCTCTTCGGCGTTTTCCAGAGGCTGCACGGCCAGAAGGAGTTTGAGGGCAGTGGTGTTGGCCTGGCGCTTGTACAGCGTGTTATTCTTAAACACGGCGGGAAGGTTTGGGCGGAAGCGGAGGAGGGTAAAGGCGCTGCTTTTTATTTTACACTGCCATGCAGGGGCTAAAAAAGGCGCATCGTTTTTATCAATGCGCCTGCGATGTATAATGGATTATTGATGGTTATTTTATCTCTTCGTATTTATCAACTACAAGCCTCAATACTTTATCCGGCTGTTCTTGTGCGCGCAGGTAAATATATATGTGGCCCTCTTTAGCTTCAATAGTTATGGTGGCGTTGCTCATGGCTTGTTCTTTTCCCTGCACGTCGCACACCATTGTAATAGTGCCGTTTTTAAAAGGTTCTTTCCAGTTGCAGGTTACGCTTTTAAGCACGCCGTGCAGGCTGTCGTCAAGTTCTTCTTCACGTATGCCCGTAAAACCGTCTGCGCGTGTTTCAACGCTATAACCCTCTTCTTTTGTATCAAGTACGTTCAGCGCAGTATCAAGTATTTCCATTTTACCTGCTGAATATTTTACATGGGTAAGGCATTGCGCTTTCGTGTTAATAATGGC
The DNA here is from genome assembly GCA_035550215.1 of Chitinophagaceae bacterium. GTDB lineage: Bacteria > Bacteroidota > Bacteroidia > Chitinophagales > Chitinophagaceae > JABDFW01. The sequence goes on along the minus strand of DASZPM010000008.1, from coordinate 16,777 downwards.
AGCGCTGCTTACCAGCAGCATTAACAGTAACTGTTTCATGATTTTTTTGGATTTGTTTTATGAAAAGAAATTGATTAAAAATTTCAGTTTAATTCTTCATGTTTATCTACCAGCAGCCGTAACTTTTGTACCGGGCATGTCTTTGCTTCAAGCAGTATGGTTATCTCCCCGTTAACCCCTTCAATAGTTATGGTAACCGGTTTGTCATCTCCCTCATCATCAACCAGTCTTGTGTCAATAATGGTTTTTCCTGCAACAAATGCATCCTTCCATAAGCAATTCACGTCTGTAAAAGTGCCGGTCAATGTCTTACTCCTGTCATTTGCCGGTTTTATGCTGATGCGGGTTTTTGTCACCTCCACGGTTATTTTTTCATCGCGGGTAGTTTTAACCATGTCTTTTGCATCAAGGTCCTGTGTTCTGTTTGCTACGTACCGCATTTTTGTATTATCCCCCTGCCCTTTCATGGTGAACCCGCATCCGCACAAACCAATCGCGAGAAAAATATTTTTTTGCATAACACTAATTTTTATTCTATTAATACTTAAATATTAATCATCACGTTACCATGTTTTTCGCCTTTTAAAAGGCTTGTTCCATCTTCAATGGTCACCACGCTGCCGTTGGTATTATATGTTATAATGTAGGTAACGTACAGCTTTTCTTTGCTGTCCACTATATTGCTTACAGTTACATTATTGTGAAGGGCGTTTGCAATAGTAGGGTAGTCTTTAAGCTGTAAGGTGTCGTAGGTCTTATCCCACAAAACAATCTGCTTTTTGTTTTTTACCTTAAATATTATTACGTGTAATGAAGCTTTTGATTTGTCGTAAATCTTTTCGGTATAGTTGGCATCCCTTGCTATTGAAAGGCTTATTTCCTTGCTTACAGGTTTTTCTGCCTGGAATACGTTGGCTATCTGTGTATGAAACATGGCGGCGGGAAGACTTAACCCTAACAATATTTCTAATAATAACTTTTTCATAAATCCTCCTTTTTTGTAACTGCTTTTAATACTTGTTTTTATCAATTACGGAGTAAAGGTAGGTACTTGGTTTTACATAGTACTATATTTTAACAGAGGAGTGGCGAAACGCCTGTATGAGTGGTAAAATAAAAGGATGAAAAAATTTGCCCGCCAAAGTTTACGCCGATGGTGTTCTATATTTGCTTTTCCAGCAAACTAAAAGAAATACTGATTATATTTATAATTGTTTGATAATCAATAAAATAATTGTGTTATGAAAGGGATTTTTTTCTTCTTTTTCCTGTTTGTAGCCCTCCTTTGCACACATGCGCAGGTATCTTCACCCGGCAACAAAACGGCAAAGCAACTGGATGAGCGGGCCGACAGCCTGCTTAAAAAACTTACTTTAAAGGAGAAAATATCGCTGCTCGGATTTGAAAGCCCGGCTATTGACCACGTTAATATACCCTCGTATAATTGGTGGAACGAAGCCCTGCACGGGGTGGCAAGGGCAGGCACAGCCACGGTATTTCCACAAACAATAGGCCTTTCGGCAACCTTTAACGATTCACTTATTTACAGGGTATCAACCGTTATTTCTACGGAAGCAAGGGCAAAATATAACCTTGCCATAGCCGAAAACAGGCGTATTCAATACATGGGGCTTAGTTTCTGGACACCTAATATTAATATCTTTCGCGACCCACGCTGGGGCCGCGGCCAGGAAACTTACGGAGAAGACCCTTACCTTACTGCTACTATGGCAACGGCATTTGTAAAAGGCCTGCAGGGCAATAACCCTAACTTTTTAAAAACGGCGGCCTGTGCGAAGCATTTTGTGGTACACAGCGGCCCTGAAGCGGAGCGGCATGGTTTTAACGCCGTTGTGGATGAAAAAGACCTGCGGGAAACATACTTATATTCCTTTAAAAAATTGGTGGATGCCGGTGTAAATTCCGTTATGTGTGCCTACAATAGTGTTAACGGCGAACCCTGCTGCACAAGCCCCGGCCTGTTACAGCATATTTTGAGGGATGAATGGAAATTTACAGGCCAGATGGTGACTGACTGCGGAGCGCTGAATGATGAAATAAGCGGCCACAAAGCATTCACCAACAGGGTTGACCTTGCAGCAGCCGCTGTAAAAGCCAGCATAAATATGGAATGCGGAAATATTCTGCAAAACGATGTGATGGAAGCTGTTAACAGGAACCTGCTTACAGAGGATGATGTAAACAAGGCTTTGAAGCCCACTTTAATAACCGCGGAAAAACTTGGCATTTTTAGTGATAACCCTTCAAACCCGTATAAAAATTATGCAGCCGACAGCGTACATAATGCCGCGCATATAGCACTTGCACGTAAGGCTGCACGTCAAAGCATGGTTTTGCTAAAGAACGATGGAGTTTTGCCGTTGCAGGCTGCCAAATATCCTGCAATATTGGTAACCGGGGCAAATGCGTCCTCGCTGGACGCCCTCATGGGCAATTATCACGGCATCGGCGACAATATGGTAACCTTTGCCGAAGGCATAGCAAAAGCAGCGGGCCCTGCCACTGCCGTTCAATACGACCAGGGCTGTGACTATACTGATACAACCCATTTTGGCGGTCTTTGGGTGTCAGGCAACAGCGATGTAACTATAGCAGTTTTAGGGCTAACGCCTGTACTGGAAGGGGAAGAAGGGGATGCCTTCTTGTCTGCTTCAGGCGGCGACCGCTCAACGCTAAGCATACCCAGGGCGCATATAAAATTCCTTCAAAAACTCCGCGCGGCCAGCAAAAAACCGTTGATTGCGGTAATTACAGCCGGCAGCCCCGTAAACATAGCGGAACTTGAGCCCTATGCTGACGCCATTATATTGGCCTGGTACCCGGGTGAACAGGGAGGTAATGCGCTGGCAGACATTATCTTCGGTAAAGTTTCACCTTCCGGCCACTTGCCGGTTACTTTCTATAAGTCGCTGGCAGATTTGCCCAATTATAAAGATTATAACATGAAAGACCGCACCTATCGTTACTTCACCGGCCAGGTGCAATATCCCTTTGGCTTCGGTCTCAGTTATACCTCGTTTAATTACCGTTGGGCAAAACAATGCCAGGAAACGGTAACAGGCAGCGATACGCTGCACTTTTCTGTCAATATTCAAAATTATGGCAATTACAGTGGTGACGAAGTGGTGCAGGCATATATTGAATACCCCAACATGGAAAGAATGCCCATTAAAGAGCTGAAAGCGTTTAAAAAGGTTTTTGTACCCAAAGGCAGCAGCCGGCAGGTTAACCTGGCAATACCGGTTTCAGAACTGCAGAAATGGGATTTAAGTGAAGCCGCCTGGAAATTATACAGGGGCAGCTATACGCTGTGTGTTGGCAACAATTCGGCAAATTTCCTGTTAAAGAAAACTTTTACTGTTAAATAGCTGTATAATAGCCATTTTCTTCCGCAAATAGCAAACATAACATGGCTTACACGCCCGTATTTTTGTAATTTTGCACAAAGTTTGAGGCGATGGGTTTACAACCCATTTTGTTAACGCTAAACAGGAGTGGTATGATTACGGTTTCAGATAGAGCAAAATCTTATATAGATACTTTAATGGCCGAGCAGCATGAGCCGGAAGGCAGTTTTGTTCGGGTGGGTGTGAAAGGTGGCGGCTGTTCAGGGCTTGAGTACCAGTTGAAATTTGACACACAGCAAAAGCCCGAGGACCAGGTTTTTGAAGACAAAGGCGTTAAGGTAGTGGTGGATATGAAGAGCCTTTTATACCTGTATGGCACCGAGCTGGATTATTCAGGCGGTTTAAACGGCAAAGGGCTGGTATTTAACAATCCCAATGCTACAAGAACCTGTAGCTGTGGCGAAAGCTTTGCAGTATAAAGCAAACATTGCGCCCGCAGAAAGCAGGAAAATTACAGGAGCGTATATAATTGAGCATCATGTTGTAAGCATGATACCTAACCAATAGAAAGAATTAATGGCAAGCAGCACCGACATATTAGCCGATATAACGGAAAAAGATTACGAATTTGGCTTTGTTACCGATATTGAAATGGATATAGCCCCGGTTGGCCTTTCAGAAAACACCATCCGGTATATATCAGAAAAAAAGAACGAACCCGAATGGTTACTTGAGTGGCGTTTGAAAGCGTACAGGTCTTTTCAGAAACAGTCTATGCCACACTGGCAGAATTTTGAAATGCCCGACATTGACTTCCAGGCAATTTCCTATTATGCGGCCCCAAAACAGAGAAAGAAATACAATAGCCTTGATGAAGTTGACCCCGAGTTATTAGCCACTTTTGAAAAGTTGGGTATTCCTCTTTCCGAGCAAAAAACCCTCGCAGGCGTGGCAGTAGATGCGGTATTTGACAGCGTATCTGTAGCAACAACTTACAAGGAAAAGCTAAAAGAACTCGGCATTATATTTTGCTCCTTTAGTGAGGCTGTGCAGGAGCATCCTGACCTGGTAAATAAATACGCAGGTTCAGTTGTTCCTCATTCCGACAATATATTCGCTTCCTTAAATGCAGCGGTGTTTTCCGATGGTTCTTTTGTATACATTCCAAAAGGCGTACGCTGCCCGATGGAACTTTCTACTTATTTCAGGATAAACACAGAAAATACAGGCCAGTTTGAACGTACCCTGATTATAGCAGATGAAGGCGCTTATGTAAGCTACCTGGAAGGCTGTACCGCCCCAAGGCGTGATGAAAGCCAGTTGCACGCCGCGGTGGTGGAACTTATAGCCATGGAGAACGCAGAAATCAAGTATTCTACCGTGCAAAACTGGTACCCCGGCGATAAGGAGGGCAAAGGCGGCATTTATAACTTTGTTACCAAGCGCGGTATATGCAAGGGCGCCAATGCAAAAATTTCATGGACGCAGGTGGAAACAGGTTCTGCTATTACATGGAAATATCCCAGCGTAATATTACAGGGCGATAATTCCGTTGGCGAATTTTATTCAGTTGCTGTTACCAAGAACAAGCAAATAGCTGATACCGGCACTAAAATGCACCATATTGGCGCTAACACAAAGAGCCGCATTATTTCAAAAGGTATTTCAGCAGGCCATGGGCAAAACAGTTACCGTGGCCTTGTACAGGTAGGCAGCAATGCAAAAAATGCCAGGAATTTTACACAGTGCGATTCCTTGCTTATAGGCGACCAGTGCGGCGCGCATACGTTTCCGTATATTGAATCAAAAAACAGTACGGCTACTATTGAGCATGAAGCCACTACAAGTAAAATTGGTGAAGACCAGATATTCTATCTTAACCAGAGAGGTATTGATACAGAAAAAGCAGTAGCGCTGATTGTAAACGGGTATGCACGCGAGGTGTTAAATCAATTGCCGATGGAGTTTGCAGTTGAAGCGCAAAAACTGTTGTCAATAACACTGGAAGGAAGTGTAGGATAAAGGCAATTACCTGTTGGTTATTGCCGCAATGATGAATTAGTTAAAGAAAGATTGCATTATAAACTATAAACCACATTCCTGTAACCAATAATTGGTTAGAGGTAAAAAACAAAGCTGATTATAAACAATAAACAGGAACCCGGTAACCTGTAACTGGCAACCGGTGACTCTAAAAGACTATGCTCACAATTAAAAATTTACACGCGGGGGTTGAAGACAAAAAGATTCTTAAAGGTATTAACCTGCAGGTGAATGCAGGTGAAGTGCATGCTATAATGGGCCCTAACGGCTCAGGGAAAAGCTCGCTGGCCTCAGTGCTCGCCGGCAGGGAAACCTATGAAGTAACAGAAGGTGAAGTTACTTTAGACGAAAAGGAACTGCTGGAAATGTCTCCTGAAGACCGGGCAAGGGAAGGTTTGTTTCTCGCCTTTCAGTATCCCGTTGAAATACCCGGTGTATCAAACATAAATTTTTTGAAAACAGCGCTGAATGAAATCCGCGCCTACAAGGGTTTACCGCCACTTGATGCAAAATCATTCCTGGCCCTTACCAAGGAAAAGCAAAAGCTGGTAGAGTTTGATGCAAAGTTTACCAACCGTTCATTAAACGAAGGTTTTTCCGGCGGGGAGAAAAAGCGCAATGAAATATTCCAGTTGGCTATGCTTGAGCCCAAACTGGCAATATTAGATGAAACCGATTCAGGATTGGATATTGACGCGCTGCGCATTGTATCACACGGTGTAAATAAGCTGCGTTCAAACAAAAACGCTTTTATCATCATTACACACTACCAGCGCTTGCTGGAATATATCGTTCCCGATTTTGTACATGTATTATATGATGGCAAAATTGTAAAATCAGGAACAAAGGAACTGGCGCTTGAACTGGAAGAAAAAGGTTATGACTGGCTGAAAGAAGAAGCGCAATTGCAGGAACAGGTTTAACAGAATTTATTATGGCAACACAGGTAGCTATTCCACTATATGACCAGTTATCAAAAGATTTTCATCAAAGGGCCGCGGTGCCGGAAAATGAAGATGATACTTTACACAACTGGCGGCAAAATGCTTTTGAAAAATTCAGGCAACAGGGTTTTCCTTCCATAAGACAGGAGGATTGGAAATATACAAACCTTGTACCTTACCTGAAAGAAGACTTACAGACTGAACCGCTTGCTTACGATTATAACGAGATATCGCCTGAACAGGCCTCACAATTTCACCTCAATAAGCTTGATGCCAATATATTGGTGCTGGTTAACGGCAAATTAAATACCAGCCTGTCTTCTTTTCACGGAGATGCGGATGTATCTGTCCAATCAATTAACAGCGCGGCCAGTCACCAGCACTATCGCCCATATCTTGGCAAAGAGATAGACTTGAAACAGGATACGCTGGCGGCGCTTAATTCAGCCCTCTTCAGCGACGGGTTGTTTATCGAGGTTCGCGGCAATGCAGTTGTTGAAAAGCCTTTGCATGTCATCAACCTTTACACATCAGCCGGTAATATTTTTTTACAGCCCCGCAATTTAATTGTGGCGCACAAAAGTTGCGCGGTAAGTATTATTGAAACATCAGCTAATATAAGCAACGGTTCAATTGTGTGGGTAAACAGTGTAACTGAAGTGTATGCCGAAGAAAATGCCCAGGTTAATCATTACGTATTGCAAAGCGGGTTAACCAATACACGGCAGGTTAACCATACTGAGGTTACCCAAAAAACACGCAGCCTTTATAATAATTACACAGTTACGCTGCCGGATGCAGACCTAGTGCGTAATAACCTCAATATTAACCTTGTTGAAAGTGGTACGGAAACGCATTTATACGGCTTGTACCTTGCCGCTGAGCAGCAATTGGTGGATAATCACACTACGGTTGACCACCGCAAGCCTAATTGCTTTAGTAACGAGTTATACAAAGGCGTTTTAACTGGTAATGCAAAAGCCGTATTTAACGGTAAGATATTTGTGCACCAGGAAGCGCAAAAAACAAATGCCTTTCAGCAAAACAACAATTTGCTGCTGAGCGACAGGGCCGTAATTGACAGCAAACCGCAACTGGAAATATTTGCAGATGATGTTAAGTGCAGCCACGGCAGTACAGCAGGGCAGTTTAATGAAGAAGCGTTGTTTTATTTACGTTCACGCGGCATTGGTGAAAGCTCGGCCCGCAGTTTGATGGTAAGTGCTTTTGCGTTTGACGTGATTAATAAAATAAAGATTGGGGCTTTACGGTCACACATCGAAAAGCTTATCAGTCATAATCTTTCCAAATGGTATGCTTCAAAATGATACAGATACAATAACCGGCATTGACGTTGAAAAAGTACGCAATGATTTTCCGCTGCTGACAAGGAAAGTATTTGGAAAACCCCTGGTATATTTTGATAACGCAGCAACCTCGCAAAAACCTTCTGTTGTTTTAGATGCGCTGGAAGATTACTACCGCAGGTATAACAGCAATGTGCACCGGGGAGTACACTCTTTAAGCCAGGAAGCCACGGAAGCGTACGAAGAAGCAAGAAAAAAAATAGCCGCCTATATAAATGCCAAACACTCCCACGAAATAATTTACACGCGGGGCACCACAGAAAGCATCAATCTTGTTGCGGCTGTATTTGCAAAAGAGTTTTTGAAAGAAGGCGACAGTGTGCTTATTTCAGCAATGGAGCATCATTCCAATATTGTTCCCTGGCAATTGGTGTGTGAAGAAAAAAAGGCGAAACTGGAAGTAATAGGCATTAATGAAAATGGTGAACTGCTGATGGATGATTTTGACAGCAAACTTACCGGCAAGGTTAAAATTGTAGCGGTAACCTATGTGTCAAATTCATTAGGCACAATAAACCCCGTGGAAGAAATTATTGCCAAAGCGCATGCGAAAAATATCCCCGTATTGATTGACGCAGCGCAGGCAGTAGTGCATTTACCTATTGATGTACAAAAGCTGGATGCAGATTTTGTCGCTTTTTCCGGCCACAAAATTTATGGCCCTACCGGGTTGGGTATTTTGTACGGGAAGGAAGAATGGCTTAACAAGCTACCCCCCTACCAGGGCGGCGGCGAAATGATAAAAAATGTTACGTTTGAAAAAACAACTTACAACGATTTACCTTATAAGTTTGAAGCTGGTACGCCTGACGTTGCAGGGGCGATAGGGCTTGGCGCAGCTATTGATTATATAAACAGCCTTGGCCGCGATAATATTTTTAAAGCAGAGGATGAGTTGCTGGAATACGCGATGAATGCCTTAACTGCTGTTAAAGGTTTACGTATTATAGGCCCCCTGGATAACAGGGTTGGCTCAATCTCCTTTTTGCTGGAAGGGTTTCACCCTTTTGATGTAGGCGAGATATTAGACAAACTGGGCATTGCGGTACGCACCGGCCACCATTGCACACAACCTGTAATGGATTTCTTTAATATTCCCGGCACGGTTCGTGCGTCATTATCATTCTACAATACAAAAGAAGAAATTGACGCGCTGGTAAAGGGGCTGGAAAGGGCAAGGGTAATATTGAGTTAAGTGCCAGTCACCACAACTTCAAATTTTACAATAATGGAAACCGGTGACTGTTAGCCGGTAATAAACAACAATGACAATAAACGAAGCACAGGACGAGATAATAGAAGAGTTCTCTTTTTTTCCTGAATGGATGGATAAATACGAATACATCATTCAGCTTGCTAAAGACCTGCCCATTATTGACGAGCAATACAAAACAGACGATAATATTATTAAGGGCTGCCAAAGCAAGGTGTGGCTTCATCCTGAATATAAAGAAAGCAAAATATATTTCACCGCAGACAGTGATGCGCTTATTACAAAGGGCCTGGTGGCAATGGTAGTGCGCGTGTTATCCGGCCACACACCCAAAGAAATTGCTGATGCTGAAATATATTTTATTGATAAAATCGGTTTACGCACCCATCTTTCACCAACAAGGTCCAACGGCCTTTTGTCTATGCTGAAGCAAATGAAACTGTACGCTGTGGCATACCAGGCAAAATCTCTTCAAAGTTAATTTTATGGAAAGCATACCATTGAGAGATAAGATTGAGGAGGCGCTGCATACGGTACATGACCCTGAGATACCGGTAAATATTTACGACCTCGGCCTTGTATATGCCATAAAAATTGACGACGAAAATAAAGTACAAATTACCATGACCCTTACAGCACCCGCATGCCCCGCTGCAGGTGATATTCTCTTTACTGTTGAAGATAAAGTGAAAGCGATTGAAGGCGTTAAAGATGTTCATGTGCACCTCACATTTGACCCGCCATGGACAAGAGACATGATGAGCGAAGAAGCAAAACTTGAGCTGGGCTTTTTATAACATTCTCCCTGCAAAATATTTTCTCCTGCCTAAATTATTAACCCTGTTTGGTTAAAAAAGGTATATTTAGTGTCAATTTTACAATTACTAAATGCCATTGGAGAATGAAACGCCTGCCATTATTAGCTGCCCTGTCGTTTTTTAGTTTAACAACATTTACAAATTGCTTCAGCCAGTCAATAAAATTCAGCCAGTCATTATTTTCCACAGCCGGCTTTCATGCGCTTGATAACCCAGGCGGGCGTATGGTGTACAGTTTTAACAACGGTTGGTATTTTTATAAAGGTGATGCCCCTGGTGCCTTTAAAAAGGCTTACGTACTAAACAAGGCATGGAAGCAGGTGGAACTGCCGCATGGTGTTGATATTTTGCCAAAAGAAGCCAGTGGCAGTATTAATTACCAGGGTATTGTGTGGTATCGTAAAACCTTTATATTGCCAAAAGAGGTAAAGAACAAAGCATTGTCCATTACGTTTGAAGCAATAATGGGCAAATGCAAAATATGGCTGAATGGTACACTGGTTGCTGACCATAAAGGAGGTTACCTGCCTGTTGTTATTAATCTTACGAAAGAAGTGTTGGAGGAGACGGGCGAAAATGTAATTGCGGTGATGGCTGACAATTCCAATGATGATTCATATCCCCCAGGTAAGCCTGAATATACGTTAGACTTTGCTTATTTCGGCGGCATTTACCGTGACGCATGGCTTGTTGCCACCAACGATGTGCATATTACTGATGCCAATGCGGTTAATAAAGTAGCCGGTGGTGGCGTGTTGGTGCATTATGAAAACGTAAGTGCGCAATCGGCTGATGTAATTGTGCAGACAGACATTGCAAATGGGGGTGTAAAAAACCAACAGGTGTCGGTGGAAACGTATTTGGAAGATACAGCAGGTGTAAAAATCGGCGTCACATCCCGGCAGGTGCAATTGCAGGCAGGCAGCAGTAAAACCATTACTCAAAGTATCGCCGTTACTAACCCGGCATTATGGTCCCCGGATGCGCCAAATTTGTACCGTCTTTATTCGCTTATTAAAAACGGTGATGAAATTATTGACGGGTACTATCAAAATATAGGCATACGAAGCGTGGAGTTTCGTGAAGGCGGTGCATTGTACCTGAACGGGCAAAGATTTGATGATAAATTGGTGGGCGCCAATCATCACCAGGACTATGCAATTATCGGCAATGCCGTACCCAATAACCTGTATTGGCACGATGCCAAACTAATGCGCGACGCGGGGATAAGAATAATACGCGGCTCACATTACCCGCAGGACCCCGCTTTTATGGATGCCTGTGACAGGCTAGGCATTTTTGTGATTGTCTGCACACCGGGCTGGCAATTTTGGAACAATGACTCCTCCTTTGTGAATGGCATTTACAGTGATGTAAGGCAAATGATACGCCGCGACAGGAACCATCCCTGTGTATTTGCCTGGGAGCCCGTGCCAAACGAAACACGGTACCCGGAAGAATTTGCTAAAAAGGCGTATGCCATAACACACGCAGAATACCCCTTTAAAGATTGCATTGCCGCAACAAATGCAGGAAGCGCTTCAGCGGAGATATACGATTTGCTATATGGCCACCCGGGCGAATATGCGAGCGAACAAAAAAGGATGAACGACCCATCCATAGCAAACACTCCAAAAGCAGATGTGTTGAGAATGGAATTACAGAAACCATATTTTACCCGTGAGTGGGGCGATAATGTTGACAACTGGGATGCGCAAAATTCTGACAGCCGTGTTGCCCGTTCGTGGGGGGAAGTGCCGCAATTGGTGCAGGCTATCCATTATTCCAACCCTGATTCTGCTTCGCGTTACGTTAATGAATACGGCACCAGTTGGGAAACACTGTATGAAACACCCGCACGCCATATTGGAGGTGCCTTGTGGCATTTTTTTGACACCCAGCGCGGCTATCACCCTGACCCATTCTACGGTGGCCTTGTAGATGAATTCAGGCAAACAAAATATTCATATTATGTTTTTAAAAGCCAGCAAAACCCTGTATCTCCTTATTTTAAAATGACAGGAGAAGAGCCATATACCCTTTTTATCGCTAATGAGTTAACACCATTTTCGCCCGCAGACATTCCTGTTTTTACCAATTGCGATTCGGTTCAATTAACAGTATTCGGAAAATATACAGCAACACAAAAGCCCGACCCTTCCTTAAAAATGCCGCATGCACCTATTATTTTTAAAGACCTTTATCATTTTCGTGATATTCAAAAAACGACACCCGAAAAAAGCGTTGTAGTTGCGAAAGGATATAAAAACGGACAGGTGGTAATTGAAACAACGAAAATGGCGGCGTTTCGCCCCGTGGCATTAAAACTTTCAACCGATATTGAACAGGCTGAAATGCTGGCGGATGGAAGCACAGTTATACCAATAATCGCATCAGTAGTTGATGAATTTGGCAATGTAAAACGGCTGAACAACCAACTGGTAAAATTTACTGTTGAAGGCGAAGGCAGGCTCATAAATAACGCCGCGATAGCTGAAAATCCTAAAAAGATAGCGTGGGGTACTGCAGTGGCGCTTATAAAAACAAACATGACGCCGGGCGACATAAAAATTATAGTATCACCACTTTTTACCGGCACCAACACCATAAAGGCCGACACATTGGTAATACACACTATTGCCGCGGTTCTGCCCTCCATTTACAACAAAAACGATGTAAACAATCTTGAAACTTATGGCAACCCCGCAATTGAGGCGGGTCAGCCTGCTAATAGTTTAAACCCGGCAGATAAACAAAAAGAGCAATTAAAAAAGGTGGAGGAAGATCAAAAGAAATTCCAAACCAACGAACATAACCAATAAAAACAATGTGCGCGGTTGCGAAAACAAATTGCTACCCGCGCACATTTAAAAATCTGTTTTACCAAATCTTTACGCGCTGGTCTTCCGGAAGATAATTTTTATCCCCAGGCTGCACGTTAAACGCCTTATAAAACGGGGCAAAACTCATCAGTGGCCCATTTACCCGCCACATGGCAGGTGAGTGCGGGTTGGTATTTACATACATGCGCAGGAACGCATCCCTCGTTTTAACCCTCCATATTCTTGCGATGGATAAAAAGAACCGCTGATCTGGTGTAAACCCATTTATTTTGGTAGTGTCTTTTCCTTCGTCAGTCATTTTAAAAGCGTCATAAGCAATAGCAATGCCGCCATTGTCAGCAGCGTTTTCACCCACTGTTAACGCCCCTTTAATATGAACCGTGTCTAAAACGGTGAATGAACTGTACAGGTCAATTACCCGTTGTGTTTTTGCCCTGAATTTCGCGTAATCCTCTTTTGTCCACCAGTTTTTTACATTCCCGTCCTTGTCAAACTGTGCGCCCTGGTCATCGAAAGCATGTGTCATCTCATGGCCAATCACCATTCCTATCCCACCATAGTTAATGGCGTCATCTGCCGAAAAATCAAAATAAGGAAATTGTAAAATGCCAGCGGGGAAAACGATTTCGTTAAAAGAAGGGTTATAGTAGGCGGTAACAGTGGAAGGCGTTGTACCCCATTCTGATCTGTCAACCGGCTTGTTTAGTTTTGCTAACTGAAATTGATAATCATTTTGATTGAGGGAAAGCAAATTCTCAAAATATTTGGCCCTGTCAACCTGTACATTACCGTAATCACGCCATTTATCCGGGTAACCAATTTTTTTTGTGATGGCATATAATTTCTCTTTTGCTTTTTGTTTGGTACTGTCACTCATCCAGTCAACATGATTAATCCTGTTTTCGAAAGACTTTTGAAGATTGTTTACCAGGGCGAGTACACGCTTTTTAGCATCCTCGTTAAAATATCTTTTTACGTACAGTTGGCCAAGCGCCTCACCCAGCATGCCGTCAACATTTGCTGTCATTACCTGCTGGCGGGTTTTTTGCACAGCCTGGCCGGACAATACTTTAGTAAACTGGAACGACGCATCTACAAATGGTTTGCTGAGTGCGTCAGCATAATTTTCCAGCGCGATTGCTTTTAAATAAATTTTCCAATCATTTATCGCGGTTGATTTCAGTAATGTATTTAGCCTGTCGTAATAACCGGGTTGGGCCATATCAACAGAATCCGTCTTTGCGCCCAGGTCTGCAAACACTGTTTCCCAGCCTATATTTGGCTGTTTTTGATTGATGGCTGCAACAGGCATTTTATTATAATTGGCATTAACATCTCTTAGCTCAATATTTGTTTTATGCGCTGCGGCAATTTGTTTTTCCAGCCCGTATGCAATACCCGCATCCTTAGCAGCAGTTGCCGGGTCGCTGCCCGTTAACTGGAATAAAGTGCCCAGGTAAGTTTTGTAAGCTTGCTGAATACGGAGTGTTGATGAATCTGTTTTAAAATAATAATCACGGTCAGGCAGGCCTATACCTGTTTGATACAGGTGGGCAATATTAATGCTGCTATTCTTGTTATCCGGCGAAATACCAAAGCCAATTATAGAATGGTTTCCGGTTTTTTCCTCATCTGCCACATATTTCATAAGGGATGGCACATCGCTGATGGCGTCAATCCTTGCAAGTATTGGCTGTACGGGTTGGTACCCGCGCTTGTTTATGGTTGTCGTATCCATGCCTGACGCATAAAAGTCACCCACCTTCTGTTCAATACTTCCGGGAGTGTTGGTTGTTTTTGAAACGCTGTCCAGGATATTTTGCAACAGTTGCTTTTGCGGAATGTTCAGGAACATATAAGAGCCCACGCCCGTTTGGTCATCAGCAATTTTTGCTGTGTCATACCATTTACCGTTAACATAACGAAAGAAGTTGTCGCCCGGTTTTATAGAGGAATCAATCCCGCTTACATCAACAAAACTTTTTTTGGAGGATGTATCCGGCGTATTGCATGCGCTTAGTAATATAACCACTAAACAAAGGCAAAGAAGCTTATTCATAAACAGCAGATTTGTTTTAAAGATAATGACCAAATGAATAAGCAGGCTAAGTTTTGTTTGGCAGTGAATTGGCACACTATCTTGAATGAATGACTGGCTATTCCCAATGCAAAAAGTAAAGACCATTGATTCTAGCGTATTTCAAAGAAAACAGCATTAAATTAGTAACTTAGTTTTAATATTCAATATATTTTCGAAAAGTTGGAAATACGCCATTTTTATCTGTAAAACGAATAGAACATGATCTGTCAATCAATTGGTGCCCTATCCATGATTTATCTATTATAGGGCTGAAAAAAAGACACTTACCAAGAAATCTCGTCATAGCTGCATTTGTGATTAATTCTTCTCCCAAGAAATGATATGACTTGCCACTAATAAGCAAAAAACCTTTTCCAACCTGAAGAATTCTTAAGACTGTTTCTACTACTTCTTGGTTACTATCACTCACTGGGATATGAAAATCCAACAATAGTAAATGCCTTATTTTCTTATCGAAGGTCTCCACTCTCGAATTTATAGCATAATTATCAGGGCTCTCACTGAATTCCAGAAGCTTATTATTAAGTACATCCTCCCGAGGTACACCTTCAAGGGTTCGCTTCGCATGAGTATCTAAAACATTATTCAATATTTCTACTGAAAAATCTTTTTTATTATAAAACGAAAGCATCAAAGAATCCCAAAACGGAACATTGTGTTCATCTCTTAATTTTAACGCGTTTGCGTAATGTTTCTGTTCGAGTATATTAAACGAAATACGTTCTTGCAGTTGTATTGCATTGGGATAAGAGTGAATGTAAACCCCTTTAATAATGTCGCTCCTTTGAACAATGTAATATATCAAATCAATGGTCGTCTTATTCTCAAATCTCATATCAAACTTGTTTTGATATTATGAACTTCAGCTTCGATTCTTCTAAACTGCTCCCCTTTAAAATTGAGGTATCGATCCTTTCCCTTTTTATCCAAATCAGTAATTAAAACCTCATGTGGTTTAAATCTTCCATCACTGGGCACCATTCCATTTATGTTTTTAATCACCACACAATGCATTTGATGATTGCCATTTTTAAATCCATAAATCAACCTAGCATTCCCTTCAATAACAATTTTAGTACCGTCATCATATTCCTCTACTATTGGCGGCGTTACTATGGAAGTGAGCCCATTTGAAAACTGTAATTCCGTGGGTTTAAACAGTTCAATCCCCCATTCATTATATAATTCAAAAATAGTCTCAATTTGCCTAAACTTGTATCCCTTGTTGAATTTGGTCAAAAAAGTAAGGTCACTAACATTTATTTTTCTAATCTCAAATTTAGTTTTTGCCCCTGAGTATTGTTTCACTTTCCGCAATAAATCAAATAGTTTCTCTGAGGCAATTTCCTTCATCTCAATTTTGCTCTGCCTTTGTTCACCAATTGGGCTGAGACTTTGGAATCTCTCATATAGCACCCTGATAGTTGAAAAGTCTTCTGTACTATAGAATTTTGAATTCGCTTTGCTTAAATCATTTTCATTTAATACAACAGCCGAAGCATAAGGACTCGTTCCGTCAAAGATAAATCCCTTATAAGGTATATTGTCTTTCTCTTGTACATTGAATCCCAAACTCTGCAAAAGCCGCATTTTGTAGGCTCGATCATCCTCATTTTCGGTATTTCGTTTCAGCATTACAATTACCGAAGCACGTGCTCTCTTCCACTTCAGCAATGTTGGAAATAAAGAGTACACCCAATTCGTCCGGTCATGACAAACCAAAACTTCTGTCGGCAATGAATATTGTGTTCTAACTATAAAATTAAATGTCTCAAAGACATCTTTTGCGACGTCCTCCTTTCTGGGAACCTCTTGTATATTAAGATCCTCCGAGTCAAAAAACTTCTTCGCAGCGTCCTTTCCGTTGTCAAAAAGGCCCTTCTTTTTTGATTCGTCTATTTTATCGAAATCCGTTGATTGAATATCCCCTGTATTAATTTTAATTAACCCAAGTTGTTAGTTATGTAAAGTAAAAGAGAGCATTAATAAAAGATAATTTTGAGTTACCACACACAAAACTCAATTATCAATGCTCACAGAGGATAAAATTATAGGGATTTACTGTATTATCGATGATATT
>DASZPM010000007.1:0-326659 GCA_035550215.1 Chitinophagaceae bacterium | reverse complement strand
GATTCATAATAATTGAAAACCAATGAATTACAAAATTCATAATTCTCAAAATTTCAAATCGTTTCCAACAAAAAATCTTCGCAAACTCAATACTGATAATACTTTCAAAGAACTAAATGAATTCTAAACGCAACGCTAATATCCTGGTATATTGTTTCAAACCAAACGGCCCCGTGTAAACCCGGTGTTCCGGGCTTTGTATTAAGGGGCATTACAGGTTCAATAAATTCATTCGCATTACGGCCAAATGCTTCATTTGCATTCCTGCCATCTGCAAACTTCAGGTCATGTGCATTTCCCCATAAGGGATCCTCACCATATTTACCGGGAAAAATACGAAAGGTATCGCCCACCCACGCTTCAGCCATATTGCAATCCACCATAGAGGTAAAACTGTATTTCTCCGCAGGGCTAAGTGTAAAGGAAGGTGTGCCTTGTTGGCAGGAGAACAAAAGGCTGACAAGGAATATTTTGGCTACCATGAGGCAATCTAACCTGGGGCGCATACCATTTTTAAGCGGAAAATACTATAAAAAATTATGTAAAGCGTTCTTAATGAGAATTTTGCAAGTATCTTTCTGCAACCGGTAAATTGCTATAATATTAAGGAAATGTAAACACGGGTTACCTTTTTTAATTATTGGTATTATTATTGTGTAAAGAGTACATATTATAAGTTAAAACAACAAAAAATACGCTTTTCACATATAACAATTGCCTGCAGTATTAAGCAGGCAATTTTTTTATAGTATAGTGTTAAATTATTTAAACTATTATGAAGACAAAAACAATTAACAGCACAAAACAAATAGCTTTTATCGTGCACCCGGACAAGAAAACAGAATTGATTGAATGGTCGTACTTTAACAAAGATATTTTACAAAAACATGAAATAATAGCTACGGGCGATACTGCCAAAATGCTGGAAGGGACATTAAATAAACCCGTTACACGCTATTTAAACGGGCCTTATGAGGGTAACCAGGAATTATGCAACATGATTAGTGACGGGAAAATTGATGCCGTAATTTTATTCAGGGGAGCTGACGAAACACCGCTGCAGAGAAATGGAATTAGAAGCATAATTCATACTGCGCTGGAAGCAGACATTATCATTGCAAATAATAAGACGACAGCGGATTTTATTATTACCTCGCCGCTAATGGTAAATAAAAATGCTGTAAAAACAGCATGTATCGGGATAGATGATAATACAGGTAACAGTACAAGGCAGCTAAAAAAAAATAATGCTGCCTGAGAAAAAAGAGAAGAACTAAACTCACCGTATTTAATACTTCCTGTTAAAAAAATTAATAGCTAAAGGAAACAAAACATGAATGTATCTCTAAGTATAAATACAAGGGCTTACCGGGTAGCGGTAGGCACCTTTTTCTTTATCGCCGGGTTGACATTTGCCAGTTGGGCAAGCCGGATTCCCGACATAAAAAATGCACTTCATTTAAATGATGCTGCGTTAGGCGCCGTGCTCTTCGCCCTGCCGGTTGGCCAAATGGTTAGTCTGCCGTTATCAGGGTGGCTTATAAGCCGGTTTGGCAGCAGGCAGTTGGTTATAAGCGCTGCCATATTATATCCCCTTACACTGGTTTTACTTGCGTTAACTTCCAGCGCCTGGCAATTAATTTGCGGTCTTTTCTTTTTCGGCTTGTGGGCCAACCTTGTTAACATAGCCATGAACACACAGGCTGTGGGCGTTGAAAAATTGTACGGCAGGTCTATAATGGCATCGTTTCACGGCTTATGGAGCCTTGCAGGGTTTACCGGTGCGGCCATAGGCAGTTTGTTTGTTACAGCAGGCATACCTCCGCTGGTGCATTTTGCTATTATTTGTGTGCTAACCGCTATACTGTCGGTTCCTGCATATAAATACACCTTGCCAAATGAGTATGATGTAAAAAGCAAACAGCCATTGTTTGTAAAACCCGGAAAAGACATTTTACTGTTAGGGCTTATAGCTTTTTGCTGTATGTTATGTGAAGGCGCAATGGCAGACTGGAGTGGTGTTTATTTTCAAAAAGTTATCAATACAAAAACATTTGTAACCATCGGCTATGTAGCCTTTACCGCAACTATGGCGGGGGGCCGCTTTGTGGGTGACAAACTTGTTACAAGGTTTGGTGTGAAAAGTATTTTGCAATTCAGCGGAATATTTATTGCCGGCGGGCTTCTTACTGTTGTGCTGTTTCCTTATACGGTTACTGCCACCATAGGCTGCTTTATGATAGGCGCCGGTGTGTCATGCGTTGTCCCTATGGTATTTGCTTTGGCAGGGCGGTCGTCAAAAACATCGCCGGGCATAGCACTTGCAGCAGTTTCAAGCATCAGCTTTTTAGGCTTTTTGTTGGGGCCGCCATTAATAGGCTTTATAGCGCAGGCTTCAAATTTGCGCTGGTCATTTAGCGTGGTTGCATTGTTGGGCCTTGGCACAACAATACTTTCGCGGAGAATAAAGGAGTGACTTTATTAAACGGTTGTAGATTGTTGGAAGCTAAAAGAGAAGTTATTTGGAAGATAACTTCTCTTTTAAATAATTATTTCATATTTTCTGCCGGGCATTAATTTTCCGGTTGCGTTTCATAAGACCGCAGAACCTTAAAAGATAAACGGCCCTGCTCCCCAGGCACTACATTATATTGTACGGTTCTTATACCTCCTGTTGGTTTATCCGGCGCATCCCCCGGCAGGTAAATCGGGAACTTACGCAGAAGCGTACCTATTACAAGTGAGAAGGTATCGTGCCCTTTATACCCTTCGCGTATTTTAGGGTCACTGTAAATATCAGGGAAAACAATAGGCACAACAGTTTTCTCTGCCTTCATATAGGAAACACCTATCACACTCCCAATGTCCCCGTTAACTCCACCATAAATACATATTACCAGGTCAGGCTCACCATCGTTATTAAGGTCGTCAATAGCAGCCTTGCTTACCTTTCCCCTTACAGGAAAATCGAGTTGCCTTGCGTTGTCAAGAGTGATGCCAACCGGCTGAACAGTGACATAGTTATTATCCAGGTCTTTATTACTGCATATAACCCTGAAACCTTCATTGTTCATTTTTACCGTTGTGTCAAATTTTTGCGCATGAAGACAAGTACAGGTAACCGCGAGAAACAATAAACAGGGCAGCGATTTATTTTTCATCATACACAAATTAAAAGCAAATCAAGAAAATTTAATTGAAAAATATATTGCATTGCCCACATTTATATAAAATGGATTAAAAAATGCTGCTTAGCTACGCAACATTTTAGGTAATTTAGGTTTTCACCCAGTATAGGGACACCGGGCGGCAATTTTAACTTCTATAAAAACAAAATCATGTAATATCGCATTACACAATAACAGCCTGGACAATATGTTCGCATCATCTGAATCACCACAATCAATTACGCCAAGTGAACTGGATAATTATTTAGCACGGGGATGGTTTAGGATGAACCAAACAATATTTACCACTCATTTCCTGCATTTTAACAGCAAGTTTTACAGTGCCGTATGGCTGAGAATTAATATTTCTGAATATACTCCGTCTGCTAAACATTTATCTGCCCTAAAGGGTATCAAAAACTTTACTGTCGAAATTAAGCCAGCCCAGGTAACACGGCAACATGAAATACTATACGAAAAATATAAAACGAATATAAAATTTGACGCCTATTCAACACTGCACCAGTTGCTTTCGGGCGGGCGCAGCTATAATATTTACAACACCTGGCAGGTAAATATCTGCGACAGGGGCAAGCTTATTGCATGCGGTTTTTTTGATACCGGTAAGACAAGTGCCGAAGGAATTGTTTCAATATATCACCCTGCCTATAAAAAATATAGCCTTGGTAAATGTCTTATCTATACTAAAATTGATTACTGCACGCAAAATGGTCTGCAGTATTTTTATCCCGGTTATGTAGTACCGGGTTATGATGCTTTTGATTACAAACTAGGTATCGGCGCGCCGAACCTTGAATATTACAACAAGGCGATTGCGCAATGGGTGCAATATTATGATTTGCAAGGCATGTACAACCCTCTTGCTGACATGCACAAAAACCTGGCTGCATTGCAAAAGATACTTGCAGAACAACAGGTAAACCTAAATCTTCTGCATTACCTTTTTTTTGATGCAAAGCTTAATATCAATTTCTGGAATACGCTTCTTGATTACCCTGTGTTTTTATTGATAAATGCACCCGGCCAGCGTGATATTGTTACTACGGTTGTGATATATAATATAACTACAAAACAATACGTGCTTACAGAATGCATACCTGTATATACTATGAGTGACCCAAGCAATAACACGTCAATTTTTTCCTCAGACGTTCTGAATATCCATAAAGAGGTCTATGCAGAAGGAAATGCCGGCAAAATGGCTTATGCAATTAAACAATACATTAAACCACCTGCCGGCAGTATTTAGATGCTATAGATTACTACTGCGATGCAACAATTACAATTTTCGCAATTATTGCAGTGCTGGGCGCATAGGTTGTTCCTAACTGGTTTTGCGCCTCAATAGTTAGATTGCCTGGCGAATGTGTTACATAAAAGGCGTAGCCATTATATATGTCGGGTATCAGCTCATATACGCCGTCGCCAAAACTTATTGATACGAGAATACCGTTAGTATCATTTACATAGCTGTCTATCTCCGGCATATCAATATTTACATACCACGTTTTTGTGGAATTATCATATTGCCAGTCTGATGAACGTATGGTTGTAGTAACAGTAATGTTGGGCGTTACGATTTCTTTTTTGGTGCACCCCGTTATGCCGATTAGCATTGCGAGTGAAGCGAAGCATAGAATTTTTTTCATACAATGTGCATTTAATAAAGGTTTTTGTTTGGCTCGCGCCTTTGCATTGTATGACCATCTGTTTATTAAATTGTTACATATAAAAAATTTATAAACAATACTTTAACAAGTTTATTTTCTTAAAACTACGTTTTAAAAACCGGGCATTAGCCCCAACAATGTATCTTAATCATGGTTATACACATTAGCCGGTTTTTGCCGGGCGAAAAAGGTTTTCCTGGCAGAGGGCAAATCCTGTTATTTAATGTTACATTTAAAGCCTCTTTTTATAACGTATGAAACTTCTATCAGCGCAACAAATACACCAATGGGATGCTTTTACAATAGAGCATGAACCCATTGCCTCTATTGACCTCATGGAGCGGGCATCTGCAAAGTGCACAGATTTTATTTTAGAGCGTAATCTTGCTGCAACCAACATCAAAATTTTTTGTGGCAAGGGCAACAACGGCGGGGACGGGCTTGCTATAGCACGCCAGTTGATAGAGTCAGGCTTTATGCCTTCGGTTTACATTCTTGAGTTTGGCGCCAAAGGCACGGAAGACTTCCAGGTAAATCTTCACCGGCTGCACCAGGTTTCTTCATCCATATACTTTATTCAGTCTGAAGAATTTCTCCCTGTAATAGAAAAAAATGACCTGGTGATAGATGCGCTGTTCGGCTCGGGGCTAAACCGGCCGCTGCTTGATTTAAATGCGTCGCTGGTAAAACATATAAACAGTACCGGCGCTGTAGTAATTTCCATTGATGTGCCCAGTGGCATGTATATTGATGAAAGCTGCAAAGGAAACGCCGTTGTTAAAGCAACCTATACGCTTACTTTTCAAAACACAAAATTGTGTTTCCTGTTAGCAGAAAACGCAGATTCATTTGGAGAAGTGCATGTTTTGGATATCGGGCTTTTGACCGCTTTTTTGCAACAGGTTGAAACGACTTTTGAGGTTATCGAAAAAAAACAAATATCGGCAACTGTTAAGCCCAGGAATACCTTTGCCCATAAAGGCACATACGGCCATGCTTTATTAATAGCGGGTAATGAAGGAAAAATGGGCGCCGCACTGCTCTGCTCAAAAGCCTGCCTTCGGGGAGGCGCAGGATTGGTAACGCTTAACGTACCCTTAGGCAGTATGCCGATTGCGCAAACGGCATTACCCGAAGCAATGTGTGTCAGCAGGTTTGAGGACACGGAGTGGGAAAAATATACAACCATAGGCATCGGGCCGGGATTGGGAACAAAGGAAGACGCAAAACACATTTTACGGCATGTTTTAAAAAACTTTACCAGGCCTATGGTAATTGACGCCGACGCTTTAAACATACTTTCGGAAAACAAAGATTGGCTAACACAGGTGCCGCATAGCTCGGTAATTACTCCCCACCCGAAGGAATTTGAACGCTTATTCGGCAAATTTGACAGCGAAACAAGCCGGATAAATGCAGCGGTTAAACTATCGGGTGAATATAAGTTTACCCTTATTTTAAAGGGTCACCATACACTTGTGGCCAGTAACGGCAAGGGCTGGTTTAACAATACAGGTAATGCAGGGTTAGCTAAAGGCGGCAGCGGTGATATACTTACCGGGCTTATAACTGCTCTTGTTTGCCAGGGCTATACAGGCGTGCAGGCTGCACAATGCGGCGTTTACCTGCACGGGCTTGCCGCAGACCTTACGCTGCAGCAGCAAAGCCAGGAAAGTATGATTGCGACCGACATAATTGAACATTTGGGAGAAGCTTTTTACGAAATACAAAATGGAGATGAATAAGTTATAAATAAAAAGGGATTCAAGAATGAATCCCTTGTAACCCTTCATAAACAATCCATACCCCTATGGATAGTATCTTTATTGAAAATTATTTTTGTTCGACGGTGTAAAATTAAAAACTAATTAAAAACGGCTTAATAGCTTTTGGTTAGAATAACCTTTTTTTTCGGTGAACAGGAATTTTCAAATCAATTGAGCAGATAAATCCATCTTTTTTAGCAGATTACCGATTATACCCTATTTTTGCCCACCTAATCAAAAAAAAATCCTGATACAAGAACGCTTATGACCAATTATCTATTTCTTGCCGTTCCGGCCATGGGTTTGCTTGGCCTTATTTACACTTTTATCAAGTTTAGCTGGGTTTCAAAACAGGACGCCGGTAATGACCGAATGAAAGAAATAAGTAAGTACATAGCCGAAGGCGCTATGGCTTTCTTAAAAGCTGAATGGAAAATACTTAGCTACTTTGTTCTTATTGTTGCCATATTGTTAGGATTTATGGCCACCCAAAATCCAAATTCTCACTGGACGATCGCTATTTCGTTTATAAGTGGTGCTATATTAAGCGCAACTGCAGGCTATATAGGCATGAAGGTGGCCACCAAAGCCAATGTAAGAACCGCTAATGCTGCGCGTACCAGCCTGTCTAAGGCTTTATCTGTTTCATTTACAGGAGGTTCGGTAATGGGCTTAGGTGTGGCTGGTCTTGCGGTGCTGGGTTTGGGCTCTTTGTTCCTGATTTTAAAAACAGCTTTTGGTGCTGAATCCGTGGATTCAGAACAAATGAGAATGACTATTGAAGTGTTAACCGGTTTTTCATTAGGCGCCGAAAGTATTGCACTTTTTGCGCGCGTTGGCGGCGGAATATATACAAAAGCAGCCGACGTGGGCGCAGACCTTGTGGGCAAAGTTGAAGCGGGCATACCAGAAGACGACCCCCGCAATCCCGCCACTATTGCCGATAATGTTGGTGATAATGTAGGCGATGTTGCAGGTATGGGCGCCGACTTATTTGGGTCTTATGTGGCAACAGTTCTCGCAACTATTGTTCTCGGCCAGGAAACAACCTCAACCGGCGACAATTTTGGTGGGTTTGCTCCTATTATTTTGCCAATGGTAATTGCGGGCACTGGCATTATTTTCTCCATCATAGGCACCTTTTTTGTCCGCGTAAGCGATTCCGCTGGTATCAATACCCATAATGTGCAAAAAGCACTTAACATGGGCAACTGGGGCTCTATAATTTTAACGGCGTTGGCATGCATTGGGCTGGTATGCTATATATTGCCTGATACCATGACGCTTCGCGGCCACGATTTTACCAAATGGGGTGTTTTGGGCGCTATTGGTGTGGGATTATTGGTGGGTACTTTAATGAGTATGATAACCGAATACTTTACAGCTATGGGCAAACGCCCCGTGCTGAGCATTATACGCCAAAGTGCAACTGGCCATGCCACAAACGTAATCGGTGGTTTGGCAGTGGGTATGGAATCAACCTTTTTACCAATTCTCGTTTTGGCTGGCGGTATTTGGGGCTCTTACCAATGCGCAGGGTTATATGGCGTTGCTATAGCAGCCGCCGGTATGATGGCGACTACAGCAATGCAACTTGCTATTGATGCTTTTGGCCCCATTGCCGATAATGCCGGTGGCATTGCCGAAATGAGCGAGTTGCCAAAAGAAGTGCGTGAAAAAACTGACGTGCTTGATGCCGTGGGTAACACAACCGCGGCAACTGGTAAGGGTTTCGCCATTGCCTCTGCAGCATTAACTGCCCTGGCTTTATTTGCAGCGTTTGTAGGTGTGGCGGGCATTACAGGCATAGATATTTATAAAGCAAACGTATTAGCCTGCTTGTTTGTAGGCGGTATGATACCGTTTATTTTTTCAGCGCTCGCAATACGTGCGGTTGGGCAGGCTGCTATGGCGATGGTTGAAGAAGTAAGAAGGCAGTTCAGAACAATTCCGGGTATCATGGAGGGCACGGGCAAACCAGAGTATGATAAATGCGTGGCTATTTCTACAGAAGCATCCATTAAA
Source organism: Chitinophagaceae bacterium (assembly GCA_035550215.1). Lineage (GTDB taxonomy): Bacteria > Bacteroidota > Bacteroidia > Chitinophagales > Chitinophagaceae > JABDFW01. Next base: position 318,010 of record DASZPM010000007.1, on the reverse strand, counting down.
AAAATGATTTTACCGGGTGCTATTGCGGTGATTTCTCCATTGGTTATTGGCTTTATGCCCGGCCTTGGTGCAGAAGCCCTCGGTGGCTTTCTTGCCGGCGCTACTGTTAGCGGCGTGTTGATGGGTATGTTTCAAAATAATGCAGGCGGTGCATGGGATAACGCAAAAAAATCGTTTGAAAAAGGCGTTGAAATTAACGGTCAGACCTATTTCAAAAAATCCGACCCGCATAAAGCATCAGTTACAGGGGACACTGTAGGTGACCCATTCAAGGATACTTCAGGACCTTCAATGAACATTCTTATCAAACTAATGTCAATCGTTTCATTGGTAATCGCTCCTACCCTTGCACAACTGCATAGCGGGGAAGCTGCAATGCCGACCGGGAAACAAAAAATCGAAGTAAAGTACCAGGCTCCTGGTAGCGCCCCCCAGAGCACCACAGCCGAGTTAAAAACAGAAGCAAAAAGATAAAGAAAAATGCCTGCAATAAGCAGGCATTTTTTATGTTATATATTAAGCAGTAACCAATAACTATTCTATGCCATTAAAAGTTGCTGTAAATTGTTGGGTATTACGAAATAAAAATCTTGATGGCATAGGCTATTTCACCATTAATACGGTTTCAAGAATAATAGAAAATAATCCTTCAGTACAATTTCTGATACTTTGCGACAAGAATTTTACAGAGAATTATTTTGACTTTCCCAACGCAGTTAAATATCCTATCTTTCCTCCTTTGCGGCATCCCGTTTTGTATGTTTTATACATGGAGGTGGTGGTTACTTTGTTTTTAAAAAAACATAACCCTGACATATTGCTTTCGCCCGACGGCTTCCTAAGCTTAAGTACCAGCAAAAAACAACTTCCGGTAATACATGATATAAATTTTGTACACCACCCTGAAGGAATGAAAATTCAAAACAGGCTTTATTATAATTTCTTTTTTAAAAGGTTTATAAAAAAGGCCACGAGAATTGCTACAATTTCTCAATACAGCAAGCAAGATATTGTTACTTTTTACAATGCAGACGGAAATATGGTTGATGTTGTTTATTGCGCCGCTAACATTAATTTTCATCCATTATCACAACAGGAAATTGAAAATACAAGAAATAGCATAAGCGACGGTCACCCTTATTTTTTATTCGTAGGGTCAATGCACCCGAGAAAAAATATTAAGCGATTAATAGAGGCATTTACATTGTTTAAAAAGCGTACCCAATCAACCTACAAACTTATATTGGCTGGCTCTATACTATGGAGGAAATCTGAAATTGAGGGGGTTTACCTAAGCAATGAATATAAAAACGATATTATTTTTACGGGGCGCGTGCCTGATGATGAATTGCAAAAAATTACTGCATCAGCCTTTGCATTAAGCTTTGTTCCCATATTTGAAGGATTTGGTATGCCGATAATCGAAGCTATGCAATGCAATGTACCCGTTATTTGTTCAAATATAACTTCGATGCCCGAAGTGGCAGGCAATGCTGCAATACTTGTTGACCCATTTAATATAGCCGAGATTGCATCTGCCATGGAAAAGCTATATCTTAGTGACCCGCAAAGGCAGACATTAATAAGTCTTGGGGCTGAACAGCATAAGCACTTTAGCTGGGATAAAACTGCAACATTGCTATGGGAATCAATCCTTCATACACTTGAACAGCTTCAGTACTAGCTGTTACTCTATTTAAAACTTCTTCTCTTTACAACATAAAATAAAAATCTGCCCAGGGCGGAACGATCAATATAGTCAGCTATTTTTATCCGGAATATTTCATCAGGGTCAAATGCTTCGCCGGGAATAAGCATAGACGCATAGCCTTTGCATTTGTTAATAAACCGGTTTACCGTAATTTTTCTCCTGGCGTATGGTGTCTTTAGCAGGCGATGTGACAGAGACTCACAGAAATCTAAAAGAAATTTCCCTCCATAGTGATGTATTACTGTTTTAATATTATACTCTTCATCCATCATCTCTTTCAGGAAAAAAATATATCTTTCAAATGCCTGTTGATATTCATCACCGTCAACAAGCTTTGAGGTGCTATCATGTTCCCGGTATGAAAAACATTCATCCAATGCTGTAGCTTTATAATTTTTATTAATTAGCCTCACCCATAGCTCATAATCGGAAAATATAAGTTTTGGGTAGCTTCTGAGACCACCTGCTGCCTCAAAATCTTTGCTTCGCATCATATAACCGGTACCCATACTATCAAGCGATTGAAGAAACTGGTGGGCGATAAATTCATGAGAAAATTGTATCTCATCCATTATTTTGCAATGACGCTTGAAATTTCCGGCAGCATCAATATACCTGAAATGCGCCTGGTACAACGATGCATCCGGGTGCTTTTTAATGAGCGCATCCATTACTGATAAATAGTTCCTATCCAGTAAATCGTCATGTCCTATTAAAGTAATAAACTCGTTTTTAGGTATAGTCAATATTCTTGCCCAGTTCTCTTCAATCGTTAATGGCTTTTCAGAAGGGAAAAATTTTATTCGGCTGTCATCCAGGGACGCAAGCCATTGAAGGGTACCGTCGGTACTTGCATTATCTAATACTAAAAGGTTAAAATCATCATGGGACTGGGAAAGAATGCTGTTAACACATTCTTTTATATAATTACCTCCATTACGCACGGGCAATATAATGCTAAATTTTACCATACAAACCAGGTTATACTTTACTATTTACCCCAAGCCTCGCAGCTTAGCAATCTCCTAATTTTTATATCCGCCAAATCGTATTTCTCTGTCTGATTATCAGCAATCAGCAAATTCTCTTGCCCTGCCTGCCAAAAAGTTTTGCTTTCCGGCCACTCACTTATTTTATAGCAATTGCCATATTTATCAATCAAAACACATTCAAGTTTTTTATTTAACACCTGCCTCGTAATACTATTTACGCCATTTTCAAAAAAATATGCTTGTAACTTATTCTTAGGGTCAACCATTTCTATATCGTTAAAAATAGTTCTTTTAATAAAGAATGCAGTTGTCCGCACGTGCGGATTTGGAAATTTTGAGAACCATTTTCGATATACCGTATTTAATTTAATAGCATATTTTATTGATTGAATTTTTTTAATTACTGACATGCGGGAAGACACATCACGTGCAGTTTTACGATTTATTGCTGCTAAATAGCTTGAAAAAGAGCCTGTAGCGCCTATAAGGCCGACATTATTTGTATAATTCTGTACATAGAAGTATAACCAATTACCAGCCCTTATTTTGGAATAGGAATTTAAAAAAAGGATATATTCATTAGAAATCGTTGCTGCTGCCTGTTTATAAATGCTAATATCCTGCCCGCTTTCAAAATATAAGCATTCAAAATTCAATATTCCCTTTTCCTTAATATAGTCAATATATTCACCTGGGTTATTCGGGTGTTGCGCCTTTAAGCCATTAAAAGCGATAATTAATTTGTGTGGGTACCCCGCCGGGTATATTAGATAACTATCGATAAATTCTTTAAACAAATCAATTCCAAAAGGAAGCCATACCAAATGAATAACTGCGATGTCATACGGTTGCCCTTGTTTCATATTTCCTTTTTAAAATTAAGCTATATTTGCCTCCACACATTTAGAGCAAAATGCTAAGTTCGAGAGAAATTTTTAATTCACATACAGGAAACCTGATTCATAAATGGAACCACTATTTTGATATATATGACCGGTACTTTAGTTCGTATGTTGATAAAGAGGTAAAGGTGCTTGAAATTGGCGTATCGCAGGGTGGCTCAATTGACCTATGGAAGAAATATTTCGGGGAAAACCTAAAATATTACGGGATTGACATTAACCCTAAATGTAAACAGTTTGATGATGGCAAAAACGTTAGAATATTTATTGGTTCACAGGAAGATAAAACGTTTCTTGAAAAAGTAAAAGCCGAAATTGATGACATTGACATTTTAATTGATGACGGCGGCCATACTATGAGGCAGCAGATAGTAACATTTGAGATGCTTTTTAACAAAATTAAATATGGGGGTCTATACCTATGCGAAGACAATCATTCATCTTATTGGTTTAATTTTGGCGGTGGTATGAAGCGCCGGGGCACTTATATAGAGTATATAAAAAACCTGATTGATGTAATGCATTTATGGTACGCGGGTAAAAACACTTATATAAAAAATTTCCAGCTTAAAGACAAGATATATGCCATACATGTTTATGACTCGATAGTAGTGATTGAAAAAAGAAAGATTGAACAACCTTTTGATATTAAAGTAGGCAACTATACTGTAGGGTACATCGAAGATGAAAAACCTTCGTTATTTTTCAAAATTAAATTTGGCTGGTTTCAAATCAAAAACCGGATACGTTCGGCGTTTTATCGCTAAAATTCAGGGCACTTATTTATGCTTTAAAACAAACAATATTTTCCCCCTTTATAACCGTTTGCCAATCGTATTTGGCCATTTCCTTAAAAAACAATTGTGAGGTGCCGGGCTTTAAATTATCATGCAGCTCAATTACCAGGCACCTGGTTTTACTAAGCCATGTATGCGGGTTGTTTGCAAACAAGTTATATTCAGAGCCCTCAATATCGATTTTAAGAATGTCAATTTGATCAAAATTATTATCTCGTATTATCTCATCAATGGTAACAGCATTTAGGCCGGCTATGTTTGCTTCCGTATTTTCCTGAACTTCAAAACTTGCACTCATCTCTGATTCATTTTTAATAACTAACTTACCCGGCTTATGCCAAATTGCGGCATGCAGAGGCTTTATATTGCTGTAACTTTTTACATTTTTGCAAAGTTGGTTATAGTTATCTTTCTGCGGTTCCACAGCAATAATTTCCGCGCCCGGAAAAAGTGATGAAAAATACAAACAGGCAAAACCAACGTTCGCGCCACAATCCACAATGGTTTTTGGTGTATATTTTAAAAAATAGTTTATATCATATTGCAGCTCCGCGAATACCTGGTAAAATATTGGAAGATCCGAATCTTTTTTGCGGATTTCAATGGTATTTTTGAACTTTATTGATGAAACCCTTACAAGCAGGCTATTAAAGGCTATTGCCAAAAAAATTTTGAAACCATCCTTCACACCAAAAAATCTTATTAACTGTATTAAATGCATTATGTCGTAACCTAATTTACGCATTGCTCATTATTAAGTATAATTTTTAATTTTGTATCATCTCCCCAAAAAGCCATAGGCTCATAATCTGCATACGGGTAAAAGCCAAGATTAAGGGATATTTGTTGATTGCTGTTTTTCAAATAATCCTGTATCAGCTTTTTTACTGTAATAGGCATATTGCTGCAGCAATTTATAATACCCTGCACATTATTTTGCGTAGCTATTATCGTAATATTTTCAGCAACTTTTGTCACAGGCAAATAATCCCTTACCTGTTCACCGCCGCTCATATTAAAAACAGTTTCCCCATTTGCTAAAGCACGGTCCAACTGCGAAAACAAAGAATTTTCATTTTGCCCTTTCCCATACATATAAAAAAGGCGGATCCATTTTAAATTAAATGGCTGCTTTTTTTGCAACTCCAGCAAAAACTTTCTTAATGTATCTTTTGCCAGCGCGTAAGGGTTGGCAGGCGCAGAGAGCATATCTTCAGTTAATAGCCCTTGTTTCATACCATACTCAAAGCAGGTTCCGGTTATAGTAATATCTTTAGCGCCGTGCGTTATTAAGTTCTTTAAAAAAGCATAATCCCTTGGTAGGTTATTCTCGAAATGAAACAGCGATGTATAATTGGGCAAGCCCTGCCATGCAAGATGGATGATAACATCAGGGCTATTAAAAAATTGAAAATAATCAACGCTATTGTCAAAATTTTCAAGGTTAAGCGGTATAAAGGCAACATGGCCAAACCAGTCAAAAGTTTTGGCTTTCTCCTCGTTGGACGATGTGGCAATTACCTGGTGGTTATTGTACAATAACTGCTGTACCACGTAGTTACCAATAAAGCCTGTCGCACCGGTTACCAAAACTTTTGCCATAATATTGCTTACTTTATAAAACTTGCAGTCGGGGTATCGGTATTACAAACCTTCCGCCCCAATCCTTAATATAGCTGAGCTGTTGCATTATTTCATCCTTTATATTCCAGGGCAAAATAATTATATAGTCTGGCCTTTCGTTCTTTAACTGCGTTTCATTTACTACAGGTATATGACTGGCCGGCAAAAAAGTGTTTTGCTTATGCGGGTTGGCATCTGCAACAAAAGCAATAAGATCACTTTTAATACCACAATAGTTTAACAAAGTATTACCCTTTGCGGCCGCGCCGTACGCTGCGACTTTTTTTGATGCTCTTTTTTGATTGATAAGAAATTCTGTTAAATCTAACTTTACCTGTAAAGCTTTTTGCTGAAGCCCTTCATAATAAGTTATAGTTGTTATGCCCTGTTTCCCTTCTTTTTCCAGTAATGCCTGTACATTTTCTGAAACCTGCCTGCTCCCGTCTTCCTTATGTTTTGCATAAATTCTTAGTGAACCACCGTGTGTGGGTATTTCATCAACATCAAACATTTGCAGGCCCTGCGATTCAAATATTTGCTTTACCGTGTAGAATGACAGGTAAGAGAAATGTTCATGGTAAATAGTGTCAAATTGATTATTATTAATAAGCTGTAATACGTGTGGAAATTCCATTGTTATTACACCGTCATCTTTCAATATTATTTTCATACCGCCCACAAAATCAATAATATCAGGTACATGGGCTAACACATTGTTGCCCAATAACAGGTCTGCTTTTATGCCTTCTCCTGCCAATTTTGTAGCCAGCCGTACTCCAAAAAAATCAACTACACTGTCAATGCCTTTATTTATAGCCACCTGTGCAGTATTGGCGGTTGGCTCAATACCCAGTACAGGAATATTTTTTTCTTTAAAATACTGCAGAAGATAGCCGTCGTTTGAGGCTATTTCTATTATACGGCTTCCCTCATTGTAGCTAAACCGCTGCTGCATAATGTCAGTATAGTTTTTCGCATGCTTTAACCAGCTTGTTGAGTACGAGGAGAAATAGGCGTAATTGCTGTTAAAAATTGCATCAGACTTTTTATATTCGTCAATTTGCACTAAAAAACATTGATGACAAGTATATACTTTTAACGGGTAAAAAATTTCAGGTTCATTTAATTGCTCAACTGTAAGATAGGAGTTAGATGCCGGTGAATTTACCAGGTCAATAAACGTATGTTGTAGTTGGGTTTTACAAAACCTGCATTGCATAATTATATTCCTTTAAAATCAGGGCTAATCAGCAAAAACTGCTCATCCCTGTGTGAAATTTCTGTTACAACCAACGGCCAATGAATATTAACCCGCGGTTCGTCATATTTTATCCCCGCCTCAAAACCGGGCGTATAGGTTGCCGAATGATGGTATATAAGTTCACAATTATCTTCCAGCGTTTGAAACCCGTGAGCAAAACCTTCAGGTATATAAAGCATTTTTTTATTGACGGCCGAAAGCTGGGTGCCATACCATTGCAAAAAAGTAGGTGAGCCTTCCCGCAAATCAATAATTACGTCATATACGGCCCCGGCAATACATTTTACCATTTTAATTTCGGTATGTGGCGGCAGTTGGTAATGCATACCCCTTATAGTTCCTTTATGGGTTGTAAAAGAATGGTTAAGCTGCACCCACTCTTTAACATGCCCTATCGCCGCAAATTCGTCTTTACAATATGTTCTTGCAAACCAGCCCCTGCTGTCGGTTAAGACTGATGGCGTTATTTCGTAGCTACCAACCAATGTAAGCGGCACAAAATTCATCATATAGTCAGGTAGTTTTTTATTTGTTCGAAAGTAAAATCAGCCTGCGCATTACCCGGTTGCTTGTACCAGGCAACAGCCCACTTAATTGCTTCCTGCGCGTTTAACTTAGGTTGCCAGCCAAGTGTGGTAAGTGCCTTTTTAATATCCAGTTTTAAGAACCCTGCTTCGTGTACTGCTGCAGGATCTGAAGCATCGTGCCACTGGCCGCTGCCCCATGCAGCTATAGCACAGTTAACAAAGTTTCCAACATCTAAATGATCTTCAGGCATGGGCCCAAAATTATATGCCCCTGAATATATGATGGCATTTTCGTGCAGCAATGCGCCTAAAAGCAAGTAGCCCGTTAACGGCTCAAGCACATGCTGCCAGGGCCTTACTGCATGAGGATTACGCACTTGTATGGTTTCACCTTTTGCCAGGGCACGTACAACATCCGGCAAAATTCTGTCTGTACTCCAGTCACCACCACCAATTACATTCCCGGCACGCGCTGCCGCCAACGCTTTCCTGTGTTCATTAATTGTATTTATGTTAAAAAAAGAGTTTCTAAATGAGCTGATAACAAGCTCGGCGCAGGCTTTACTGGCACTGTACGGGTCGTAGCCGCCCAACTTATCATTTTCAGTGTACAAAACATTTTTTTCTATATTCTCATACACCTTATCTGTTGTAATAATAACGGCTGCACAACTTTTTTGTAATGGAATAAGCGCTTCCATCACGTTGGCAGTACCCGTTACATTAACATCAAATGTTTCAGCCGGTATGCGGTAAGACCTCCTTACAAGTGGCTGGGCCGCCAGGTGAAAAATATAATCGGGCTGAAATGCGATAATTTCCTCCTCTAGCTTCTTTCTATCCCTTATATCAGCAATAATGCTTTCAGCAATGCCCAATGGCTGTAAGCGGCTGAATAACCCGTTGTTGTATTCCGGCGAAAGGGCATAACCCTTAACGGTAGCGCCCAACTGGTGCAACAACGCCATAAGCCAAGCACCTTTAAAGCCAGTATGGCCTGTTATGAATACCTTTTTATTATTATAAAAAGATTGAAGGCTTTTTACGCTTACCAAATTTTCCATTTAGCTTCTTTATTTTGCCAAAGCTCTTCCAATTCAATTTTATCTCTCAACGCATCCATACATTTCCAAAAGCCAGTATGGCGGTAGGCTGCTAACTCACCATCTGCTGAAAGCTGCTCAAGAGGGTCGTCTTCCCACATCATATTGCTCATATCATTTTGCAGGTATTTAAATACAGCTGGTTTTAAAACAAAAAAACCTGCGTTAATCCATTTGCTTTCATCTTTTGTTTTTTCCTTAAATTCAAGCACTTCGCCGTTGTCATCCAAATCCATGCCACCAAACCGAGATGCCAGTTGTACACCGGTTATTGTAGCTATTTTGCCATGTTGTTTATGAAAGGCAAGCAATTTGTGTAAATCAACATTGCTCACGCCATCACCATAAGTTAACATAAAGTCTTCATTACCAATATATTTCTCCACCATTTTAAGCCTGCCTGCAGTTTTGGTATTTATGCCGGTGTTAACAAGTGTTACTTTAAATGCCTCACTATTGGTGTCGTGCACCTGGAGGCTGTTACTTTTAATATCAATAGTTATATCTGAGTTATGCAAAAAGTAGTTCATAAAGTATTCCTTTATTACATACCCTTTGTAACCAAGGCAAATAATGAAGTCGTTGAAGCCATAATGGCCGTAAATTTTCATTATATGCCATAGAATTGGCTTGCCGCCAATTTCAACCATTGGTTTGGGGCGAACATCTGTTTCTTCTGAAATACGGGTACCGAGCCCGCCTGCAAAAATGACGACTTTCATACTACCTCAAAAAAACTGGTTAATTATTTCTTTTGTTATCATAACACATTAGCAATCAACACATAAAGCAATAAGGCTTAAAGCGGGCATCAAATATAATTTAAATTTACTGTTCAGCAGTATGCACGCTTAAAAATAGCTATTGTAAATAAAAATATTGCGTTACAAACTCCGCCGCTCTTTCTGCAATACCCTCCCAATAAAAATAATCAAAATATGCTGCCGGTATATGCGCAGTTTTATCCTGCAAGGCCATAACTGCACTGGCAAAGGCATCTGCATCATTATCATCGGCAATAATAACCAGTTTTTCACCGGTAATATCGGCCGGTATGCCAATACTGCCGTCTTGCAGCGACACCACGAACAAATCGTACCCCAAAGCTTCCACCACCTTGGTTTTTATACCACCGCCAGAAGATACGGGGTTTAAAAAAATATCAGCGCCCTTAAAATAAACACTTATATCATCCACAAAACCAGCTATGTATACATTAGGATAACTTACACTGCTTATGTTTGCCGGTATACCTTTGCCGCAAATAAAAATTTTGCAGGTAAACCCCGGGGTTGCTAAAAAAATAGGGGTTAATTTATTTATTACATACAGCAGCGCATCTAAATTAGGTTTATAGTTGAATGAACCATTTAATAGTAATACCCTTTCGTTCGGGCTGAAGTTATATTGCGCCGCAAGAGTTTTCTTTGCTTCTGCCCTTTCTTCTTCCGAAGGTGCTTCACCCCACTCAATGCCATACGGGGTTGTTATACATTTTACGGCTTGTACGCCAAACCTGTTGATAGAATATTGCCTGTCTTCATCAGTAACAAAAAAAATGTAGTCAGCCCTGCGGTGAATCCTTTTTTCGTATCGCAGCAATATGTTAGCCCACCATTTGCCCAAGGCCTTAAAACGCTCCCCTTCAATATTATGGCTATGAAGAATTAGTTTAACCCCGCAAAAAGATTGCAACATCAAAGCCAGCCAGCCATAATAAGGATGTTCAATTTGAAGGTGTGTGATTTGTTTCTGCCTGATTATTTTACACAACGTAAAAAAATAAAAAACGTTTACATAGCGTAAAGGTGAGTTAGAAAGTATATTAAGCACTTCGTACTCCGCGGCTTTGGGGTCGTTACTTTTAGTAGTAACACAAACCAAATTTACTTTTTTGCAAAAAAAGGAATAAAATAATCCAATGCCTTTTTGCCCGCCCATTTTGGCAGGCAAAAAATTATACGATACCAAACCTAATATCCTTATTTCGTTTTTTTTACCTCCTCCCATGCGGCTTGCCAGTTATTTTTCACGGCAAATGTAATCATCTCTTTTACTTTCTTATAAAAACGCCAAAGTAATGAGCTAGCGAGCTTATTTTAAAATATCACACTCAAAACCAATACCTTTGCGTTATATAGCTGTCTGCCGATGGTTTATAAAAATTCTTCAAAAACAATATGGTAAAATGAAAACACTAACATCTCTTTTAGGTATATTTTCGGCAATTTTTATTTTATTATCCGGCTGCAGCGGTAATTCGGGCAATAAACCCGCCGCTGACTCTACTGCCGTTGTCCAAAAGCCCGTGCCGGGAACCCCTATTAAATATGACAGCAGTAAAAGATATATATTTCTTACATGGGACGATGCCCCTCAGCCGCCCGGAACAAATATTTGCAAAAATATATTTCGCCAGCAGGGCGTAAAAGCTACTTTTTTTGTAGTTGGCTTTAACGCAAACAGCCGCGCAAAAAAAAGAATAGTGGACAGCCTGCGTGACGATTACCCTGAATTTTTGATAGCCAATCACAGTTATTCGCACGCATATAATAAATACAGGGAATTTTATGCGCACCCTGACAGCGCTATACGGGACTTTTTACACAACGAGCAGGACTTAAATGTGCCTGTTAAAATAATAAGGCTGCCAGGCAACAACTCGTGGGTTGGCAAGGGCGAAATGAGGGGACCAAAGTCAACCATGCCGGTTTGCAGGCTACTTGATTCAATGGGATATAAAGTTATAGGATGGGATATTGAATGGAGGTTTAAGAATGTTCCTCATGTAGGTTCCATACCCGAGCAAAGTGTTGATGCAATTGTTAAAGAGGTTAACGACCGTTTTGATAATGACCTTAATAATGAGCCAAATGCCGTAGTAATACTGGCACATGACCGTATGTTTGATAAACCGCAGTACGCAGACTCTTTAAGCAAATTTGTAGCTACCTTAAAACAAGACCCGCGGAATGTGTTTGAAACAATTGACCATTACCCGCTAGTACAAAGAAAATAATACAAGGTACGAGGTACAATGCTAGAAGTACGAAGGAATGTACAAAGTACAAAAATGAAATTAGGGGGTTAGCCAAAAAACGCAGGAGTTTATAATTTCTGCGTTTTTTATTGTCTTTTTGCATTGGGGTGCGTTCAATCCATTTTGTAACAGGCTTTATAAAAATGTTATACTTCGAGACGAAATTTCAATCACCGACTAATTTTTTTGGTAATAGCCGGGCTGCATAAATTTTGACAAGAGTATCCACTTTTTGCAGAATACTGCGTACAGTAGTGAGCAATTTTGAAGGGGAACAATGCTGCCTTGATTCTTTTTCCTGTTGGGTGTAATTAGAAAGGTATGACTAATTCCCAGTCTTTCTTCTCCGTATTCCCCTCTTTTCCAATGCCGCCTTAATATATATAATTGATTATCAATTATTTGAAAATTAAAAGATGTACTGAAATCATTATTGAATATAAAATTGGCGTAAAGGGCGAACCGGCAAAGGTTAATAACGTTGTATAAATATGTGGGACATCAGGACAGGCGAAGGTGGCAGAACTGAATGAAATTTTGTCACTTAGACGCAAATGCCTTTCCTTTGTGCCCCTTTGCAAACTGTCAATCTGTAATTGCTGCCATAGGCTAACCGGTATCAAAATGAAATTTTGGCTTTTTTACCGCTCGTGGCACAAAAATAGCGGGGCAAGTTGCACTTAAAATAACTGTTAATTATTTAAAATCTATAACGATTATGGCACAAGAACTGAAAGTTACCCCTCTTCATGACAGGGTGATTGTAAAACCTGCACCCGCGGAAGAAAAAACTGCCGGTGGCATTATCATTCCAGACACAGCAAAAGAAAAGCCCCAGCGCGGTACTGTAGTAGCTGCGGGTCCCGGTAAAAAAGATGAACCCGTTACTGTAAAAGTTGGTGACACTGTACTGTATGGCAAATATTCAGGTACCGAAATACAGGTGGAAGGCGGCGACTACCTTATAATGAGGGAAAGCGATATACTCGCGATAGTATAATGCGCCCGCAAACGAGGACAAATAATTTTTCAAACTAAGAATTTTACAAACTATACATTATGGCTAAACAAATATTTTTTGATATTGACGCAAGAAACCGCATGAAAAAAGGCGTTGATACGCTTGCCAACGCTGTTAAAGTAACACTGGGCCCTAAAGGCCGTAACGTGGTTATTGAAAAGAAATTTGGCGCACCTGCCGTTACTAAGGACGGTGTAACAGTTGCCAAAGAAATTGAACTGGAAGACCCCATTGAAAACATGGGCGCCCAAATGGTAAAAGAAGTTGCCAGCAAAACCGCTGATATTGCAGGTGACGGCACTACTACGGCTACCGTACTGGCACAGGCTATTATTGCTGAAGGCCTTAAAAATGTGGCAGCCGGTGCAAACCCAATGGACCTGAAACGTGGTATTGATAAAGCGGTTGATTCAGTAGTAGCCAACCTGCAGGCGCAAAGCCAGATAGTTGGCGAAGACAGTCGCAAAATTGAACAGGTAGCTTCTATTTCAGCCAACAACGACAACGAAATTGGTAAACTGATTGCCGAAGCATTTGCCAAAGTGGGCAAAGAAGGTGTTATTACCGTGGAAGAAGCAAAAGGCACTGATACCACTATTGACGTGGTGGAAGGTATGCAGTTTGACCGCGGTTACCTGAGCGCTTACTTTGTTACCAACAGCGAAAAAATGGAAGTTGAGTTGGACAACCCTTATATACTGATATATGACAAGAAAATATCTTCCATGAAAGATATTCTTCATATACTGGAAAGGGTTGCACAGAGTGGTCGCCCGTTGCTGATTATTTCAGAAGACCTGGAAGGCGAAGCCCTGGCAACTTTAATTGTAAACAAACTAAAAGGTGTTTTGAGAGTAGCTGCAGTAAAGGCCCCCGGCTTTGGCGACCGCAGGAAGGAAATGCTGCAGGATATAGCTACCCTTACAAAAGGCACTGTTATAAGCGAAGAGCAGGGTTATAAACTGGAGAATGCAGACCTTACTTATCTTGGCCAGGCTTCGTCAGTAACTATTGACAAAGACAACACAACCATTGTTGGCGGCAAAGGTGATAAGGATGCAATTACAGCACGCGTTAACCAGATTAAAGCACAGATTGAAGTAACTACTTCAGACTACGACCGCGAAAAACTGCAGGAGCGTCTTGCTAAATTAAGTGGTGGTGTTGCAGTACTGTACATTGGTGCCGCTACTGAAGTTGAAATGAAAGAAAAGAAAGACCGTGTTGATGACGCGCTGCATGCTACCCGCGCTGCCGTTGAAGAAGGCATTGTGCCCGGCGGTGGTGTCGCATACATTCGCGCTATAGAATCATTAGAGGGTCTTAAAGGCGAAAACGATGATGAAACAACCGGTATTGCTATTGTTAAACGCGCCATTGAAGAACCGCTTCGCCAGATTGTGGTAAACAGTGGTATTGAAGGCAGTATCGTAGTTCAAAAAATAAAAGAAGGCACTGCAGACTATGGTTTCAATGCCCGTACAGAAGTATATGAAAACTTACTTTCTGCCGGTGTAATTGACCCAACTAAGGTTACACGCATAGCACTGGAAAATGCAGCGTCAATTGCGGGTATGCTTTTAACTACCGAAGCTGTAGTTGCTGATAAGCCTGAACCAAAATCTGCTGCTCCGGCAATGCCTCATGGCGGCGGTATGGGAATGGATTATTAAAAAATACAGGTTTAAAACCAAATTTTATCAAGGGCTGCTCTTTACGGGCAGCCCTCGTTTTTTTATACGGCAGCCCGGCGAGTTTAAATCGAATTAGATGTTTTAAAAAAACAAGAACATCTGAATTCTTATGCTGTTCTATTTTTTAATAATCCTTATAGCTCCATAAATAAGCAGCACTTGGGCAAAACCATACGTTGTCATCACAAAAATACTATATATCGCTGCATCCGTAATATCTATAACCGGTCCAAACTTTCTAACTGCAAGCGCCGAATCGGAGATGACAAATAAGATGGCGCCAGGAATAAAATTTTGATAAGCAATTTTATGTATTCGCCTGCCTGTCCCAGTATTTAAGGCACTTAACAGCATTATACTCAATATAAGGCAGTACGCCAATATTGGCAGCATAAAATTCCCCTGTTGGATACTTGTCCATAAGTAGCCTAAAAGCAGGCTCATATAAATAATTATAACCAGGCTTATTAAAACAATTGAAGTGATTCTTTTAATTGAAAGAGGCTTTATCCGTAAAAAAAACAGGGAGTACCAAATATGCGCAGTAAAAAAACAGCCAAGGCCAACCACAAAATAAAACTTATTATCATCACTTAATAATGCAAAATCGCCTAAAAAGCTGAACAAAATAGCCAGACTGATATATAGTTTAGAGCGTTTGTGTTTAGCTTCAGTAGTTTCTACCGTAAGTAAAATATAAAGCACCGGCATTAACAGCGGCTTGCTGTAAATACGATATTCCTCAATTCCATTCAGGATAAAAATGCAGTCGAGGATTAAAATAATCGCAAAAAGGGAAATTAAAAGGGTGGAGATTTTTTTTGCCATACAATCGGTATTTCCTGGTAACCTTTTTTTAAAAAACTGTTTTTATTTAGTTGATGTTGCGAATAATTACAGCATTGGGCCTGTCGTAGTATTTTTGGAGTGAGTCTTTTATATTGGTAGTATCTTTGGGTGAGGCTTTCAGCGTTACATACAGGTGATAAAGCATGCCGCTATCCACCTGTATGCTGTCAATCAAACAATTCTCTCTCCACGCTTTTAAGCTGTCATAACGTTTATACGCTCTGAAGCTGTTGCGGGTTGTCTCAAAAATAAATTTATATTCCGAGGAGTCACTGGTAACATTGTTAGCGACAATATTTTGAGCCGCCGGGTTTGCATTGTTCTGCGCTGATTTAGTGGTGTCTGCGGCAGCAGGCAGCTGTGCACCCACTGGCTCCGCCTTCTTTTGATTAAGGTATTTATAAATGCCCCAACCCAACCCTCCGGCAACCAATATTATTATTAAGAAAGCCAAAAAAATAACAGCGTTTCTGCCAGCCTGGCTTTTAGCTGTGTTTCCCTTTTCGTGGCTGATGGTATAGCTCATTTCGGCTGCATGCGTATTATCGTTCGCAGCAGAAAACTCGTATTCCCCATGTCTGTTAAGTGATATATTACCCAGGCCGGCAAGCGAAAAAGCTTTTCCTATATTGGCATATTGCCTGGCGTCTTCAAAAATTGAGGTAAGGTCAGACGATATCAGCACCTTATTCTTTCCCGTTTGGGCGGCTATGAACTCCGCCAACCCTTCACTGGTCTGGGCTCTTTTATTAAATTTGAATGTAATAAATTGAGGCTGGAGGGTTTTTTCGCCTGCAATTCCCGCCGGTAGAGATAAATCGCCTATTTTTTCAATGGATAATTCACTATTTTTTAGCAGATATTCTTTAATGTATTGATCGTATTTACTCACATTTGCGATTTTAAGGCGAAAAGTAATAATTAAAATAAAACATTGCATAAATTTTTAAAAATAACGTTCTTTACATCGCTTAAAATCTCTTTTATTTATGCTTGCTCCGGAGGAAAAAAAATTTATTGAATACTGGGCTGTAAAAAGAGAAAGAGAAAAAAGCCTTACCAGGCAAATATTTTTTGGTTTGCCTTTCGGGCTTTTTTTGGGAATATGCATCCTGGTAGTTTTTGAGTCTGGATGGTATGAGAGGGCTACTATGGTTGCATATACGCAATCCAGCCCTTATGTATTAGTTGCCGCAATTATAATTATTGCTGTTTTTGTCGGCATATTTTACAAAAGATACAAGTGGGAAATGAATGAGCAGCGTTACAGGGAACTGCTGGCAAAGCAAAAAAACGACACCCTGAATGCAACGAAAACGGGCATTTAACAGTCACTATACAAACATTAAAGAATGAAAAAGGTTCTGGTAATTACTATTATTGTATCCGCATTATTAGCTGCTTGCCTTAAAAATGTCACAAACACACCCATTACGACAGATTGCATACCGGTTGCACCCGCCGCTGAGGAGGCAACCATCAAATCTTTCTGCGGGGCAGATACCATCACTTACACAAAGGACACAAGTTATATCTACTACCACATTGTAGATTCCGGCACCGGCGCACTTGCCGCAACTACTATATTTTTTACCTATAAAGCTGTTTTGTTAAATGGCACGGTAATTAGCCAGTCAAATGAACCCAACAGCAGCCCTATCGTAAACCTTATAAAGGGCTTCCAGGATATGGCGCGATTTTACAAAAAAGGGGCCCGGATAATCATGGTTATCCCCTCTTCTCTCGCATATAGTTGCCAGGGCGTAGTCAGCACCTCGGGTAGCTATACAATACAACCAAATACAATTTTATATTATGACGTCTCCATTACAGACGTGCAGTAATTTTATCATTTTTTTAGGAAAAATACCGGGAAAATAAAGCCTCCCGGTATTTTTTTATCCCTATAATTTAAATGCCAATTCCCCTATCTTTGCCGCTCACTAAAATTGAGTAAACCCTCACAAATATGCAACTTAAAGGCCTGGTACGTTTTTTTGCGATTGCGCTTATTTTAATCTGCCTGTATCAACTTTCATTTACATGGATTGTGCGCAGCCATGAAAGTAGCCTGAATGACCAGGCAAAAAACTGGGTTACAACCCACTACATGGCACCGGAGAAAAAGTACCCCAATGATTCTTCACTGCGGGAAGCTTACAGAGACACTTTAAAAGAAGTGCAAAATCAAAGACTTATACGGCTTGAAGACAGTACCAACGATGTGAGTATAGGACCGTTCGGTTTAACAACTTACCGGCACGCAAAGGACAACGAGTTACAGTTAGGCCTTGATTTACAAGGCGGTATGAGTGTGACGATGGAAGTTGGGCTTGATGCGTTAATACGCAGTCTTGCCAATAATACTAAAGACCTGGCCTTTAACCGGGCGCTTAACAATGCCGTACAGCAAAAAGCTACCGGCGGCGCCGATCTTATTACACTGTTTGGGCAGGAATATAAGAAAATTGGCGGCGGTGTACCGTTGGCCCCATATTTTGTTGCAAAAGCTAACGGTAAGATTAAAACCACCGATTCCGATGATGCTGTACTCGCTTACCTAAAAGATCAATCTGCCACCGCTTTCGAGAACACCTACAATATCCTCCGCAAAAGGATAGATCGTTTTGGTGTAAGTTCAGCCACCATTAATAAAGATGAGTCTAAAAGCATAATTACGGTAGAACTGCCCGGCGAAAATGACATTGAGCGGGTAAGGCGTAACCTGCAGGCAACTGCAAACCTGCAGTTTTTTGAGGTATATAATCTCTCTGAAATTGGCGACAACCTGACCGCAGCACAAAATGCGCTTGCAGCGTATTTATCCGGCGCAAAGGCTGCCACCGCAGACACAACGGGAAAAGGCAGCCCGGATTCGTCAGCAACGGCGAAAGCTGACACCACGCATGTTAACGACACCAGCAAAACGGCAAAGGCAACAGTAGATTCAGCGCGGTTAAGGAAATACGAGACTGTACTTTTTGGTGACAGGAACAGCCTTATGCAAATTAACCCTCCGCAAAGAAGTCAAACCGGTGCAGAATCATATCCATCTTCTATCGCTTATGTATTAACAAAGGACACTGCCCAATTGAGCGACTATCTTAAAATGGATATTGTTAAAAGCAAGTTCCCCGGTAACCTCGTGTTTATGTATGGTACCCCGGAATCAAGACAGAATAAAACACCTAACCTGCTTGCTTTATATGCAATAAAAACGCTTGAAAATGGTACTGCCAAGTTAGATGGTAGCCATATAACCAGGGCCACCCAGGACTATGATGAAAAAGGCAGCGTTGCTATTAAAATGGAAATGGATGCAGTTGGTACAAATCTTTGGGCGGAAATGACAAAAGCCAATGTGAACAAACCAATCGCCATTACGCTGGATAACTTTGTTTACAGTGCGCCCAATGTAATTAATGAAATACCCAATGGTTCGTCAGAAATTACAGGCAGTTTTTCGGTAGAAGAAGCAAAAGACCTTGCTAACACCCTGGAGTCTGGTAAATTACCAGCCCCGGCAAGAATTACAGCTACGCAAACTATAGGGCCAACATTAGGTAAAGCAACAATACAGGCAGGCGCCTATTCATTTATCATTGCCTTCGTGGTAATTTTCGCCCTTATGCTTATTTACTATAATACAGCGGGCTGGGTTGCCAATATAGCGCTTATTTTAAACCTGCTGTTTACCATTGGTATATTAAGTTCATGGGGCTTTAAGCTAACTGCGCCGGGTATTGCCGGCTTGGTACTTACCATTGGTATGGCGGTTGATACCAACGTAATTATTTTTGAAAGGATAAAAGAAGAACTAAGTAAAGGAAAAGGCTATTTAACGGCCGTTTCTGATGGTTATAAACGTTCGTACGCGCCTGTTTTGGATGCTCACGTAACAACCTTTTTAACAGCGGCTATCTTGTTTATCTTCGGCCTTGGCCCTGTATTAGGCTTCGCTTCTACACAGATGCTGGGTATAACATTAAGCTTGTTTTGCGGCATCCTGGTATCAAGGCTTATTACTGACATGTACACGAGTAAACAACGCCACTTTGAATACTTTACTACAATTTCCAGCAAAATATTCAAACACTCTTATTTTAAGTTTATTGAATACAGGAAGGTGGCATACGTTATTTCCGCGGTGGTACTGGTGCTTGGCATAGGAGCATTTATTCATGGCTTTGATGAAGGCGTTGAGTTTAAAGGGGGTCGCAGCTACACTATCGAATTCTACCGTAAAGTAAATACTGATAGTGTTGCCAATTCACTCAAAAATGTTTTAGGCGACTACCCTGTTGTAAAAACAGTTGGTACCGGCAACCAGTTAGATATAACCACTGCCTACCTTATCGATTCGACCAGGTCAAATACCGACTCACTGGTTGAAACAGCGCTGTACAACGGCTTAAAGCAGTATTCCTTTATTCCTGAAAGTGTAGCGTATAAAACCTTTGATACCCGGTATAAGCAAGGCTCGCAAACGGTTGAACCATCTATTTCCAGCGAGCTTAAAAGTGGGGCTATAAAGGCGGGCGCAATCGCAATAATTATAATTTGCTTGTATATCTTCATACGTTTTCGTGACTGGCGCTATTCTATTGGCACCATTGTATCATTGTTTCACGATGTGTTCGTAATTCTCGCCGTATTCAGTTTCTGCAGAAGTATTGTGCCGTTCCCACTAGAAATTGACCAATATTTTATTGCTGCGGTGCTTACGGTTATAGGCTTCTCAATGAACGACACGGTGATTGTATACGACAGGATACGCGAGGACGTGAGATTAATGAAGGGTGAAAGCAAGGAAGCCATTATCAACCGCGCCATCAATCAAACCCTTAGCCGTACTGTAATGACGTCGTTAACGGTATTTCTCACCATCCTTATACTGTTTATATTTGGCGGTGCGGTAACAAGGGGCTTTGCGTTTGCAATGCTGGTGGGTGTTATAACCGGCACCTATTCTTCCATTTTCGTAGCTGCGCCAATATTGGTTGATTTTGCAAAAAACAAACCATTAGGCGCAACAACTGACCAGGCGGCAAGGCCTTCGGTTAAAAAATAGTAACCTGCAACTTTGATAGTAAAAACCCGCTTTCTGCGGGTTTTTTATTACTTCCCGGTTAAAACCAGGCAAATAATATTAATTTTTAATAAAAGTAAAGGGTTTAACACCATATTAAAGCCGCATAGTAATAGCTTTGGCGGCTGAATTTATACTTCTTGAAACAATTTCGTACATATATCCAACATTTTGTTACGCTTGTTGTGGCGTTGCAAATATTAAATTTGAGCGTGTATGAAAGATATAATGAACAAAATAATCCCCGGCATACCATCGGCGAGCCAAACCAAATAGACTCAATGATTGAATACGTGGCCGAGATTATTCTCAACCACCAAAATGCATTTCCAGAAAATGGCGCCCACAATCGCCAATCAAATTCTTCTCACACGCTAAAGCACGCTAATTTTACCTTAATCACTTTTCGCAAACCCTCGGGTATCAAACGTTACGGCTTAATTTCCACCATCAATATTCCTTTAAAGCAAGAATATAAATATCTCTTTGCCAGGGAGATAATTCCACCGCCACCAAAAGCTTAACCATTGGCAATAAAAACATACACAATTCAATGTTACAACATTGCTTTAGTCTATGCCGACTGTTTGTTACATTGCCTTTTAAATACCTTTACAATAAAGCAGCAAACTAGGGCGCTTTGCCGTGCAAACGCCTGTTATGTGTTTACCACAGTACTACATATTATTAGTTTATAACTGATGATCAACTTAATAACACCCTTAGTCAAATATTTATTTTATATGAAACATAAAACAACATTACTATATACCCTTATTTCAATTTCCATACTTTTTATGGCATGCAATGCCCACGAAAAACCTGCGGTATCTGAAAAAGACAAATATGTTATTCCCGATTCGCTGCTAAAGACGATAGAAATAGACACCGTACAAACATGCCAGTTAATAAATGCCATAACACTTACTGGTAAGGTTGCGTTTAACGAAGACAACGTGGCGAGAATTTACCCCATGGTTAGCGGTACTATTACAGGTATTAAAGCAATGTTGGGAGACTATGTAACAGCAGGTGAAACGCTTGGTATCATACATAGTGGCGAAATGGCAGGCTATAGCAATGACCTTGTAAATGCACAAACTAACCTGCAGTTAACCAAACGAAACCTTGACGCAACACAAAATATGGTTAAAACAGGCCTTGCATCCGAGAAAGATTTATTAACTGCTCAAACGGCTTATACGCAGGCGCAAAGTGAATTGAACCGCATTGAAAACATACTTAAAATAAATGGTGGAAATACGCAGGGCGACTATGCCGTTAAATCCCCCATTAGTGGTTTTATAGTTGAAAAAACCGTTACCAACGACATGGCCATAAGAACGGATAACAGCAATGACATGTTCACCATATCAGACCTTAAAAATGTTTGGGTACTGGCAAATGTTTACGAATCTAATATAAACGATATACATCTTGGCGATAATGTGAACATCACTACGCTCTCCTATCCCGGGCGGATTTTTACAGGCAAAATAGATAAGATTCTGAATGTGTTAGACCCGGGAAACAAGGTGATGCTGGTTAGAATTGTATTGCCCAATAGCGACTATGCCCTTAAACCGGAAATGTATGCCAGTGTTACCGTTACAAACCCTGAAAATAAACAGTCAATATGCATACCGTCAAGCGCATTAATTTTTGATAATAGCCAGTATTACGTTTTGGCATACAAAAACAAAACAGATGTGCGCATAACGCCGGTGCAGGTAAACAGTACTTTAGGCAACAGGGTGTATATATCGGCGGGGTTGCAACAGGGCCAACTGATTATTGGCTCCCAGGCCCTGCTTATTTACGACCAGTTAAATAATTAATCCTGTAACCTCAAAAAATACCAGATGATAAAGCTACTCAGGAGAATATTGGCATTCTCCTTAAAAAATAAATATTTTATATTATTTGCAACTGCCATTCTGTTAGTGGCCGGTATTATTACCTTTAAAAACATGCCTGTTGAGGCTTTTCCTGATGTAACCAATACGGAGGTCACATTAATCACACAGTGGCCCGGGCGAAGCGCTGAAGAAATTGAAAAATTTGTAACAATCCCCATTGAAATTGCGCTCAATCCCGTGCAAAAAAAAGTGAGCCTTCGTTCTACAAGCATATTCGGCCTTTCATACATCAAGCTTGTATTTGAAGATAATGTTACAAATGATGAAGCCCGTGTGCAGGTAAACAATTTATTGCCTAATGCAGATTTGCCCGATGGCGTTGCACCATCAATACAGCCGCCAACCGGGCCTACCGGTGAAATATACCGTTACACTTTGCGAAGCAGTTTTAGAGACGCAAGGCAGCTTAAAACAATACAGGATTGGGTTATTGACCGGCAGTTGCGTTCAGTTCCGGGTGTTGCAGATGTGGTAAGTTTTGGCGGGAAGACAAAAACATACGAAATACAGGTTGACCCCCAAAAACTGGCAAACCTCAACATCACCGCGCTTGATGTTTATTCAGCAGTGCAAAAAAGCAATATCAATATAGGAGGTGATGTTATTGTGCAAAATAACCAGGCTTACGTTGTTAGGGGAATTGGTTTGCTTAACGACATAAACGAAATAAAAAATATTATTGTTGAAAACATAAATGGTGTGCCCGTTTTGGTAAAGGACGTAGCGAATGTTGAAATATCAAATTTGCCACGGCTCGGGCTTGTTGGCCGGAGTGATGCAAGTATTGATTCAACTGGTAAAAGAACGGTAAGCAATGAGGATGATGTTGTAGAAGCGATTGTGGTGATGCGTAAGGGCGAAAACCCGACTACGGTTATTAAGGCGCTAAAGGATAAGATTGACAAGCTTAATGCCAATATTCTGCCCGCCGACACCAAGATTATTCCATTTTATGACCGTGAAAACCTAATCAATTTTGCCACCGATACCGTGCTGCACAATATGGTGGAAGGCATATTACTGGTTACCTTAATTGTGTCGCTTTTTATGTTTAACTGGCGTACAACGCTTATAGTATCTATTATTATCCCGTTGTCGTTGTTATTCTCTTTTATTTGTTTACGCTTAATGGGCATGTCAGCTAACCTGCTGTCACTTGGCGCTGTTGACTTCGGTATAATAATAGACGGGGCCGTGGTAATGGTTGAGGGGATATTTGTGGTGCTTGACAGAAAGGCGCATGAAATTGGCATGGAACGTTTTAATAAAATAACAAAGTTGGGGTTAATAAAAAGAAACGGGGCTGAATTAGGCAAAGCAATATTTTTCGCCAAACTGATAATAATTGCGGCTCTCCTGCCAATCTTTTCCTTTCAAAAAGTGGAAGGCAAAATGTTTTCGCCGCTGGCATACACCCTCGGCTTTGCTTTGCTGGGCGCCCTTTTAACAACCTTAACGCTGGTACCGGTTATGATAAATATGCTTTTGCGCAAAAATGTGCGCGAAAAGCACAATCCTGTTGTAAACTTTTTTACAAACACCATAGTACGGGTGTTTACGTTCGCTTACCGCAATAAAGTGGTAGTGGTGGTATCATCGTTCGTAATCATAGCTGCCGGCCTCTACTCCTTTAAATTTTTGGGTAGCGAGTTTTTACCAGAATTAGATGAGGGGTCTATATGGCTGCGCGTGCAAATGCCATACAGTATATCGCTTGATAAATCTGTAGAAATATCAAAGCAGGTAAGGTCAAAACTTATGGAGTTTCCACAGGTGTCAAACGTAGTGTCGCAAACCGGCCGGCCTGACGATGGCACGGATGTAGCCGGTTTCTACAACAATGAGTTTGATGTAATGTTATATCCAGAGGCAAAATGGAGCCCGCACATTACTAAGGACGAATTGGTGGACGAAATGAATAAAAAGCTTTCGGTGATACCCGGCGCTGAGTTAAATTTTTCGCAGCCGATTACAGATAACATTGAAGAAGCGGTATCAGGTGTAAAAGGTTCCATTTGCGTAAAAATCTTTGGCGATTCCCTTGATTATATGGAGGATGAAGCAACAAAAGTGAATAACATCCTAAAAACGGTCCCAGGTATTGAAGACCTTGGAGTGATAAAGAATATAGGCCAACCAGAACTGGACATTGACCTCGACCAGCAGAAAATGGCCATATACGGCGTGGCAACTGCTGACGCCAATGCGGTGATAGGGATGGCTATTGGCGGAAAGGCGGCATCTACCTTATACGAGGGGATAAAGAAATTTGATATCCGTCTTCGTTTTCCCGAACAATTTCGGAATACGCCCACAGATATAGGCAATTTAATGGTACCGACAGAAAGAGGCAGCAAGGTACCTGTAAAAGAAATAGCTAACATAACTATGAAAACAGGACCCTGCCTCATATTCAGGGATGACAATGAGCGGTATTCAGCCGTAAAGTTTTCTGTGCGTGGCCGCGATATGGGTAGTGCAATTGCCGAGGCGCAGGCTAAAGTAAACAAAGCAATAACCTTAAAAAAGGGTTATACAATGGTGTGGCAGGGTGACTTTGAGAACCAGCAAAGGGCAACAGCAAGACTTGAGCAAGTAGTGCCTATAAGCCTGCTGCTGATTTTCCTGCTGCTTTTTACCATGTTCGGCAATTTAAAAGATGCGGGCCTTGTGTTCCTAAATGTACCTTTTGCAATTGTTGGTGGTATTATGGCATTGCTGATAACAGGTACAAATTTCAGTATATCGGCAGGCATTGGTTTTATTGCGCTGTTTGGCATTTGTATTCTTTTTGGCGTGCTGCTTATAACCGAGTTTAAGGAGAACCTTCAAAAAAACAAATACAGCAGTAATGCACTTTATAAAGCAATTCGCCTTGGGGTTACCTCAAGGGTACGCCCGGTTATGATGACAGCGCTTATGGCCGCGATAGGGCTGCTGCCGGCTGCAGTGTCGCACGGTATTGGCTCAGAAAGTTCAAGGCCGCTTGCCAGGGTTGTAATTGGTGGAATTATTTGTGCCATGTTTTTCTCACTGCTGATATTCCCTTTAATATTTGCCAGGGTATACCGCAATTTTGACGCGAAAGACCATGATGAAATGATTGAAAAATGACCTTGAGTAATAATTTAATAATAACTGTAAGAGATTGTGACAGAGCCCAAACCAGGCGTAAACAGTGGTTTTGGGCTCTTTCTGCCCGGGTTTATGCACCGGTTCGCAGCGCGTGATATTAAATAAAAAATAAATATATTAGTTTTGATCAAAATTTTTCTTTCCGCAAAACCCATGTTCAAAGTGCGTGCATTTCTAATTAAGGCAGTATTGCTTATAGTGGCAATACAAATACTTAATTTAAGTGTATACGGCATGATGTATCATGAAAATGGGAGAGAAAATGCCCTTGGGGATGTCAATCAAATTGATTCGATGGCGGAGTATATTACTGAAATTATATTAGACTGTCATAACGCCTTCCCTGAAAATGGCCGGCATGACCATCAAGCTCATAACCAGCATCAACTCGGGCATGAAATCAACATGATACATTGTCGTAAAAATGTTGAGATGACACGCTACAGCACTACATCTTTTATAACCATTCCATCAAAGAAAGAATACAAATATTTATTCTCACGGGAGATAAACCCTCCTCCACCAAAAGCGTAGAATCTATTTGGTTCAAATTAAAATTCTATTTATCACCAAATTTTTTAGTACAATATGGCTTTTACACACACGCCTCTATATAAAAGGCTTGGGCTTGTATCAATAATAGTAGTTTTCGGGCTTAATATTTATGCCCAAAACACACCTGCCGAAGATACAGTCACACTGTCTTTGCCGTCAATGGAGAAGATATTCCTTGACAGCAACCTCTTATTACTCGCCGGACATTATAATGTTGACGCAAACAAGGCATTAATTCAGCAGGCAAAACTTTGGGACAACCCGGTAATAAATACTGATTTTGCAGTGGCGGCTGATGGCCATTTTTTCCCTTATGGTAAAAACGTGGATGGCGTAACAAGCGGACAGTACTTTATACAAATACAGCAACTTATTAACACCGCCGGCAAACGCGGTAAGCTTATAAACCTGGCTAATACAAATACAAAAATAAGTGAGCTGGAGCTGCAGGATATTTTGCGCAACCTGCGCAGCCAACTGCATGACGATTATTACAACCTTGTGCAGCAACTTGCGGTTAAAGGAGTTTATCTAAACCAGTATGCACAGCTTAACGTACTTTTAAGCGGGATGCAGGCACAGTTAAATGCCGGTAATATTGCCCGGAAAGATTACCTGCGCATTCAGGCGCTTGTAATTTCCCTGCAGCAGGATATAACGGATATAGACCGCAATGTGGCCGATATACAGGATGACCTGCGAACGTTGTTGCGCACAGGCGGCAACACGTTTATTAAACCGGCTGATGTAAGTAACAGCGTGCAGTTAAATATTGCGAACGACTTGTCATCATGCATTGACAGCGCGCTGCATAATAATCCTTCCTATCTTTTGCAGCAAACTCAAACCGTGTACCAGCAGCAAAATCTTGTTTATCAAAAAGCGCTTCGCTCGCCTGATATCACCCTCGGGCCAAATTTTGACCGCAACAGTAATTTTGCTCCAAACTATGTTGGCCTTGGTATATCCCTTCCCCTCCCCTTTATCAACAAAAACCAGGGAAATATAAAATCTGCGGAATTTAATATCCGTCAGCAACAGGCAGTGACAATGAATGCTGAAACCCAGCTTAGAAATGACGTAACAAGTGCGTACGACAAATTGATTCTTACGCTTAAGCAGAATAATACTGCGCAGGCCGAATTCTATGCAAACTACCAGGAAATGTATAACAGTGTTTTGCAGAGTTACCGGCAAAGGCAAATAAGCTTACTGGAATTTCTTGACTTTTTTGACACGTACAAAGACTCACAGCTAAGGTTGTTGCAACAGCAGCTTAATCTTCAATTGTCAAAAGAGGAATTGAATTACCAGGCTGGAATAAATTTGATACAGTAATTACATTACTAACTAATTATAAGAACCGGCTATTCAATTTTATTGACTTTGTATTACGTTACCCTCATGATAGTCATTGACACTGTATGCATGTGCCGGATTGAGGATGAGATACAGTTAGGCGGCCAGCTAAATTTTGAAGAGAACAAGGTAGTAAAGATATTTCCGGTAGCGGCGGGCAGGTAATATCATGCAACGTTTCATTTAGCGACAAGGTTGAAGCCAGGCAGGTACCGGCAATAATTAAAAGCGCTGACGTGGCAGGCAGCTATGAAGATATTGCCTATCAATGATGCCATTTTGCAGGGGGTGGTTTCAAGAATAAGGCCGGTTGTAATGACTGCATTAATGGTCGCGATTGGCTTGCTCCCGGCAGCAATTTCAACTGGCATTGGCTCTGAATCGCAAAAGCCTTTAGCTACTGTGGCAATAGGTGGCTTAATAACGTCAACCATTTTGACATTGCTTATCCTGCCGATAATTTATGCCATGTTCTGCAACCTCACCCACAAAAGGGCTAACCGTAAGCTATTTACAAAGATGGATGCAGTGAGTAAGCAATAATTAAATAACGTGAGTTCAGTATAAGATAATGTTTCGCTATGGTATGCCCCATAGGAGCTAAAGCTTTGTAGAGAAAGTGATGGCCATCTCTTTTTGCCGCGCCGTAGGTGCGGAACGCTGAGAGTATTGCTCCGCCGGAGCAATAATTGCCAGGTAATTTTTGCATTTCTACAAAGCTTTACTTCTACGGAGTAAAGCAAAACAACTTGAATTTACAAATTAAACAATCGCTCACTTATCACGAACTCACGTTAAATAAAAAAATAAACGGGCTATTGGACGTAAAACTCCTGGCCCGTTTTTTACTCCTGGATGCTTTTATATTTTTATTTGCGCCCTGTAAATTTGGCCATCATCTTCCCAAATACAGGTAAGTTTATTATTAACCGCCTTTATAACAGGGATTACGCCTTTGCCAAGCATCTTTTTTACGCCGCCTGGTAACAGGCAAATAATATTACCTGCTTCATTCCAGGCATATACATTCTTATTATCCAAATTTTCAACAGCACAGCCAACGCCTTTACCAATCTCAACCTCCTTTTTTCCCGGTTCGCAAGCAAATATCGTATCATGCCGGCGCCACACGGTCTGCGGTTTATCCTTTTCGCTCAATACAATTGCGCCCCCATCCATCGGGCAGCCATTTAGTTTCCAACTGGTTTCTCCAAGCCTTTCAGCTTCCCCAAAATTACTACCCCCGTCAGGAGAAGATATCAAATACAAATCCCTGTTGCCGCTAAGCCAGTTTCTGAACATTACGTACACTTTACCACCTTTAACAGCAACTGAGGGTTTGCAGCATGCACAAACGACTGAATCGGGCGAGGTATATATAATCTTATTAGGCTGCCATGTTTTGCCACCATTATACGATGCTGCGCCAACTATTTTGTTACTGTTGGTTCCGCGTATGTCAAGCCATACGGCAAAAAGTTCATTTCCATCTCCGCCCAGGGCCATCAGCCCTTCTTTAGCAACCGTATCGCGGTCATTAACCTTACCTGTTTTAATCCATGTTCCATCCCCCGCTTTCAGGAAGGAGAAAATGTTTCCTGACTTGTCACTGCCGATAATAGTAACGCCACTATCAGAGCAGGCGATTTGCGGCCCGCGGGTGGCAAAATCGTATAGCCCCGGGATAATGCCGACCAGGGACGGGGACGAAAAGGTTGTACCTCCGTCACCAGACAATTGGTATAAAATACTATCTCCACTACCATAAACAAGGTGTATATTACCATCGTTACTTTTTGCAGCATTAGGCATTTGTCCTTTGCCAATAACTGTACTAATTTCTTGGTCCTCTTTATCCCTGGTACAACCAGCCAACACCGCAAACAGGATAAAACACGAAAAAAATTGTTTCATAGGGTAAAGGTAACCAGTATTACAGGAAATTATAATAACATACAGCCAGCATGAGTAAAGATTACCAGGCCACCCATATTTTAGTTATTTTCAGCCCATGAAAAATATCTGCATATTCTTAGTTGCCACATTTGCCATATCCTGCAACAGTGCAAATCACATGGGTGCCCGGCCCGGAAAAAGCAACTCAACTATTCCGCCGGATTTTATGTACCAATATTCTATTATGGATGCACTGCAGGCGGGTGTTTATGACGGCAACCTTACGTTTGGAGCGTTGAAGAAGAAAGGTGATTTTGGCATAGGCACCTTTAATACACTTGACGGTGAGATGATAATGCTGGACGGGAATGTGTATAAAATGCGCCACGACGGCACCATCGCTACCGTTCCGGATAAGGATAGTACTCCCCTTGCGTTTGTAAAATTCTTTTCGGCTGATACAACATTTACCATAACTGGCAACGGCTTAACCTATGCAGACATACAAAAGACAATAAGCAATGCTTTAAACCCTAATGAAATGTACGCCATTAAGTTAAAGGGCACTTTCACTACCATGCGCGGCCGTTCGGTTATACCAGCAAAAAGGCCCTACCCGGAGTTGGCTGACTATATAAAAAATGGCGGACAGGCCAATTTTAATTTTAACAACATAACCGGTACTTGTGCGGGGTTTTTAATGCCGTCATTTATGGCGCGCACAAATGTGCCTGGCTACCATGTGCACTTTATTGCCGACGACCACAGGCATGGCGGGCATATTTTTGATTTTACTACAAATAAGTTATTAGTGGAAATAGACCATATAAAAGGAACGGTAATTGAACTGAATACCCACCCCGACTTTGATAAAACAGATTTTAGTAAAGACAGGCAAAAGGATATAAGAAAGATAGAATAACCAGTTTAATTTAGTACCCCGCAACACTATCGTCCCCTCTTTTGTCAGCAGCAGCTTCGCGCATTCCGTCAGGCAATATTTTTATTAATTCGGTTCTGCCTATAGCGCCACGCTCCTTAATTGTATAACCCATTTTTTCAAGGGTCGTCTTTGTCTCTTCCGGAAAACCTTTCTCCAAAATAACTTCATCCGGTAACCATTGGTGGTGAAATTTTGGCTTATTCACAGCATCATCAGCATTCATACCAAAATCAATCACATCCACAATACTTTGAAAGACAGAAGTGGGTATTGTGGTTCCTCCCGGCGTACCCACTACCATAAACGGCTTATTATCTTTTAATACCAGCGTAGGCGTCATAGAACTAAGCATCCGTTTGCCGGGCGATATGGCATTAGCAGCTCCCCCGGTAGCACCGTACAGGTTAGGCACACCTGGTTTTACGCTAAAATCATCCATTTCGTCATTCAGTAAAAAGCCTGCTCCCCCGGCTACCGTTTTACTTCCATAGCTGTTATTAAGTGTTGTTGTAACTGCTACCATATTACCATCAGCGTCAATAATACTTATATGGGTCGTCTGGTCGCTTTCGTGAATTATTCCGGCCTGTATATCAGTGCTTTTTGAAGCATGCGTTGAATCATAGTCTTTCATACGTTCTGCCAGGTATTCATCACTTATTAATGTTTTTACCGGCACTTTCCAGTAATCGGGGTCACCCATGTGCTCAGCCCTGTCGGCATAAGCGCGCCTTTCAGCCTCAATCATCAGTTGGGTACTCCGTGTTGACTCAAATCCATAACTGCCTACAGGAAATTTTTCAATCATCTTCAGCATTTGCGCTATTAATAAACCGCCGCTGCTCGGGGGCGGAAAGCTGACAATTTCATAACCACGGTAATTGAACGTTATCGGGGACCGCTCTTTAGCTGTGTAATTTTTTAAATCATCGTAGCTGATAATGCCACCGCTGCGCCGCATTTCATCTACAACCAGTTTAGCTGTTTCTCCTTCGTAAAAGCCCCTGGCGCCATTGTCGCGAATGCGCTTTAATGTAGCCGCAAGTTCTGGCTGAAACAAAGTATCACCTTCTTTCCACGGCGTTGCTTTTACAAAAGCGGTTGGTTTGGTATTATATTTAAGAAAAACATTCTTAAGGCTGTTAAAATCCCTCGCCTGGGATGCAGATATAACAAAGCCGTTTTCAGCAAGGTCAATAGCGGGCTGTATAAGTTCCTTAAATGGCAGCTTGGCATATTTATGGGTAGCAAAAAGGCCTGCCACTGTTCCGGGCACGCCGGATGACAAACTGCCATTCTGCGACAAGTTCATTTCAGGGTTCCCGTTTTTATCAAGATACATGTTTTTTGTTGCCTGCCCCGATGCCATTTCACGGTAATCAATGGTAATTAGCTTTCCATTGCTCAGGCGGCCCGTTAAAAAACCGCCGCCGCCTATATTACCAGCCGCAGGATAAACAACAGCTAAAGCAAGCTGGGTGGCAATCATAGCGTCGTAAGCATTTCCTCCCCGCTTCATAATAGCAATACCTACCTGGCTGGCAATGGGGTGAGCGCTGGCAACACATGCCTTACTGTATGCTGCCGACTTTATTGACTGGTAATGGTAAGGGTCAACTTCCCTGCCCGGCCCCACAACCATTGTTGACTGTGCATAAACACTGGTGGCCAGAA
This sequence comes from Chitinophagaceae bacterium, assembly GCA_035550215.1. Lineage (GTDB taxonomy): Bacteria > Bacteroidota > Bacteroidia > Chitinophagales > Chitinophagaceae > JABDFW01. The sequence goes on along the minus strand of DASZPM010000007.1, from coordinate 285,920 downwards.
TAAAGAGAAGAATGCTTAGTGCTACATTTTTCATGCAAACAAATGTAAGCGAGATAGGGCAAATACAGAAAAAACGTACATTTCAATACTATTGCCCACATAGCAGTTTACGCCAGAACATTTACTCGCTCCTTAAGCTTTTTACCGGGTTGGCTATTGCCGCTTTAACAGCCTGGTAGCTTACTGTTGCCAGCGCGATAAATAAAGATACTGCACCCGCAATTGCAAACATCCACCAGCTAATAGTAACCTTGTAAGCAAACCCCTGTAACCATGTGTGCATAGCCCACCAGGCAATAGGTGCTGCTATTACAAAAGCAATACCCACCAATTGCAAAAAGTCTTTTGATAATAGCCCTGTAAGACCAGTTACGCTCGCGCCTAATACTTTGCGTACGCTTATTTCTTTACGCCTTTGTTCTGCGCTAAAAGCAGCCAACCCAAACAGGCCAAGGCAAGAAATAAATATAGCCATTAAAGTAAAGGAAGTAATAATACTGGAAACCGTGATGTCTGCTTCGTATAATTTTTGTACTTCTTCATCCAAAAATGCATAATCAAATGGTACGCCCGGTAAATCCCTGCGCCAAAGGGCCTCCATGTTTAAAATAAGGCTTTTGTAATCACCCGTAGAAGCACACACAGTTATGTAAGGCCAGTAACCATTATGCTTATTGTTTATCCATAATAAAAAGCTGCCCACATCATTGTGCAGCGAGCCATAATTAAAGTCCTTCATCACACCAATAATTTCTTCTACCCTGTCCTGGCTGTCATGCAACAATGTTCCAACGGCAGTTGCAGGGGTTAACCCCATTTTTTTAACCATGGTCTCATTCACCAGCACTTTGGCCGAATCTGCAGGGCGGAAATCCCTGCCCGTTATTATTTGTATACCATTGGTTTTCACAAAATATTCATCTGCAATAATAAAATTGGCATTGGTGCCTTGTGATTCATTTTCATGTGGTGTTAAAAAGTTATTGTTGAATAAAATATCGGTACCCAGGTATTTGCTTGCATTACTGGCCATTTTTACACCGGCAAGTTTGCGCACGTCGTCAATAAACAACGGCAACCTGTCAAAACCTTCACCCGAGTATAAAGACAAAACCAGCCGCTGTTCCTTATTAAACCCAAGGCTCTTGTTTTTGATAAAGTTTAACTGGCTGTACATGATGACAATAATAGTAATGAGTGCAATTGACAAAGCGAACTGGAACACTACCAGCGAACGCCGCAAACCGGCGGCGGATACGTGGCTTGTAAAATTGCCTTTCAGCACTTTTATAACCCGGAAAGCTGATAAATAAAATGCAGGATAGCTGCCGGCCAGCAAGCCGGTAATTATTATCATAGAGGCGATAGCAACCCATATCCTGTAATCAGCCAGGAATGCATAGGTTATATCTGCTTTTGTAAGCGCATTCAGATAGGGCATTAGTACTAAAAGCAGGGGCAATGCCAGCAGTACGCCCATAGATGAAAGAAGAAACGACTCACCGATAAACTGCTTTATCAAATCCTTCCTGCCTGCACCAATCACTTTTCTTACGCCAACCTCTTTAGCACGTTTTGAAGCGCGCGCAGTAGAAAGGTTCATAAAGTTAATGCAGGCAATAACCTGTATTAATATTGCGATAAGAGAAAGGATGGTTAAAAACGAAGGACTGACCGGCTTTGTTATGGTTACCCCTTTTGTAAAAACGGTTGTGTGGATGGAACGCACCGGCTGAAGGAAAAGACGTTCTGCTATCCCCCACTCTTTTAGCTGCGCTGCGCCATACCTGTTGATGAATGAAGGAAATTTTTTCTGCAGCGCTGCAGCATTCACGCCGGGTTTCAATTTGATATATGATGATACATAACTATTGCTTATCCAGTTATCAGTTGTAAGCATATAACGGCCAACCCTGCCGCTATTCATAGTTATAAACATATTTGCATGAATGTGCGATTTGCCAAGGCTTTCATCAATTACACCCTGTACTGTAAAATCATGTTTGCCGTCATCCTGGTTATCAATACTTATGGTTTTACCTACAGGGTTCTCCTTGCCAAACAATTTATCGGCAACAGGCTTAAGCAACACAACTGAATAGGGTTGCTGTAAGGCAGTGGACTTATTGCCTACTATAAAATGAAATGAAAAAACATCAAAAAAAGTGGAATCAACATACACAGCGTCAGTTTCATAAAAACTTTTATTTTTATAAAACAGCAATTGTTTATCTACACCTAAAAAGGGTACTACGCGCGTAAATTGTTCCACTTCAGGAAAATCATGCTTCATTAAAGGGGCAACAGGCGCAACAGTGGTTGACCAATCATCTTCATAACCCCGGGTTTTAGCAACAGAGTGTACATCAATACGGTAAATATCCTGCACATTTTTATGCTGTTTATCATAGCTGTATTCATCCGTAACATACAGCACAATGTACAGGCAACATAAAGTACCAAGCGTAAGGCCGGTAATATTAACAAGGCTGAACGTTTTGTTTTTCAGCAAAAAACGAACAGATGTTTTAAGATATGATTTAAGCATATAAATAGCTTCTGTATAATTACTCCCTGGCAGGCAGGGAGTAATTACAATTGTTTGAAATCAATTTTGCTGATGGATTATTTCGCTTTCCTCACATATATGTTGCCCTGCATATTCTTCATCATTATTTCAGGACCACCACCGCCAATTTTGCCATACACCCAATCCTCAATGCTGATGTGATGATAACCTCCTTCGTTGGAAACATTGGTTTTAGGCTGAGATTTGTCAATCGCCATATCAAAGTCGGTATATATTTCCCCGCGGTCTGACTTAAGCTTCATGTTAGCTTTAGCATCTGCGGGCAGGGTAACATCAACATTGCCGTTCAGTGTTGAAAAAGCCATGGCCGCCTTAGGGTCAATTGATTTGAAGGTTACTAATACCTTACCATTAACAGTATTAGCTACAACAGAACCGGAAATATTATTACAAACAATTTCGCCGTTTACATTAGTAACTTCAAGGGTGCCGTTTACATTACTTATGTAAATGTTACCGTTATTTACAGTGCCTATTTTAAAGCTGGCAGTTGTTTGCGGAACTTTTATTATTACCGTAACATTTTTTCTCGCAAAGCCTGAATTAATAGAAACGGTATTGTCTTTTTCGGTAGCTGAAAGGTCAATGGAATTACCACCGTTAATTCTGCGCATACCGGCATTGCTGCCTTCTTCGCTGTGCTTCTGCGTGGTTAAATCTACATTAACGGACGTATTGACATTAACACCTGTTCCATCTTGGTTATGCTTCTGCCGAGTTGAATCTGTCTGCACATCCACAATAATATCCTTACCTTCATACCCTGTTATTTTTATTGAACCATCTAACAGGCCCACATCAAGTTTGTAGCTTTTACCCGGATCGCTGAGGGGTACCGTTATTGATTGCTGGGCTAAAATTTTGCCGGTAAATAAAATAGTACAAAGCAGTACGCTAAAAATTCTTATAGTTTTCATGTTGTTTAATTTACGATTGTTTTTTAATGTAAACATTACCGTTAAGTGTTTCAAAGTGAAAAGTTTTACCACCCGACCCTATACGTATGTCATTGTCTTTATTTATTTTATAGGTTGTTCCATCAGCGTTTTTTTCTACTGATTTGGTAATGCGGGCGGGCAATACCTCAACATTATCAAAATCAGTATAAAAGCCGCCATTCATACTCCTAAAAGTTAAATCTGCCGAAAGGTTGTTAGGATAGGTAACAGACAGCGTACCGTTTAACGTGTAGTAACTTGAATTACCGGGCGGTATTGACAGGTAATTAACTGTAAGGTTACCGTTAATGGTATGCGCATCAGTAGTGTTTTTGGCATTTTTTATAGTAATAGGCCCATTAACATTGTGCACATTTAAAATACCTGCAACGTCACTTACTTCAACCTTGCCATTATTAACGGTTGACACATTTATGTTCATATTATAAGGCACTTTAACCGTGTATTCAAGTGTGTAAGTGTATTCAATCCGTCGCTGGTCGTTCCAATTCCTGTGCTCCCAGCTATGTGGCCGGCTATCGTAAGGCTCAGCAATGTAACACCAAATAGTGTCTGGTTGCTGGTCAAAACCGAGTTCAAATTCTTTCTTACCTATCTCAAGCCAATTATTGTCTTTTGCTGAAATTGTTTTGTCAATTTCAATCAGTACTTTATCACCGTCATAACCTTCCACTTTTATAGAGCCCTGGAGGTTATAAATGGATAGCACAGTAGCTTCCGGTGACTTTTGAGGGGCAAACTGCTTACTGATATGCTCCTTAAATTCCTGGGCCTTTATGGCCGAATTAAGGCAACATAATACCAGTCCCGCAAGTAACGGGATAAATAATTTCTTCATACATGGATTGTTTAGATTAGATGATTAATAGTCTCCTCTATTTTAGACCGTACCAGGTTGTTAAGGTCTTTTTGCTGCAACAGCTTTTTAAAAGGCTGCACACTTTTCTTCTCTTGTAATTTCAGCATAATATCTGCCAGGGCAGACTGTACGAGCGGAGAATCCTGCTGGAGGATTGACTCTACCAGGCCTTCTCTTACAGCCGGGTCGCTTGCATAGTGCACCAGCGCCTCCAGGGTAACAATGCGTACATTTGGGTTATCGTCATTATTAAGCGTGGTGAAAAGCGCGTTTATAACGTTTTTATTCTCCCCCTTTATCTCACTGGTAAAACTCACGCCGCGTATGCGCTCCGAAGCCGAAGGGTTTTGCAGTAACGCCAGTGTTACGGCCTCTTTTAAATCATGCACCTGCGCTGCCAGCGAATCCACTTTGCCGCCCGCTGCCATTGGGTGCACCGGTCTGCCCACCATTAAACCGGAGCCAACGCCTATGGCAATTAAAATAATACTATACCCCATGGCAAATCGTGGTTGCATAATAAACAGCTGCTTCAATTTGTAAAACACCCCTAACGAAAGCTTCTTTTTATCCGCTAATGATTTCTTATACACATCCAGCATTACATCAAATTTAACCTGCATGTTAGCACCCGGCTCCGGCGTTTTAATCCCTTCAAGCAAATCCCACATCTCAGTACTTGCCGCTAGCTCCGAACGGCATTCGGCGCATTCAGTTATATGTTTTTCCACAGCGGCGATTTCACCTGCTGTTAACTGGTTATTCATATAAAGTGTTAATTGCTCCTTTTCAAATTCACATTTCATGTTATGCAATTTTAGTTTGCTGCGGCCTGTACAGCACTTTTAACTGTGTAATTGCGCGGTGTATGCGTACTTTAACGGCGCCTTCGCTTATCCCCAGGATATTAGCTATTTCCGCGTATTTTAATTCCTGGTAGCGGCTTAGCACCAATACTTCCCGGCTTTCATCACTAAGATTATTTATCGCCTGCTGTAACTGTTCAATATCCTGCTTTTTTTGTACTACTTCATCCGCCAAAGCGCCGCCGGCAAGTTTTTCCGAAAATGCATTTGCTTCATAACTATTACCGGTACGTTTTTCTTTGCGGTAATAATCTTTTACAATATTTCTTGCCAGGTGGTACATCCAGGTTTTAAACTCACCTTCACCGGTAAAAGTGTGCCGCGACCGAAGCATGCGATAAAAAACTTCCTGCACCATGTCCTCGCTCTCCTGCTGCTTTCCTGTCATGTGAAAGAGAAAGCCATATAACGGCCTGTGATAGCGCTTAAAAAGCAGCGCCATTTTATCCAGGTCTCCGGACTTCACTTTCAGCATTAATGCATTATCCGACAAAATATCCAAGCAGTTTTCGTATTATTTTTTTGCAATGTGGTAATACAAACTTCGGCAAAACAAAAAGGTTACACAAAAAAGCAGAAATTTTTAAAGTGAGGTACTTTGGATAAAATTGGGCAAAGGGTTAAAGATTAAAATACGTTACGCGGCTTTTTACTCAATTATGTCAGGGTGAATAAAATAAACAGTAACTGATAAAAATACAAGCAGGTATATGAGTAAATTAATCGCGTTATTTAAGCGTTTAAAAGCTTTCTCACGGGTGGTTTCTGTCATAGCAATATTACTGCCGGTATAAAACCGAAAAAATTTGGTAACGCTGTCAACAACATTCCCTTTAAAAAAAACCAAGCCTGCAAAAAATTTCGCCAGCACTATCATACCGGCAACCGCCAGTAAATAAAATACATTCTGGTATAGAAATAAAATGAAATCGTCCATGCCAACAGGCTAATAGTTAATGCTGCAAGTGCTTATACTGCAATGTACAATTTTAACGGAATATGGTGGGGAACAGAGAACAAATTAATTGATATTTAAAAAAATAAGTCTATCCCCTAACCCAGAGCTTGTGAGCCGGACGATTTCAAGGTTATAATTTAATTAAAAAACCTGCAATTAACCGCGTCAGGCATGTACCGCGTTATCCCTGAAGACTTTTATCTCATTATGAGATACCCGTAAACTCTGCTGTTGGTCGTAAATCATTTCCAGCAAATACTCAGGCAGGGTTGCTGCATCAATTACCCGCTGGTATGCCTGTTGAGCAGCGTCTTCCGCAACTTCGCAATTTTCCAGTAAAGTGTGCCTGTCGTTGCCTGTAAATGCTGCCTTTATACTCATCCAGGCCATATATAATTTACCCCGTGTACTCGTATCCGTATCTATTTCGCCTTTATATACTTCTACCTCGCGACCAAGTGTAATATTAATATCACGGCTTTCGTCGATCATTGACAAAAATAATGGCTTCAAATCCATATCCTCATTTTTCAATTCCTTAAGTGCGCGTTCATAGCCTTTAACCCGGTCGTTGTTTATCGCAATCAGGTCGTTCAGCACTTCAACTATATGTGCGTTTGGTGTTTCCATGGTCATAATAGTTTAATTATTAAATAGGTTCGGTAGAATTTGCCGAAATATTATGCCATATTACTTTAATAATTGCCTATTTTTTATTGTTGCTGTACGATACGGTAATTTTATCGCTCATTTATACTAAACTATGCGTATCGCTATTATTGGTTCAGGTAACACAGCCTCAGTAATCGGGCGGTTGCTTAAGGCTGCCGGGCATTTAATAACTGGTATTTACGGTAAAACGGTGGAACATGCGCAACAACTTGCTGTTGAATTAAATGCACAAAAACATGGCTACATTGGCGATATTGACCAGGATGCAGATTTATTTATTATTGCAGTAAAGGATGATGCAATCAGCAAATTGGCGACCCAACTACAATTGCCCGGTAAAGTAGTGGTACATACTTCAGGACCGGTTCCGGCCGGGGTATTAAAAAACACAACTGAACACTACGGTGTTTTATACCCATTGCAAAGTCTGCGAAAAGAAACCCGTTACAACCCTATAGTACCTTTTTTAATTGACGGAAGCACTGTTTTTGCCAGGAAGACTTTGGAAGACCTGGCCAAAAGCATTTCTCCCATTGTTAATTTTGCTGATGATGAAAAACGCCTCAAACTGCATGTAGCCGCAGTAGTTGTTTCAAACTTCACTAATTACCTGTACACACTGGCTGAAGATTTTTGTGTGCATGAGCACCTCAATTTCCATATGTTTACTCCTCTTATACGGGAGGTGGCGCAAAGAGCCACGGCTTATTCACCAGCCGGTATGCAAACTGGCCCGGCTATAAGAAAGGACTATCAAACCATTAATAAACACCTGGAAATGTTGAAAGGCTACCCCCTGCAACATGATATATACAAAACCATATCCGACAGTATAACAACATTTTATGAGGAAAAACAGGAATAAAAAATCCCCGCCAGAGAGCAGGCAGGGAGTTGTTATGAGCAAGCAACCGATCAAATTAATAAAAACCCTATTATCAAAACTAGCTTATCTTTTATCTATTTGTCATAAAAACAAACACCCTCAAGTCCATCAATTACATAATCCAAAAAGGTTTGAAATTGCTGCTAAAGGGGTAAACTGCTTATTTTTAGGCTAAATTAAATACTTTAACCAAAACAAACAACTGTTCGTTAATAATTTTTTTGAACTCACCTTTTAGTAGTATTTGTTGAGAAATTTGTTTTCTTTTTCAAAAAAACGCTTTCTTACAAAACAATAGATTGAAAACTATGAACGTACTGGAACTATTCAAAAATATAACGACGCTGGTTTTTGATATGGACGGTGTTTTGACCGATGGCAGCCTTTTTTTATTTAATGGGGACCGGAAGGTGAGAAAAATGAATATAAAAGACGGTTACGGCTTGCAACTGGCTATTAAAAAAGGTTACCAGGTGGTGGTAATTTCCGGGGGCAACTCCTATGAGGCCATTGAGCGATTGACAAAGCTTGGGGTAAAACATATTTTTATGGAGTGCAGCAATAAAAAGAAAGTGTTGCAGGATTTTATGATTAAATATGACATAAAAGTCAACCAGGTATTATTTATGGGAGACGACATTCCGGATTTTGAAGTAATGCTGCTGGCAGGCCTGCCGTGCTGTCCGCGGGATGCCGTAGCAGAAATAAAGGAGATAAGCAAATATATCTCCCCTTTTAAAGGAGGCGAGGGGTGCGTTAGGGACGTAATTGAAAAAGTGCTGAAACTGAGGGGCGACTGGGAGATAAATACGTTAATAAAATCACAGTAATACTTTCAATTTTACCATGTAGAATATTACTGCTTATTTTGTGTAATAAAATTTTTTCCTGCTGAAATTAATAGCTGCCTTTTTCCGCTTAATTCGCTGGCCAAACCTGGTATTTATTATGCTAACGCAGCTCTTGTTTGTGTATTGCATAATTATGCCTGTTTACGCAAAGGCCGGCATGGTGCCAATTATTTTTGGCTGGCATTTCGTATTACTGTGCCTGTCATCAGTATTAATAGCGGCTGCGGGGTACATAATAAATGATTATTTTGATCTTAACATTGACCTTGTTAACAAACCGGAAAAAATGGTGGTTGACAAGATAATACACCGGCGATGGACCATCGTGTGGCACCTTATATTAAGCGTAACAGGCATTGCTATCGGGTTTTATCTTGATATCACCACCAGGATATTTTTACTGGGAGTATCCAACTGTATTTGCGTGATATTGCTGTTTGTTTATTCAATCTCTCTTAAAAAGAAGTTTTTAATAGGTAATGTGATAATATCTCTGCTTACGGCCTGGGTTATACTGGTAATTACATGGTGTGAGAACAATAATATTATAAATATCCATAACAACTTCCGGGCTGAGAAGATTATCAGGGAAACTTTCCTGTTTGCAGGGTTTGCGTTTATTATTTCGCTGGTAAGAGAAGTAGTGAAGGACATGGAAGATATTGAAGGAGACCGCAAATACGGTTGCAGAACTATGCCTATTATTTGGGGTATAAATGCAACAAAGGTTTTTGTGGCGGTTTGGCTGATAGTGCTGATTGCTGTGTTGGTTATTGTACAGGTATATGCGGCCCGCCTGCAGTGGTGGCTAAGCATTATTTACTGCCTGGTATTTATCATCGCCCCGCTGTTATGGATATTTAAAAAACTATACGATGCGAGAACAAGCAAACAGTTTCATTCACTTAGCTCATTAATTAAACTGGTTATGCTTACAGGCATCCTGTCAATGATTTTTTTTAAATATTACCATTAGCGGCCCGGTAATTTATCACCCTGGTGCAGGTAAGCCCTTACAGATTTTATTTTTACTTTGAAAAATGAAGAAAATTATTCTCGCCTCTCAATCTCCAAGAAGAAAACAGTTGCTTGAATGGGCCGAAGTGCCTTTTGACATACTGGTAAAAGAAACCGATGAAAATTACCCCACTGAAATGCCTGTAGAGGAAGTACCGGTATTTATTGCACGTAATAAGGCCCTGGCAATTGCAGGAATGATAAAAACTAATGAACAACCGTCTGTAATACTGGCGGCGGATACAATAGTTGTATTGGGCGATGTAGTAATTGGCAAGCCAAAAAACAGGCAGGATGCCATTGATATATTACAAGCTCTTTCTGGCAAAACACACAGGGTTATAACCGGTGTTGTATTAATGAAAGGGACTGAAGAGACCAGCTTTGCGGATATAACGGAGGTAAGTTTTCATACGCTGACACAAAAGCAGGTTGAGTTTTATGTGGATAAATACAAACCCTATGACAAAGCCGGCGCCTACGCCATACAGGAGTGGATTGGCGTTGTAGGCATACAGAGCATATCCGGCGATTTTTATAATGTTATGGGGTTACCTGTTAGCCGGGTTGTGCAGGAATTGGGCAGGATGGAATAAAAAATAACGATGCAAAATTTTGTGCCGTTATAAAAATAAAATAATTTTCAACCATGACCGAGCGATTGCTGCAATTCATCTGGCAATTTCAGTACTTCAATAAACAATCCCTTAGTACCATAGATGGTACATTGCTTTATATTTTACACCCCGGTCAATATAACACCAACCAGGGGCCTGACTTTTCAGAGGGCAAAATAAAACTTGGCAATACTACCTGGGCCGGCAATATTGAATTACATGTAAAAGCCTCGGACTGGTACAATCATAACCACCAGGCAGATAAAAATTATCAAAATATCATCCTGCATGTTGTTTGGCAAAACGACATGGAAATAAAAGATTCAACAGGTCTTCAACTGCAAACACTTGAACTGCAGCCATTTGTACCGGTAATAATGTTGCAGAAATATACCCGGCTTATGCAGCACACCGGTTTTGTGCCATGTGAAAGTTTTTTGCCTGCTCTAAGCGGCATCGCATGGTTTTCATGGAAGGAGCGGCTGGCAATTGAAAGGCTGATGCGCAAATCAAAAGAAGTGCTTCAATTACTAAAAGAATCAAATAGCCATTGGGAGGAAGTGTTCTGGTGGATGTTGGCAAGAAATTTTGGCATACCGGTTAATGCCAATGTTTTCCAGGAAGTAAGCAAATCCGTTTCTATAAATGTACTGGCTAAACACAAAAATCAGCTTCACCAGCTTGAAGCATTGTTGCTTGGCCAGGCCGGGTTATTAAATGCTGAGTTTAAAGAAGATTATCCATTAATGCTTCAAAAAGAATATCACTTTCTTGCAAAAAAATATTCACTGAAACAGGTAAACAAAGCGCCTTCTTTTCTGCGCATGCGCCCCGCCAATTTTCCAACAATAAGGCTTGCTCAGCTTGCCATGCTTATTCATCAGTCTTCCCACCTCTTTTCCCTTATCAAAGAAACAAAAACTATTGCTGGCATACAGGGTATGTTTACCGTTACCGCCAATGACTACTGGAATTATCATTATTGTTTTGACGAGCCAACACCTTACAGCCACAAAACACTGGGCAAACAAATGGCCAATAACATCATTATAAATACAGTAATCCCCATACTTTTTGCCTATGGTGTTGACCGCAATGAACCGCAGTTTAAGGACATGCCGGTGCGATGGCTATTGCAGCTGCCTCCGGAAAATAATACTATTACGAATAAGTGGAAAGAACGCGAGGTACTAAACCAAAATGCCCTGGATTCGCAGGCGCTTATTGAACTGAAAAATAACTATTGTAATAAACGGTTATGTCTCGATTGCGCTGTTGGCAATAAGATATTGCCGCAGGATTCGACCGGCAATTCATCCAAAAAACCCTAATTGCCCGTTGCGGCACATCGCCTGCAGCGTGGTTCATACGTGTCTTTCTCACCCAACAAAAATTGCTCTGTATTTTTTGTTTTACGGTAAGAGATAGCAGCGATATTTCCACACACAACACATATTGCATGCAGCTTGGTTATAAAGTCAGCAATGGCAAGTAGTTCCGGCACCGGCCTGAAGGGCCTTCCCATGTAGTCCATATCAAGGCCCGCGACTATTACCCTCGTGCCCCTTAACACAAGCGCCTCACAAACCTGCACTATTCCCATATCAAAAAAATGGGCCTCATCAATACCAACCACGTCAACGTTGCCGGCCAGCAGTAAAATAGCCTGTGAATTATCAACCGGGGTTGAATGTATTTTGTTTGCATCATGGCTTACAACAGCCACCTCGTCGTAACGTTTGTCAAACGACGGCTTAAAAATCTCTACCTTCAGGTTGGCAATTTTAGCCCGCTTTAAGCGTCTTATCAGCTCTTCCGTTTTGCCGCTGAACATACTGCCGCATATTACTTCAATCCATCCCCGCTTCTCTCCTATAATGCCTGGTTCTATAAACATTTATAAAAAACTTAATGTCATTAAGAAAAATCGTTCGTAATTTTAACCTACTATCCCCATTAGATAACTGCTTTTTTAAAGAACGGGCAATTCTTTAAGAGGCAATCTTTTTTGAGGATATGGCGTTTAATCCTCAAAAGTATAATATTCATGGAAAGAACGGGCGCATTAATAGAACGTTTATTACAACAGTATCACGATAACGCCGATGCAGGCAAAATGCTTGTGACCATACAATTGCTTGCGGCGGAATTGCAGCAACAGGCCCAGGCAACCGCTGGCGCAGGTAAAAAGGTATCTGTTGTAATGCCGGCCTATATTAACAATGTAGTTGCCGGTCAGGAAATGCCTATTCCATCCAAACCCCCGGCCCCGATACCTGAGAAGGAAGCGCCTGTTACAATAGCTATACCGCCCGCCGTTGAGGAAGTGCGGGAAACAGCCCCACCGCAAAAACCTGAGTTGACTATTCCTAAACAGCCGTTACAATTCGACCCTATTAAGGAAATACCAACATTAACCCACCAGCAAACCACAAGGGCTGAGTTAAACGAGATTATCGGCACCAAAGGGGAAAGCCTCAATGAGAGACTTAGGGCCAATAGCGTTGAGCTTGGGGCCGTACTGCAATCATCACCAGTAAAAGATTTAAAAAAGGCTATAGGTATTAATGACCGTTATGTATTTATTAATGAATTATTCAGGGGTGACGAAGTAATGTATGAGAGAAGCATTAAAACCATTAACAGTTTTAGTATTTTGGCGGAAGCAGAATTTTGGATTAAGCGCGAACTGAAACTAAAGCTTGCCTGGAATGAAACTTCAGAAGCGGTTAAGGTTTTTGATCAATTAGTTAAAAGGCGTTTTTCCTGAATATACGCCATCACCTGGCTTGTTGCCCCAGCGTTATTTTTAATGTAGTCGCCGGCATTTTTACAGGCGCTGTTATATAACTCTTCATTTGTCAGCAATTCATCCAACTGTGCTTCAAGTTCCAGGGCATCATCTACATCAAAAGCGGCATTATTGTCAATAAGGGCCACAGCTTCTACATATTTATCATATACAGGGCCAAATACCACGGGTTTATAATAAACAGCAGCTTCAGTTACATTATGTACACCATCACCGCCAAAACCCCCGCCTATATAACACACCGTTGCATAGGCATACAGGTATTTAAGCATCCCGATATTATCAATAATAATGGTATTGATGCTGTTGTCAATTTCCTGCTTTTTTTCTGTCTTTTCAACATATTTGGAATACCGTATTGAATGCTTATATAACTGGTCGCACTCATGCAACCGCTCATCTCCTATATCATGCGGGGCAATAATAAACCTGTATTCCTTATGGGTGTTAGCATAGTGGTCTAATTCTTCGTCATCATCCGTCCAGGTACTTCCGGCCACCACTACTTTTTTACCAGCGCAAAAATCGTCAATGCACGAATACCTGGCTGGCTTTGCGGCCAGTTGCAGTACCCTGTCAAAGCGGGTGTCCCCGGTAACAGTTGCATTGGTAACATTTATAGCTGCCAGTAAATTTGCGGCTTCCCCGGTTTGGACAAACAGGTGCGTGAAGCATTGCAGCATGCTCCTGTAAAAACCACCATACCACTTAAAAAACAATTGCGATTTTCTGAAAATGCCTGATACCAATAGTAACGGAATTTTACGTTTTGCGGCCTCATGCAGGTAATAATACCAGAATTCATACTTGATGAAAACTACCAATTTAGGCTGAACGGCATTATAAAACCGTATAGCAGTAAGGAATGAATCCATAGGCATATAAAAAATATAATCAGCGCCGCTGTATTCTTTTTGCACCTCGTAGCCTGATGGGGAAAAAAAAGTAAGCAATAACTTGTATTGAGGATAAGTGTTTTTCAGCGCTTCCATAAGGGGGCGGCCTTGTTCAAATTCTCCTAATGAAGAGCAATGCACCCAAATTTTTGGTGATGGGTCACGCTGGCAGTTAAATACCACATGGTCAAGTACATGATGCCGGCCTTTAACCCACAAGCCTGCCTTTTTGTTGAACAACGAAAGCACCCTCGCCGCTACGGGGTACAACGTAATAAACAACAAATAAAACAGTTTGCCCATGTACGAAAATTATATTACAAAGAAAAGGCAATAAAGGTTGTAAAGAGTTTGAAAGTTTGAGCTTTAACAAACTTCACCCGGATAAAATTGAGTGGTAGCTGCAGAATCGGCCAGTTTTATATCATTTTTTGCCAGTATTCAAGCCAGTCAAGCATGCGGCTGGTATAACCATATTCGTTATCAAACCAGGCAATAAGTTTTGCCTGCTTTCCGATAACGGAGGTTAATGTTCCGTCAATAATACACGAATGCGGGTCACCGGTTATATCAGCGGACACCACGGGGTCTTCAGTATAATCCACAATGCCTTTAAATTCCAGCGCGGCAGCTTTTTTAAACAACGCGTTCACCTGTTCTTTTGAGCACGCATGCTTAAACTGTATGGTAATATCAGCCATGGCGCCGTTTGTTACTGGCACCCTCGTAGACATTGCTGCAATCCGGCCCGTTAATGGGGGCAACAGCCTTTCCAGTGAATAGTGCAGGTCAATCTCAACCGGTATAATTGATTCTGCGGCAGCCCGGCCCCGCCTGTATTGTTTGTGGGCCGTATCAACCAATTCCTGCCGGGAGGTGTAAGAATGAAGGATGTTTATCTGCGCTGTATCAATGCCAATAGAATTAAGGATGTAAAGAATGTGCGTTGTGCAGTTGGTCATACAACCGCCGGGAGAAACGATGTTTGTTTCGGGTGTCAATTTATGGTGGTTAAAGCCAAATATGAGCAAAGGTATATCTGCCGAACCTGTGGTTGAAAGCAATACCTTTTTAGCACCTGCAGTAATATGCTGCTCAGCAAGCTCTTTTTTAGTAAACCTGCCTGAACATTCAAGCACCACATCAATGCCCAATTCTTTCCACGGTAAGTTAACAGGGTCTTCTTCCTGTAACACCATTATTTTTTGTGCCCCGGATATGAGTTCGAGCCCTTTTAATGCAAGCGGTTTATCAAGCTTCCCATATAAGGAATCATATTTTAAAAGGTAGGCCAGGTTAGCAGCATCCATCACATCGTTAACCGCTACCAATTCAAAGTTTGTACCCAATAATCTTCTGAACAACAATCGCCCGATGCGACCCATCCCATTTATTGCAACCCTCATATCAATTCCATTTTAAGGGCGCAAATATCGTAAAAGTTGCGAACGCTTGTTCGTTTTGCTAAAATCATTCCCAATACCGCCAACGCGGATTATTACGCATGTGCTTCGTCCGGTTTTTCAGTATTCCGCCCCTTGCTGATTTTTCTTTATCACTACGACGCAGCATACCAACCGGCTAAATTTGCGTGAATGTTATAATAGGTTACAAAGTTTCTAAGGTATAAATTAGTACCCGGCAATATCTTTAATGCTTATCTTTAGCTTTACCCCATAAAAGGTGCAAATCATAACGCACTTAACATCTTCTCATGAGAAAAATTTTCATTGCGGTTTTACTGCTTGCCGCCATACATGCCTTTGCGCAGGAACCAGATTCCGCCTGGATTGTAAACAATTACATTAAGAAAGAATATCAAATACCTATGCGGGATGGTGTTAAACTGTTTACCTCGGTTTATATGCCTAAAGATCCATCAGTAAAACACCCGATACTTATGACAAGGACACCTTATTCTTGTGCGCCTTACGGTGAATCAAACTGGGCCGCATGGTGGAAAGGATATAAAAAAGCCTATTTTAAAGAGGGATACATTATGGTAACCCAAGACGTGCGGGGAAGATGGATGAGCGAGGGCACATACAAGGACATAAGGCCATTTAACCCAGGCAAAAAAGGCAATGAAATTGATGAGGCCAGCGATACTTATGATGCCATTGACTGGCTGGTAAAAAATATTCCAAATAACAATGGTAATGTTGGTGTGTTTGGCATCTCCTATCCTGGCTTTTATTCAACCATGGCCGCAGCCAGCAATCACCCGGCTCTAAAGGCCGTCAGCCCGCAGGCGCCTGTTACAAACTGGTTTATCGGCGATGATTTTCACCACAACGGTGCATTTTTCCAGATGGACGCTTTTTCCTTCTATTCATCTTTCGGCAAACCACGCCCGCAACCCACCACCGTCGGGCCCACAAGTTTTGACTATTACACACATGATAACTACAAATTTTATCTTGAAACAGGCACATTAAAAAACCTTACCCAACTTTTGGGGGACAGTATTGCTTTTTGGAAGGAACTGATGGCGCACCCCAATTATGATGCATGGTGGAGGGCGCGTGACGCGCGCAATGCCACTAAAAACCTGCAACCAGCCATGTTGTGGGTAGGCGGTTTATTTGATGCTGAGGATTGCTGGGGGGCATGGAACGCCTATAAAGCCGCCGAAGAAAATAACCCCGGTAAACCTTTTAATAAAATTGTTGACGGGCCCTGGTACCACGGCCAATGGGCCAGCAATGATGGTACACATTTGGGTAATATACATTTTGGCAGCAACACATCGGATTGGTACCAACAGCATATTGAAATACCATTTTTTAATTATTATCTGAAGGGAGAAGGCGATATTTCCCAAATAGCCGAAGCTAATATTTTTGTTACCGGCAGCAATGAGTGGAGAACCTTTTCAACATGGCCACCTGCGGAGAAACAGGATAAAGACTTATACCTGGGCAGCGGGGCCAATAGCCTAAGCTGGGATAAACCCTCTTCAAACGGTGGGTACAGTGAATATATAAGTGACCCCGCCAAACCTGTGCCTTATACTGAAGATGTACACTTTAACAGGACAAGAAATTATATGACCGATGACCAGCGGTTTGCTTCACGCCGCCCGGATGTACTGGTTTTTCAAACAGATACACTGAATGATGATATTACGGTAACAGGCAATGTAGTTGCAGACCTTATGACAAGTATCTCCACCACAGACGCTGATTTTGTGGTGAAGGTTATTGACGTTTTCCCCGACAACCTTTCTTACAATGATATAGATATTTATGCAGAAAAAGACCCTGATAACATTTATCCAATGGGCGGTTATCAAATGCTGGTACGTGCTGAAATTTTCCGTGGCCGGTTCAGGAAAAGTTATGAGAAACCGGAGGCATTTATACCCGGCAAAGTAGAGGAAGTAAAATTTGCTTTACCACCTATCGCCCATACTTTTAAAAAAGGCCACCGCATAATGGTACAAATACAAAGCACATGGTTTCCCCTCGTTGACCGAAACCCGCAGCAGTTTATTGACATTTACCACTGTGATGAGAAGGATTTTATTAAAAGTGATATTAAGGTTTACCACAACACGCAATATGCATCAAAAATAATCTTACCCGTGTTGAAATAGAAATTCTTATCCCCGGGATGCCTTCTTAGCACCCACAACATCAATGTCAAACACCAGTATACTGTTTGGTGGTATGGTTATGGCCCTGCTCCTGATGCTGTAAGCAAGGCCGGATGGTATTATTAACCTTATTTTTCCACCTACCTTGCATTGCGGCAGTGCATACTGCCATCCTTTTATCAGCCTGTTTAAAGGAAAAGTCGCTGTTTCTTTCCCGGTTGAATCAAAAACGTCCCCGTTCAGTATCCATCCTTTATAAAAAACTGAAACAGTATCGTTAACTGAAACTTTATTGCCATTTCCCTCAGCCAGTATGTTGTAATACACCCCGTTAACTGATGCTGTTGTGTCTAAAACGCTATCCTTCACGGCTTTGTTTATTATCTCAATATCCAGCCGCGCCTGCAATGCACTGTCAACATTGTTATAAAGGTTCACAACAGGTTTTTGCCCGGTGGCTGCTTTTGCTAACTTATCACCATATTTTGCATTGGGGGGTTTAAAGCCACCATTCCACAAATAAAACTTATTGTTTTCTACGCCGCCACCAAAGTCTGTGCGGTCGCCGGCTCTTCCTGTTACATCGCAGGAAAAAGTTGCCTGCGGCAATTCGGTCCATTGCCCGTCCTCATCTTGTACCCAGGCATTATTGTAAAATGCTTTGCGGTACTGTTCACCGTTACTGCCAACAAAATCCTCCAGGAATGAATACAGGTGGTGCAGGCTTTCTCCATCTTTTGGCGCTCTGAAGCTCGCAATAAATTTCCACGCTTTTAATTCGGTCGCATAAAAGTACCCGCTGTAAGTTGTGGTATGTGTGGCGCTGTCTGGCAGGGCTGTTACAAGAAATTTATAGGTGCTGTCAGCTCTCCAGTTGTACAGCAGGTGGCTGTGGCCGCCGGTGCCTTCATTTCCAAAATCGGCAGCGTATACACCGTCCCCTTTTGCAACCAGTTTAACCCGGTTTGTGTCTGCCACTTTATTACGGTCAACCGCTTCATTACCGGCATCCCATACTGAAAAAATCACCCTGCGTTCTGTTTTGCTGTTTACCTGTATGCCAAAATAGCCTCTCGCAAAGCCACATGCCATAAAATAACTATAAGGTATGTCTGTACCTTTTGGAACGGTAACCTCGTTGTAAAAAGCCACTGCTTTTATGCTATCAGGCAAAGGGTACATTAAATGTACAGATGCCGCATTGCGCCTTACTTTGGCATTGAAATGCACTTTGTTTATTATGGAGCCGGTTAGTTGCACCGCCTGTATATCAGCAATATTTTTGCTTGTTTTTTTTACACAGCGTAATGCTATTTGATAATATCCTGTTTCTTTAATAACCGAAATTTCACCAACAGGTATTTCCTTAAATGTTTTGCTTTTGGGGATTGTAACGGTAAATATTTGGCCAGCAGCTAAAACATTAATGGCGGCCGAGCCCATATTATTTTTAGCCAATAAGGCTATGCTTAGTTTGCCACTTTCATTAGTCTTAAAATAATAACTAATTTCTTGGTGGGGGTTTGTCCAGTTGCGCAGACCGGCACTGTCATTAAACATTGCTTCATCATTATCACCCTCTGATGGCAAAGCATATCCCGTATAACCCGGTATACCGGCAGAATTTTGGGCGAAAGGTTTTTGCAGGGCCAAAATGATAACAAGCAGGCAAATAACGTGTTTCATCAGCCGGTAATTTAGTAGGCAGCAAACATACTGAAAGATGTTTGAAAGTTACCATTCTGCACGCGCCGCAGGGCTTTCACTTAGTTCGGCAAACTGCCCAGCCATGTATTTATAATGCGCTGTAATCGCTATCATTGCGGCGTTATCTGTGCAGTATTGAAAGGCAGGTATATAAGTCTTCCAGCCATACTTCTCTCCCATTTCTTTTAATGCTTTACGCAAGCCGCTGTTGGCACTCACTCCACCTGCAATACATACATGTGTTACACCGGTTTGTAAAATGGCTTTTCTTAACTTCTTTAAAAGAATATTGATGATGGTGTGCTGAACAGAAGCACACAAATCAACAAGGTTATTTTGAATAAAATCCGGGTCTTTTTTTACCTGCGCCTGCAAAAAGTACAATACTGATGTTTTTAAGCCACTGAAAGAAAAATCAAGGCCGGGTATTTGTGGTTCGGCAAACTTAAATGCCAGGGGGTTACCCTGTTGGGCATATTTATCTACCAGCGGGCCGCCGGGGTAAGGCAAACCCAGCAGTTTAGCCGTTTTATCAAATGCTTCACCAGCTGCATCATCAATAGTTTGGCCGATGACCTGCAGGTTTAGCGGCGATGTAGCTAATACTATTTGTGTATGTCCCCCACTTACGGTAAGACAAAGAAAAGGGAATGATGGCCTTGGCGCATCTATCAAATTAGCCAGTACATGTGCCTGCATGTGATGCACTGCAATTAATGGTTTATCTAGCGCCAGGGCCAGTGATTTTGCAAACTGTGCCCCTACCAGCAAACTGCCTATTAAACCGGGCGCCTGTGTAAAGGCTATTGCCGATACGTTGTCCAGGTTACAGTTTGCAGCCGTAAGCGCTGTATTAACCACCGGGACAATGTTTTGCATGTGGGCGCGGCTGGCAAGCTCAGGCACCACACCACCGTATTGCTCATGCACTTTTTGGTTAGCTATAAAGTTGGAAAGAATTTTGCCGTTTAGGCAAACCGAAGCCGATGTTTCATCACAGGAGGACTCAATGGCAAGAATAGTAACCGCTTCATCACCCTGTTCAATCGATTGTAAATATGCATTATTTTGTTTTGCAGACGAAGCAACTTTGTTCACATCATCATTCATCCGGCAAAAATATCCATTTTCTTTTTTGTGAAAAAGCGCAACCTGTTCAACAGGTTACTTACTCCTTATAGCAACTACTGGGTTCATTTTGGCAGCAATTGATGCGGGGATAATGCCTGATAAGATGCCCAGGCCAACACAAATACTGAAAGCCAGTATTATTATATTAGAAGCGATGCCGATTGAGAAAGGCATTATTGTACTTAAACCGGCGGTAAGAATCCAAACAAAAAACAAACCCACCAGCCCCCCTACTACGCATAGGAATGCGCTTTCCAATAGGAATTCAGTTAATATGGTCCTTTTTTTTGCTCCAACTGCCTTTTTAAGGCCTATCTGGCTGGTACGTTCACGTACGGTAACAAACATAATATTGGCGACACCAAAAGCGCCAACCAGCAGGCTTAGGCCAGCAATTGCCCACCCGCCTATATTGAGCGATGCAAAAAGACCTTCAGTATTCTGACTAAGGACGTTAATATCGTTTAGAGCAAAGTTGTCATCTTCTGTAGGGCTAAGCTTTCTAAGCTGGCGCATTATACCCTCCAGTTCTTCAACAAGGGCTGTACTTGAAACGCCATCTTTAGCCTTAACCATTATAACAGGTTGAAAATCATTATCATTTACATTGTACATACTGGCAAAGTTGCGGTATGTTACAATAGTGCAGTGGTCAAAATCAAAAGGGCTGCCTATCATACTTTGCCCCTGCTTGGCAATTACCCCTACTACGGTTTCGTGATGCCCATCAAAAATTACCACTTTGCCCAAAGCCCTTTCCGCAGAGCCAAACAGGTTAATAGCATTTTCATAACCTATTACTGTAACAGGATTGCCCCGCGCAAATTCGTTTTCAGTCAAATATCTTCCGACTGCTATGTCCACCTTCTGGATGTCTGTAAATTCTTCCGAAACACCATTAACTGTAATATTATTTATCTGGAAGTTACCATATAATAAATTTGAATTGGTGCCAATGCTGTAACAAACCGCTGACGCCAGGCTGCTTTTTTCTTTAATAAATTTTATTTCGCTAAATTTTGGTTCCGGCCTGTTAACGAATTTCCACCAGGGGTAGTCCGGCCCACCTGCATATTGCCATTTATCGATATAAATAGTGTTAGACCCAAGAGCCATTATGTCTGTCTGCACCTTTTTCTTCAGGCTGTCAACGGTAGCCAAAACGCCTATAATACAAAATATACCAAAGGCAATACCAATGAGGGAGAGAGAACTGCGCAACTTATTGTTGTTAAGCTCTTGCACGCTCATCCTAAAGCTATTCCATAGTATGCTCAGTAATTTCATTATTTCAAAAATAAACAATGTAATCGTGTTGGACGCTTTTTTTAGATGAACGGAAAAAGATGATAAGTAACAGGTTATAAACACATCTTGTTCAAAATTATTTTTTAGCAATACAAATTTGCCGTTCGTGTAGTACTTTTGCACCCGATCTAATCATTCCAATCTTGCTTTATGACCTGGAAAAAAGTGTTTACTTCTTCCATCGGGAGAAAAATAGTAATGGGTTTAACGGGTATTTTCCTCATTTTGTTTTTAGTAGTACATGTAGGCCTAAATGCCTGTATCTGGGCAAACGATGGGGGAGAAATGTTTAACAAGGCGGCCCACTTTATGGGTTCAATGGTAGTGATAAGGATATTAGAGATAGGATTATTTGTTTTTATCTTCATTCACATCATCCAGGGCCTTGCCCTTGAGGTTAGCAACCGCAGCAAACGTGGTATTGGCTATGCTGTTAGTTATGGCAACCGGGGCAGTAAATGGTACAGCCGTAGTATGGGTTTGCTGGGTACGCTTATCTTATTATTTCTTGTTGTACACTGGATAAATTTTTGGATACCATCCCGTTTTATGACGATGCAAGTGGCTACTTACGATGATGCCCCCGGCAGGGAATACCATGACTTGTATTCATTAATGAAGGAGGCCTTTTCAAACATAACATTGGTAATAATTTATGTGCTTGGCTGTATCTCCCTCGCCTATCACCTTGCACATGGCTTTCAAAGTGCATTCAGGAGCCTGGGTGTGCATAATAAGCGTTATAACGCTATGCTTACCAGTATTGGTTATGGGTTTTCTATTATTGTTCCGCTTGCCTTTGCCATGATGCCTGTAAGTTTTTATTTAGGATGGATTCAGTAATTGATAACAGTTCTTGCACAATAATTAACGTTTTATGCCCGTAGTTGCGGGCTCACGTATAAAAATCACTGGTGTATGATAGATGCAAAAATTCCTGCCGGGCCTTTAGATGAAAAGTGGACAGAATATAAAGGCCATTGCAAACTGGTTAATCCTGCCAACAAGCGCAAGCTTGAAGTGATTGTTATTGGCACAGGGTTGGCAGGCGCCAGCGCTGCAGCCAGCCTGGGTGAACTTGGGTACAAAGTAAAAGCGTTTTGTTTCCAGGATTCTCCGCGGCGCGCACACAGCATTGCCGCACAGGGTGGTATTAACGCCGCGAAAAACTACCAGAATGATGGCGACAGTGTATTCCGTTTATTTTACGATACAATTAAAGGTGGCGACTACCGCTCAAGGGAAAGTAACGTCTATCGCCTGTCTGAAGTAAGCGCGAATATCATTGACCAGTGTGTTGCCCAGGGAGTACCGTTTGCAAGGGAATATGGCGGCATGCTAAGCAACCGCAGTTTTGGAGGCGTACAGGTGCAGCGTACCTTTTATGCCGCAGGCCAAACAGGGCAGCAGTTATTAATCGGCGCATACCAGGCGCTTGAAAGGCAAATAGCAATAGGTAATGTAAAAATGTATAACCGCCACGAAATGCTGGAAATTGTAAAGATTGACGGCAAGGCACGCGGTATTATTGCCAAAGACCTTATTACAGGCAAGCTTGAAAGACATTTTGGCCACGCGGTATTGCTATGCAGCGGCGGCTACGGCAACGTGTTTTACCTGTCAACCAACGCCATGGGCAGTAACGTAACCGCGGCATGGAAGGCACATAAGGCCGGCGCCTACTTTGGTAACCCCTGTTACACTCAAATACATCCAACCTGTATACCGGTTAGCGGCGACCATCAGAGTAAGTTAACGCTTATGTCTGAATCATTACGTAATGATGGCCGTATATGGGTGCCTAAAAAGCAGGGAGATACAAGAAGGGCTAATGAGATACCCGAGGATGAAAGAGATTATTATTTGGAGAGAAGATACCCGGCCTTTGGCAACCTTGTACCGCGTGACGTTGCCAGCCGTGCAGCCAAGGAAAGGTGCGATGCGGGTTACGGCGTGGGCAGCAGCAAACAGGCTGTTTATCTTGACTACTCTTCTGCCATCGAACGCTATGGCAGGATTGAATGCAGCAAACATGGCATAGAAAACCCTTCGGCGGAGGATGTACGGCATCACGGGGTGGATGTAGTGAAAGAAAAATACGGTAACCTGTTTGATATGTACGAAAAGATTACCGGCGAAAACCCCTACGAGGTTCCTATGCGTATCTATCCCGCCGTACACTATACAATGGGTGGCCTGTGGGTGGATTATGAGCTGCAAACCAATGTAAAAGGCTTATATGCGCTGGGCGAGGCCAACTTTAGCGACCATGGCGCAAACCGCCTGGGCGCAAGTGCGCTGATGCAGGGGCTTGCAGACGGTTATTTTGTAATACCTTATACACTCGGTAACTACCTGGCTGATGAAATCTATGCCAAGCCTATAGCCACTGACCATGAAGCATTTATTGCAGCAGAGAAAGCCGTGAGTGACCGCATAAATACATTAATGAGCATTAAGGGTAATACAAGCGTGGAATCGTTTCATAAAAAGCTCGGTAAAATAATGTGGGATAAGTGCGGTATGGCCCGTAACGCAGAGGGTTTACAGCAGGCCATTACTGAAATACAGGAGTTGAAAAAAGCATTTTGGAGTGATGTGCGCATACCCGGTGAAGTAAATGAATTAAACCCCGAGTTGGACAAAGCGGGACGTGTGGCTGACTTTATTGAATTAGGAGAATTAATGTGTAAAGACGCTCTGCACCGTAATGAAAGCTGCGGCGGGCATTTTAGGGAAGAATACCAGACACCTGATGGCGAGGCGTTGCGTGATGATGTAAACTTTATGTACGTGGCAGCTTGGGAGTATAAGGGCAACCATGACTGGGAACTGCATAAAGAAACCCTGGATTATGAAGTGATAAAACCAACACAAAGAAACTATAAATAGAAAAAGCATTTGCGGCCGGTTGAGCAGGTTTTCAAATTTTAAATTTTCAAATTCCTGAGGAATGGAACATTATACAATGAACCTCACTTTAAAAGTGTGGAGGCAAAAAAACAAGGACAGCCAGGGTGGTTTTGAAACATTTAAGGTTTCGGACATTTCTTCTGAAATGTCATTTCTTGAAATGTTTGATGTACTGAACGAACGTTTGATTAATGAAGGTAGGGACCCTATTGCCTTTGACCACGACTGCCGCGAAGGCATTTGCGGTATGTGCAGCATGTACATAGACGGTAAGCCGCATGGCCCCTGGCAGCAAAATACAACCTGCCAGTTACACATGCGCGCTTTTAAAGATGGCGATACCATAACTGTGGAGCCGTGGAGGGCAAAAGCTTTCCCCGTGATAAAAGACCTGGTAACAGACCGTTCCGCTTTTGATCGTATTATACAAGCTGGGGGCTACATATCGGTAAACACAGGTAATGCTGTTGACGCTAACTCGTTACCTATAGAAAAGCATAAAGCTGATGAGGCTTTTGCCGCTGCAGCATGCATTGGCTGCGGGGCCTGCGTTGCAGCTTGTAAAAACAGTTCTGCACTGTTGTTTGTTGGTGCTAAAGTATCTCACCTGGCTATGCTGCCGCAAGGTGACCCAGAAAGAAAAACCCGCGTTATGGGCATGATTGCCCAAATGGATAAGGAGGGTTTTGGGGCCTGCACTGCTACAGGTGCCTGCGAAGCTACCTGTCCAAAGGGTATCTCTATAACAAACATTGCAAGGCTTAATAAAGAATACCTGTTTGCGGGCGTAACGGACGATGAATAAAAGGTCTACTGATTGATTGAATAAAAACATTTAACCGTTTCGTTTACCGAAGCGGTTTTTTGTTCAACTTACCTCCGGGTAATCAACTATATTTTTACTTGTTTAGCTAATTTTTATTGTTTTATCTAGCCACCTTTGCATTTATCAAAGCATAATTATGAACTATACAGTCCCCGCCGGTACAAGAATAGGCCATGTGCATCTCAAGGTGTCGGATATTGACAAAGCGCTGTCATTCTATCACGACCTGCTGGGTTTTGAAATAATAGAGCGATATGGCAGCCAGGCAGTTTTTATTTCTGCCGGGGGTTACCACCACCACATCGGGTTAAACACGTGGTACAGCAAAGGCGCTGCACCTGCGCCAGCAAACGCTCCGGGATTATTTCACACAGCTATATTATATCCAACGCGCAGGGATTTAGCAATAGTGTTAAAACGGTTGATTGATGCCAGGTACCCATTAACAGGCGCATCAGACCACGGCGTATCTGAAGCTATTTATTTGGACGACCCCGATGGTAATGGTGTAGAATTATATTGGGATAAACCAAAGGAACTTTGGCCTGTTGATAAAGATGGCAACCTGCACATGGTTACTGAACATTTGGACATACCTGACCTGCTGGCTGAAATTTCTCACTAAACAACGCCATGCCTAACAATTATTTCCGGTTTAAACAGTTTACCGTACAACAAGACAATTGCGCCATGAAAGTATGCACAGATGCATGCCTGTTTGGCGCTGTGGCGGCTGATTTTATTGCGGGTAAAGATAACATGCACATACTTGATATAGGCGCCGGAACGGGGCTTCTCTCATTAATGTGCGCCCAGGAAAACGATGCAGCAGTAATTGAATCTGTGGAAATTGACAGAGCAGCAGCACAACAGGCAGCAGAAAACTTTGCGGCATCGCCATGGAAAGAAAGATTAACAGTACATCATACTTCGGCGCAAGAATTTGTGCAACAATCCCCTAACCAATTATTTAACTTTATTATAAGCAACCCTCCTTTTTTTGAAAATGATTTAAAGAGTATTGACGGCAGACGAAACCTTGCGCTGCACTGCAGCGAATTAAGTCTTGAAGATCTTTTGTTGGCTATTGACAAGGTTTTAAGCGATAATGGGCTTTTTGGCATACTCCTTCCCTTTCACCGTACAACGTATTTTGAAAGTATCGCTATTGCTAAAAGCTTTTACCTGCTTAAAAAAATTTCCGTAAAACAAACACCAAAGCATAACTACTTCAGGAGCATTTTATTTTTTGGAAGAACTAAAAAAGTCGCCGAAGAAACTGAAGTCACCATTAAAAACGGCGATAATAGCTACACACCGGAGTTTACAGCGTTATTGAAAGATTATTATTTATTTATGACAAATTGACCAGCACTTAACGGCGGGCTAATCAATCACTTTAAACACTGCAGCATATTTACACAATTTACCCTGTAATTTTTTGGGAACCGCAATTGTGGCCTCGCCATTGCTTATTACAATCTTGCAGGTTGCGGTTTCTCCCAGCAAGCTAACTTTTGTCCCGGCAGACACCAGCGATGCATCTATTGGTATTGAAGCAGGCAAAGTAATATCCTCCTCCTGGTCATCGCTCAATAGAAAAACATATTTGGCCATTCCGTCTTTCGACTGCGTGTACACAATGTTATCTTTTTCATACGGCGCCACGGGTTTTGAATTATAAATACCTTCATTATTTACTTTCATCCATACTCCTATCTCTTTTAACCGGCTGTAAGCAGTATCACTCCAGTCGCCTTCAGGCGAAGGGCCTACATTTAGTAAAAAGTTGCCTCCCCTTGAAACAATCTTAATCAGCAGGTGTACCAATTGATTGCTGCTTTTGTAATGGTCATTAGGTACATAACTCCAGCTATTACCCATAGTTAAGCAAGTTTCCCACGGGTAACTTAAGGGTTTACCCGGTACTGTTTGTTCCGGTGTTTGGTAATTTTCAAACTCACCGCCAACGCTTCTGTCCACTACCAATAAGCCTGGCTGATGCTCTCTTGCCATGGTAGCTATTTTCTTCATATCAATATCCTGGTCGTAAGGTATGGTGCGCTGCCAGTCAATAGATTTGTCAATACTTTTATACGGTCTTACCCAGCCGCCGTCAAGCCAAAGTATATCCATCTTTCCGTAACCCGTCATTAATTCCTCAATTTGGTTATAGGTGTATTGTTTAAACGCATTCCATCTTTCCGGGTATTTTTTCGGGTCATAATTTACATTCCTGTCCTTTGGCGGAAAATAAGGCCACCAGTAATCATCGCTGTGCCAGTCAGGTTTGGAAAAATAAGCCCCTATTAAAAAACCTTTTTTCCTGAATGCATCAAATACTTCTTTGGCAATATTTGCACGAGGGTCTTTAGAGAAAGGCGTTTTGGGAGAAGTTATTTTATAGTCAGTCTGCTTTGTATCAAACATGCAAAAACCATCATGGTGCTTGGTAGTAAATACCACGTACTTCATGCCCGCATCTGCGGCCGCGTCAGCCCATTTGGCGGGGTCAAATTTGATTGGGTTAAAAGTAGTCTGCAGGTTTTCGTAGGCCTTCTTGTATTCAAAATAATTGGCTGCATAAGGGCCGCGGCGTTGTGTCCACCCTTCATCTTCAGGGCAAATGCTCCAGCTCTCCACAATGCCCCATTGGCTGTATGTACCCCAATGCATAAGAAGCCCAAATTTTATGTCCTGCCAGTGCGCAAGCTTTTCCAGCACAAGGCTGTCAGTGGGTCTTACATAACTATTTTTCTCCTGTGCGTTGGCCTTTAAAATACCAAGGCATATAACGGCAAATAGTATTTTTTTCATATTGCGTAGTTAGTACCTAAAATCAATACAGAAAAATTAATAATAAAAAATTGATATTATTGGTTAAAAACGGCGATGTTTCCATTTATAAAAAAAATATTGCGTAACACGTTTTTATCCGCAACTTTACGCAACAAAAATTAATGACCATGAAAAAAATTCTCACGTTTGCTATCGCTGCCGCTTGCACAGCTTTTGCGGTACAGGCCAGTGCCCAGGGCTCACCAAAAGATAATGCCGAACAAAGGCTGCACAGGGCCAGCCTTCCTTCAAATGTCAGCCAAACCATAAACACTGGCGCAACAATTACCATTACTTATAGCCAGCCTGCACTTAAGGGCAGAACCATGGGTAAAGACGTTGAACCGATGAATGGCAAAGTATGGCGCGCCGGTGCTAACGAAGCAACCTCATTCGAAGTAAGCAAAGAAGTAACTATAGACGGGCAGAAACTGCCTGCCGGAAAGTATGGATTATATGCCATTGCGAACGGGAATGATTGGACATTTATTATTAATAAGACATGGGATACATGGGGGGCTTTTTCTTATAAACAATCAGATGACGTATTACGTATAAAGGCAAAAGCCTCAAAATCATGCGCATATATGGAACGCCTTGTATATACCATTGACAGGATGGGTAAAGTTTCCTTGCTGTGGGGCGATACCATGGTAGATTTTAAGGTGCAATAAGTACTCAATGCTGAAAAATGTTAAAGGAGCCATAAGGCTCCTTTTTTATTGCCCAAAAGCAGTGCTGTTACAAAAATTCCACACCCTGTTAAAGCATATATAATTGACGCTATTCTGTTAAATACTATTAAAATAAATAAGTCAAAAACATACAACAGCAATTGAAAAATACAAACCCACGGGCGTAGCTAACCGGCGGTTTTAAATTGGCAAGATTTTTTCAATACTGTCTATTAGCAATGAAACAATATTTAAAAACAAAAAATTATTATATGAAAACTTTACGAATGCTCATTCTTTCTGTGTTTATGGCAATAGCTTCGATAAGCACAACTGAAATTAAAGCGCAGGTAAGTGTAGGAGCAGATATAACTTTTAACGTTTTTCACAATGGCCTGAGTGCTTATGGCCGATGGGTAAATAACCCTACATACGGGCAGGTATGGATATGCAGCGAACCGGGTTTTGTGCCTTACCGCACAAACGGGCATTGGGTTTATACAGACGATGGGTGGACATGGGTTTCAGACTATTCATGGGGTTGGGCGCCTTTCCACTATGGAAGGTGGGATTATGATGTTGCCTATGGCGGTTACTACTGGGTTCCTGGTTATGAATGGGGCCCCGCCTGGGTCAGTTGGAGAAGTGATAACAGCGATTATGGGTGGGCGCCACTTAGACCTGGCGTATCTATTGGAATAGGCATTTCGTTTGGCGACGACATTCCTGCAGAACGCTGGACTTTCGTGCCCAACAGGTATATCGCTAGCCCTGAAGTTTCCCATTATTACGTAGATAACAGGAAGAATGTTACCATAATACGCAACACCACAATTATCAACAATGTGCACAATAATAATAGCCGTGTTGCAGTAATTGGCGGCCCTCGCAGGGCTGACGTAGAACGGGTAACTCATACCAGGGTAAGTACCTACGCGGTTGCCAATTCAGGCAGGGCTGGCGACACACGAATAGAAAAAAACACTGTTAATATTTACCGCCCTGTGGTAAACAAAACAACAGTAGTTAACAAAGAGGTTGTAAACAATAACCGTACTGTTATTAACAGGAACAGTAATAATAAAACTGTTGTTAAAAACA
Source organism: Chitinophagaceae bacterium (assembly GCA_035550215.1). Classification (GTDB taxonomy): domain Bacteria; phylum Bacteroidota; class Bacteroidia; order Chitinophagales; family Chitinophagaceae; genus JABDFW01. Next base: position 255,841 of record DASZPM010000007.1, on the reverse strand, counting down.
GCAACAACAAAGTGATAAACAATAATCAAAAAAAGGTTACAACAAATAAGAGGGCTACCACTAATAATAAAACTGTAGTAAATAAAAACAGGAATACAATTAACAGCAGTAATAAGACTACAGTAAGGAAAAATACCGCTAAATCGTCGGTAACTAATAAAAGCACTGTAAACAGGAATAACAAAACTGTTAATAATAACCATAAATCTGTTGTGAAAAGACCAGCACAAAAACAAAATAAGATGACTAACAAACCATCTCAAAAACAGCAGCCTAAGTCGCACAAAAAACCTGGTAATAATTAAACAGCGTATCTTTTACATGAAAATAGCCCGGCAAAATTTTGCCGGGCTATTTTCATGTAAAAGTTGGAGCGGGCAATGCCCCCTGTATTTTCTACTTCAGCGCCTGCTTTATGGCCTTGTCTGCCAGCGGCTCCATTATTTTAAAGCCATCCAGTGTAGGATGAACGCCATCTTTAGACAGGTTTGCAGGCAACCCTTTCCTTGCATCAGCCATCGCTGAAAAATAATCCAGGTAAATGCAACTGTTTTTGGCAGCATAATCTTTAATCATATTGTTGAGTGCCACAATCTTTTCAGCGGGCTGCAGGCCTGGCCTCCATGGATAATCAAATGCAGGCAGCACAGACGACAGCACCACTTTTATACCGTGCGCTTTTGCCAGTTCGGCCATTGACGCAAGATTTCCCATAATGGTCTCCAGGGATTCAGGTCCGGTGTTGCCGGCTATATCATTGGTACCGGCTAATATTACCACAACTTTTGGTTTCAGGTCTATCACATCCGGCCTGAAACGCAGCAGCATTTGCGGCGTGGTTTGGCCACTGATACCCCGGTTAATATATGGATGAGAAGAGAAATAATCGGGGTCAAGCCTTATCCATCCTTCCGTGATTGAATTACCCATAAACACTACACGGTTTTCATTGGCTAAAGGAGGCTGCACTTTTGCGTTGTCTGCTGCAAACCTCGCCAGGAAAGGCCAGTCCTGTGGGGCAATTTTGGGTGGCGTAATAAATCCGAGTTGCTGCATCCAATCGCCTAAACGGTCAATCCAGTTGTCTGTGGGAATATTTTGCCTGCGCATGCCAAAACCATGGCCGCCGTGAACATACAAATGCATCTCAACGGGCTTATTTGCGGCAAGCCATTTATTATAAATCAGTAAGCTGCTCGGCACAAGGTGCAATTGGTCATCGCTGGCCGCAGCCAAAAACATTGGACCCGCATCACCAGGCACTTCGGTTGCCTGGCCTTCAGGAACGTAGGGATAAATAGGCGCGGCAAAATCAGGTTTATTATCAGTGGTATGATCAAACGCCAGTGATTCAGCCAATGTGCCCCCGGCAGAAAACCCAATAATGCCGATTTTATCCGGCTTCACATTGTATTCGGCTGCATGCTGCCGTACATAGGCCATCGCCGTTTTGGCATCTGCAATAGCCATTGTAACAACAGGCGCAACAGATTCATTAAATTTCTTCATATCCCCGGTAAGCCCTGTCATCATTTCTTTAACAGGGTCATCCGTAAGGCTGTGCACCAACCTGTAGCGGAGCACAAAACAAGTAACCCCTTTTCTTGCCAGCCATTTTGCAACATCATTTCCTTCGCTGTTTATTGATAGAGTATGAAAAGCTCCGCCGGGGCAAATTACTGCCGCTGTACCATTGGCTGTTGCGGCGTCAGCAGGGAAGACCATGAGGGATGGATGAACGACATTATAAACCACTTCTGTTTTAAACATGTTTGAGTCGTTCTCTTTTTCTTCCCAGTTCCAGCTTTCAGAGCCGGGGGCCGAACCATTATACAACTGAATAACTTTTTGCTGCGCATTTACAGAAAGAACCGCTAACACAAAAACAACCAATAAAAACTTCGATCTCATATCGCAATCATTTATTTATGGGAGATAAAAAACTTCTTTCAACGGCACAACCACAGGTGAATTATCCTCATTTGTTTCCATAATGTCCTTCATATAACTCCACCATTCCTGCATTACAGCATGCTTTGGCAATTCATCAAGCCGTGATGCATCGGTTACCTCCATGCTGGCAAACAGTGTGTTTGTATGTTCGTCCAAAAATATGGTATAATCCTTTATGCCGGTTTCTTTTAGCAAAGCCTCCAGCCGTGGCCATAACGCATCATGCCTGCGTTTATATTCTTCAGCACAGCCCTCAAACATCTTCATAGCAAAGCCAATACGTTGCATAACCTGTTTAATTTTTTTGTTTAACGCACAAACGCCATTGCCACACCACCATCAACATTCAATACATTGCCTGTTGATTTACTTAACAGCCCTCCCACAAAGACAAAACACGCATTGGCTATATCCGCGGGCAGAATAATTTCGTTCAGCAGCGTTCGCTTTGCATAGTAGGCAGGCAATTCTTCAACAGTAACGCCATAGGCTTTGGCGCGCCCTTCAGCCCATGCGCCGGCCCAAATTTTACTGTCGGATATTACGGCATCAGGGTTAACAACATTCACCCGTATGTTATCCTTACCAAGTTCGGCAGCATTTAGCCTGCTTAAGTGCAGTTGTGCCGCTTTCGCACTGCCATAGCCGGCGTTATTTGGCCCACTTACCAATGCATTCTTACTTACAATGTTTAAAACATCTCCGCCAAAGCCCTGTTTACGCATTATATCAACCCCGGCCTGTGTTACTAAGAACTGGCCTTTAACAAGGATATCATACAATAAATTCCAGTCTTTTTCTGAGTGAGCTTCAATAGGTTTGGATATAGAGATACCAGCACAATTTACAACGATGTCAACACCACCAAATGCAAGCGCAGCCGCTTTATATGCGCTGTTTATTGATGATGTACTGGTTACATCAAGCAGTATTGCGGTAAACCCGTCTTTACCATACTGTTTGCCAAATTCTTCCTTTGCTGATGCCAGTCTTTGTGCATCATTGTCATTAATAACCACAGCCGCGCCTTCATCAGCAAATTTTTTAGCAATAGCTTTTCCTATACCCCCTGCGCTGCCTGTAACCAGTGCAATCCTGCCACTTAACGCTTTTGGTTTTGGCATACGCTGCAACTTGGCCTCCTCCAGCAACCAGTACTCTATATTGAACGCCTCCTGCCTTGGTAACGAGGTATACTCGCTCACAGCCTCAGCGCCTTTCATAACATTAATGGCATTTATATAAAACTCTGCTGCCACCCTTGCTGTTTGCTTGTCTTTTGCAAAGGTAAACATGCCAACTCCGGGGTATAAAATAACTACAGGGTTAGGGTCACGCATCGCCGGGCTGTTTGCATGCCTGCATGCGTTATAATAATCAGCATACATCTGCCGGTAAGCCTTAAAAGCTGGTTTTATTTTCTCTTTAATGGCCGCGGCATCAGTAACCTCTTCACCCGGGGTTAATGACAAAACCAAAGGGCTTATTTTGGTGCGTAAAAAATGGTCCGGGCAACTGGTACCCATCGGGGCAAGCCTGTCAAGGTCATTTGAATTGATAAACTGCAATACTCTTTCATCGTCGGTAAAATGCCCTATCATACCACCCGTGCCGGAGGGTGCACTCTTTGTGATAGTTTCAGAGCAAAGGCCACGTAATACAGGGGCGAGCAACGATGCCTTTTGCAATCTTTCCGCGTCGGGCAGAGGCTCAATTTTTTGCCCGCCGAATACTGGCCCTTTTTTGCCATAGTTGTCTTCCAGGTACCGGGCGCACTTTTCAATTACCTCAAGGGTGTTTATATAGCTTTCATAAGCGGTGTCACCCCAGGTAAATAATCCGTGTGAGCCAAGCATAATACCTCTTATACCAGGATTTTCATCAAGGCACTGCTTCAATTTTAGCCCGAGGTCAAACCCAGGTCGCTGCCACTCAACCCAGCCAATTTTTCCGCCAAACAATTCTTGTGTTATTTGTTTGCCATCTTTTGCCGCGGCAATGGCAATGGCAGCGTCAGGATGAAGATGGTCAATATGCTTAAAAGGGAGAAAGCCGTGCAAAGGGGTATCAATAGACGGGGCCTTTGAGGCAAGGTCGTAAATGCAGTGGTTAAACAACTCAACCATTTCATCTTCATGTTCAATGCCACGGTACACATTTTTAAGGCTGCGAAGCCTGTCAACATATAACGCAGCAAGGCCGCTTCTCTTCATGGTTCCCAAATCGCCCCCGCTGCCCTTAACCCACATTACCTCAACTTCCCTGCCGGTAAGCGGGTCTTTTGATATTACTTTACAGGATGTATTGCCCCCGCCATAATTGGTTAATCTTAAGTCGGCGCCTAACAGGTTTGAGCGATACACCAGTAACCCAACCTCATCATCTTCCAGTTTGGCAGCCACCGCATCATCCCATAAATAACTTACATGCGAAAATGATGTTGTTCCCGCGGTATCCTCCGTCATGGGGTTTAACTGCATCCCTGCTGAATATTCTGTCTTCATAATCATTTATACATTTTTATTAATACTTCTGCTTCATCACAACCCTCTTTAATATCACTTTTTTACAAGAGGCTTCAAACCGCTATATAGTTTATGGCTGCACAACCTTAATGCTTACAGGCCCAATCAAGCCAGCGGGCATTAACGTTTTTTCAGCGCCTTTAAACTGCACGTATTTCGCGTTACCTTTTATCGCTTCGCCAATAAATACGTTCCTGTTTGTTGGCGTAACCAGTATTTCAATATTATTTATGCCGAGCTTCAAAAATTGGGTAATATCTACCAGGTAGGGGGCCCAAATTTTTTCGCCCATGTGCTTGTTGTTTACATATACATCAGCGGTATAGTAAACGGCGCCCATATCAATGTAATACTTGTTATTTTCCCCTTTTCCGGCGAGGTTAAACGATGTTTTATAACTGGCCTTATCCTGGTACGCAAACGACGGGTTATCACGCCAGTCAAAAAGCGTGCTTTTGTTAGCAACCGCAGTCCCGGCCTTAATTGTCCAGTTGCTGTCAAGCTTCGTTAATATAACAGCACTTTGCATATTATCCGGTGCGGGTGTTGTTGTTTCCTCGGGCAGCTTTTCCCGGGCAGCATATAATATAATTGAGCCGTAAGGTTTAATGGTAGTGCCGACGCCGGTAGCTGAATTTTCAACACTTGTTATGCTGCCTGTTTCAGCATCAATAAAATAATATCCCTTAAACCCTTTATCTCCCGCCAGGGAAATTGGCTGCCACTTATCACTCATATTCCAGATAAACTGCAGGCGGCTTCCGTCGCTCATTTCTCTTTCTGCCTGCCGCGTAAAATTGTATTCATTATTAAACCTTATGGCAATATGCAAACCTTTTACCCATGTTGCCAGGTCGTTAACACTATTAATAGTGCCGGCGTTACGCTGCTTTAAAGCATCCGCCATGGCCCGTTTTGTAGCAGCATCGTTTTGCGCGTAATTTAAAAATGAAGGCTGTTTTGAAGGCGCATCGCCAATTGCCAGTAACGTTATTTTCTGCTGTGCCAGCTTAGCCACATTTTGTGCTGTTGGCAACTGCATATACGGGGCATTGGCAACAATTAGCGCCTCGTATGTGTTACCCCTTATGTTTATCTTATCATCTTCTTCTTTTGCCTGTTGCAGGCTTGCGTCATTTACAAACTCCCACGTAACTCCCAATGCCTCCAGTTTATTTATAACAGGCCACAACTGCCGGTACCATTCGCTTATTACCCCTTTATCATTATTTTCTGCAGGCGCTGTTGATTCAGGCTCTACACCCTTAAAATAACCTGATGGCATTATTTCACCGGGGTTGTTTATCACTTCAGAAGGGTCAAGGTTATTAAAAGGAAAATATACCAGCACATCGCTGTGTGACTTGCCTGAACGCAACGCATACTGTACGCGTGTAATATACTGGTTGACGGTTTTTATATCATTCCAGAACGGAGAGCTTTCGTTAATATCTGAGGAAAAATTAATAAACGGCATAACGGCGGAGCAGAAGGGGTTATAGCCTTCTTCGCCATACTCACCTGTTTGATATTTATAAGGTGTGCCATGATAGATAATTTCGTTCACTCCTGCTGCAAATGCTTTATCCGCCAGCAGCTTTATTTTTTGCGGTGTGGTCATTTCTGCCCTGCCCTGGAACACAAAGGATTCCTGTGTTATAACAGGTTTATTATACAGGTGCGCACCGGAAGTAATAAGTTTTACAAACCCTTCTGAATTTGCGCCGGCTAATTGCTCTGCTTCAGGTATATCTGCTGCACCGCTGTTGCCAATTATATCCATTTTTACGCCGTATGCCTGTGTACGGTGCAACATTCCTTTTTTGTCAAACCAGTTATCGCTCGGTACGATAAATTGCGTGCGCATTAAATCACTTACAGTAAGGTCATAATCGTACCTCAATCGCCAGTCTTCATCACCAAATACATATACGGGTTTTTGATTGGGCATTAAAAAAGAAGCGTATGCGTTATTATAACCATTTTGAATGTTTGCGGGCAGATAGGGTGTTATATCATAACCGCGTTGCTTTTTAAAGTAATCCAGGAAACCGGCTTCAAAATGCCTGTCGGCCATAAATTCGTAGCTATCGTTAAATACTGCCCGCAACGGCCTGCTGTAATATGCAGGCAAGCCGGTACGCGGCCCGAAAAGATGCGTATAACTTACTGCCACCTTATTGGAGTCAAGCGGGTCAGCTACAAACCCCTGCGGGTTGGAGGCAATGGCTTTTGGTATTTCACCATCAGGCGCGCTCCAAAGAGCTATAATTTTCCATTCGCCATTACCGGGGGCTGTCCAGCTAATTTTTCCATTGGCTGCAGAAGATGTGATGTTTAGCAGGGAGCTTTCATCAAGATAGGTTTGGCCGCCATCCTGTTTTACCACTTTAGCTGCAATAACAACCTGCAGTTTTGACAATGAGGGGTTGGTTTTTTGAAATAAGTTGAAACCCGGCGCAAGTGCTTTGCCCTCCTGCGGTGCGGGAGAAGGAATTGCGATATTAGCAGACTTGCCGCCCTGAACTGTAGCCTCTGCGTATTTTAAGGTGAGTACGCTCGAATCCTGCGGTATAAAAGGGCCACCCATAGGCCAGCCGCTGCCTGCGTTCATATCCACCGTTATAGCGGAGAGTTTTGCCTGTTCCATTACAGCGGCAACATGCTGGTAAAATGAGGCGCTGTCCCAGCTAAGCTGCCTGGCCAATTGGTCTGCTGGGCCGTTAAGGTTAATGCCCGCAGCAAAAGGCTCAATTTCCACACCGGCAAAATCATTAGCTGCAAATAATTTAATTTCTCTCTGTAACTCTTCGTTGGTTACGTCATTACCGGGCCACCACCAGCGGGTAAACGGTCCAAAGGAACGGTTGGGTTTTTTAAAGGTGTTTGCATCAAAATCATACCGCGGAAACCAGCCGTCAACACCAGTTTTAGGAGGGGCAAAATTTGCGTGTTTAAATGACAGTGAGAAAAAGGCTGCAACTGATGCAATGATAAAACAAGTGCGTTTAAGGTGTTTTACTCTCATGTAAATAATAATTACGGTTTTAGATAATTACCAATACCTACCAGCAGCACTGACAGGAAGATGGTAAAGATACCGACGGTTATCGTCACCCGCGTTTTATTACTCACTCCCTTCCACTCTTTTAAGGCGATTCCCCACATATTTGCGACGAGTATGATAAATGCCATGTGTAAAATCCATGAACTCGCCCCATTCCCGAGCTTACTTTCTCCCATTCCATAAAAAAAGAACTGCAAAAACCAGGTGGTGCCCGCCAGTGCGGAGAAGATATAATTTTTAGTGAGCGGGGCTCTTTTGTTTGTATAGTCGCCAAAACTTTTGTTGCGGGCGTTTAATATCATACACCATATAAAGTTGGTAGCAAGGCCACCCCATAACAACACCACATAAGTAACGTTATTTTGATATAGAGGGTTCATGCCGGTATTAACCGCGGCCTCAGCCATGGGTTTGCCCGCTTCAATACCAAAATTGAAACAGGCACTTAAAATACCCGATATAATCGCCACAATCAACCCTTTTACGAGGCTAAATTCTGCAACGCTTTTTTTCTTTTCTTCTTCGGGCAACTCTCTTTCTTTCAGCATACCTGCCCTGCCACAGATATAAATGCCCAACAGGCAAACTAAAACGCCTAAAAGAACAATACGCCCCCAATTGGTGGTAAGTAAATCGTTAAAAGTAGTCTTGCCGGGTGTTTTGGTGATATTATAGTAAATAGAAGGCACGAGCGCACCAAAAGCGGAACAAAAACCCAGTACAACCGAATTGCCCAGCGACATGCCGAGGTAACGTACGCCCAAACCGTACGTAAGTCCCCCAATGCCCCAAAGAACCCCAAACATAATAGTATAGCCAATAATGCTGCCGGGCGTATTGCGGATAATGTCTGCAAAACCCGGGATAGTGAGCCATGCTGCCAGTGGCGGTACAATAAGCCAAGAAAAAAGTCCCCCCACTATCCAGTAACTCTCCCAATGCCAGCCTTTTACTTTTTTAAAGGGCATATAAAAACTGCCCGAGGCAAAACCACCAATAAAGTGGAATATGATGCCGAAGAGTATATTCATACTTTGTATTTGGCCCGGAAGTTAAAACCTACTTTGCCTCCCGGTATGTTGGCTTATTTTTTTATCTCAAAATGATATTTACCAGAGCCGGCTTTCACCACTATATAGCCATCTTCATTACCGGTAACCTGCAAATCTTTTACTGATGATAATGCATTACTGCTTTCCGTTACAGCGTCCGCATTTGCGGCGGGAACATATATGGTGGCTGTTGTGTTTGCCGGTATTTCCACATCCATGGTTATTTTTCCGTCACTTTCCTTCCAGGTGTTGCTAACCGTACCGTAATACGTGTTTAAACTGGCAGATGCGCTGGTTAACCCCGGGCCTAAGTGCGGCATTATCTTAATGTGTTTGTATCCAACGCCGTCAGTATAAGTGTCAATACCAACCACAGCCCTGTACATCCAATCCCCTATTGCGCCATAAGAATAATGGTTGAACGAGTTCATGCCCGGCGTTTCAAATGTGCTGTCGGGTTTAATACCATCCCATCTTTCCCAAATAGTGGTGGCGCCCATTTTTACCGGGTACAACCATGATGGGTACGTTTCCTGTAAAAGCAGTTTATAGGCAACATCATTGTATCCGTAGCGTGTTAGCACATGGCACAGGTAAGGCGTTCCCAAAAAGCCGGTGGTAAGGTGGTTGCCATAACTCTTAACATTATCAGCAAGCCTAGCTGCTGCCTGTACCCGCAGGTTTTCAGGCAACATGTCAAAATTCAGCGCGAGCACATACGCCGTCTGTGTTCCTGATACCAGCCCACCGTTAGGTGTTACGTACTCATTCATAAATGCCTGCTTAATTTTTTGCAGCAACTGCGTGTAGGTATTTACATCATCTGTCTTGCCTAATACAGTCGCAGCGTTTATCAGCAGTTGCGTTGAATGGGCATAAAAACACTGGGCTATTAAATACTTGTTGGTTACGGCGGCGCGGCCATCGTTATCATCTTCAGGCCTGTAAAACAGCCAATCCCCAAAGTGAAAGCCTGTATTCCATAAATCATTTTTGCTTGCTTTGTGCATGTACTCCACCCAGTCTTTCATGCTGGCATATTGATTTTCCAATATTCTTTTATCGCCATATGCTAAATACATATTCCATGGAATGATAGTGCTAACATCTGCCCAACCTGTGCTTCCGCCTGCGTTAGGGCCAAGTACATTCGGAATAACAAATGGCACTGAACCTGATTGCATCTGGTCTGCCGCTACATCTTTCAGCCATTTTGCAAAAAAGTTATCAACGTTCATATTAAAGGTTGCGGTGCGGCTAAACACCTGCGCATCCCCTGTCCAGCCAAGGCGCTCATCCCTTTGCGGGCAATCTGTAGGCACATCTAAAAAATTGCCTTTTTGCCCCCATTGAATATTATGCTGCAATTGGTTTATCATGGCGTTTGAGGAAGTAAATGTGCCGGTAGGCCGCATATCCGAATACAAGGTTACAGCAGTAAAATTATCCGGGGTTATCTCTCCCGGGTAACCTTCAATTTTAATATACCTGAAACCGTGAAAAGTAAAATGCGGCTGAAAGGTTTCTTCCGCACCACCCTTCAAAATATATTCGTCCTCTGCTTTCGCTGCGCGAAGGTTAGTGGTATAAAAATTACCGTTCTTATCGAGTACTTCCGCATGCCATACGCTTATCTTATCCCCGGCATTACCTTTTGCTTTTATTACCACCCAGCCAACAAGGTTTTGCCCAAAATCAATCACCTGCTCGCCTTTGGGCGTTTTAAAAATATGTATGGGTTTAAATGTTTCGTGTTTCTTTACCGGCTCGTTATACGTGGCAAGCAAAATATCGTTATTAAAATCATCCACTTTCACCGGGCTCCATTTGGAATCATCATAACCCGTATTAGCCCACCCTGCTTTTTCGTCCCGCGCGTCAATTGTTTCACCATTATAAATTTCAGAGCTGCGTATTTCGCCGGTAGATGTCTTCCAGCTATCATCAGATACTACCGTTTCTTTTGACCCGTCAGTATAAGTTATATCAAGCTGAAACAGCAGCGCCAGCGTGTGCCCGTAAAAATTGTTTTGCCCAGAAAAACCAATATACCCGCGATACCAGCCGCTGCCCAGTGTTACACCCACAGCGTTAACGCCATTTTTTACCAGGTTAGTCACATCGTACACCTGGTACTGCAGGCGTTTGTTATAGCTTGTCCACCCGGGCGTTAAATATGCATCGCCAACACGGCTTCCGTTAATTTGTGCTTCGTACATGCCATGCGAGGTAATATAGGCTGTGGCAGAAGCTATTTTCTTGCGTGTATTGAATTGTTTACGAAACAACGGGCTCGGCCTGGATGCATCTTCATCGCCAACGGCTTCAATCCATTTTGCTTTCCAGTCGCTTGTATGTAAAAAGGCAGTTTGCCACCAAGCAGCATCGCTCCATTCAGAAGGTTTGCCTGTTTCATCCCAAACCCTTACTTGCCAGTAATATTTTTTGTCAGACTCCAGGGGTTCGCCCTGGTAAACTACGTGTACTGATGAATCGGACATCACCTTGCCCGTACTCCACACCGTGTTTTTATTTTTTGCTAAAGATGATGCATTTGTTCCCACCCTTATTTCGTAAGCGGTTTGCATCACCCCTCTCCTGCCGGCAGACAACTGCCAGCTAAAACGAGGCGCTGTCACGTCCAGCCCCAGGGGATTTGACAGGTTTTCACAAAGCAGCGCCTGTACCTTTACCTGTGCCGGAGCCGAAATGCATATTAACAGGGCAGCAAAAAAAGAGACCAATAATTTTTTCATGGCAAGATTTATTAAATTATATAAGCAGCAAGCAGCCACTAAAGTAAGCAGGCAAGGGTATTAAACCATCATGTAGTGTCCTGAAAATTTGGAAGATACCTGTGCCAATTACGCAGGACTAATTTATTGACAGAACCGGCCACTATTTCAAAAACATGCCAGGCAAAACCTAATTGAGATTAATATTAACTTGCACGGCGGTTGAATACTAACAATTAAACATTACAGGCTTTGCCATCAGAAAATATATACACACTTATACGGATAGACGAGCAATCTGTTACACCCAAGTACGTGCAGCTTACCAACTCAATTTTAAAAGCTATTGAAACAGGGAAGATTGAAAAAGATTACCTGCTGCCCTCTATCAACGACCTGAGTTATGAACTGGAAATATCAAGGGATACGGCGGAACGTGCTTACCGCCACCTGAAAAACCTTGGCATCATCGGCTCTGTACCGGGGAAAGGTTATTTTGTAACAAAAACAGAGGTAAGGCAATCCATACGGGTATTTCTACTTTTTAATAAGCTCAGCACCCACAAAAAAATTATTTACGATTCCTTTGTCGCGGCGTTGGGGCAAAACGCTGCCGTGGATTTTTATATTTATAACAATGATTTTGCCTTGTTTAAAAAGCTGCTGAATAACCGGAAAGATGATTATACCCACTATGTAATAATTCCGCATTTTTTAGAAGGCGACGAGAATGCCGGCGATGTTATTAATGCCCTGCCAAAAGATAAACTTATTTTAATGGATAAGCTTATACCCGGCGTTAACGGTACGTACGGTGCGGTATATGAGAACTTTGAAAAAGATTTATACGATGCGTTGCAGCAGGCCCTGGAAAAACTAAGCAGGTATCATACTATAAAAATTATTTTTCCCGAATACACTTATCACCCGCGCGAAATATTAAAAGGATTTACACGGTTTTGCGTTCAGTATGCCTTTAATTATGCCATTATAAACGATATGGAAAACGAAAAGATTGAGAGCAGCACCGTGTACATAAGCCTGATGGAAAACGACCTTGTACTGCTGATTGAAAAAATATTGGCATCAGGCTTAAAAGTGGGTAAGGATGTTGGCGTTATATCATATAACGAAACGCCTTTAAAAAAAATTATTCTGAAAGGTATCACTACTATATCAACAGATTTTCACCTGATGGGTGTAAAAGCAGCCCAGCTCATCCTGCAGCACTCCACCACACACATTGAAATACCCTTTTACCTTACCCGCCGGGAGTCCCTGTAACATTACAAGAATATCTTAAATTTGGGGTAGTTGAGCCATTTTTAAAATTACCCTTTATCTTTATGCATCCATTATTTATAAATACGGCTCATGAAAAAACTTGTTCTTTTTGTTTTTACAGCGTTTATAGCTGCTTCCGGCTTTTCCCAAACACCGGATACCACTACTTATTTATCTGACAAAAATATTCCGCCTATAAATATCATGCAGGCAGACAGTACCTGGTTTACCAACGCAAACATTCCTAAAAATAAGCCGGTAGTCATCATTTATTTCAGCCCCGAGTGCGGCCATTGCCAGCTTACCGCGCAGGAATTATACAGCCATATTGATGAGTTGAAAGACGGCTTTTTTATTTGGGTCACCTATTATTCCGTACCGGAAATACAAACATTTGAAGAAAAATACAAGCTGGGAAAGTTAAAAAATTTCAGGTTTGGCCGGGACCCAAGGTATGCTATCCCTTCCTTTTACAAGGTAAAATTCACCCCTTTTATGGCAGTATACAACACCAACGGGCAGCTTGTTGAAACATTTGAACAGGGAACAACCCCTGAAATATTAGCCGGCCTGATTAAGCAAGCCGTGCAGGACGGACGAAACAAAGGAAAATAAAGAGGCCTTGGTAAATTGCCTCCTGCAAATGTTATTGTATTTGCTTTTAATAACATAAATCACAGGGGATGATTATAATTACTCCCTACCTTTGCACCGCAATTTTTTTTCAAAAACTACCCGCATGTCAGTTAAAGCGGGATTAAACACTTGTATATATGAAAGTTACCGTAGTGGGTGCGGGCGCAGTAGGCGCTACCTGTGCCGATAATATCGCCCGTAAAGAACTTTGCAATGAGTTAGTATTATTAGACATTAAGGAAGGTATAGCCGAAGGAAAGGCCCAGGATATGATGCAAACCGCAGCCTTGCTTGGTTTTGATACCCGTATTACCGGCAGCACAAACGATTACGCGAAAACTGCAGGTTCAGATGTTGTGGTTATAACTTCAGGCTTACCACGCAAACCGGGCATGACACGTGAGGAACTGATTGGTGTGAATGCCGGTATAGTAAAAGGTGTTACCCAAAATATTTTACAACACTCACCCGACGCAATTATCATCGTCATCAGTAACCCGATGGATACTATGACATACTTAGCCCTTACCACTACCGGCTTACCAAAAAACAGGATTATTGGTATGGGTGGTGCATTGGACAGCGCACGCTTTAAATACCAGTTGAGCCAGCATTTAGGCTGCAGCCCGGCTGACCTTAACGCAGTGGTTGTAGGCGGCCATGGCGATACCACTATGATACCGCTGATACGCCTTGCAACATGGAACAGCGTTCCCGTAACAAAATTTTTGACTGCGGAGCAACAGCAGCAAATTGTTGCTGACACCATGGTTGGCGGCGCTACCCTGACAAAACTGATTGGCACTTCAGCGTGGTATGCACCAGGTGCTGCAGGGGCATCACTCGTGGAAAGCATTGTGCGTGATGAGAAAAAATTAATTTCTTGCTGCGTTGCCCTTGACGGCGAATATGGCCAAAGCGATATTTGCCTTGGCGTACCTGTTGTTATAGGACGCAACGGCTGGGAAAAAATTGTTGATTTTGGCTTAAATGAAGAAGAGCAGGCCGCATTTAACAAAAGTGCAGGTGCAGTAAGAAATATGAATGATGTGTTGAAAACGCTTTAATAAAAAGAAGTTCCACCATATAAAAGCCCCGCTTCAGTTTTTTAGCGGGGCTTTGTATTTATTGCAGGTATGCCATCGCAGTTTTAACCATATCATCAACATCCTGCTTCTCCATACAGTTGAAATGCCCCAGGGGGCATTTATCATGACCAATTTTACTGCAGGGGCGACAACCGAGCCCCTTAACTTCAAACATGCTATTTTGAATATCATATTTGCCATAATAGGGTGTCATTCCAAAAGCAGGCACAGTATTGCCCCATACTGATACGATGCGTTTCCTGAAGGCGGCTGCAATATGCATCAGCCCGGTATCATGGGTTATAATAAATTTTGATTTTCGAATCAGGTCTGCGCTTTCACTAAGGGTGAATTTGCCGCAGGCGTTATACACTTTTACTTTATCTATGTCGGCTATTAATTCTCCATCCCGTTTGTCTTCCGGGCCGCCAAGCAGTATAACGGGTTGCTGAATTCCACGGCACAATTCTTTCAATTTGTCTATGGGCAGCTTTTTTGTATTTAAGGCCGCCCCTATTACAATCCCGATAAAGCCGCCATGGTGGCTGGCCGGCAAATCTGCATAGTTTACAACGTCATTCGCTGGAATAAAATAGTCCAGTCCTTCCCCATCATTTATAACATTAAACTTTTTCAGCGTGGCGAGATACCGGTCAACAATATGCACTTTGGGCAGCCGGTTAATTTTTAGTGCAGTAAGCAACCATTTTTGAAAATTTAGTTTGTTGAACGAGAATGATTCTGCCTTTTTTAAAGCCCGTTTTACGCGAAGCGAACGCAGGTTGTGGTGGAGGTCAATGATATAATCATAATGTTCAAGCCCCAGGCTTTGTACCAGGTCATTCATATTATCTTCCAATATATGAACTTTATCTACATAAGGGTTATTCTCTACAATACCTTTAAAGTTTTTTTTAGTAAGGTAGTGCACTTCCGCGCCGGTCACCTGTTTCTTAAGGCAACGAACAACAGGTGTAGTAAGAACAATATCGCCAATAGAGGAAAACCGGATAATCAAAAATTTCATACGCAAATATAACGGCGCAAATAATGTTTATTGTTTTAATGCCTCCTTATAAACCCTTAATGCCCTTTCCCTCGCCTCTTCATGCTTAACCATCGGCGCAGGGTATCCTGTACTATCAACTTCAGGCACCCAGCGCAGAATGTATTTACGATTTTTGTCAAATTTCTGGGATTGTATAGCCGGGTTAAATATCCTGAAGTAAGGCGCCGCATCACATCCACAACCAGCACTCCATTGCCAGCCCCCATTGTTGGCAGCGTAATCAAAATCAAGCAATTTTTTCGCAAAATAGCTCTCGCCCCAGCGCCAGTCTATCAGCAAATGTTTTGTCAGGAAGGAGGCAGTAATCATTCGTACACGGTTATGCATATAACCTGTTGTGTTTAGTTCCCGCATGCCCGCGTCAACTATTGGGTAGCCAGTACTACCACTACACCATTTGGCAAAATCTTTTTCATTGTTTCGCCAATTAATAAAATCATATTCCTTTTTAAAAGCTTCCCCCTTTCTCACGTGCGGAAAATGCCACAATATTGAATGATAAAAATCCCTCCAGATCAATTCATTTAAATATACTTCGCTTAACTGTTTTGCTTTAGTGGCCAGTTGGCGTATGCTTATTGTGCCAAAGCGCAGGTGCAACCCTAAACGGCTGGTACCATGTTCGCCGGGATAGTCCCGCGTTTGCGCATAATGTGCCAGCAACTCTTCCTGTACGTTTGATGGCGGAAATTGCGCATCGCCTGCATTAAAACCCATACTGCCGAGGCTGGGCATATCACGGCGTGTTTGCTTATAAAAATTATTGTAACATTTCTCGGAAGGATAGGATTTTAAATAAAACCCGTTCAGTATACTCTTCCATTTTTTACTGTAAGGCGTAAATACGGTATAAGGCGTTTTATTGTCTTTTAGCACCTCTCTCCCGTCAAATATCACCTGGTCTTTATATACATGAAATGAAATACCGTTTTCTTTCAGCAATTCACGAACTGCATGGTCTCTGTCAAGCGCATATTGTTCGTAATCGGCATTAGTAAATACTTTTTCAATGGTATAATCTTTCTGCAGCTTTTTAAATACTTCCAATGGTGTATTGTAGAATACTTCCAGGCTGCTTCCCATTTTTACCAGTTGGTCCTGCAATTCACTTACCTGCTGGTGTATAAACTCAACCCGCCTGTCTGTCTTTTCCTCCAGGTCGTCCAGTATATTCTTGTCAAAAATAAAGATTGGCAATATAGGCTTACCGCTTTTAAGGGCATAATATACTGCTGCGTTATCATATAACCGTAAGTCCCTCCTCAGCCACACAACATTTATCACTTCACGCATAATGTTTAACATTTATACAAACAACAATAAACAATAATAATTGTTTTTATTTATATAAGGGATGTATAAATTCATTAAAAAGTTTTTTTGCCGCCTGCAACCTGTAATTATTTACGCCGCAACTTTTAACCCACCGAATTCCATATCCCGCATTGGTTAAAAAAAGTTCCTGTGCCTGCATAATGTCTTCTACGGTTATGGAGGTTTCCTCAATAGGTATGCCTTCTGCGTGGCAGCATTGCACCAAATACCGCCGGGTAACACCCGCTACGCAACCTTCGGTTATTGCCGGTGTTTTAATAACGCCTCCACTTACAATAAATATATTGGCAATGCTTGAATCCGCTATTCTTTCGTATGCATTAAGCACCAGCGCATCATTAAGTTTTTGCTCTTTTGCCCACAAAGCCGCCATAGCATAACATAAATAGTTATTGTTTTTTAATGGAGAATACATGTCACAGGCTTTGCGTGCATCCGGAAATATACCTGTAACCAATCCATTGTCATTAAGCGTATTTATGGCAGGGTTCATTTGCCAAGTTTGTACCAGGTAATGGGGCCTGTTGTCATCATCATACAGGCCGCCGTCCCCCCTGAAAAACATCAACCTTATTCTTGCGAGCGCCTTATGCCCATTCTTGCGCGCCAGCTCAATAACCTGTTGTTCCAGGGCATCAGCCGTCAATTGTGCGGGTATATCAAACTTCAACGTTTCCAACGACGAGAATAACCGCTCAAAATGCAGGTCGCGCAGCAATATCTTTCCATTTATCATTTTCATGGTTTCAAAGCAACCATCTCCATAGCGGAAAGAGCGGTTATTGGGAGAGATAAGCAGTTTGTCAGAATTATGCGTTTTACCGTCGTAATTAAGATAAAAAGATGGCATGGGAATAAAATAGATTGCCCGCAATTTAAATCTATTAAGGAATTTTGCTGAATGAAGATATCAAACGTCATTCAGTTCCTTGAACAAATCGCCCCACCCTCTTACCAGGAAAGCTATGATAATGCGGGATTATTAACGGGCAGCCCCGCGTGGGACTGTACAGGCATCATCTGTACGCTTGATGCAACAGAAGAGGTGATACTTGAAGCGGCGCAAAAACATTGTAACCTTATAGTAGCACACCATCCCATAATTTTTGGTGGCCTAAAAAAAATAACAGGCCGTAACTATGTTGAAAGAGCAGTAATTGCCGCCATTAAAAACGATATTGCCATTTATGCTATCCATACAAACCTTGATAATGTGCTTTCGGGTGTAAATAATAAAATCGCAGACAAACTTGGGCTGATTAACCGCAGCATACTTGCGCCTAAAACCGGGGAACTCATGAAACTATTCACGTTCGTGCCGGTGGAGCATGCCGAAAGGGTGCGCTCGGCATTATTCGCGGCGGGTGGTGGCCATATTGGCAACTATAGTGAGACCAGTTTTAATGCCGAAGGCATTGGCACCTTTAAAGGCAACGACAGCGCTAAGCCTTATGTTGGGGAAAAAGGGCTGCGCCACGAAGAAAAAGAAATAAAGATAGAAGTGATTTTTCCGGCTTTTCTGCAAGACAATATTATCACGGCGTTATTAAAAAATCACCCTTACGAGGAAGTGGCGTATGATATTGTTGCGTTGGCAAACCGTTACCTCCAGGTTGGCAGCGGCCTGGTAGGCTACTTGCCTGCTCCTGTTGCTGAAGAACAATTTTTAACACAACTGAAACAGGTCTTTGAGCTAAAGGCAATAAAACATACCCCTTTGCGGGGCAGACCGGTGGGGAAAATTGCCCTTTGCGGGGGTACCGGCAGCTTCCTGGTAAAAAATGCAATTAACTGTGGTGCAGACATTTACATAACATCTGATATTAAATACCACGAATTTTTTGATGCTGATGGCCACCTGGTGCTGGCTGATATTGGCCATTGGGAAAGCGAACAGTATACCATTGATTTGCTTTTTGATATTTTGCAAACCAAATTCCCTACCTTTGCCGTCCAAAAAACGGAAGTAAAGACGAACCCGGTGAAGTATTTTTTGTAAGGCAATTACGAATGATTGCTTGCATACGTAAGAATAAACAGGGTAATCCGTCTTAACTTTATGACCGGGAACAGGAACTTTGAACCGGCAACTTTGAACAATAAACTACAAACAATAACATGGCTACAGTTAAAGATTATTCTGTTGAAGAAAAGCTTGCTTCACTGGTAAGGCTCCAAAAAATTGATAGCAAACTTGACGAAATAAAAATACTGCAGGGTGAATTGCCTATTGAAGTGAAGGACCTTGAAGATGAAATACATGGCTTAACCAGCCGCAAAAACCGTATTGAAGAAGAAATTAACGGTATCTCAGAATTTATTGAGCAAAAGAAAAACGCTATTAAAGAGGCAGAAGCGCTGGTTAAGAAATACGAAAAACAAAGCGAAACTGTAAAAAACAACCGCGAGTTTGAGGCTATCAATAAAGAAATTGAAATGCAGCAACTTGAGGGCAAACTGGCCGACAAGCACATACGCGATGCCAATGAAGAGCTTGCTGACAAAGCCCGTTTACTTGAGCAGGCTAAAAAGCAAATTGCCGGTAAAGAAGGCGTATTGATGCATAAAAAAGGCGAACTTGAAAAGATTATTGCCGAAACAGCTAAAGAAGAAGGCCACTACAATGAGATTGCTGCCGAAGCCCGCAAGGGAATGGATGAGCGTCTTTTATACAGTTACGACCGAATACGCAAAAGTTACCGTAATGGTCTGGCAGTTGTGCCGGTAGTACGCGATGCCTGCGGAGGGTGCTTTAATGCCATACCGCCTCAAAAGCAAAGCGAAATACGCCAGCGTAAAAAAGTGATGGTGTGCGAAAACTGCGGTCGTATTTTGGTTGACGACGAGCTGAATAACGCAACAGAAGTACAATAATGTGTTAAACGTTGAATAATTTATAATAAAGGACACTTGTTTGAGTGTCCTTTTTTATTTTCGGGGTAATGAAATCAATTTCTGCCAGGCTTTCCTTCATAATTATCCTGTTTATTCCATACATGAGCGTCCATGCTCAAAAGGTATTTGATTTTGATGCCACCTGCCAGCGGGCCTACCACGAGATAATTTGCCTTAAATTAAACAGCGGCCAGCAAATAATTAATCTTGCCAGGCAGCAAAATCCAAACAACCTGATACCTGAGTTATTGGAGAGTTATATTGATTTTTACGAACTTTTCTTTAACGAAGACCCTGCGGAGTACAAAAACCGCAAAGACGATTTTGATAAATATCTTGACAAACTGGAAGAAGGCCCGGATTCATCTCCTTTTTATAATTATACGCGGGCAACAGTGCTATTACAAAAAGCCTGTGTACAAATAAAATTCGGCAGCATGTTTAGCGCCGGCTGGAATTTCAGGAAGGCATTTGGCCTTATTAAAGACAACAGGAAAGATTTTCCATCCTTTGAACCCAACAATATGATATATGGCCCAGCCATGGTTGCTGCGGGCATAATACCGGATGGGTACAAAATGCTGGCGAGCATTTTTGGTGTAAAAGGCTCGGTAAAAGAAGGTGTCGCTATTATGCAAGCTTTTGTTAACAGTGATGACCCGTTGGCCAAAATATATTTTGAAGAGGCTTCGTTTTACTACTGCTACATAATTTTTTATATTGAAAATAAACCGGAAGAAGCATTTCAATATATTACGGAGCATAATCTTGATGTCGTAAACAATCATTTGCTGGCATATATGGCCGCTAACCTGGCCATCAATAACAAAGAAAATGAGTTTGCAAAAAAAGTAATTCTTGGCAGAAACCAGTCACCCGAATACATGAAAACGGCCATATGGGATTTTGAAATGGGCTATATTAAAATGCGCCATCTTGAAACAGAAGAGGCTATTAAATATTTCACCAGCTACCTGGATAATTTTAAGGGAAAATTTTATGTAAAAGACGCTTGCGAAAAGCTAAGCTGGTGTTACTACCTGATGGGCAACAATGCAGCCGCACAAAGCGCCATGAAAAGAGTGACCGAAATTGGCAACACGGCAACAGACGCGGATAAACAGGCAAACAGGGATGCCAAATCAGGTGTCTTTCCCAACATCCTTTTATTAAAAGCGAGGGTGTTAAGCGATGGCGGTTATAATACAGAAGCGCTAAGGGTGCTGGCCGGCAAAAGCAGCAACGACTTTTCTTCTCCTGAAGATAAACTTGAATTTGTTTATCGTCTCGGCAGAATTTATGATGACATGAACAATTTCGATTCAGCCATAAAAGCTTATAACATTACCATTAACATCGGCAAAAACAGGACGGAATATTATGCCGCCCGTGCTGCATTGCAGGTGGGGCTTATTTATGAGAAATTAGGAAAAAAAGATGCGGCAATTGCTTATTATCAAAAATGCCTTAATATGGATGACCATGAATACAAAGATTCGATAGACCAAAAAGCAAAGGCTGGTATTGCGAGGTGCAAAGGGCAGTAAAAATTTCTTTTTAGCCCGGTTTTCACAATACAAAATACTTTTCA
This sequence comes from Chitinophagaceae bacterium, assembly GCA_035550215.1. Lineage (GTDB taxonomy): Bacteria > Bacteroidota > Bacteroidia > Chitinophagales > Chitinophagaceae > JABDFW01. The sequence goes on along the minus strand of DASZPM010000007.1, from coordinate 234,611 downwards.
ACATCCCTGTTAACCCACGCAGCAATTACCTAATTTGCACATGCGATGCTTACAAAACTGCACATACAGAACTACGCGATAATTGACGAAATAGAAATACAGTTTTCAGGCAGCCTGAATATAATTACCGGCGAAACCGGCGCAGGTAAAAGCATATTAATGGGCGCACTAAGCCTGATATTGGGTGAGCGTGCAGATACTTCCGCCCTGTTAAATGCTGACAAAAAATGCTTTATTGAAGGTTATTTTAATATCAGCCAAAACACTGAAGTATTACAATTTTTACAGGATAATGAATTGGAGGGCGACGAGGAATTATTGATAAGAAGAGAGATTTCTTCGTCAGGCAAATCGAGGGCTTTTATAAATGATATACCAGCCACCCTGCAACAATTAAAGCAACTTGCTTCGATGCTTGTTGACCTTCACCAGCAGTTTGACACGCTTGAAATTGGCGAGAGCGGTTTTCAGCGCAAAGTACTGGATGCACTCGCCGGCAACGGGGATTTATTAAAGGAATACACTGCCTCGTTCCGAAGTTGGCAAAATGAAAAAAATGCACTGGAAGAATTGCAGGCGCAGAAGAATAATTTTAACAAAGAACTGGATTATCACCAGTTTCTTTTTGATGAGCTAAATGAACTGCAATTAAAGGAGAATGAGCTGGAAGATATTGAAATTGAGCTTAAACTATTAAGTAATGCTGAAGGAATAAAATCTACTCTTGCAAAAGCATATTTTGAATTAAAAGAAAATGAGCAGCCAATTGTACAACAAGTAAAAAAGCTGGCGAACCAGCTTAATAATTATTCCTCTTATCACAGCAATCTTCCGTCAATTATACAGCGGCTGCAAAGCCTGCAAATAGAGTTACAGGACATTGCGTCTGAAATTGAAAGCCTTAACGAAGCCATACTTTTTGATGCACAGCGAATTGAATGGATAAATGAACGGATAGCCGCCGGTTATAAATTGTTAAAAAAACACGGTGTTCAAACTACGGCAAACCTGCTGGAAATTAAAACCCAACTGGAAGAAAAGCTGCAGGCGGTATTAAATATGGATGATACCATAGCGGAAAAAGAAAAGCAGGTGGCATTACTCCTGCAAAAAACCACTGAACTTGCAACATTAATCTCAAACCGCCGGAAAAACCAGGTTACCCCGCTGGAAAACAATGTAAACAGGTTGCTTGTACAGGTGGGTATGCCTAATGCCGTTTTAAAAGTTGCATTGTCGGGCACACCGTTACATGGCTATGGCAGCGATCAAATCGAGTTTTTGTTTGACGCCAATAAAAGCGGCAGGTTTGAAGCGGTAAGCAAGGTTGCAAGCGGTGGCGAATTAAGCCGGCTTATGTTATGTATAAAATCTTTAATTGCGCAGAATATTGATTTGCCTACCATGATATTTGACGAGATTGATACCGGTATTTCAGGCGAAGCCGCAAGACAGGTGGGAATTATTATGAAAGACCTGTCTGCAAACAGGCAGGTAATTTGTATTACCCATCAACCACAAATTGCCGGTAAAGCAGATGCACACTTCTTTGTATATAAAGAGATTAAAAGCGACACTATAAAAACCAATATCCGTCTCTTATCCCAGGACGAACGCATTACGGCGATTGCCCAAATGCTCAGTGGTGAAAGGCCAACTGCGGCAGCCCTTGAAAATGCAAGAGAAATGGTCATGAATTAGTCGTAAGGCTATAACCTTTTTTTCTTATCCCGATATTTCGGTATTTCCAGTCTTTTTCAGCGGGGCCAATTTTGCGGAAAAATTTTCCATGAAAAAACTTTACGCTGTCTTGCTTTTGCTAACCCTGTTTTCATTCCCGTTTTGCCAAACGCTAGATAAAAAATTCTATATAACAGACAATGAAGTAGTCAATGTTGTACCTCATGGGAATACAATTTACCTGGGGGGAAGGTTTACAGTTGTAGGGCCCAACACTGGCCATGCGGCCTTACTGGATAATACTACAGGTGTATGGGACGAAAATATGCCTAATATTAACGGCGAAGTTGATGCTATAGTTGCGGATGGTTCAGGAGGGTGGTATGTTGGCGGTTATTTTAGTTATGCGGGGGATATCAATATAAATAATCTCATACACATTAAAGCAGATAAAACGGTTGATAACAACTTCAAACCCCAGCCAGACCAGGCGATTGATGCTTTGGTTGTTTACAATAATATTTTATATGCAGGAGGAAAATTTAACAACATTGCCGGTCAGCCTAAACATAGGGCCGCTGCTTTCAACATCAGTACCGGTAACTTAACCTCATGGAACCCTGAGCCCGACAACTGGGTCACCAGCATGGCTGCACATAATGGTTTTATTTACCTGCTGGGCAATTTTGGTAACGCGGGGGGGCAGCCAAGGCCAGGCCTTGCGGCAGTAGATGCTGTTACCGGCAACGCCAACAATTTTGTTATCACGCAAAACAGCAGCAGCGGCATTAGCGCCATGGCTATTTTAGGCGATACCATATACCTCGGCGGTAACTTTACAATGATTAACGGGCAGCCAAGAAACGAACTCGGTGCAGTAGATGTAAATACAGGGGTTACCACCAGTTGGGCGCCTACTGCAGATAACCTGGTTTCTACTGTTTACACAAATGAGGGTAAAGTGTTTATTGGAGGCGCTTTTGACCTTGTTAATGGCACACCCCATCTAGGTCTCGCAGTCCTTGATGCAGTTACCGGTGTAGTAAGTCCGTGGAATGCCCAGGTAACAGGTTATAACGCGGTAAGTGGTAATGTGTATTCAATGGTGACTGTGGGAGACACCCTTTACCTGGCCGGTCATTTTAAATCGGTGAGCGGGCAGGCATGCACAAATCTTGCTGCAATTGACATTAATACCGGCGCAGCCACTAACTGGTTGCCGCAGGCAAATAATAACGCATATACCATCGCTACCGATGGACTGCACTTTTATGCAGGCGGCGACTTCACTTCCGTTAACACCCAGGCACGCAGTTACCTGGCAGCCGTTGACGCAACAACCGGGAAGGTTACCCCGTGGGCGCCACAACTTGACGGAAGTGTGCATGGGCTGGCTGTTAAAGGTGACACAATAATTGTCGCCGGGGAGTTTTTTACTATAGGCGACTCTTCAAGAAAATGGCTGGCAAGCATTGATTCTGCTACAGGAATTGCAACCGGGTGGAACCCGGGTGTCTTCGGCCGGGTTTATTCAATAGATATTTCGGGTAACACTGTGTACGTCGCCGGGACATTCTCACATGTTGGCGGGGCTGACAAATATGATGTTGCAGCGCTTGACGGTGATGATGGCACAGCCAAAGCATGGTCTGTTGACCTTAATCAAAGCCTCAATACAGTTATTTCTGGCATCAAGGTTTATAAAAAGAATGTTTATATATGGGGGGGATTTTTATCAGTGGGCAATGCAACAAGAAACAACCTGGCAGAACTTGACACGGCGACCGGTAAAGCAACCGCCTGGAATCCGGCGCCAAACGGCCCTGTAAAAGCATTGCTGGTTTCAGGCAGCAATGTTTATGTTGGCGGCAGTTTTACAAATATTGGAGGTCAGCCAAGGAATGATATCGCCTTACTTGACATGGCAACCGGCAATGCAGCCGACTGGAACCCAAATATATCAGGCAGCTATGTAAGTGCTATCGCCCTGCTTAATGGCACTGTTTATGCCGGCGGCACATTTGGAAGCGCAGGCGGGATAACACGGAATAATATCGCGGCCATTGATGCTGTTTCTGGTAATGTAACAGGATGGAACCCGGGCACCAACTACTCCCCGATTGACGTTATTGTTCCTTTTCAATCTAAAATAATATTTGGCGGAAATTTTACCCGTTTCGCCTATTACAGTGTTTCTAATTTCGCCGTGGTTGGTGCAGCTATTACACTTCCGTTGCAATTGCTTGATTTTTCTGCAGCTTCTCAAAATAATAATGTTATTAAATTAAGCTGGGCCACTTCAAACGAAGTGAACACTGACCATTTTACCCTGCAAAGAGGTGGCGATGGGATAAACTTTACTGATATTGCGGATGTTACAGCCAACGGCAAAGGCTTTAATGTTTACACTTATACTGATGGGGCCTTTAAGACGGGTAATATTTTATATTACCGCTTAAAAATGGTTGACAAAGACGGCAGTTTTACCTACAGCAAAACCATAACAATAAATATCCCCTTTACTGCGCAGGGGTTTGTAATTTATCCAAACCCCGTGCATGATAGGCTGGGCTTAAATATAACAAGCCCGTCTACACAAAAAGCGGCGCTGCTGATACTGGATATGAATGGCAAAATAATTCACCAGCAATTTGTACAACTTTACATTGGCCCTAATAATATCAGCATATTGCTAAACATACCTGTACCGGGTTTGTATATAGCGGAGCTGCGCCTGGCCGGCAAGAAACTTAGTTGCCCATTCCTTGCAAATTAATTAACGCTGATTATCAATATTGGCCGGAAAATAAAATTTCCGGCCATTTTTTTCTAAAAATCTTTGTTTCACCCAACTATTGCTTAAAAAAAATAATCTTTATTATTGGTAACAGTTAACCCTTTATGAATTGTATGAAAACGATTGTAAGTATTGTTTTTTTAGCTGCGATGTTTGTGACCGTGCTATTTTTTGAGGGAATAGATAGGTGCTGCAAAGGCTTGCTCAATATATTCACCCCGTCTCACAAAAAGGCATCCGCTAAAACCGCCGCGTAATACCTATACCGAGGCCCAGGCTATATGGATATGTTTTAACAACATTACCCCGGTTAATGGAACTTAGCGCATATTTAAACACAGGCAAAATAGTTATTGCCGTTTGCCTGTTAATTATATAACTAACTTCAACATCCGCATATAGCGACAAATATACAGGCCTTACCCCCTCAAGCCTGCTAATCGTTACAGGTTCAATGCTGGTGTTGCTCTCAAGCGCTGTACGTACTTTGGTGCTTAATAAAATATTTGCTGCAATGCCTGCTGATGGCGTTATGGAGATATGCCTGTTAATAGTTAGCCTGTAACCTGCCATAGCAGGTATGCTGATATATTGAAGATGATGCTGCGCGATGTTCGAACTAATGCTGTCCCCCGGTGCCGGGGTTGCACTAAACACTGGCTTTACGTACGAATATCCCGAAGAGGTAATGTATTTATACCCGCTTTGTGCAGTGCCGGCATAAAGCGTTTGCGGCTGAATACCAATGGCCGTATTGGAGTATATTAAGCCGGTCTTAAATGTCAGATTATTCTTTATCGTCTTTTCTGCTAAAATGCCCGCAGAAAAAGAAAATTCATGCCGCTCCCTTTCCTCTATTTTATCGCTTTCGCCGGGCATATCATCATTGTCAAGGTAATAATGAGTAAAATCTGTTGACAGGTACGGTGTAAGCAGCCAGCTTGTTTTGTTTCCGCCGGTAAGGGTTGCGATCGCTTTTGATTGGTTCTGACCACTGTTTGGCGTCCCGAAGTGAAGCAATGGTGATAGTACTAAAGGCAAATCGCTTCCAGGTAAAAAAACAGGCACGTTATTGCGATAAGTTCCCACCACGGACCCAGCATTTAATAAAGGCAGTGTCGTCGTTATGAATGTATTTTGAAACGGCTGAGAATTGTATTTTCCAGTTTCAACAATGTTTTTTTCAGTTTCTTCATCAACCTGTCTGTCTTTAGCGTGGAATTGTACATTTGAGAGGGGGTTTTGTGTCTCATAACCTGGTGTTTTTATATTGTTTTTAAATTGGGGTACCATTGTTGTGTTACCTTTATTAACGCTTTCGCCTTGTAAAGTATTTGAAGGATAATTATGAAAATAATGCTGGTAAACATTTAACCCGGCGAGTAATAAAATAACTACACCGGAAGCAATTTTTAGTTTCTCCAGCTTTTTTTTATAACGGCCTGTTTCCTCTTTGTTTAGCTCTGCTTCAATATTTTTCCATACCTCGCCCGATGGTTCAGCCTCGTATTGATCATAAGCCTTTTTAAAAAATTCATCCTCAGTATCCAGTAAATTTTTATTCATAGGCATAAACTTCACATGGCGGCTTTGCGTAACCCATTTATTTTTCTTTGTAAAACAGCCCTTGCATCAGCCAGGTTAGACTTCGATGTGCCTTCTGATATACCCAAAAGCTCTGCAATCTCCCTATGCTTGAAACCCTCTAGTACAAAAAGATTAAAAACCATTTTATACGCGGGCGGCAACGATTGTACAAGTGCAAGTAATTCTTTTTCAGCAAGCCGGGAATCAAAATCAGGCAGTTGAACAAATGACATCACCTCTTCATCAATTTCAACTACAACCCGCAGGTTGTTTTTCTTTGCGCGGTATTTTGCCAGCGCGGCATTTACAATTACTTTACGTATCCAGCTTTCCAGCGACCCTTCACCAGAATAGGTGTGCAGGTATTTAAACACCCGGATAAATCCATCCTGGAGTATTTCCTCCGCCTCTTCTTTTGTTGCCGCATACCACATACACACACCCAGCATTTTATTACAATATAGCTGGTAGAGCGTATTTTGGGCAGCCCTGTCATGTTTTACACATTTCTGAACAAGGTGAGAAATCGAACTATGCAAAAATGACTCATTTTCGCCCATAGATGCCAGTAACGATAATTTTGGTTGGGTTAAATAACAATTTTTAAATAGCCTGAAATATATATACTACAATATCGAACCGTGCCTGCTTTTATTGCGTGGCGCCATAATCCATTCTGATATTTTGGCTGATAACATACCGAAACCCGCACCCGCTACCACATCTCCTGCCCAGTGCCGGTTATTAAGTACCCTTAATACGCCAACTGCAGACGCGCTGCTATATATGGTGGCTGCCAGCCAAAACTTGTGTCGTGCAAATTCGTCACAAAAAATGGTTGCCCCACAAAAAGCCTGGGCGGTGTGACCGGAAGGGAAAGAATTGGGAGAACCTGTATCTGGCCTGCCTTCCTTGGTCAGCCGCTTTAAAGGCTGCACAAAAGCATTCATAACTACTTCGCCAAGCAGCATCTTTTCCGTATACCGCCATACATTATATTTTTTATTACTTAGCGCTATTGCATAACCGGCTGCAATGGGCGCAAATTGCAGGTAATTGTCAACAGATGTATAAAAACCCCTGAAGCTTTCGTCCCTTTCCTCCTTAATCTTTTTATCCGAAATAATAAAACTGCCTGACTTGCCAAGTGCCCCAACTGTCACAAGAATGCCCGGGATAATAAAAGATTTTGCAGAAATAGTAGTTTCCGGGGGAGAAAATTTTGTTGTGAATGAAGAATCAGTCCGAATATGCCCCTGCGCCCTGCAACTATTGTTTGCAAAAAACGTTATTATGAGCACTGCCGGGATTATTGTAGAATATGTTGACATGCCTTGTACGCAGGGCATTGCATTTCTTAACGCAAAAGCAAATGCCCGTCAGTAAGAACGCATTAAGCGTAGTTGGGGTTTACCCCGTTTTTATTGCCCGGGTACAAATCTTTCGTTCCGTGTAATTTCCGGCCAGTCGTCTGTACGAAAAGACACAGCAGGAAAACCCTCTTTATTATACAGGTTGGCATCGCCGGCATAATCAGCCCAGGCATAACGTACTGCTACGGGGTTGAGCACATTATCAGCAAATACATCCACATTATTACCATTTATCACTGCTCTTGCCTTATGAAACACATGGTCGCTGCCCGCTATTTCAAAGCCCTGCAGTTGACCACCTTTACTCATAAGGCCTGCACCGGTATATAAAAAGGAAATGCTTATTTTATTTCCATCAGCCTGCATGGCCTGGTACAAAGGGCCGCTGAACATATTCTTTTTGCCGTAAACCTTGTTAAGGGCTATAGCAGCCAGCCTTTTGCCAACATCCTGTTTATTTTTAGGATGGATGTCTTTTTCCTCACCTATATCTGTTGTAACGGCCATCCCCGTGTTGGTAAGTGAAAGCGTCATGGTTTGTGCTTCCCTCAATTCTGCCCAGGTGCTGCCATTATTGCTGTTACCATTACCTGCATTAAAACTCGCAAGTTGTACAAAATAGAACGGAAAGTCCCCCTCCCCCCAATGCCAGCGCCAGTCTTTTATCATCAGCGGAAAGGCTTTGCGATACTGGTAAGCCCTGCCTGCATTGGCTTCTCCCTGGTACCATATCACTCCCTGTATAGCAAATGGTATTAAAGGGTTTACCATAGCGTTAAACAGTAGCGTTGGGTAGCTGTTAGGGCTTACTGACGAAACCATGTACACGTCTTCCACCTTAAATAGCCAGTCTCCCGCCAATGATTCCGAATTGCTGCCAATGGTCAATTTCATATCCGCCGCCTCACCATATATTCCTCCACCGCCGCCGGTATCTTCCACCCGCACCGCAATTATATTTTTACCCGCTTTTAAAACACCTGCCGGTATAATATAATGGCGTTTGGCATTATACGCGTTAGTGCTGCCAACCTTTATACCATTAACGTATGTAATGTCATTATCGTCAATCATACTCAACTCGAGCACAGCTTCTTTGCCTGCATCTCCGGGCAATACTGTTACTTCTTTTCTAAACCAAACCACGCCATCCAGGTCGCCCAATTCTTTACTCTCCCATAAAGTTGGCAACTGCATTTTATGCCAATCCGCGTCATTAAACGATGCCTCTTTCCATTGTAAAACATCGTTTTTGCCAGGTAACCCACCCTGCAACCCGTTTAGCTTCTGCATCATAACATCTTTTTTTGCTTTGGCTAATGAATCAAGATTTAATACGGGCATTGAAGCAATCATGCTTTTAAATTCTTCGTCCTGCTCAAAACCCTGCCGGCTTGTCCATGTTTCAGATTCCGTGCCACCCCAGGTTGTATTTATAAGCCCTATTGACACATGTAATTGGTTATATAAATCCCTGGCAAAAAAATAACCTACTGCGGTAAAATCACCGGCAGTTTCCGGTGAACATATTTTCCAGTCCCCGCTGCTTATATCATCTTTAGGTATGCCACTTACTGTGAGTGGTACTTTAATATGCCGTATCTGTGGAAAATTGGCTGAAGCAATTTCTTTGTCACTATTTATTGCACTGCGTACAGCAAACTCCATGTTGCTTTGCCCAGAGCATACCCATACTTCGCCTACCAGTACATTACTGAATGTAACAGTGTTACCACCCTTTACAGTAAGGGTATACGGGCCACCTGCCTTTTCCGGGTCGAGCATCACCATCCACCTGCCCGTTGCGTCTGCTTTTACAGTTTTATCTTCCTGTTTATTAAACTGTACTGTAACCTTTTCACCAGCATCAGCCCAGCCCCAAACAGGTATTTGTTTGTTACGCTGCAGCACCATATTATCTCCAAATATTTTAGGCAGGTGTACATTGGCGAAGCAAAAAAAACAGGCACAGAAAACACCGAAAACTGTAAGGAGGAGCTTTTTCATGTGGCATTTATTTAGAAAAAATAATACTTTGAACATTGTTACATTACAAACCCGGGCTTGCATTGGGGCCCGGGCTTGTAAGTTTATTTGTAATTTTCTTGTTTACTTTAGTTTCATATCATCAATCACCCCTTTTATCCTTGCCTCAAGCAATGCGTGGGTTTCATCGTATTTTTCCTTGCTTTCCAGTTTTGTATGTACGCTGAAATAGAATTTTATTTTAGGTTCAGTACCACTGGGGCGGGCTGATATTTTGGTTCCATCCTCCAGGATAAACTGCAATACATTACTCTTTGGCAAGCTTATGTCCCGGGTTTCGCCTGTTTGCAGGTTTTTACCTACCTGCAACTGGTAGTCCAGCAATTGCACCACGGGTGAGCCATTGATAACCTTTGGTGGATTATTGCGGTATCCCTGCATCATCTCGGCAATTTCTTCCTGCCCGCGCATACCCTTTTTTGTAATGCTTATAAGGTGTTCCAGGTAAAAACCATATTTAACGTACAGGTCAATCAGTTTGTCGTATAAAGCAACTCCTTTGTTTTTTTCATACGCAGCCATTTCGCACAAAAAGGCAACGGCGCTAACGGCATCTTTATCCCGCACTTTATCGCCCACCATCATACCAAAACTTTCTTCACCGCCAATTACATAATTTTCTTTTCCTTCTTTTTCTTTAATCAACTCAGCAATCCATTTAAAGCCTGTTAGTACGTTGTAGCATGCAACACCATTTTCTTTGGCAACTTCATCAATCATGTCGCTTGTTACAATTGTTTTCACCACAAAATCGTTGGGTTGTGCAATACCTTTAGCTTTGCGCGCTTCCATTAAATAAGTAAACCCAAGTACAGCCGTTTGATTGCCGTTCATTAGTACCCAATCTCCTTTGTGGTTTTTAATACCTATACCCACGCGGTCTGCGTCAGGGTCTGTGCCTAACAAAATATCAGCATCAATTTCCTTGGCTTTTTTTACGGCCAGGCTCATTGTTTCCTTTTCTTCGGGATTGGGATAACCAACTGTGGGAAAATTACCATCCGGCGTAGCCTGTTCTTCTACAATATTCACATTGGTGAAGCCAAATGTTTTTAATACCTGCGGCACCAGCATTATTCCCGAGCCATGAATAGGCGTATATACAATTTTTAAATCATGCTGTTTGGCAATAATATCCGGGTAAACGCTCAACGTCTTTACCATTTTTATATACTCTGCATCCACATCGCTGCCTATAATGGTAATATTTGCCTCTCCCCCGCTCCATTTAATATCATCAACGGTTTTAATGGCATTTACTTCATTCACAACATTTTTATCGTGAGGTGGTACTAATTGGCCACCATCATTACCATAAGCTTTATACCCGTTGTACTCTTTGGGGTTATGGCTTGCTGTACAAACCACGCCGCCCTGGCACTGCAGGGTACGTATGGCAAAGCTTAACTCAGGCGTAGGCCTTAACGCGTCAAATAAAAAAACTTTAATGCCATTGGCCGCAAAAACATTGGCAGTTGTTTCCGCAAAAAAACGGCTGTTATTGCGGCTGTCGTGCGCAATGGCTACCTTTATTTCCCCAGTTCCATACAAATGTTTAAGATAATTGGCAAAACCCTGGGTGGCCGTACCAATGGTATATTTGTTCATACGATTGGTACCCACGCCCATTAGCCCGCGCATGCCTCCTGTTCCAAATTCCAGGTTTTGATAAAAGGCATCTGTCAGCTCATCAGGGTTTTCAGTTTGCAATCGTTTTATTTCGTCTTTGGTGGCCTGGTCATAATTACCGTTAAGCCAAATATCTACTTTTTGCTGAATGGCGGCGTCCATGGTCTTGCGTTTTAATTTGGATGGCAAGTTTAAGGATAAATAACGATTTTGGAAGGAGAAAGTTTGGCCACCGCCGTTATAATACATTAATTACATACCGTTAATTTCCTTTTTCCCAATTCCTGAAAAAATCTTTTTGTTTCGCATTTATTTTATCAAGGGGCACAATGCTGACGACCGGCGTTTGATAGCCGGTGATAATTACATTAGCTGTTTTGACGATTGCCTGCCGTAGTATATTTATGTGTACCGTATCCCCGATGGCCATTTGCTGCAAAATTTTATAAAAGTTGGCGGGGCTTTTTAACGGTTGATTATTTATGGCAAGTATAACGTCCCCCGTATGCAGACCGGCATGCCCCCAGCAACTGTTTGGCGTGGTTAAAGCTATGCGGTATAAACTGTCTTCCGGCCGCCTGAAAATATATACCCGCGTATCAGGAGCCGGTAAATTTTTATTATTTTTTGCAGGAGTATAACGTACCACCACCTTCATGCCGATAAGGTCAAGATATTTATTAAAATCAAGTTCACATCCCTGGTATACATATTTTTCAAAAAACCCATGCACATCACACGCGCAAACATCATGCACGGCATTTTCAATATCCGTTGGATAAAAGCCTTTACCGTAACCATATCTCGTGTACATCATCCGCATAACATTATCCATTGTCTTCTTTCCACCTGTGCTGCTCCTGGTTATCATGTCAATCATAGTCCCAATCAATTCGCCCTGCAAATGCGTGCTTGCATTGTAATCGCCCAGCATACCCGGTTGTGCATTTGATGCAAGACTAACCTTTCCCGGCGGTATAAATGTGTTACCTGTGTCCTGAAAATACCGTTGAACAAGCGCCCGCAGGTGACCGGCACGTGTTGAATCCTCAACAGGCAGGCCGGCACGCCGTACCAGCAGGTCAGCATAAAACATGGAAAGCCCCTCGCTAAACCATAATCCCGCGGATTGCTGTTGAGGGTCATAATTCAAATCAGTATATTCAGCAGGCCGTATGCTAAGTAAGTTCCATGTATGGAAAAACTCGTGCGCAAGTTCTTCGTACAATTCCTGCATGTTGACGGCAAGCATCGAAGAGGATGCGCCTATGGTAACCGAGTTAATATGCTCTAATGCCCCATAAGTACTGTCACGCAAAAGAAATGTGTAGTTATGATACGGCACGGCGCCGAAAAAGTTAACAGCCTGGTGCGTTATTTTTTTAATATTGGTAATAAGAAGGGATGTGTCAAAATAAGCGGCCCCTGGCGAGGGTAAGTACACAATCTTGTACGGAATGCCTCCTTCAACAAAATTCCATGTACGAAGTTTGCCGGCAAACACGGGGCAATCAAGCAGCACTTTAAAATTAGCCGCAGTAAAAACATTATACCTGCTGGTTGCGGTAAGGCCTGTTGCAATCTGCCATCCACCGGGTAATTGAAACGTTACGCTTACCGGCAAGTTCTCATAATCCACCAGGTACATGAAAGAATGAATATCACCGATAAGACCACCATAACTTGCAAGAAAAGGGCGATGACAGGGATGATAGGGGTAAGCCAGCGGAAGGCGAATCCTGTAAGACACATTAATGCTGTCCCCCGTGGACTTTATTTGCCAAACAGCATTCTTCATATGTACATATTCAAGTGTAACAGGGCCCCGCCGGGCAGTAAAATTCTCTACGTAGCGCCAAAACCGGTCATCATATTCATGGTGGGTGGCCATGGCCAATGTTACGTTAGCCGGCGCATGCTTTATACTAAGCTTTATAGTGTAGCCAGACAAGTCTGCGGTATCAACCGAAAGTATATAACTTATTACCGGCTTAACCATATCCTGTGCCGCAATGCTATAAGTTGTAGTACCTGCAAACAGCATAGCTAAAACAATATTTCTTAATTTTTTCAAGGCAAGAAAGTTTTAAAAGTCAAAACTACCCTTCCACATACACACCGTTCGTATGGCTTGACAAAATGTTGCCTACCCTACACCAACAGTAATCATTCTTACAAATTACCTTCCATCGTCTTTTATTCTTACCTTAGCCCTGCCCTATACCCTGTAATCAAAGCCATCCTGCATGCTTAGAGTATTGAGTTATCAAATTGCTGACAGCATAGACATTAAACAATTTAAAACAGCGTTTACGGCTGAAATTTATCATGCCGAGACCGATGAATTATATTACCGCATAGGCCCGCAAAAATTTATTTATGTTTTTAAATATGGTATTGTTTGTTTTTTGAACCATACAGAAGTAGAAATGACTGCCTTTATGCAGGTTATTACCCCTTACTGCAAAAACATGCTTGCTGACAGGCTGTATGATGAATTTGAAGTTGATATAAATACAGAGAAGCTGACTTTTGGGTTTAATAAAATCTCTATAACCCATGCAGATGCAGATGAGTTCAGGTTGATTATGTTAAACGCTTCGCAGTCAGTCGCGCTTGACCATTTCAGCCAGCAAACCAATACCCTGCTGGAAGAAACCAACTACCATACACAAATATTAGAAAAGAAAGGCAAGCTGGACATTGCGGGCAGTGATTTAAAAAAATACATAGGCAGAACACTTAACCTTAAAAACAGGATTGCCGAAAACCTTTACATTTTTGACTCGCCGGACGAAACATGGGAGGACGAGAACCTTAATAAACTTGATATTGGGCTGAAAAAAACATTTGACCTGCAGTCAAGATTCAGAACAATACAGGAGGGCCTTGGCATAGTAAAAGAAAACCTGGAGTTGTTTAAGGACCTGCTTCAATATCGTAACAGTGTTGTGCTGGAGTGGATAATTATTATTTTGATATTTGTAGAAGTTATTAATTTATTTGTGGAGAAAATATTTCATACATAAATACATCTTTTGCCTGACGATGATTCTTCCTTCCCAAAAACATTTATTTGATATACCAGGCGATATAACCTTTCTTAATTGTTCCAATATGTCGCCTATGCTTAATGCTGCCCGTGACGCCGGCATCCAGGCGCTGAACAGGCGATGTCATCCCTGGACTATTACCGTAGATGACTGGTTTACCCCTGCTGAAGAATTAAGAAGCCTTTTTGCAGGCATTATAAACTGCGACAAGCAAAATATAGCAATCATTCCTTCTGCCAGCTACGGTATTGCTGTTGCTGCTAAAAACATATCGCTTAAAACCGGTGAAAAAATAGTGGTGCTGAACCAGCAATATCCATCCAACATATATTCCTGGCTGGAATTGGCCAAAGAAACCAGCGCTGAAATTATTACGGTATATACCAAACCGGGGGAAGCATGGACAGAAGCTGTTCTTGAAAATATCAACACTAATACCGGCCTGGTGGCAGTACCTAATTGCCACTGGACTAACGGCACATTGCTTGACTTAAAACGGGTTAGTGAAAAGGTAAAATCGGTCAACGCTAAGCTGGTTATAGATGCAAGCCAATCCGCAGGCGCCTACCCGTTAGATATACAGCAAATTAAACCTGACTTTTTAATAACAGTTGGTTATAAATGGCTGCTGGGCCCCTACGGCCTGGGTTATTTATACGCCGGCGATGAATATTGCGACAACGGCAAACCGATTGAACACTCGTGGTTACCTAAAAAGCATAGCGAAAACTTTACGGGGCTTGTTGATTATACTGATGAATACAAAAGCGGTGCAAGGCGGTTTGATGCGGGGGAATATCCTTCGTTTCACAATATTGCCATGGCCTTTGTGGCGCTGGCCCAAATTAAACAATGGGGCGTCGGCAACATACAAGAGACATTGCAGGTATTAACCGATGAGATAGAGCGCAATGCAACCGCTGCCGGGTTAAAAGTACCGGCGCGCTGTAACAGGGTTGGCCACATGATGGGTGTTGAGTTTTCGGCGGAACAAGCGTTAAGGCTCAGCAAAAAACTATCAGTCAATAATGTGTTTGTAAGCTTTAGGGGAAACAATATGCGGATAGCGCCGCACCTGTTTAATACCCTGGATGATATAGAAAAATTGTTTGACATAGTAAATACTATTTTATAAAGCTTTTATGGACAAAGTAAACACCCGGCAAAAATTGTCAATGTTCTCCGATTACTGGAGCCCGAAAATAGCAGGCGAACTAAACGGCCAACAGGTAAAACTCGTAAAGTTTAAGGGAGAATTCGTTTGGCATAAACATGATGGTGAGGACGAAATGTTTTATGTATTGAAAGGCAATTTTGACATGGAACTTAGGGACAAAACTATACACCTGGAAGAAAATGAATTTATTATTATACCACGCGGTGTTGAGCACCGCCCGGTAGCTGAAGAAGAAGTAAGCGTAATGTTATTTGAACCTGCTACAACATTAAACACAGGTAATGTTATGAATGAAAAGACCAAAGAAATATTACAGCGGATATAACTCCATCTAACTGCCGAACTTAAATACCAGGTTGTTGGCAAAGCTGTAGTAAAATTTTGTTATGGGCACCACAGGCTTTGAATCATAAAGCCCCGCGTACGTTAAGCCTAAAGAGAAATGCTTTGATATATCAACAGTAAAATTTACATTTAAAGATATACGGGGGTTAAAAAAATCAGTATACGGCGCCTGGTAAAAAATAATGATGGAAATATTACTGTTTTTTGACGGGCTCCCCTCCCATTTCATATAGCTGTTACTCCGCATCTTTTCTGAGCGTTTTGGCGCTGCTCCCGGTGGAATCTTTGACGAGTCAACCGCACGGTAATCCCACAATTCATTCTCATAAAAAACTCCTGTGGCAAATGTCATCTCCCATTCGTGCTTGTGCCAGAAATTGTACCTAAGGTTAACGCCGCCCAAATAACGATGTACCATGCCCCTGTTTTCATCCCATTGGTATTGTATAAAACTCTCGGTATGCAACTGTGCTTTATAATCGTGCCGCCATCTTATATGTGCGTAACCGGTATTCAAAAAACTGGTTGACCCGTCGTAGGTAAACCTGTCTGAGGCAGATAAAATAAATAATTCCTTTTGTTTTTGCAGGGATATATCAAGATTGCTCGTGCCGTCAAACAAAGTTGACTTTTCTTTATCTATTTCAATCCCGGAACTTATTATGCCGTTCCAGGCAGCTTTTTTTTGATAGGCCGTGGTGTCGGTTTTATCAATATTGATAATTTGGGCACCGGCAAAATGGCTTTTGGTTATTAATAAAAAAATCAGGATTATAACCTTGCAATACAGGCGCATAAACATCGGTAAAAAATAAAGTTAGTTTAATTAGGGGCCGATGCTGTTATTTTTGCAAACAATATGTCAACATCCGCCAAACATATTATCACCCTGGTTAAAAAGGATTTCCTGCTTGAAATAAGGCAGCAATATACCCTGTACGGTATTTTGTTATACGTAGCCAGTACCATATTCATTGTTTATCTCAGCATGGGTGAGCCGGAAGGCCAGGTTTGGAACAGCCTTTTTTGGATTGTGCAGTTATTTGTGTGTGTAAATGCCGTTGCCAAAAGCTTTTTGCAGGACAGCAAGGGCCGCATGCTTTATTTTTACGCTATAGCAGGCGCGGGTGACTTTATTCTGGCCAAGCTCATATTTAACATAGTTCTTATGCTGGTAATGAGTTTACTGAGCCTGGTTGTTTTTATGGCTTTACTGGGTAACCCTCTCATCAACTTCTCCGCCTTCCTGGGAATCAGCCTGCTCGGAGGTATTGGGTTAAGTGTAGTATTTACTTTTCTTGCTGCTATTGCAGCCAAAGCGCAACAGCCCGCTGCATTAATGACTATTATGGGCTTCCCGGTTATTGTTCCCCAATTGCTGCTGCTAGGAAGAATTGCCAAAGGCACCTTTGAACCAGTTATACAGGGAGGTACCTGGCAAATGATATTGGTATTGGTGGGCCTCGATGCATTGACTTTTATATTAGCACTGATACTTTTCCCGTTTTTATGGAAAGATTAGAAGGCTGCCTTTCCCCCAAGCGTCAGGGCAGGTAAAACAACAGGAATCCTAAATTTTAATATACCTGTGCTTTCAATGCTTCTTTCCCCTAATTTTGCCCCGCATAAAACAAGTTACAGGTTGCCGTATTTAACTCTCCCTGTAAAAACAACATCGCAGCATGCGTAAATATTGGTGGAAAATACTGGCTTATTTACTGCTTCTCACAATTTGCACTGAGGGTTTTTTAGTTAAAGTGCCAGTGCTTGACGGAAGGCTGCAACAATCTATCCGCAATACTTTTTTCCACGTGCCCATGTGGTTCAGCATGATGATATTTTATACAATATCAGTCATTTATTCAGTAAAATATTTATATAAACCCGCTAATAAAAGCAATGATTACGCGGTTGAGTTTGCCCGCGTTGGCGCGGTATATTGCATTTTAGGTTTAATTACGGGCGCTATTTGGGCAACTTACCAATGGGGCGACCCTTCTGTTTGGAAGAGCGACCCAAAACTGATAGGTGCCGCCCTCTCACTGCTTATTTACCTTGCATATTTTGTACTTAGAGGTTCCATAGTTGACCCTGACAACAGGGCCAAAATAAGTGCAGTATATAATATTTTTGCCTTTGCAATGCTTTTTCCGACCATTTGGATATTACCACGTATGACGGAATCTTTGCATCCGGGTGGGCAGGGGGCAGAAGGCAATCCTGGTTTAAACCCCAATGACGCATCCCGGAACGTTACAATATTTTTGTGGATGGGAGTAACGGGCTGGACGCTTTTGGGTGTTTGGATTACAACATTGCGTGTTAGACTACAATTTTTAATAGAAAAGAAATTACATGGATAAGATTAAACGTATTGGCTTTGTTATAGCCTGTTGCATGCTGAATATTGCCGCTATGGCGCAAAATACACCAACAGATGACCCAAACGATTTTATGCGCAGCAATGGTAAAATATATGTAGTGGTAGTTGTAGCTGCCATAATAATTACAGGTTTATTTTTATACCTTTTAAACCTCGAAAGAAAAATTAAAAAGCTGGAAAAAGAATACAAATAAACTTGCCACTTACAGTTTCAGCCCATTATCTATTCATTTAATATTTACCTTCTTGAAACAAATTAAAACATATAAATAAAAAATACATATTTAAAAATAACAAACGTTAATTAGTAGTTTTTATTCAAACCACTTAAAAATTGCCATATGCAGGAACAGAATTATAGTTTTTTTGATAGTGTAAACAAGAGTTTTGATAAAGCCGCCAGGTTTACAAAATGGGAGAACGGGTTACTTGACCAGATAAAAACCTGTAACGCCGTTTACCAGATGAAATTTCCCATAAAACGCGACGACGGTTCAATTGAAGTTATTGAGGCTTACAGGGTACAACACAGCCAGCATAAAACGCCCTGCAAGGGTGGCATACGCTTTAGTAATGCTGTAAACCAGGACGAAGTGATGGCGTTGGCAGCGCTTATGACATACAAATGCGCCATTGTTAATGTACCTTTTGGGGGTGGCAAAGGCGGCATTAAAATAAATCCCCGCAATTACAGCGAGTTTGAGTTGCAAAAAATTACCCGCCGCTATACCGCGGAACTGGTAAAGAAAAACTTCATCGGACCCGGCACAGATGTGCCAGCCCCCGATTATGGCACCGGGGAAAGAGAGATGGCGTGGATTTTAGATACTTATGCCACAATGCGGCCGGGCGAAATAGACAGCATGGGCTGTGTAACCGGCAAGCCTGTGACACAGGGCGGCGTACGCGGCAGGAAAGAAGCTACCGGCCTGGGAGTGTTTTTTGGTGTTAGAGAGGTATGCCTTATGGAAGATGTAATGCAGCGCCTCGGTTTGACACCGGGTGTGGTTAGCAAGCGCGTGGTAGTACAGGGGTTGGGAAATGTTGGATATCATTCTGCCAAATTTTTCAGGGAACATGGTGCAAAAGTTGTTGCCATTGCTGAATATGAAGGAGCGATTTATTCGGCAGAAGGTTTAAATGAAGAAGAAGTATTTCAGCATCGTAAACAAACGGGCTCAATCCTCAATTTCCCCGGCGCCGAAAATCTTGCCCAGAGCAGTGATGCGCTTGAGCTTGAATGTGACATACTGATACCTGCCGCCCTGGAAAACGTAATTAATAAAAACAACGCAGACCGTGTTAAAGCTAAAATAATTGGCGAAGCTGCTAATGGCCCCCTGACGCCTGAAGCAGACGAAATACTGGCTAAAAAAGGAACAATTATTATTCCCGATATGTATTTAAATGCGGGCGGCGTAACCGTTTCTTATTTTGAATGGCTTAAAAATTTAAGCCATGTGCGTTACGGCAGGATGGAAAAACGCTTCACCGAAAATATGAACAAGCATATTCTCGGGCAGATAGAAGAACTTACAGGGAGAACGGTAAATGAATCTGAAAAGAAATTTATTGAGCATGGCGCCAGCGAGGCAGACCTTGTACACAGCGGGTTGGAAGAAACTATGATTGAAGCTACACATGAGATAATGAATGTATGGAAGGCTAATCCAAACATACCCGATATGCGCACAGCAGCCTATGTTGTTGCCATAAACAAAGTAGGTACGTCATACGCAGAACTTGGCATATTTCCATAGGTTTATATCCTGGGCGGGGCAACTGTATTACCTGGGCTATACGCAAAAAAGGAATGGTGTTAACACCATTCCTTTTTTGCGTATAGCTTTGTTTGTTAATTACCGTTTCCGCTTCACTGAACTCCATAACTCAACGCTTACAAAAATATTCAAAGTGCTGTTTTTCTTTTCAACGGGGTCACCTGAAAGCGGGTTATTGTATTTAAAATAAGGCTGCAGGTCAAAAGCATAACGGGCGCCAATGGAAAAAAACTTCCACCGGTATTCGCTTTCTATAATTCCCTGGAGATTGTTTTTTGACAAAGAGCCAAACAAAGAATCTGTGGTACCGGTTAATATATTAGAACTGATAAGAGAATCATCAGCAGAACCAAAAATTTTTTTTCTTATATTCCGTTGGCTAACCCCACCGGAAAAATTATTGAGCATTATTCCCGCGCCGAAAGACCAGTTGGGAAGAACGAAATAATTGAAGCTTAAAGGCACCTGGTTATAGTATACCTTTTTTAACACGTATGAGGTGGTAATATAGTTAAGTGGCAAATTTTGTACGCTCATTTTATACAACGATTCATCCACATATTCAGGCGCATTATATTTAAACGCTAATTGTATAAACCAGTTTTTTGCCGGGTACAGCCTTAGGTATATAGAAGGAATATAGTCCTTAACGGCAGGTAAGTTATTATAAGTATTGCCCTGGTAAACACAGTTACAGTCCAGGCGAATAGGTTGCTGTTCAGCTATCCCCACTTCTAAAGGCAATTTCTTGCTACTTGTATTAACATTCGATGCATTCCCTGTTGCTGATGAATCTTTATGAATTGCTGCGGTTTGGTTTTGCGTATTAGCGAGGCTATTATTAACAAGAACACTGTCGTGACGCCCCTGGGTTATGCTGTTAACTCCCACCGAAATATCTTTGTTGAGGTCTTTGCGATTATTTTGTGCTGAAGTAATGCCGGGAAGTTCGGGCTGTTTGTTCTGTTCAATTGAGCTATCGCCGATCACGAACGTTTGCGGGTTCTCCAAACCGTCTTTATTCGCAATATTGGCCTTATTGTTTATTTGTTGCAGATTGACATTTCTTCCTTGCCGAGGCATTTTACCCCGATTTTCCACCGGGACTGTTCCGTTCAACTTTCTTTTGCCGCCTGAAAGGGTTGTTTCTGCGTTTTTATTATCGCCCGCCGGAATCATTTTCTTGCTGCTACCACGCAAATCATCCTTTTTCACTTGTCTGACTGGTTGAGTAACATTTGCAGATGTATCAATTTTTCGGTTAGACACTGAATTTTGTGGTGTACCAGGCTTATTCAGGCTATCATTCTTTTGCGCAGGTGATGCCTGGTTATCGCGCTCACTTACTAGAGTGCTGTCGGATGTTTTGCCACCTGCTGCATCACTATTCTTACCGGCAGCATTTTTATTTTCTGATTGGGCATTGTTACTTAGTTGTTCCGTACCCCCGGTGCTATTGGCGCTTTTTTGATTAGTATTTTTTGATTGGAGCGAGAACAGTATTACCCAAATAATTAAACAGAAAAACACGCCGGCCAACGCACCCATAAATATTTTAAAAAATGGAGGCAATAGCTGTCTCCGGTCACTATCCAACAACTTTTTCATTTCCTCCCACGCCTCATTTTCATCCGGCAGCGGCAGGTTGTTTAGCTGTTCGAAAAAATCATCCTTATATGGTGTTTCATCACTCACTCTGGGTTCTTCGTTGTATTTGCATTTTTAATATTTTTCTTGCCTCACTTAAATGCCACTTGCTGGTGCCCTCGCTTATTTTGAGTATTCCAGATATCTCCTTGTGTCCATAACCCTCCAGGGTAAATAAATTGAAAACTGCCCGTGTTGCCGAAGGCAATTCTCTTATTAACTGCAATATTTCCTCCGCTTTCATCTTTGCGCTTGCCTCGGGCTCAATATGCAGGGCTTCAACCTTGTTTAGCTCGCCGGCAATTATTATGTCATCTTTTGACTTTATGTAATCTATACAGGCATTTATCATTATCGTTCTTATCCATGTATACAGGGTTGCTTTTTGGGGGTTATATTTTTGTATATTTCTAAACACTTTAAAGAAGCCGCCGTTTAAAACCGCTTTAGCGTCAGCCTCGTTTTTGGTGTACCGTAAACATAAAACCATCATGCTACTGTAAAAGCTACGGTAAAGCTCTTCCTGGGCTTTACGGTCATCTTTTCCGCAGCCCTCAATCAGTTTATCAATATGTTCAGGTTCTTTAAACAATGGTTGCTTTAAGCGACATTAATTACGCGGTCAAAATAAAGTATTTTTTTATCCCTGCATAATTATAAATTAAAGCACCCCGCCGGGCGAAGGCCTGGCAGGGACTTTAATTGTTGGATGTCACTTTCATAGATCACAACCTGTTTAAAATACCTAAGGTTTAGGGTTGAAAAAATTTAACTTTTAAGAGCTTAGGGTTGAAACCTCAAATCATAAAAAGAGTTTAGGATTGTTTTAGGGCCTACTTATAGGTTACTATAAGTTGCGGGTGTTTGTCCGGATACCTTGTATTGTGACTCGAAACAAAATCCCTATCTGTATAAATATTTTCTTGATTCAATTTTAAATAAAATCCATAGTTCGCGTTTTGACTCACCATGGAGGCGACCATGTCTTTAACATCTACGTCAAGGTCAAGAAACGGGCTGTTTGTTGCAGGAACATTAACCTGGTTCGCCGTAGTTATGGATGGCAAATTATGCCATGCTATCGTAGACGGGGACCATGACGAAGTTATTTGCTGTATACCCATTGAATTATCCGCCCCATAATTCGCGTCAATACCGTTACCATTAATTGGCGTTGGATTTGAAAACAGATAAAGGTGAGCAGTTAAGATAGTTGCATTTGCAGGAATACCACTCAAATCAAATTTGATAACCTCCCGGGCATAATACGGAGCGCCATTTTTGGTCCAGGCCCAAAGGCCAATTTCAGGGCTTACACCAGCACCAAACTCTTGCTCATTTACATCTTCAAGCTGAATTTCGTAAGGGTTGTCAACCGGTTGCACCGTCAAAGTAACCGGGGTTGGTTCCGGCTTAACAACAATACTGGCAGTATCCAGCCCAGTTATCCCCGCACTATTGGTTGCCTGGAATTGCAAAATGTAAGTACCAGCTACAAGGCCTTTAATAAGTGTACTTGCGGAAGTATCACTTTCAAACACCGGCACACCGGGACCTGAAACAACAGTCCACAGGTACTTCATACTGCCAGTAACACCACTTTCTACCGTACCAGTGATCGTAAGAGTATCACCAGGTAATTGTACCGAATCGTAGATGCCCGCATCCACTGACACTGGAACAACGATTGGACAATTTTTTTTGCAGCCTGTGTAAACCGCAAGCAGGGCAAATAGTATTATAATTGTATGGCTCAATTTGTCCATTGGTTTATTTTTTGAGTTTAGGTTGACTTGATCTGCATCATATACTTGTTCAAAACAAAAAAGGTTGGGTAGACTATAAAAAAAATAAAAAAAACTGGTTACGGGGAAACGCCACGCACACTAACTGTGCCTTTACTTAGGGAAGTTGAAATTAATTTCAAGATATTTTCTCCAATTTTTTGCTTTTTCATAAAAAAAAAGTCATAATTTAACAACGTTCCCGGCAGACGCGAATTCCGTCCTAACCGCACAATATGAAATCAAAAGAAGGCCCTTTGCCAGCTATGAGAAAGATGCTGTTAATGGCAGTATCATTTCTAATTATTTGCTCATTGTCCGCACAGTATACCGTTACAAAGGTAAAAGGGCGTATAAAAACAAGTTTTGGTAGTTATATAAAACCCGGCAGCGTCATTCTCACGACAGATGTTCTTATTTTTTCGTCCAAAAATGATAAAGTTTGGGTAACGTCAATAAACGATGGTGAAAAAGTGGTTGTTCCGTCACCCGAAGTTGAAACAATACCGGGCGGTTTTAAAGAAGCCCTCAAGGATGCCATTTTTTTAGACCCGGCCAACATATCCTTAAGAGCAGGATTTTCCATAATCGAGAAGCTGCCTGCCGCAATACTTTCAGATAATAACGAGGCAAATAAAATAGTTATTGAACAAGAAAATAAATTTCTTTTCGACCCGGCTGTTTATCCTCAAAATGGCGACGGTGAATTTTTCCTGCAAATAAAAACAGCACAGGCAAGGCAGGATTTACCCCGCAGGCTAAGAGTACACAATGATACCCTGCTTATTTATTATAGTGATTTTTTAACTGAAACACTCAGTCCCTCTAATAGCTATATATTAGGCTACCACAAAACCAATAGCAGCACCAGTGTGAAGGTGGCTGACATAAGGCCATACTTTGACCTGACAAATGAAATGGAAGGTATTATTGCTAATACCATTAAATCATACAAAAAAGCCGGCATCACACAAGATAGCCTGCTAATAAAAACGTACAATAGCGTTTATCGACTTTCCGGTAAGCCCAATGGCATTTTATTTACTGTATTATTTGACAAATACTGGCATGGCGACGGAAGTGCAGATTCAATTACAATCCCCCGGCGTAGTAAAGGCCTGCTGGAAGATGATACAGCCAGCGTCTCGAACATTCCCGTTTTGTCAAGTCTTGTAAGCACTACACGTGGCAGCTTGCCAGACAATTTTTCACTTAGGCAATACGCACCACGCATTGGTGACCAGGGTAATTATTCAAGTTGTACTGCATGGTCGAGCGCTTACGCAGCCAGAACAATTTCTTATGCGGTAAGTCACAACTATACCTACATACACGATTCTGATAAAATAAAAGCGAATACTTTTTCTCCTGGGTTTGTTTATAACAGCCTGGCTAACGATAATGCCTGCGGAGAGGGCCTTAATTTGTACAGGGTATTATCATTTATTTCAAATGCAGGGGTAATGACAGACAAGGGCGATCCCTTTATTTGTGGCAATACATATATGCTTAGCGATGTTGAAAAAGCTAAAACATACAGGATAAAAGATTTCCAGGCTATAGAAGGCCGGAACAATACTGAAGATGATTTAGTTTTTAAAATGAAAGGGTTACTTGTTGCCCGGCACCCGGTAATTTTTGGAATGATTGCGCCGGCCAGTTTTGACAGTGTAGACAACAGCGGAGAATGGCGGCCATCTGAAAAAGACTACCTTTTGGTAGACAGCTTTAATAAAAAACTTTTAAGCTACTACCCACCTTCACATGCAATGTGTGTAATAGGATATAACGATTCAATTGCAGATGGTTCTTTTGAAATAATGAACAGCTGGGGTGAGAATGCCGGCAACAAAGGATTTTATTGGATAAATTACCATGATTTTTTCGTATTCACCCAAAGGGTTTATTCTATAACGGATTTTATACCCGGCGACTCTTCTGTAACAAACCAAATCACGGTAAAAAAGAAAGACTCAATAGTAAAACCAGCAGTGACAGTTCTGGTTAAAACGGATAGTAGTACAGTTATAGCACCTCCCCCGTTGCCGGTGGCCCCAACGGTTAATACCCAGCCAATAACCATTGCGCAGGTTACAAATACGGAACAAGATAGCCCAAAATTACAGGGTGAAATGCAGTTTATGTATGTTACGCGTGACGAGACGCTGGAACCATTAAAACTTATTGAGAAAAAAGCTAGTATTCCGGCAAGCAAAAATTTGTTGCAAGACCAGCAATACTGTACATACTCTTATTATACATTCGAAAGACCATTGCATTTACAAGACCAATATAACATACAAATACATTTAAGCCAGGATGCGTACGTTTATGTAGTTGGCGCCAACGCTAAAAATCCATACTGCCTTTTTCCCCGGCTTGATTCAAATGAAAGCGCGCTTATTAATGTAACCAATGCAACCCTTACCCTGCCAGGCGACAGTTCATTTTTTAGTATTGATAATAAACATGGTACAGAGAAAATGTGCGTATTGCTTTCTAAATCTCCCATTAACACAGCAAGCCTTTACAATAAGGTAAGCTCGGGTAATTATGACATGTATGGAGCTGTTATGGATGACCTGGCAGAAAAGGTGCCTGGCATAAACGTATTTAATACCACAAACGAGAACAGGGTTGATTTTAATTATACAGTTACAGACAAAACAGTATTAGCCTTATTTATTGAAATAACTCATTAGCACTAAACCTAAATTAACAATAATGACACCAAAGCTAGTAATGCGGTTCTTATTTTGCTGCATCTTTAATATGTCAATATTATGCCTGCATGCGCAAACTCAACCATCTATTCAAACATTAACGTTAAACATTAAGAATAATCCTAAAAACCCACTGTCGTGGTATAAAAGAGGCAACGCGTACTTTAAACTCGGCAAATTTGACGCTGCCGTAAGCGATTATACAAAATGCCTTGAATTTGACCCTGACAACATGAAAGCTATACGCAGCCGTGGCATAGCCTATTACAAGATGAATAAATTAGATTCGGCCATTGATGACTTTTCAACTGTGCTGGATGACAGCGCTTATGATAAGGGAATTTTACAATTGCGCGGGGATGCGTACAAAACCCTGCGACGTTTCAAACAATCTGGAGTCGATTATTCAGATTTCCTGGATGTTGACACAACAAAAGAAGCCATATGGTACGAAAGGGGTGTCGACTACTACAAAATGGGTAGCTACGACACCGCAGTTCACGATTTAACAAAGGCTCTTTCACTGGAGCCTGCAAATACTGAATATTTAATTCGCTTAATATTGGCGTTAACCGCCAACGATGACTATAACCAGGCGAATAACCTTTACACCAAATACCTGCAGAAAAAGCAGGTATCATACATTGACAAACCCGACTATGCATTTTTAAAAAATTACCTGCAGGCTTGCACTAAATATTTACCTAATAAAGATTACAGCAACGTGCTGCCATTATTATTAGCTTGTAAAGATTTATACAAACCAGGCGCCGATAGCCTTGATAAAAGTGATAGTATTGAGTACGCTAACGTGTTAGTTAAAATTGGAACAGCCTATGAAAATCTTGACACATTGAATACTGCCCTCGATTACTATACCCAGGCCCAGCGAATTAACAGCAATACTGAAAGGGTAACCACAAAAATTATAGTTGTTAAAAATATTATCCGTGTAAATACTACGCCTTCTTTAATCTATCTCGATTCGCCTGCACATACCACCCGCGGTCAATATATTACTGCCAGGATTAGCAAGAAAAACAAAATTTATGTAAAGGGATCCGCAAAAGCGCCGGCAGGTGTAAATAAGGTAAAAGTTAACGATGAAGATATTGAGATTGATTCGTCAGGAATATTTGAATCCTATATTCCGGATACTTCGAGCATAATACATATTGAAGCATGGACGCAAAAAAATATTTTTAGCGACACAACATTTAAAATTGCAAAACCAGAGGCTATACCGCTTATAACCGAAAACTATTATGCCATTTTTATTGCCAACACTAATTATACAGCCCGCAAATGGCCCCCGCTGGAAACAACTATTAAAGAAGCCGAGGAATTAAAGAACGTACTCATTGATGAATACTCATTTCTGCCGGAAAATATTGATACAATTTACAACCAGCCAAAACGTGAGATTTTGACAAGACTGGACAACAGGCTGAAGAGCCTGGGTGAAAATGACAACGTATTGATATTTTATGGCGGCCATGGCGAGAAAGATGATAAAACAGGCACTGCTTACTGGATACCTGTAGATGCTACTGATGAAATTGATTACATTAAAAACCAGGACCTTGACGATATAATAAACAGGACTGATGCAAAACACGTCTTAATCATGGCTGATGCATGTTACAGTAGCCTCATGAGGTCTGCAATGGATGATGATGCATCTTCAGCCCCTAATTTCCTGCTTACTTCGAGGTACAGCCGTCAATTGCTCACAAGTGGAAATGCTGAACCTGTACCTGGTGTAAGCGTTTTTATTCCCACAATAATAACAACGCTTAAAACTAACCCATCCCCCTACATATCAGCGCTGGAACTTTTTATAAATATTTTCGACGGCGTTAAAAACAGTTCACACAAAGAACCTGTTCTTCAACCCATGCAGGTATTAAAAAGTAATGGCGGCCAGTTCTTCTTTAAAAGAAAGAGTTTAGCAGGCATAGATTCGGCTGCGCAGGCACAACGTTTAAAGGACAAACAACTTGAAGTAAAACGAAAAGTTGCACAGCGCGATTCTTTGGTAAATGCAGGACTGGCATTTAAAAAGAATTTTGACGTAGATGCTGCCATAAACGCCTTCCAGGCTGCAGTTAAAATAAACCCCGAGCCCTCATACACCTATCCCCAGCATTTGCTGGACGAGGTAAGCAAATTGCACGATATGTCTTCCGGTCAGCGGTTTAAGGCCTATGCTGATACAGCCGCTGCTTACGAAAATATGCGTGACCATGTTACGGCAAGGGATCTTTATTTGAAGGTTATTAATATGTATCCCGACAAAAAGGACAGCCTCAATACTATTGTGAATGAGATAGGAGAAAAGATTGACTTTATAAGAAGTATGAGGGACCATCTTAAGTTTGGCACATTTAAAGATGCGTTGAAGGAATGTAATGCGAAAATTAAGAAATACAGGAATGACCCGGAGTATTATTATTGGCGGGCAAACTGTTACGCAAAAATGACCGGCCATTACAGCGATGCGATTGATGATTACAATACTGCTATTGAAAAACAACGATCATTTAAAGAAGCTATAAAGGCCCTTGCAGATTTTTACCGGGATAATAACCGTAAAAAAGATGCTATTGACAAATACAGGTCTTATGTAACACTTGACCGGAGTTACGATGCTTTTATTGAACTGTACAAATTAGATGTTGACCCGCAGGTGAATTTTACCGATGATGCCATCGAAGACCTGTCAAGCGCTATTACCATTAATTCTGATAGTTCTAAGGCATATTTTTACAGGGGCTATTTGTATTATACAGCAAAGGGAGATGTTAAAAAAGCCTTCGCAGACTTTAATTCGGCGGTTCAAAAGGATTCTCTTAATTCAGAAGCCCGCTTTTGGCGGGGAAACTGCTACCTTAAATTCAACAACCTTGCCGATGCAGCCGCCGACTACAATTTTGCAAGAGATAACGGGCTTGACAACATCAACATTATGTCAATTCAACATTTTGCAGATACAATAAATGATATCAGCAAGAAATTTTCAGAGCAAAAGATATATGATTCTGCAATTTCCGCCGTAAACCGCGCCATTCTTATTGATCCCGTTTCTCCCGCTTACAGGTTTGAAAAAGGATATTACTATTATATGTTAAATAAGTTACCGGAAGCAATAAACAGCTATGACAGTTCGGTTTACAGGGCAATAAATGACGCGGCAGTATTAAAGCAGGCGCTTATTTACAGGGGTATTGCATACTATGACCTGGCAAAATATAAAGAAGCGATTGACAACTTTGCTGCTGAATTAAAATTGAACCCGCTTGACGTAATGACCATGAAAAAAGAAGGAGACTCCTACTTTGCCTTAAATAGCTACGATTCATCCACGAAAACATACGAAACTACGCTAAAGGTAGTTGACGATAACAAAAATGTCAATATTCCCGACTCCGTGAAATCACTCGTAAATAATGGCCTGGGGTACTCCCGCTACGCGCTGAAATTATATGACGGTTCAGTCGACGCACTTAAAAAAGCAATACGGCTGAATGAAAATAATGCTGAAGCGTATTATAACCTGAGCAAAACGTATGAAGCTATGGGTGATTACAAAAATGCTGCAACAAACATTGACAAGGCTGTAAGCTTTAGTGGCTACGCATCAAACTATATATGGAATAACAGCGGGGGTGACATATACCGTGAGAAGAATGATTATGCAAAGGCTGAGGACTACTATACAAAAGCCATCAACAACGATACAGAAAGAAAACTAAAGAATGTATATTATTCGCGCGGCTATTGCTATTTTAAAAATAATGGCTATGCAGATGCCGCAAAGGATTATTTAACAGCTATCAGCTATCACACTGACACCACCAGGAATTTTTATTATGAACTTGGCACAATTTATTTAAACCTGCAGAATACTGACAGCGCTTACATTTATTATAATACCTCGTTAAGCCGGGATAGTTCAGAAGGCAATGCCGCAGCAGCTTTTGGTATGGGCTGCGCTCTATTTTTGCAAAATAAAACCGATGACTGTATGCCTTTTTTTGAGAAGGCTTTTAAAGGCCATTATCCTAAAAGTGATATTAAGGATTCCCCCTTTTACGATAAGCTGAAAGCTAATAAACCCTGGAAAAGCCTTTACGGTAAATATTATTAGATATGCCCTAAAAATAGGTTAATCAATCAATTATGGTTAACCTATTTTTATTTAACGTTATCATCATCGGTAATTCTTCATTCTCATTCGCTTCTCAGGCTGTTTACGGGGTTAGTTAATGCAGCTTTAATGGCCTGGAAGCTTACTGTAAGCAACGCGATTGTAAGCGCGCTCACCCCTGCTGCAATAAATACCCACCACTGTACAACTGTTCGGTAAGCATAGTTTTGCAACCAACTGTGCATAGCCAGCCAGGCCAAAGGAAATGCGATAAGACATGAAATGGCAACCAATTGCAGGAACTCCTTTGCTAATAGCCCTGATAGTCCCATTACTGATGCACCCAATACCTTACGTATGCCAATTTCCTTAGTGCGCCGCTCAGCGGTATAAGCAGCCAGTCCAAATAACCCAAGGCAGGAAATAAAGATTGCAAGAAGAGCAAACACACCTGCAAGTTTACCAATCAATGTTTCTGAAGAAAAGAGAATAGCAAAATCTTCATCGGCAAATCTGTACTCAAACGGAACACCCGGGTTTTCCACTTTCATTACCTGTTCTGTTTTAGCTAACGCCTGCATAAGATTAACATTTGGCTTAAACCGAACAGCCATTACAGTTGCAGAATACCTGCCGGGGAATAAAATAAGGGGCGCGCCGCTGCCATACACATCATTGTAAATAAAATCTTTAATAATACCAACTACAGGCAAATTAAACCTGCCGGTGTTTATAATACTGCCAATTTTTCCTTCCTTACCCATCAATACCGCCATACTCTGGTTAATAATCACTGCAACCGAATCAGTGCCATTGGCATAAAAATCCCTGCCTGCTATTACCTTCATGCCCATGGTGGAAATATATTCAGGGCTTACTACATTACTGTGTATGCTTACCTTGCTGTTGGGGTCTTTGCCCTGCCAGCTAAACCCATCGCCATAACTATATACATGCAGTGCATCATGCAGGCTGGTGGCTGCGTTATCCACGTAGCCTGTTGCCATAAGGCTGTTTCGTATGGTGCTGAAATGGTCTTTCATATTGCCCTGTAAAGGCATATAAATTAAATTAGCCTTATTATACCCAAGGTCACGTTCTTTTATATGCTGCACCTGCTGGTAAATAATAACAGTGGAGATAATTAAGATGACAGACGCACTAAACTGCATTATAACCAGGCCCTTCCTTATAAAAGTAACACCCGGGCTGTTTTTTACCCTGATACCTTTTAAAACCATTACGGGATTAAACGATGAGAGATAAAATGCCGGGTAACTGCCTGCAATTATCCCCGCCAAAAGCCCAATTGCCAGCAGGCTTGCAAAATGAAGGGGCATAAATAAATTAACCGACAATTGCTTTTGAACTATTGTATTGTATAGCGGCATCAACACATACAACATACCCACCGACAACAGCACTGCAATAAAAGACATCAGGAGCGATTCGCTGATAAATTTACCTATCAGCCCGTTTTTGCCCGCCCCCATAACTTTAAGAACGCCCACCTCTTTTGCACGCTGCTCAGACCTGGCAGTTGCAAGATTCATAAAATTGATACAAGCTATAATCAATATAATACATGCAATTATTGAAAACAGCCTAACATACTTAATGTTGCCGCCTTCCTGAACTCCGTTTACAAAATTGCCCCGCAGGTGCCAGTCATTCATACTGAATAAGAAACATTGATTGGTTGACCCGCTTACTTTAGTGCCAATGTAACCGGCAAGCTTTTTATTGATGGCTACTGCATCGGCAGACGGGGACAACTCTACAATTGTTGTAGTAAGATTATTGCTCCATGGCTTTAACCATGTATTTGCATCCTCCCATGTACTATACGGGGAAAGCCACTGAAAATGATAATTGCAATTTGCCGGCAAATCTTTAAAAACGCCGGTAACAGTGTAGAGTCCGTCAACACTATAAACACCCTTTGCGTTCATCTTTAATGTTTTACCAACAGGGTTTTCTCCGCCAAAAAATTTCTTTGAAAGCGCTTCGCTGATAACTACATCCTGCGGTTGGCTTAAAGCCGTAGTACGGTTGCCATATATAAATTGAAGGGAATACATGGTAAGGATGGATGGGTCAGCATACATGCCGCTTTCTTTAATGGTTTTATCACCCAGCACCACCAGTTCATCCATATCCCAGCTAAACCTGCCACTGTTAATAATGCCTGGTATGTCAGCCTTTAGTGCAGCGGCAAGCGGCCCTGGCGTAGAGCCGTTGGTTGATATGCCTGCATCATTTTTTTCATTTTGCATCACCTGGTACAGGTAATCGCGTTTAGCAAAATTGTGGTTGAACGTTGTTTCATCTTCAACCCATAAAAAGATAAGCCCGGCACAGGTAATACCTATAGCAAGGCCAAAGATGTTAAGAAAACTGTATGTCCGGTTCTTCCACAAATTGCGGAATGTTGTTTTAAAATAATTTCTAAGCATAATAAAAAGTTTATATAATGCTTTAAATAATTGGTCTTACTAAAAATATTTGCTGCAGGGTAATAACCCGGTTATCATTCACTGCGTAAAGCATTCGCCGGGTTTGCTACCGCAGCTTTTACGGCCTGTAAACTAATGGTGAGCACCGTTATTATTAATACAGAAGCAATTGTTATAATAAACACCCCTGCGCTAATGGTTACACGATAGGCAAAGCTTTGAAGCCAGTTATGCATTATCCACCAGGCCATAGGGAAAGCAACCAGCATGGCAATTAATACAAGTTTCATAAAATCTGCCGACAGCAGCAACACTACATTTGGCACCGAAGCTCCAATCACTTTACGAATGCCGATCTCTTTCTGCCGTTTTTGTGCTGTGAAAGAAACGAGGCCAAACAACCCGAGACATGATATAATAACAGCCAGGGCTGCAAAATATTTTGAAAGCACCGATACCCGTTGTTCCGAAGCGTATAGCGCTGCATAATCATCATCCAAAAATTTATACTCAAATGGCAAACCGGGATTATATTGCTGGTAAAATTTCTCCAGCCGTGCCAGGGTTTCCTTTTCGGTTCCAGCTTTTATTTTGATGAAAACATTATTGTTGGCAGGTGTGCACCGCAAAAAGAATGGCCCTGTTTTTTTGTACATTGACCCAAACTGAAAATCATTTACAACTCCTACAATACGCATTGGTTTGCCCCATAGCGTGGCTGTTTTACCTATCGGGTCTTTTAGGTGCATTGCAGCAATAGCTGATTGATTAAATATCACTGAGTTACTGTCTGATCCAAATTGAGGAGAAAACCCCCTGCCTTCAGTTATTCTCAATCCCAGCATTTCTATCATCCCATAATCCATATCAAGGCCGGTAAACTCTACACCTTCATCCGGCGTTTTGCCCGGCCAGCCAATACCACCCCCGGATTGGCTATACAACCCCGTCATATTACCATCCATGCTGGAGGCATTGGTTACACCGGGTATTTTTTTAGCTTCATTAATAAATGTAGCCAGCCGAGTTTTTAAATTGCCGTCGTTTACGAAATGAATGATATTGTCCTTATTATAACCAAGATCTCTCGTTTGTATAAGGTTCATTTGATTTTTAATAACAAGGACTGCAATGATTAAGAAAACAGATATTGCAAATTGGAATACTACCAACCCTTTACGTACCCATGCTTCACCTGCGGAGGTATTTAACCTGCCTTTTAAAACCAATACAGGCTTAAAGCCGGAAAGATACAAAGCGGGGTAGCTACCCGCAATTAAGCCGGTGAGCAATGTAATAATTAAAACACCACAAATAAATGAAGCGCTGAAATGAAGTGCTAACTGTTTGCCTGTTATCAGCTCAAACGATGGCAATAGCATAACAACAAGCAACAAAGCAATAGCCAATGATGCAAAAGCCAGCAAAATTGACTGACTGATGTATTGAAAAACAAGCGTTGATTTTTTTGCACCAATAACTTTGCGTATGCCCACCTCTTTCATTCTTTTAGTAGCCTGGGCAGTGGAGAGGTTCATAAAATTGATACAGGCAATCAACATAATAAAAATGGCTATGGCAGAAAAAAGCTTCACATACTCTATCCTGCCACCTGACTGCTTTCCGTTCACAAAGTTGTTGTAGAGATAACGGTCAGAGTACCGTTGCAAAAAGAGGTCGCCTTCCCACTTCAGCATATCATTGTTGCTGTATAATGCCTTTATTTTATTTTTAGTATAATCTTTTATTTTTAGGCCAAATTGCGTAGCGTCAACTCCCTTTTTAAGCATTATATAGGTATTGGTGTTGTTACTGCCCCAATAAGTTATATCCCCCATGGTACCAGCTTTTTTGGCGGCGTATAAAGAATATGGAAACAAAACATCAAATTGTTCGGTAGCACTGGATGGCGGTGATTGAAAAACTCCCGAAACCCTGTATATACCATTAAACTCATCTCCATGATC
This sequence comes from Chitinophagaceae bacterium, assembly GCA_035550215.1. Taxonomy (GTDB): domain Bacteria; phylum Bacteroidota; class Bacteroidia; order Chitinophagales; family Chitinophagaceae; genus JABDFW01. The sequence continues at coordinate 200,033 of DASZPM010000007.1, read as the reverse complement.
CCAGGTAATTGTTTTGCCAACAACGCCTTGCGTTGTGTTAAATAAACTTATTGCAAGTTTATCTGACAATAACACACCCTCATTAGCGGATAATGCAGCCGAGCTGTTGCCATCCAGCAAGCGGTAAGAAAAAACATTAAAAAAATCCTTACCGGCAAATTCAGCCTTTGCTTTCAGGTGCTTATCCCCTACTGTCATAATTCCCGCATCTCCGCCGCCCCTCGCTGGTACAGCATATTCTATTTCAGGTAAGTCTTCTGTCATTGATTTTGCCAATAACCCCTGCGTAATGGGTGAAGTAAATATGGAGCCATCGCTGTTAGGGTTATTTTTCATCACAATATAAAGCCGGCTGTCATTGGCGTTAAACTTGTCAACCCCCAGTTCGTTACTTACCCACAAGTAGATAAGCAAAGTGCAGGTAAGGCCTGTAGAGAGGCCTGCCAGGTTTAAAATAGTTGACTGGCGCTGCTTAAGCGCGTTTCTCCAGGAGGTTTTCAGGAAATTTTTGAGCATAGCAATATTTTAAAAGAAAACAGTTTGTTTTCTTTTAATACTTGCCACCGGAGAATTGGTTACAAAAAAAGTAAATTAAATTTCCACGGGTGACAGCTAATACCCCTGGCTAAAGTCGTTGTTTCAGTACTGCAAGCATTTCGTTCTTCCACCCCTCAAAGGTGCCGCCCAGAATATTGTTACGTGCCTCTCCAACCAGCCACAAGTAAAAAGCAAGGTTATGTATGCTGGCAATCTGAAGGCCCAATATTTCGTCTGCTACAAAAAGGTGGCGCAGGTAGGCCTTTGTATAGTAATTGCTCGATTCTGCAGGCAGTCCATCATCAATGGGTGAAAAATCGGTTGCCCATTTTTTATTCCTGATGTTTATGACACCTTTAGTAGTAAAAAGCATCCCGTTTCTGCCGTTACGTGTGGGCATAACACAATCAAACATATCAATACCCAACGAAATAGCCTCCAGTATATTCCACGGAGTGCCAACGCCCATCAGGTACCGCGGTTTATCAACCGGCAAATGTTCACAACACAACGCGGTTAGCTCGTACATCAATTCCTCAGGCTCACCCACACTTAGCCCTCCAATAGCGTTACCTGTGGCATTTTTACCGGTTACGTAATCACAAGAGGCTATACGCAAATCCTTGTAGGTGCCACCCTGTACAATAGGAAAAAGGTTTTGGCTGTAGCCATACCTGCTCTCCGTTTCATCAAATCGTGTAAAGCACCTGTCTAACCAACTGTGCGTAAGCTGCATGCTTTTATTAACATAGCTATATTCTGCTGGGTAAGGCGGGCATTCGTCAAACGCCATAATAATATCTGCGCCAATACTGCGCTGAATATCCATCACATTTTCCGGCGTAAATAAATGCCTGCTACCGTCTATGTGAGATTGAAACTCCACCCCTTCAGGTTTTATTTTCCGGTTTGCAGCCAGCGAAAATACCTGGTATCCACCGCTGTCTGTAAGGATGGGCTTGTCCCAATGGTTAAACTTGTGTAGGCCGCCCGCCGCTTCAAGTACCGGCGTACCGGGCCGGAGATATAAATGATAGGTATTGCCTAAAATTATCTGCGCTTTTATTTCCTGCTTAAGTTGCTGTTGTGTTACCGCTTTTACACTGCCAACTGTACCAACCGGCATAAAGATGGGCGTTAATATTTCGCCATGGTCTGTGGTTATTTTTCCTGCCCTGGCGTGGCTCTGTTCGCTGCTGTGTTGCAGGTTAAATTGTAATGCAGGCATAAGGCGGCAAAAGTAGGTGAAAATGACATTTTCACTTCTTAAAGATGTTTTCCCTTATCTCTTTACCCATGTTTTTCAAGGTTTCCATATTTGATTGCTGGGGCGGCAATGGCGCGCTCACCACTATGTAGCCTTTGCCAAAGTATTGTGAGTATGCCTGGTTCATCCATAGGTCGGTTGAGTCGGTGGTGCATTTAATATCTTCAAAAAATATGGTTTTTGGCAATACAGTAAGCGGGGGAACCTGGCAGGTGTCTTTTGAGCAGTTTTGGGCAAGGATAGCTCGCTCTGCCAATTCGCTGTTGTATCTGCTGGCTTTACCCGATAATAAATCAATCCACGCAGTAGAAACATTATTATTTGTTTCGAGAAGACTAACAAAGAATAACAGCAGGCCAACCTTATGCAACCATGAATAACTATTTTCCGTAGCAGGTTTTATATTTTGCGCCTTTTGTACTAAAAATAGCTGTAATATGAGGAAATATGCCAATAAAAAATATAGGTAAATAACATTCTCTATCCTGCCTATGTTGCTGCCGCCTGCCGCCCATACCGTAAAGAGTTGCAGCAAAACAAAAACGGCAATAAAAAAGATAATAACCTTTAGCAATTTAACCGTATAGCATGCGCCATCATCTACCATTCTTTTAGCCAGTGGGGCGCCCCAAAGCGGCACGTAAATAAGTGTAGCAATAAAAATTTGCGCAAGCCACTGCAGCGTGTATATCCCCGCAATTGATAAACCACCGGCAAATGTCCATAACCACGAAGTAGAATATTCCTGTTGATGGTTAAGACGTTCAAAATTGCCGGGGGCAAGCGCCGCGATAGCTGCTGCTATAAAATAAAAAATAGTTAACACAAAAAAATATTTCCTTGAAGGCAGCCATCTTTTATGTGCAAACCAGGCAAAACCTGCAATCGTAATGCAGGTTATAATGAGCGAAATTTCGTTTAGCCCGATAATGATTACACCAATAAAAAAAGCCAGTGCAAAAAACAACCGCATAGCTGGTTTGCCACCTGCGTTTTTAAGCTTTATAAGTAACGTGAGCAAAAACATGAAAAAAATATTAGCCAATTGATATACCCATGCAGACGAAAACCAATAAAATCCTTCCGGTATAGAAGGCATGGCAACAAGATATACCGCTGAGAGAGCCGCAGTTACAGCAAACACTTGTTTTATGGTGAAATATTTACCGCAAACCTGCCTGAGTAAGCTAAATAATGTAGTGATAAAAAGTACCAAAAGTATTACCGGGTATAATTTGTATGCTGTACCAGAATGATATAACAACGGGTTAATGCGCGCTATTACCAATGCAAAGTACCTGCCCGACCAATGCAGGTAGCTATCATGTAATACCGGCAAAAAACGGGTGCTGCCATCTCTTAGGGCGGTAAAATAATCATCGGCTACCGGCTGGTTATAGGATGATATAAGCAGAAACGGGGATATAACATATAACCCGGCCAACAGTATGGCCATATACACTCCTTTAAACCAGGCGCCCGTTGCTGTTAATATATGTTTTTGTACCTGCAAAAGCGTAAATATTAAATAAATGTAAATATCCGTAAATAATAATAATGCCCGCTTTGATGCTCCGCTATAAAACTTATTAACGTGTTAGGCACAGGCCAACCAATGTAACCGCATAAAACCATTAATTTGCCATGCAAGCACTATTTTTGCGCGATGATGATTCCGGCGATAGTTTGGCTTATAATATTTGCCATACCAGTGGTGGTGCAGTTATTTTACTATGTTTACTTTTTCCGGCGGCTGGCGTTTTATACCCCGCCTGTAAAAGCAGCTTCGCAGGAATACCCCGTTACCGTTATTGTTTGTGCCAGGGATGAAGCACACAACCTGGTAAAAAACTTACCGGGCATACTGGTGCAGGAATATAAAACCACGCATGAAATAATTGTTGTAAACGACAACTCAAAAGATGACAGCAAGTTTTTGCTGGATGAATTTCATAAATCATTTAAAAACCTCAACCACCTGCACCTTACCCAGGAGGCTAAATTGATTCCAGGCAAAAAATTTCCGCTGTCAATGGGTATTAAAACTGCAAAATACGAAGTGGTTTTACTTACTGACGCAGATTGTGTGCCTGCCAGCGAATTCTGGATGCAAAAAATGCAGGATGGTTTTCATAACGGCATTGATATAGTACTGGGTTATGGCGCTTATTATAAAAGGCCGGGGCTGTTGAATAAAGTTGTACGCTTTGAAACTTTTCACAGCGCACTTCAGTATTTGTCTTACGCGCTGGCAGGTTTACCCTATATGGGAGTTGGCAGAAACCTGAGTTATAAAAAGGACCTTTTCTTTCGTAATAAAGGCTTTTCTTCCATTAATCATATACCCAGCGGCGATGATGACCTTTTTATAAATATGGTGGCTAAAAAAAACAATACTGCCATAGTAATTGAGAAGGAAGCCCACACCATGAGCGAGCCGCAAACGCGGTGGAACAGTTGGTTAAATCAAAAGTACCGGCACTATACCACGGCAAAGTTTTATAAACCAAAACATAAGTTTTTGCTTGGCCTTTACTCACTCACACACATGGGTGTGTACGTTACACTGGTTGCAGCTATGTTATTATATAATTGGTGGATACCGCTTTGTATACTGGCATTTAAATATATTGTACAGGGATTTTTCTGGTACAAAAGCATGAAAAAACTGAACGAGGCCGACCTGTTCCCCATGTTTATATTATTTGACATCTGGATGTTTATTTATTACCTGCTGTTTGTGCCCGCATTATGGAAAAAGCCAGCAAAGACATGGAACTGATAACACAATATTTTGGTGATTTTACCGAAAAGCAACTGCAACAGTTTGCGGCGTTATTTGATTTATATAATGACTGGAACAGTAAAATAAATGTTATCAGCCGCAAGGATATTGACAGTCTTTACGAAAAACATGTTTTGCACAGCCTGAGCATTGCAGCGGTAATTGAGTTTAAACCAGGTACTGAAATAATAGATATTGGTACCGGCGGCGGTTTTCCGGGTATACCGCTGGCTATATTTTTTCCTGAGGTTAAATTTCACCTGGTTGATAGTATTGGCAAAAAGCTTAAGGTAGTAGAAAATGTGGCTGAAAGCATCGGCTTAAAAAATGTAACTGTACAGCATACCCGCGCTGAAGAAATTAAAAACCGAAAGTTTCATTTTGCAGTGTCCCGCGCTGTAGCCCCCTTAAAAGATTTGTGGAAATGGAGCAGGCCGTTAATACAAAAAGGCCATGAACATGATTTAAAAAACGGGTTGATTTGTTTAAAGGGTGGAGACCTTACCCAGGAAATTTTTGAAAGCGGACTGCGGCCAAACGTTGTGAACATTGAAAATCTTTTTAAAGAAGAAAGCTTTAAAGAAAAGTATTTACTGCACGTGGGTGCGTAGCCTGTTTTGTTACCTTACAACTTATACTTTACTGCTACTGTTGGGTATGCTTGCAAAACATTGTCCCAGGTATTTACATGGTAATACATGGTTACCCTTGTGCCTGCAGCAAAGCTTTTACTTATGTTATACCATAGTTGGGGCTCGGCAAAAAAGCTAAAACGTTTGCCTGTCATTGTTTTCGTATAATCATCCCCGTGGTTTTTGTTTTCAGTCCATAATGAAAAATCACCTGAAAACTCCACCTTGTAATTATAATACCCGCGCCACCAGTACAGTGTATAAATAAAATCATTGGTAGGCTTGCTGTAGGGCACATATTTATAATCCAGTACGCTGCTTAACCATGCGCCATGCCATTGAAAGGTGTATTGCGCCCCCACCTGTATAGTATTGGTAATATAGTAGCTGTATTGCTTTGGCTCCGTTACACCCAGCCCCCCGCTGTAGGAAAGGTGCAAAAAAACTTTCGGTCGCCATAAACGCAGCGTTTGCGCAACTTGCATATACCCCTTGCCAATATTTCCATTTTCACCCATCATATCAGCCTCCATCTTTAACAAAATAGAACCCGGTTTAACCAGTCCATGGCCTGAATCCAGGTTTTTAAAATATTCAATGTACACGGTAGGAAAGTTTTTGGAGTTATGTTTTGGGTCAACCCAATGCCTCATATCATAATGCAATTGTACACTCTGCGCAAACAAACTGTTGCCTAAAAAGCATAAAACAGCAAGTACGAAATTTTTCATATTTTTCACATTTAATTTTTGTACGGGGCTAATAATTTTGAAAAGATTGCGTTTAATACATGCAACCATTTTTGCTAACTGGGTAAATGTGCGACAAGCGTTCTACAAGCTGCGGAATTGTTACAGAAATGATACATAATTGTACAATTTAGCTTAATAAGAATATATAAGATTTTTATTATGAACGAGTTAGACAACCAGGCTTTTATTCAATTATTTAAAGACGCATGTGAAAAATGTTTTGGCTCTCCCCTTAAAACAACGCTGACAGAGACAGAAAGCAAACTGCTGTGCAATACCATTATTGATAAAACAGGGCTGATAATTGGTTTTAAAAGCATAAAAAATTACTCAGCTTACGTTGTAAATGAAGCGCCCGGCAAACAGGAAAACCCTTCGCCTGCAACACTTGATACACTCGCCAGGTACGTGCTTGATGCTCCTTATACAGACGAGATAAAAAGAAAAAAATTTGAAAGTCATTATCCCTATTGGTTTGATTATAAAAACAAATTGCTTCAACCAACCCTGAAGGAAGAAATTGCCGTAATCAAAAAAAACAGGAATAAAACGATTTATACCATAGCTGCCCTGCTGGCTATTTTAACGGGAGTAGTATGGCTATTCATTCACCGCGACTCTTCTGAAACTTTTACAGACAATTTTACCACAACAGACAAAGATTCAATGGCAGCGAGAGGCTGGATGCTTAATGCAGAGGACACCGGATTCTGGGGCAGGCGGGGAGAAACACCAAATGCGCTGACCATGTTCACACTAAAAGGTGATAACTGGCCGGATACTATTAATAAACAGTGTATTAAGAATTTGCTGGTGAGACAAATACCGGGCGATTGCTTTACAGCCGAAGTACACCTGGAAAAATTTATACCTTATCAAAACTGGCAGCAGGCAGGCATATTATTAATGGAAGATACCTCCTTTAATGGAAGGTCTATGCGCCTGTCAATAGCTTACAATGACTATATGGGCGGCCTGCCTATTTCACGCAATATTATTATACAGGCAATCGCCTCATTGGGCAGCAATTTCAGCAAGCCTGAAGAAATTGCCCAGTTACCCTTATTTAATTTAGATACCGCTGAAAAAACACCTGTTATTTTGCACAGCCTTGACCATGCCGCTTTACGCATTGAGAAGAAAGGCAGCCAATTTCGCTTATTGTATGCAGATGGTGTTAGCAAAACAACCGCGTTTAAAGAAATTGTAAGCCGTGATTTTGATATGAAGCCAAGATATATTGCCCTGTTCGCATTAAAAGGTTTCGTAGATAGTACCGCTAATATGCCTGTAAAGTTTACTTTCTTTAAACTGACCACCAATAACTGCAATGAGTAACCTGGTGGCAACAGGTTGCCTGCTCATTATTTTATGAGTCGTACCGTTTTTTATTAGTATGGCCATTTTATAAAAACTGGTTTACCTTACTTAAAATTTCGGTTATGGTAAGTAAAGCCCCTCTCCTGTTGCTTGCAGCTTTTTTAGCAGTTATTACCGGTTTTAATAAGCCGGCTCATAAGGATAAATGGAGAGTTTTATTCAACGGGAAAAATCTTTCCGGGTGGGATACTTACCTGGGCCCCGGATACGATGCAACAGGCAAGAGGTTACCTGCATTAGGATTAAATAATGACCCTAACCACGTTTTTAGCGTGGTGGATGACAATGGCGAAAAAGTTATACACATTTCCGGCGAGGGGTTTGGCGCCATAACGTCAAAGGATGAATTTGAGAACTACCACGTACAGCTAATGTTTAAGTGGGGCAAAAATACCTGGGGCCCAAAAAAGGGCAAACCCAAAGACAGCGGTTTGCTTTACTACTGCACAGGCCCTGACGGTGCCGACTATGGCAACTGGATGCGCAGCCAAGAGTTCCAGGTTGAGCAGGGGAACGTTGGCGATTATTGGGGCGTTGCCGGTGGCTTCGAGGAAATACCGGCCAAAAAACTTAATGACAGCGAGTATGTTTATACACCGGGCGCCGCAATGGTTACTTTCCGCGACAAAACAGCAGTTGGCCGGCATTGTATTAAAAAAGGGGATGCCGAAAAACCTGAGGGAGAATGGAACACTATTGATCTTTTCTGCCATGGTGATACCAGCGTACAGGTGGTAAATGGCAAGGTTATGATGATACTGTACAAGTCGCAGCAATGGGATAATGGCGTAGCCTCACCCCTTATAAAAGGCAAACTGCAAATACAAAGTGAAGGTGCGGAGGTATATTATAAAAACATCAGGATTGAACATATAAATCAAATCCCTACCAACCTATTGCAATAGGTTTGCCTTAGGTTGCTGAAGTATCTCATTGCCTGTTTTCGAAAAAAGGGTTTGCAATAATTTAGCAACTTATTTTTAAAGAATGCTGAAAGATATATTCATAAATGTCATTTACAAGTATACCAGCGATGAGGCAGTTATTGACAAACTCTGGGCTGATATTGAAAACGCTTACCAAAAAAGTAACAGAAGCTACCACAATTTAGATCATCTTGAAACCATAGTGTGTGATTTAGACAAATGCCGTAGTTATATTAATGACTGGGACGTTGTTATCTTTTCAACCTGTTATCATGATGTAGTTTATAATACATTAAAAACAATAATGAGGAGCTTAGCGCTGCTTACGCAAGACGAAAATTATCCCTGGCAAACGTGCCGCCAGCTAAAATTGAAAAGTGTGCCGCCCAAATAACAGCCACAAAATTACACGATAAAACCGGCGATACGGACACCGACATTTTTACCGACACTGACCTTTGCATTTTAGGTAAGGATTGGGAGGCTTATTCGCGCTATAGCGCCCAGGTTAGGGAAGAATACAAAGTTTATCCTGATTTTGTATATAACCCTGGCCGTAAAAAAGTTCTAAATCATTTTTTGCAAATGGAGCGAATCTTTAAAACAGGTTATTTCTTTAACCTGTATGAAAGCCAGGCCAGGAAAAATATCCGACAGGAAGTAGCCCTGTTATAGTAAAGACGGCGGCTTATGAATAAACTTATTTACCTATCTTCATTCATATTAATTATTACACCACTACCAACAGTTTATGCAAAGATTCCAGGGTTTAATTGGCATTGTGTTTATCCTCGGATTGGCCTATTTATTTTCCAACAACAAAAAAAGAATTAATTACCGCCTTGTAATCAGCGGCATCGTTCTGCAGGTTACAATAGCCGTTTTAATATTTAAGGTTGGTTTCGTACAAAGTTTTTTTCAATGGCTGGGCAGGGGTATGCAGCAACTGGAAATGTTTTCGCGGCAGGGCGCCTCTTTTGTTTATGGCGGCATTGTTGTGCAGCAAAACAACGGCACATTTTCTAATTACGTAAACGGTGGGCTGGTTTTTGCATTTAATATCACGGCAACCATAGTGCTGGTTTGTGCCTTGGTAGCAGTATTTTATTACTTTGGCATTATGCAGCGGGTTGTGGCTTTTATAGCCCGTATAATGAGGGTTGTTATGCGCGTAAGCGGCGCCGAAGCGTTGAGCAATGTAGCCAGCGCGTTTGTAGGCCAGGTGGAGGCCCAAGTTATGATAAGGCCCTACCTTGCCACCATGACCATGAGTGAATTGCTTGCCAGCATGAGCGGTAGCCTGGCATGCATAGCAGGCGGTATACTTATTATTTACTCAAACATGGGGGCTGCAGCAGGCTTAAACATTGCGCCAAACCTTATAACGGCAAGCCTTATGGCTGCGCCGGGTGCGCTGGTTATTTCAAAAATTGTATACCCTGAAACTGAAGAAAGCCAGACAATGGGGCGGGTAAAACTAAAGGTAAAAAGCGGCTATAAAAACATAATAGACGCCATAACCCACGGGGCGGGGGACGGCTTTAAAATTGCCATGAACGTTATTGCAATGATAATTGGCTTTGTAGCCATAATTGCGTTGCTCAATTACCTGTTGTTGAAAACAGGCCACCTGTTTAACCCTCATTTTGACCTTACCCTTGACTGGATATTTGGCAAAATATTTTATCCTTTCGCATGGGCTATGGGTGTACCGCAGCAGGACGTTGGCGGGGCGGCAACATTATTAGGCCAAAAGCTGTCTATCAACGAGTTTATTGCTTTCAAAAACCTCACAGATAAATCCCTCGCCTCACATGTGCCCATTGTTACAGAAAAGGGCCTTTTAATTATCACCATTGCCATTTGCGGCTTTGCCAACTTCAGCAGTGTTGGTATGCAAATAGGCGGCATAGGAGAAATAGCCCCTGAAAGAAAGGGTGACCTTGCCCGGCTGGGTATGAAGGCTTTACTTTGCGGCACCCTCGCCTCCTATCTTTCTGCAACCATTGCGGGAATACTTATGTAATTCAGCTTGCTTAGTAAGCGTTTCGCACCAATCAACTAACAGCTTATCTTTGCACTATGAACACAGGTATAGAGCAGGTAGTAGGTGCGGTGAATGACCCGGCACTTGAAAGCATAGGAAAAAAAATATTGGCAAGGCAGCGGATTAGTTTTGACGATGGGGTTTTGCTGTTTGAAAAGGCATCGTTACCATACGTTGGCGCCCTTGCCAACTGGGTTCGTGAACAACTGCATGGCGATAAAACTTATTTCAACCGCAATTTTCATATCGAGCCAACAAACGTTTGTGTTTTCGCCTGTAAGTTTTGTTCTTACTCACGCCTGTACGCGCACAGGGAGGAAGGATGGGAATTGAGTAGTGAGCAGATGCTTGACATTGTAAAAAGCTATGACGGGAAGCCCGTAACGGAGGTTCACATTGTAGGGGGTGTTCATCCCAAAATGAACATGCACTTTTTTATTGAGCTGATGCAAAAGATAAAAGCCCACCGTCCCGGTTTACACATAAAAGGCTTTACTGCGGTTGAGCTTGACTATATGTTTCGTAAGGCGAAAGTTACGGTGGAAGAAGGGATGAAACTTATGCATGAAGCAGGGCTTGATTCGATGCCCGGGGGAGGCGCTGAAATATTTCACCCCGAAATCAGGTCGCAAATATGTGACGATAAGGTTGATGCTGATGGCTGGCTGCACATACACAAGACGGCCCACCTGCTGGGTATGCATACCAATGCTACTATGTTATATGGGCACATTGAAGAACCACGCCACAGGGTTGACCACATGGAACGCCTGCGACAGCTGCAGGATGAAACGCACGGCTTTAATACTTTCATCCCTCTTAAATTCAGAAATAAGGATAATGAGATGAGCCATGTGGCAGAGAGTTCGGTAGTGGAAGACATGAAGCTTTATGCAATAGCACGCTTATACATGGATAACTTTCCTCACCTTAAAGCTTACTGGCCTATGCTGGGCAGGCAAAACGCGCAGCTTACCCTAAGCTTTGGCGTGAATGATCTTGATGGCACAATTGATGATACTACCAAAATTTACAGCATGGCCGGCAGTGAAGAGCAAACGCCGTCATTGAGCACCACACAGCTTGTTTCTCTTATTAAACAGGTAAAACGTGAGCCTGTTGAAAGAGACACGTTGTACAACATTGTGAAGAATTATACGGATACTGATATAACGGAAATGGAAGTTGACCCGGTATACAATTAACGCCTGATGCCCTGCTTATTTAATCTGTCGTACAAAATCATATCTCAGGCAAATTACAAACCATGCAATTTTCCTAACACCTTGTTACTTAATTTGGTATTGTATTTGCTTGTGAGGGTTATTCTTTATTTTTACCCTTAAATAAACGTTACGAAGAAGTTTTTACAAATAACAGGCTGGTGGTTATTAGGGTTAATGGCATTATTGTGTCTCTGGTGGTTTTTTGCCACATGGAATTATATTCCATTGATTATTCTCGCCGTAATAGTACTACTGTATTTTTTTAAAATTGCCCGGCGCATTTTTACTTTTCTTATTGCGCTGTTATTGCTGGCATGGCTGTTGGTTCAAACAGATTTTGTACAAAACATAATAATAGGCCACGTTACCGGGCGCCTGTCAACCGATTTAAAAACGCAGGTTACCATAAAACATGTAAGCTTTTCTTTTTTTGACAAGATGGACCTGGACACCGTATTAATTCGCGACCATACAAAAGATACGCTCCTGTATGCAGGGGCGGTAAAAATGCGGGTTACCGACTGGTTTTTCTGGAAAAGCTATGCGGACCTGAAATACATCGGTTTAGAGGATGCCGTTATCAAACAGCAGCGAAAAGATTCCGTCTGGAACTATCAATTTTTGGCTGATTATTTCTCTTCTTCAGATACAGCTATTAAAAAAGATTCATCAAAAAAATCCATTGTATTCAATTTTAAAAAGATTGACCTTAAGAATGTAACCTACCTTAAAAACGATGAGTGGGGCGGCAACAAGATGACGGTGAAGGTGGGCAGTATGTTGCTGGATGCAGATACCATTGATATTGGCAGGAAACTTTTTTTAATCAACTCCATCGAACTGGACAAACCTTATTTTACTATCGAAAATTTTGATGGCCGGGGGCCGGAACAAATTGATACAACAAATCTTCCTGATACCGGCATGTATTTTAACCAGGGTGGTATAGTTGCAAAAATAAAATCAATAACGCTTACAAACGGGTTTTTCGGCAACTTAAAACGTGGCGAAAAATCTGACAAAGGTGTTTTTGACGGGGATAATATACAGGCAAGTAAATTAAACGGCAAAATTGAAAACTTTAATTTTATTAAAGATACCTTACGCGCCAATATAGACCTTGAAACTAAGGAACGCAGCGGATTTACGTTAAAAAAACTAAAAGCAGCCTTCAGGCTTACGCCCCGTATCATGGAGTTCAAAGACCTTACAATCTTAACTCCCAAAACACATATTACCGATTATTTTGCCATGCGCTTTAAGGATTTTAATGAAGACATCAGCGAATACGTGGAGAAAATAGTGATGGATGCACACTTTCGCAACACAGAAGTCAGTTCAGATGATATTGCCTATTTTGCGCCTGACCTTGCCGATTGGAAAAGAACCGCGACCTTGAGTGGAAGGTTTTACGGTACGGTAGCAAACTTTAACATTAAAGATCTTTTTCTCCGTACAGGCAGCAACACTTACCTGTCAGGCGACTTGTATATGAAAGGCCTGCCTAATGTTAATTCAACAACAATAAGATTGACTAATGCCAATATTCAAACAAACAGTAATGAAATTTCTTTTTTGGCGCCCGGTTTGAAAACAGTAACCCAGCCTGATTTGGCTACACTTGGCAATGTTCATTTTCGCGGCGCTGTTAGCGGCACACTTGTTAACTACAATGTGGACGGCAATTTAAGTACTTACCTCGGAGGTTTATATACAAAACTTACTCTTAGCGTGCCCGGTAAAGGCGAGCCTGTATATAAAGGCCATATTCAAACCCACCAGTTTAATATAGGTAAGTTTATTAACTCAGATGCTATTGGCAATGTAAGTTTTACCGGCGACATAAACGGGTACAGCTTTGCGCTGGATAAAATAAAAACATCCCTCAACGGCAATTTCGACAGTCTTCAATTCAATGGCTATACATACACCAATCTTGTTTTTAACGGCTCAATCCAAAAGGGAAAATTCAATGGCGATTTTAATTCTGATGACCCGAATTTTGACCTGACAAGTCATATTGAAGTTGATCTTACCGGGGCACAGCCGGCTTTCAATATTTTGGGCGACCTGGAAACTGCCAATTTAAAGAAGCTGAATTTTACTACAGATAATTACCAGCTTACGGGCTTGTTTGACCTTAATTTCCAGGGCCGTAATATTGACGAATTCCTGGGTTCTGCCAAACTGCTGAATGCCATTTTAAAACACGACAGTACGAGGCTTGATTTTGACTCATTGACAGTAACCGCCTTTTTAGACTCAGCAAACAAGAAAGTATTGACAGCCACGAGCAACCAATTTGATGTAAAAATAATTGGAAGCCAGTATAGTATTCTCGACCTGCCCAAAAGCTTTCAAACATTTCTCAGCCACTACTACCCCGCTTACATAGAGCCGCCTGTTATACCTGCACAAAACCAGCATTTTGCCGTAATAATAAATACCAGGGATTTTGACAAGTATGCCCGGTTAATAGACTCAAACCTGTCCGGCTTAAATAATACACATATAGAAGGGCGAATTAATACAAATGATACGGGTTTTAACCTACTGGTACAGGTGCCGGAAGCTAAATACGGCAAATATAAACTGGAGGACGCTGAACTGTCCGGTAAAGGCGACTATGATACACTTACCCTTGCAGGAACAATCGGCCGTGTTTACGTAGGTGACAGTTTATATTTTCCTAACTCCACACTGAACATACAATCTTCAAACGATCATTCAACGGTACACATCGCTACCAGCGCTAATACCACATTAAACAGCGCAGAACTAAATGCTGATGTGTTTACCATGCCCGACGGACTTCATATAGACTTTGCGCCTTCATCATTTGTGTTAAACGATAAAAAATGGAACCTGGAGAAAGAGGGAGAACTTATTATAAAACGTGATTTTGCTTCTGCCAGCAACGTAAAGTTTACACAAGGTTTCCAGGAAATATCGGTTGAAACAGACAGGTCAGATTCAAGTAACCTCCAGGTAAAGCTTAAAGATGTTAACCTTGGCGATGTGGTTCCCCTGTTTGTGCGGCAACCCAGGATGGAAGGAATAGCAAATGGCACCGTGTACCTGCGCGATTTTTTTAACAAGTTCAGCGCAGACGCCAATTTACAAGCAGAACAATTCAGGCTGGATGATGATTCCGTTGGTGTAGTGAATGTTACCGCCAACTTTAATAACCAAACCGGCAAAGTTTCCTTCGCAGCCAAAAGTGATAACGAAAATTACAATTTCAATATTACAGGTTATTACAACGTAAGCGATTCAGCACGGTCCCCCTTATTTACTACCGGGCATTTTGCGGGCGCCAAAATAGGGCTGTTAAACGAGTTTTTGGGCGATATATTTGGTAATATAACAGGGCTTGCAACGGGTGATCTTTCTGTAAGCGGTAACCCATCTTCTCCACAGCTAACCGGGCGGATGGTGTTAAGGGACGCAGGCCTTACAGTTAAATACACACAGGTACGTTACAGCATTGATTCAGCAGTGATAAACTTTAAAAACGACGGTATTGATTTTGGCGAGTTTAAAGTATTTGACAGAGATCACAACATAGGTACGGTGCGCGGTAACTTATACGAAAAGGGTTTTAAAAATATGCGGTTTGACTTTTACATGTCAACCAACAAAATGCTTTTGCTGGACACCAAACCAAAGGACAACCCCCAATTTTATGGCAAGGCCATAGGCAAGGCAAGTATGAGCTTTACGGGTCCGCAGGAAGATATGCGAATGTCAATTGTTGGAGAAGTGAACGACACTACGCATATTTTTATACCAACATCCAACAACAGGGAAAGCGCAGACGCTGATTTTATACGCTTTAAGCAATACGGAAAAGAAATTACGCTGCCTGAAAGCCAGTCAAAGCTGAATATAGACCTAGACCTTACCGCCAATAATAAAGCAGAAATAGATGTGATATTAGATGAACTAACCGGTGATATCATTAAAGCTACCGGTAACGGCAGGCTGCGCATAAATATACCAGCCAGCGGAAGCATGACAATGAAGGGGCGATATAATATTGAACAAGGGACGTATGATTTCAATTTCCAATCGCTCATAAAAAAGCCATTTATATTGCCGCCAGATGCGGGCAGTTATATAGAATGGACTAAAGACCCGTACGATGCCAACATACATATAAATGCACAATACACTGCCCATAATGTTAGCATAAACGACCTTATTGGAAACGGCACTTACCAGTTGGGCGGAGCTGTACAGGGTTACCGTGGCGATGTATATGTTATAGCCAAACTTACCCAAAAATTAACCCGGCCAAATATTGATTTTTCCATTGATTTCCCTCCCGAATCAGCGATTAAAAACGACCAGAATTTTCGGTTATTCCTGAGCAAGCTGGAATCCCAGCCTGATGAAAAACTAAAGCAGGTTACCTGGCTGATAGTATTTGGCGCATTTGCCCCCTACGGGGAAGGAGTTGGTGGTGGCAATAATGACAACCTGGTACGTTCGGCCGGTATCAATACTATCTCGCAAAAAATAAGCGACGAAGTAAATAAAATGGTGGCGGGAGTATTTTCCCGCGTAGGACTTGAGTTTAACGTAAGTACTTCCACATACAGCAGCTCCTCACTGTACGGAACAAGTGCTGCAGGCAACAGGCTGGACAGGCAGAATATTGATTTAAAACTTAATAAAAGCCTGCTTAACGGTAAACTTATAGTTACAGTGGGCAGCGGGTTTGACTTTAATATCAGTAACGCAACGGCGGTACAATCCGGCAATTTCCAATGGCTGCCTGATATTTCCGTGCAGATATTGCTTGCCCGCAATGCCTACCGCGGAACCCAGCTTAAAGCTATTGTATTTAATAAAAGCAGCCTTGATGTAAGCAGCAGCGGCGGTGGTATCGGGCGGCGGATACGGCAAGGTGTCAGCATTTCCTATTCTTTCGATTTTCCTATTGAAAAGCAACGTTCCAATAGCCCGGATTCGCAACGCATTGCGCCGGTTGAGAAACCTCGTCCTATCCAGCCGCGATAAGCGATTAAAACGACAAAAAGAAGAAAACCGGTTGTCTTCTTCCCCTCAAACTTAATAATGCCGCGGTGTAATTACATTTCCTGTTCATCGGCGCTTGGCCCGTAACTGCCCGGTATAGGTATATCCAACAGGCGGAGGAAGACCCCAAGTTGCGCACGGTGATGAACTGTTTGGCAAAAAGACATCCTTATAACCTCGTGCTTTGCCCTTACTGAATAAATTTGTTCGCCATTACGCAGTGTCCAAAGCTCATTTAACTGCTCTTCGTTTGTCTTCTGCAAATCGGCTTTTGCATTGGCAAGGCCGGTTTCAAAGTACTCAAGAAGGCCTGCAATGCTGTCAACCACCTTAGGTTTGTATTCATTGTTGGCAAAGTCAAGTTCATTGGTATTCACTGTCATACTAACCCACCCGGGTAGTTCAGCAACGTGTGTTGCCAGGCGTTGCAATGTCATGCTTTTGGGGTGAGGCTTCCAGCTAAATTTCTCAATAGGCACGCGTGCAAGCATTTTACGCGTAGTGGCTGCTTCCTCTTCCATTTCTTTTAAAAACATCGGGATTAATTGTGCCATAATTGTTTTGTTTTAGAACACAAAGAAACTATGGCGTAGTGACAGCCCTATGTCAGTAGTATGAGACTATCTTTATTTTTTTTTGAATAATTATAAAAGGAAAATCAGCGGGAGGCGTAATCAAATTCGTAATTGCCCTTTATACGCTCCATTGAAGGGTTAAAATACCCAAATTTTACGTGGGGAAATTCTTCCTGTACCAACTCCATTAATTGTTTTACGCCAAGCATTTCGCCCGTATCGGTAACTCCCAGTAAGCCAAGATACCAATCAGGGTCAATATTAAAATTACGCCATTGAATCATGTTTAAATCAGTATCTATAATAAGCCTGCGCAGTGCCTCATATTCTTCCGCGCTATCCGTCATGCCCGGAAAAACGAAATAGTTTATACTTGCCCATCCCCCATAACTTCTCACTACTTTAAGGCTTTCAACAATATCTTCAAATTCATAATTATTGGGGCGATAGTAAGCGGTATATATATGTTTGCGGGCACTGTTGGTGCTGACGCGTATACTGTTGAGCCCTGCTTCACAAAGTTTACGCACTGCCGCGGGTTTCGACCCATTTGTATTGATATTTATGCTGCCATTTTGTGTATGTTTCCTAATTTCAGTAATAGCGCTGCGGATAGTTTCCCACATCAGCAACGGCTCACCCTCGCAACCCTGCCCGAAACTTACAATTGGATAAGGGGCCTGCATTAAATGCGGAACCGTAAACTCTACTATTTCTTCAGCCGTTGGCTTAAATGTAAGACGGTCCTGGGTTGATATTATTGTCTCATCCGCCGGCTGAAACGAAATACAGCCAATACAATTAGCATTGCAGGCAGGTGATGTTGGTACAGGGCACTCCCAGCGTCCTAAGGCAAAATTTCTCGCGGCCGGGCAGTGGTAAGTATTGCAGCAGTTATCCATTAAATGCCTTACAAGGCGGTTATGGGGGTACGCCTGCAGCAATTGCAAAGCGCCTGATTGAATTTTTTGCGTATTATAACCGGCGGCCTCCTGGCGAATATCCTTTTCAATACGTACTGCAGGCACATAAAATTTGCCATTCAGCCAACCTGCTGCTGTATAGCAAAACAGCGGAAGCGTTGGTGCATCAGCAGATTTTTCGTATGCTGCTATATATAGTCCTGTATAAGCAGGCGGTATAAAAGCGGCCACCGCCCAACCCTTCTCACAAAGACGCATGTCGCCCGTTAACACATCTATGCCAATATCCCGCCTTCCCGGCAATTCGTACATACTGCCGCCATTGGGTAATTCAATCCATTCTTCTGCGGGCACAGCAAAAGCGTCCCAACCGGCGCGGCCAACGGCATATAAAGAAGTGTCTTCAAATATATTCCCCTTACCGTCTGAATACAATAAATATGGTGATTGCTGTAAAGGCATTGTTATAATTGTTCTTAATTTGCCGAACCTGTTGTTTTTAGTTTCAAACCGCAAAATTCGTTTATTTCTGCTTCATATTCTGTGGTCAAATCTTCACCTGCTTCCTTTTGAATTAATTTGTTTCTCTTTGTATCAATGGTTATCAAATCATCTTTAATAACTACGTTCATCAATTGAGGCCACGTATAGACCGCAGAAAAAAAAGTTTGCACCGTTACCCCATTACCCGATATAATTACTGTATGACGTTTTTTTAACCTTACATAAAACCAAAATGTTAAAGCCAGCATTGCTCCCATAAACATGCCTAAACCGGTACCCTGTAAAAAAAAGTAACATGCAGTAATGGTAATTATAACTACAAAAATGAGTGGTAAACTTCTGCCTTTAAAAACACGGTATAAACACCAAAGAATTACGAGTATAAATAAGGATGAAAAAATAATAACAATAACGTTTTGTAAATGCACAGCGATTGATAAGCCCGCAATAAGCGCGGTGAGCAGTATTAAAAGCGACGCAGTATCAACTACACGGGCGTTATCTTTCTGTTTAAGCGGGATATTATATGAATGCGAAGTGCTGCTGATGTGTGTTGCTTTATTACTCATTGCTTTTAACCAGGTAATTACATAATTTCCACAACGCACGCGCTGCAACATTTGAGTCAATATTGCTGTCGCCCACACCTACTTCTACAAGGTCAAAACCTATAAGCGTTCTGCCGCTGTCAATTATTTTCTTAAAAAGAAAAATCATTTGTTCCAGTTCAAAGCCGCCAGGCACCGGTGTTCCCGTATGCGGGCAAAGCTTGGGGTCAAGTCCATCAATATCAAAACTTATAAATACTTTTTGCGGCAGGTGGTCAACTATCTCATCCGTTATATGCCTCCATGTTTCACCCTCATACAACCGCTGTTTTATTTGCTGGTCAAAATAACTTATTACGCGATAGTTGCTGTTGCAAACATAATTCCATTCTTCTTCACTGTAATCACGCACGCCTAATTGCACCAGCCGCTCAATCTGCGGTAAGTTAGTAAGCGCATTATACATTACTGAAGCATGGGAAAACCTGAAATTATTATATGCCTTCCGCAAATCGCAATGGGCGTCAATCTGCAGAATACCGTATTGCCCGTATTTTTCAGCAATTGCCCTGTAAAAACCTGTTGAAGCTCCATGCTCGCCGCCAATCAATCCCACTAATTTTCCCGCATTTAACAAATCAGTTGTTTGTTCATATACCCATGCGTTAAGCATTTCACCGCCTTCATTAATTTCTTTCCTGCTTTTGCACATGAATTTATTCTTGTCAACATCCTCCCCTTTTGAAATGTAGTTCATAAAAAGCTCCGCCTCTTTGCGCAGGTAATCGCTTTTCATTAATATTTTCATTTCAACAGGGCGCATGTAAAATCCCCTGCGCCAGCCGTTTGGCACATCGGCATCAAATAAATCTACCTGCAGGCTTGCCTTGCAAATATGTTCGGCGCTTCTTGCAGTGCCTGCGCCGCAGCTAACGGTCACCTCCCAGGGTACAGGTAAAAGTATCACCCGTGCATCTTCCTCTGAAAATGGCAGCCCGAAGATATTCAGATCGGGGTTTGCCGCTACGTTGGGGTTGAACGTTGAAAGATCTGTCATGATTGTACTCCTTAAAACTGGGTGCAAGGTACTATGTAATTTTTATAAAATACCTATAAACCAGCCGCTGCCATTGGTTCTTGTGTATGTTAATTTATTTTTAATTAAAAACAAACGTTTGTATTTAGCATGAAGCATTTCATTCACAATGGTTAACACAGCATCGTTTTATCATGTTCTTTTCCTTTTGTACTTTCACCTCATGAAGAATTTTTTCTTGTTGGGCGTTTTTGCAATTCTTTCCGGCGTTGTAAAGGCGCAATATTCGCTGAGATTAGTGGTAACGGGCGTGGCTACCAAACAATTGGATGAAATTTATATAGCTGGAAATTTTAATAACTGGAACCCGTATAACGATTCTTTTAAGCTAAAACCTTTTGGCCGCGGCAGAAAAGCTATTGTATTAAAGGATATACCCGCAGGCGACTACCAGTTTAAGTTTACCAGGGGAAGCTGGAAAACAGTGGAAACCACTGCGAAAGGCGCCGATATTGCCAACAGGGATGTGCAGGTTAACGGCGACACATCAGTAAATATTGCTATTGAAGGCTGGAAGGATGACTTTCCCGACAAACCAAAACCCAATACCGCAACGGCACAGGTGCGCATAATGGACACCGCTTTTTTTATGCCCCAGCTTAACCGCTACCGGCGCATTTGGGTGTACCTGCCAAAAAGTTACAGCCAGTTAAAAGGCAAGTCATACCCTGTTTTATATATGCAGGATGGACAGAATTTGTTTAATGAACAAACTGCGCCTTTTGGCGAATGGGGTGTGGATGAATGCCTTGATAGCCTGCAGCAGCAAACCGGTAAAGAATGTATTGTGATAGGTATTGACAACGGCGGTAATAAAAGAACAACAGAATATAACCCGTATGATAACCAGCAATATGGCAAGGGAGAAGGCGCGCAATATGTAGAGTTCATGGTAAAAACGCTTAAGCCCTATGTTGACCAGCAATACCGTACGATAAAAGATGCACAACATACCTTTATTGCAGGCAGCAGTCTTGGAGGGCTGATATCATTATACGCGCAAATGAAATACCCGAATGTATTCAGCGCATCAGGCATCTTCTCACCCGCGTTTTGGATTGCGCCGCAACTAAACGGGGAACTTGCCAATGCCAACTGGAGCAGCTTTCAGCGGTTTTTCTTTTACGCCGGTAAAAAAGAAAGTGAAACCATGGTGAGTGATATGGAAAAAGTAATGAACATAATAAAAGCCAAAAATCAATACCGCGTAACAGAAATAACAGACCCATTGGGACAACACAGTGAAAAGTACTGGCGCGAGGAGTTTCCATACTTTTATAAATGGCTTATGCAATAGTGCACAAATTTTAATGTTTACTCTCACAAGAAAAAGCAGGAGCTTTTAAAAAACAAGGATTTATGAACGAGAAATTACCTTTAACAGGCATCAGTTCAGCAGCTATACACAGCGGCGACAGGAAATTTGGGGAATCATCTCACCTCCCTCCTATTTATGCCACTTCAACTTTTACATTTGACACGGCTGACCAGGGGATGAAGCGCTTTGCAGGGCAGGAAGACGGCTATATTTATACACGATGGGGTAACCCCACCTTTGCTGTTGCCGAAGAAACTATCGCCGCACTGGAAGCATTTAATATAAAAGATAAAATAGGTGCTCCCTTACAATTAAAAGCCTTCCTGCATGCAAGCGGGCAAGCTGCCATGACAACCATGTTTTTAAGCAACCTAAGCGTGGGAGATACCATACTTTCACACTTTTCGCTGTATGGAGGTACACATGAATTTTTGCATAAAGTGCTGGGCCAAAATGGTATTAAAACAATTATTGCTGACTTGCGCGATTTGAATGTTGCCGAAGATGTTATTAAGAAAAACCCTTCCATTAAGCTGGTGCATATTGAAACGCCTGCTAACCCTACTATCCAGTGTGTTGATATTGACGCAGTAAGTAAAATTGCGAAACAGCACGGAATAACTGTAACGGTTGACAATACCTTTGCCACCCCTTATTTACAGCAGCCATTTTTATATGATGTGGATTTTGTGTTTCATTCCACCACCAAGTTTTTAAATGGCCATGGCACTGCTATTGGCGGTGTGCTGGTAGGTAAAGACCTTGATTTTATGAATGGCAAGGCTTACAAATGGTATAAGCTTTTAGGGGGCAACAGCAATGCTTTCGATGCCTTCCTGCTAATCAACGGCATGAAAACACTGGAAGTGCGCATGGAACGCCATTGCAGCAACGCTATAAGAGTTGCTGATTTCCTGGCGCAGCACAAAGCAGTGGCGCAGGTAAATTATACCGGCCTTACATCTCACCCTGATTATAATACCTGCGTAAAACAAATGAAACACCCCGGCGCCATGATGAGCTTTGAATTAAAGGGCGGCCTTGAAGCAGGCAAACAGTTTATTGATAAGCTGCAAATGTGCGTGCGTGCAGTTTCACTGGGAACGGTTGATACACTTATCTCTCACCCCGCATCAATGAGCCATTTTGGCGTAGCAAGGGAACAAAGGTTGGAATATGGTATTACCGACGGCCTGATACGCATGAGCGTAGGCATGGAAAACGTTGCCGATATATTGAACGATCTTGAACAAGCGCTTTCAGGATTGTAATGGTATGTAGCTATCGTTCATCAAACAAGTGGCTCCTGCTGGC
This sequence comes from Chitinophagaceae bacterium, assembly GCA_035550215.1. Lineage (GTDB taxonomy): Bacteria > Bacteroidota > Bacteroidia > Chitinophagales > Chitinophagaceae > JABDFW01. The sequence goes on along the minus strand of DASZPM010000007.1, from coordinate 177,160 downwards.
TTAAGCAATGAAAGCTGCCAAGGCCCCAAATAATGTCTGTTGAATCTATGCCGATGACCTCGCGGGTTTTAAAGCAATCTGCAATTGTTTGCAATGCCTTTTCATCTTTGTCGCACCTGAAGGTGGGTACTATAACATATTTGTTACAAATGTAAAAGTTGGCATAAGATGCCGGCAGACTTTGTTCCTTGTACACCACTTCATCCGGCATGGGTAATTCAATAATATTCAGTTGCCTGCTGTTGAGCAGGCGCATTTTCTTTAGTTGCTTTAAGTTATGCTGTAACAGCGCGTAGTTTGCATTACCCGCATTTTCCTCAACAACAGTAAGCACGGTATCTTCATTTACAAAACGCACGGTATCATCAATGTGGCCGTCAGTATCATCGCCAATAATACCTTCATCCACCCATAGTATTTGTTCCTGCCCGTAATAATTACACAGGTATCCTTCAATTTGTTGCTGGTTTAACTGCGGGTTGCGGTTGGGGTTAAGCAGGCAGGCAGTTGACGTAATTAAAGTTCCGGCACCGTTTACTTCAATGGAACCTCCTTCCATTACTATACCGGGGTAATATACAGGAATGCCCAACTGCTTGGCGATAAGCGTTGGTATAACATCATCCAAATCATAAGGCGGGTATTTACCACCCCACGCATTGTAACCCCAGTCCACAATTACTTTTTTAACTTCAGCAGAGGGGTTAATAAGAAACGCAGGCCCATGGTCCCTGCACCAGGCGTCGTTGGTAGGGTGAAGAAAAAACTGCACGTTCTTTATATCCGCTCCTGCATTGGTAATATGTTCAACCGCAAAATCACGCATCTTCTCATTCACGACGTTAACGCATACTTTTTCACTTTGCGAGAGATATTTTATAAACTCAGCATAACGCGGAAAAATCGTATCAATCTTACCCGGCCAGCTTGCCTCTTTATGCGGCCAGCTTAACCATGTAGCAGCATGTGGCGCAAATTCAGCGGGGAAATAATAGCCGAGGCTTTTAGGAGTGATGGAAGTGTCCGAAAGTCCGGAAGTCTGAAAGTCCGGAAGATTGTTGGCAGGTTTATCTGAATATTCTTTATTGCTCAATTTAAAATATTTTACATTTATCAATCTAACGAATTCCTGAGTCCATTTAACATAACAAGTAATTCCTCACACATGGGTATATCTTATTAAAATCTTGTTCGCTAATTATATTTCTCCTTTGTGCAAGATATATGCATCCAACAACTTCTATATCTGATCTAATAGCTATTCCGAGGAATCTTTTAAATTCAGCGTTGCTTTGACCTGTTGATCCTTCTGCAATATTCAATGATACGGAATCAGCGGCGCGTTTAATTTGAGAAACTAAAACATATAACTCTTCCTTTGGAAATTTTTAAGAAACTTCACTTACTACGCCTGACAAGTCAATTGCTTTTTGCCAAACCACCAATTTTTCAAATTTAAAAGGCATCGGGCTATTTTGAAAAAAATATAATTTTTTTGATTTTATTATTTGATTGAAATTCCTTCCGACTTTCGGACTATGCCGACTTCCGGACTTCCCGACCTATTCATCAATAAATCTCTTCGTAATTGGCTGATACGAATCTATCCGCCTGTCACGCAGGAAAGGCCAATGTGTCCTGTATTTATCTGAAAGGTTTGTATCAACGTTTACAACTGCCACTTCCTCCTCCTCGTGTGAGGCTTTATACAACAAATTTCCAAATGGGTTTGCTACAAATGAACCTCCCCAAAACTTCATAGCACCATTTTGCTCAAATCCAACACGGTTAACACTTACTACATGCACTCCATTAGCCACCGCGTGACTGCGCTGAATTGTTTGCCAGGCATTGTACTGCTCATCATTGGTGTGCGCATCCTGGCTTGTTGCCCAGCCAATGGCAGTGGGGTAAAACAATATTTCGGCACCCATTAACGCAGTAATGCGTGATGCTTCAGGGTACCATTGGTCCCAGCATATTAATATACCAATGGTGGCGAATTTTGTTTTAAATACTTTGTAGCCTAAATCACCGGGGGTAAAATAAAACTTTTCGTAGTAAGCCGGGTCATCGGGTATGTGCATTTTACGGTACTTGCCCAGGTAAGTGCCATCAGCATCAAGTACGGCCGTTGTGTTATGGTATATGCCCTGTGTTCTTTTCTCAAATAAAGATGCAATAATCACCACGCCCAAATCCTTTGCAACCTTACCCAATGCATCCGTTGAAGGGCCGGGAATAGCTTCAGCAAGTTTGAAGTTTTCGTAATCCTCCACATCGCAAAAGTACAGGGAGGTGAACAATTCCTGCAGGCAAATTACCTGCGCACCTTTGGCGGCGGCTTCCCGCACCTTAGCAATGGCTTTGTCAAGATTATCCTGTTTGCCGGCCGTGCAGGACATCTGCACCAATCCAACTTTTACTATACCCATGCAAAAAATTTAAGGCTGCAAAAATAGAGAAAAGTCTGCAAGTACGGGGTTCGCAATGCTGTTGAAAACCGGGGTTGTTATTTTATTAACAAACGGGTTGACGGGCTATGCCCTGCCCATTCTTTTAAGGAAGCTGACATGCGATGCCACAGCATGATGCATACGCGGGTATTCAATATACGCTACATTAAACTCAAAGCATACCTGCTTTACAATTTTATTAATGGCGGGATAATGTATATGAGAGATTTTAGGAAACAAATGATGTTCAACCTGGAAGTTTAGCCCGCCCACAAGCCAGGAAATAACCTTATTGCGGGTAGCAAAATTGGCAGTAGTTTTTATCTGGTGTATTGCCCACTCATCTTCCATTTTTGCGGTTACAACATCAGGCATGGGGAAATGGGTATGCTCAACCGTATGCGCTAACTGGAAAACAATGCTTAATATGAACCCAGCCACGAAGGTGAGGATAAAAAACCCGATAATGGTATCCCAAAAACCCACCATGTAAATAGGCAATACAAGAAACAATGAGTAACTAACAACTTTGTATACCCAAAACCAAAAATGGTCAATAAATTTCATTTTCTTTAAGGGCACATCACCAATCTTTCTGACAAAGTATTTTTTAAAATCAGAGAAGAAAATCCAGAACGCATGCAGCCAGCAATAAAAAAACCAGAAGTACAAGTGCTGGTAGCGGTAAATAGGATGGTTTTTTTGCGTAGGCGCCATACGTAAAAAGGGCTTGGCATCAATATCATCATCCACACCGTCAATGTTCGTGTAGGCGTGATGAATCATGTTATGTTTTACATCCCATATAAAATGGCTGCCGCCTAAAAAACCCAATGTTACCGCAGCCGCTTTGTTCACCAGCGGGTATTTACTAAAGCTGCCGTGCGCGCCGTCGTGCATAACATTAAAACCGATAGCCGCCGTTAACCCGCCAAGCACAATACATTCAATAACCGCAAACAAAGTGCCCGGCGTAAAAAATACCGCGTGCACATATACCGCTGCCCAGGCAACCAAAAGAAACAGGGCCTTAAGCCATAATTTGTAATTGCCGGTAGAAGACTGGCCTGTGCGTTTAAAATAATCGTTTATTCTTCTCTTCAATTCGCCGTGAAAAGAGGCGCTGCTATGGCTAAATTTAGGTGTGTGCATCTAATAATCTTAAAACAAACTGTTTACAAAAGTTATTTATAAACAGGGCCTCTGCCCTGCTGTAATTCCGTCATTAAGTTATGTGCTGTATAAAAGCATCAAAACTTTTAAAACCAATCATTTTGGTTGTAATATACCCTTCAGCAAATTCTACTCCAATACGCTTGCCAAACATTAATGCCCTGCTGCGTATTACATCCATAAAATCGGGTGTGGAAATATATGTTTGAGGTTCAGTATTGTCTGTGCTGTTAAACTGGGTACCGTAACATAATATTGCCTTCATTTTTTGCGGGAATACCGTTGAAATGTCCATCACAAAATCGGGCTTCAGGTACCTGTCCTGTATATAATGAAAAACATACTTTGGTCGCCATGCCTCCTGCTTCACTTCATCAAGCGTCGTTTCAATTTTAATCAAACCAGCTAAAAACGCGGCGTCAGACACAAGCTTTGAGCTTCTGCCATGGTCGGGGTGCCTGTCCTCGGGAGCATTACATAATACTATTTCCGGCTGGTATTTTCTTATTGCGGTAATTACTTTACGCAGGTTAGTTTCGTCATTCTGAAAAAAGCCATCAGCCATATCCAGGTTTTCCCTTGCGTGCAGGCCCATTGCAGCGGCAGCGGCGGCAGCTTCTTCCCTGCGGATGTCAGCGGTTCCTCTTGTGCCAAGTTCACCACGTGTTAAATCAATTACTGCAACCTTCTTTCCTTCAGCAACTGCAGAAATCAAGGTACCGGAGCAGCCTAACTCAACATCATCGGGATGAACACCAAACGCCAGGATATCTGCTTTCATTACTGCTGTTAAATGAGACAAGTTTTTGAAATGGAGTTGCAAAGTTATGCTAAAAATGTGTGTGAAAGTGTTAAGGACACAAAAACATCATTTACGAACGCCGTACATACGTTCAACGTCCTGAACAATTTGTTCCATATTGGCATCTGCGCCGCTGGGGTCATACTCCTGGCGGAGGTTGCTGCCGAAAACAAGTGCTACCGTTTGCCAGAAGGCGGCGTTAAAACTGCCCTTATATTCCTGTATTATTTCGTAACAATTATTACCTGTTTCTCGGTAAATAAGTTTCATTAAAATTTTACCCTGGTAAACGGATAGCTGCGTAAGCTTATCCGCAAATTTTGATTTTAATTCTTTTTCTCTCGATTTAATGATTGCCTTGCGTTTACTTTTATCACTTACGTTCACCAGTTGCAGGTTTATGTCGTTCATTACTTTGGCGGCAGAAACCGCGTAAGGATAAGTTACATACACTGCGTTGCGCAGGCGTGTCCAGTCCGCATAATATCTTTTCCACTTTCCTGATAACCGCGCATAAAGGTATATTGGAGCAAGATATGAACAGGGAATAGTATCACCGTTTGCTTCAATACAGGCATTTACGCGTATGGTATCGTACTCGCCGTGACCATTCTGCGCCACCCCCTTAAAAGAGCTTAGGGAAGTGATACTGATAAATAATATGATGCCGTATTTTTTCAACCAAATACAAGTATAAGTAAAATTAGAAAATAAGCCTGTTATTAATGCTTTAAATACGCTAAAAGTAGCTGAAACAAAATGTTATTGTTTTGTAAAAAAGAAATGAATAAAATTTGAGAGTGAATTACTATTCTGCGTGCACTAACTTTTTTGCAGTTACCGCTTTGCCTTTTTTAACCCTTTGCACCACGCTCATAATAAAGCCGGTTACCATAATTACCACCGATAACCAAACGAGATTTATAAAAGGGAACTGGTAAACCTTAAGGGTTACAATAGGCGTCATTGATTTATCTTCTTTAACGCCTACTTCAAGTATGCGTTTTTTCTCGTCGGCTATTTTATTAAACTGCACTACAAGACCTTGTGACAGCACTGTGTCGGGCAGGTTCCTGAAATTATTATCTTTTATGGCAATGGCCGGCCTTAACGGGTAATGGCTTCCTTCTTTTGATGTAACCGTCATGTCGAGCACCATTGCCATTTCGCCGGGGTTAAAGGCACGTTTATCATCCTGGGGATTTACTTCCACCTTATTAAGCACAATAATGCCGTTTGAGTAGAAAATCGTATCCCCATCCCGCAACTCAACAGGCCTGAAAGAACTCGTATCCTGCTGTGCCGGCCCCTGGAAAGAAGAAACATATACAAAAAGGTCTTTATCCCAGTAATGCTTTTTGTCAGGGTTAAACGCAAAACCTTCCTGCCCCTTGGTGGCCCGTAAAACATCCGGGTAAACATAAAACTGATTGCCGTCGTCTTTCTTATCAAACTTCAGTTCAAAATACTTCATGCGGTCAATGTCGTTGGCCGTATCGCGTACATACGTAACATCATACTTGCCCATGTCGGTTTTTACGCCCTGGAAAAGGGTGAGGTTTTCCATCGGGTCCTGGTCCTTTGTTTTTTCAAACATGGCAATGCCCGTAGTGTTCCAGCTAAGCACTTCCTTTTTGCTGGATGAGATTAATATGCCCAGCAGCAACAGGCCAAAGCCAACATGCGCTACCGATGCACCGGCGGCTTTAATTTTACCCTTCATACCAAGCCAGATATACCCGGCATTGGCTACTATAGCGTAAATAGCCGCAAATACAGCCACCTGTATGGCTATCATAAAACCTATTCCTTTCTTCTCATAATCCATATATCCCGGCAGGCAAATGGCAAGGCTAAGCACCAGCGCTATTATTGTGGGCATTAATATTTTTTTGCCAAAAAATGCCTTTGGTGTATCCTTATACCGGAAGTACTGGGTTACCGCGGTGAGGATACCTAATATAATAGCAATGAATATTTGTATTTGATTGTAGGAAAATTCGGGGTCTTCAGGATTGGCGATATTTTTATGAAAGAGTTTGTTATATACCGGCACTGATGTTTTACCCGAGATAATAATTGCCGATAAAAACAATACCAACGCGCCGATGAACATCCAGAATTCCCTGCTGTAGGTGTTTTCTTCTTTTTGGGTAGAAGGTATGCCCTTCCTGTTCAATTCAATAATAATTACCGCAATAGCGCCAAGACAGGAAAACAGGGTAAATGACGGATGTACAGATACTGAAAGGACAATACCTGCTAAAAACAAGCCTGCGTATATTAATTTGTTTTGCAGCTTTGAGGCTGAAAGCACCGGCACAAACCAGAGAAAAGCATTTACCAGCATAAACAACTGCGGCGTCATATCAGCGCCTACAAAAGCATGCACGGATGTATCGCCCAAAATGCCGCTGCGGGTTAAGAAGGTTGAATACAATATGAAAATGAACGAAAGCAGGTAGAATATATATGTGCTTTTAAGCGAGTAACCGCTGTTGCGGTAAATAATATTGGTATGCAGCCCTGCCACCATTAGCAGCCAGGGTACCAAAGAGGCATTTTCTACAGGGTCCCATGCCCAATAACCGGCAAACGAAAGGCTTTCATATGCCCAGGCAGCACCCATCATAATACCGGTACACAACACCGCGCCTGAAAAACCTGCCCAGGGCAATACAGGCTTTATCCAGCTATGGTCTTTATTTACCATGCCGGCAAAAGCAAAAGCAAAAGGCACTACCGTTGAGGCAAAACCCAAAAACAGTATTGGCGGGTGTATCACCATCCAGTAATTCTGCAGCAAAGCATTCAACCCTGACCCATCCCGTATGTAGGATACAAGGTAGTCCTGCTTCAATGCCCCGTTACTGTCAAAAAGCATGGGCGCATTGGCAGGGCTTAATACGCCCTCGTGCCGCAGCAGCATAAATGGATTGTTGCCTATTTTGTTGCTGAATATATAAATACCCAGCAGCATGCTGGCTATACAAAACTGAGCAAAGCTTATGGCTGTTAAAACGCCTGCCTCCCATTTTTTTGCGGTGAAAATCAATATCCATCCCAATACACAATGCCAGAAAGCCCATAATAAAAAGCTACCTTCCTGTCCTTCCCAAAGGCAGGCAAAAACGTATTTTGTCTGCAGGGTTTTATCACTGTGCTCCCAGGCGTAATTATATTCAAAAAGGTGGTTGGTAAGAATGTAGTAAATACTGGCGATGATGGTAACAACCGAAATTGTTTCCAGCAGGAAAGCGCCCCTTGCAAGTCTTAGCCAGCTTTGTTTGTCAGCCGGTGCAGTAACTTTGTTGGCTTTAAAAAACGCGATAGTGGCCACGAGTGAAGCAACTAAAGAAAGTACCACTGCAAAATGGCCGATTTGCCCGGGAAATAAATGCTCGCCTGTATAGTTCATGTTAAGTGGTCAATTTTTGTACGATAACGCGGCAACCAGGGGAAATTTTCCAAATGCCGGTTAGTATTGTGATGTTTGTTCCTGCAGGCTGCTTTTGGCAGCATTAGGGTCATCCTTGTATTTTGATGGGCACCTTACCAGTATTTTTTTACAGTCAAATTGATTACCGTTCATTACGCCGCCAATAACAATACGTTCGCTTTTTTCCATATCGGTGGGCTTACTGTTGTGGTAAACAACCCTAACGGTGTTGCCAAGCGTGTCCTGCGCAGTAAAAGCAAGATAATTAGGGTCTTTTACAGGGTCGTACACCATAGGCTGGCTTTTATCCATTTTTACGCTTAGGGTTACGTATTTTCCCGGTTTTTGTTTGGCAGAAGCAATAGTTTCATAAGTGGAAAGATTACCCATAAAACTGATAAGCACTGCAATGGATGCCGCAATTACGATAAGCAGAATGATGTGGATTTTCTTCATCGTACAATGTTTCGCGGGCAAAGGTATGTTAAAAAGCAGTTGCCCCACCTGATGATTGTTAGCACTGATTGTTAAAATACACCGATTGATACTTAAATTTAGTTAAAATACGCCCTGTATGCCCATAGAAGATTTTGCCGGTTACTTTAAAAAATTAAGTACCACAGAGTTATTTGAAATAGTAGAAAATCACAGGAATTATAACCCCGGCGCTGTAACAGCGGCAAAAGATGAGTTAGCAAACAGAAAACTTACCGAAGAAGCGGTTAACGTGGCCAGGGAGTTGATTGATATAAAGCAGGCAAAAGCTCAATTAAAAAAACAGCGGGCCCTGCACGCGGACATAAAGTTGAAACAGGCAGAGAAAGTTTTATCAGAAGCAATAACGCCAGGCGGCGCTGAACCTGTACTCGGCAGAACAATAACTGCCATTGCTATAGGTTATGGCATTATCAATATTCTCCAGGTGTTTTTTGCGTGGACTATGATAAAATATGCAATAAAAGACCTTACCCATGATTTATCTTTTTTCCTTTCCGCTGTTGGCCCATTCATCGTTGGTTTAACGGGCGCATTTCTATTCTACAAGCGAAAAACCGCAGGCTGGTATTTGATGGTTTTTTATCTTGTATTTAACTCGCTGGGCCTTTTACTGTTACTCTATGATTATATCATTTACCATGTGAGCGGTTCTTTTTTTGGTGGCATAAATTCATCGCTGTCGCCGGGTAAATTTGTTGTAGATATTCTTTTCTATCCTGTAAACCTTTTCATAATTTGTAAGGCCAGTATTTACGATGTGTTTAACATCAGCAAAAAGCAAATGAGGGAAACAATGATTTGGGCAACATTGCTGGTTATATTAATAATGTTCGCTATGCACGCATTATAATTTGTGACAGGTTGTAATTGTACTTCAAAAAAAATCACCGCAATGCTTATGTAATGGCCGCTTTTTGTGCATCTGGTAAAGCAGTATCTTTATAAAACCAGGCCCGCTGATTGCCGCGTATGAAAAAAACCGCGTTCTATATAATTGTTTTATTATGGCTAACCACAGGGTCGCTGGTTTCGTGTAAGAAAACCGATCTTCCAACACCAACTCCTCCTTCCGGTAACAGTAAAAGTACTGCCGCCGAAATAGAAAGCTACAGCATTGCGGGAATGGATGCTCCCACGAGTATTATATCCACCAACGCAACAGTAACAGCCCGTTTCCCGGATAGCTTAAAAAGCGGTGCTGATATTGTGGCAGACTTTACACTGTCAAAAGGCGCTACCGCTACGGTAGCCGGTGTAAAACAGGTTAGCGGCCAGTCAAAAAACAATTATGAGGGCGATATTGAGTTTTTGGTTACGGCCGGGGATGGCGTAACCAAAAAGTACTGGCACATTTCAGGCACCAATAACAATTACTCGGTACCATGGGGTCTCGGCCATTTTGTAAAACAGTCCGTAAGCAATAACCGTGATTATGAATGGTATATGGGTCAGTCATCCACCGGAAGTTACAGTACTATAAACTGCGGGCCAACTTCTGTAACCATGGCTATAAAATGGTATGATTCCACCTTTGCTAAAAATCCGCTGGACGCGAGAAACAGCACGCAGACAGACGGCGGGTTGTGGTACCCATCCACAGTGAATTTTTACCTGCAAAAGTACAATGTGCCTTTTATACCGGTTACCCTTGGCAATACAATTGAGACAGGAACCAGTGATTTAAAACAGCAAATGGATAAAGGCCGCATTATGGTACTATTAATTACCTCGTCTGCTTTGCGGATAGCCATAGCTGACACCCTGCGGGTTGACAGGTATTACAGTTGGGAAAACGGCCATTTTATTGTGGTTAAAGGCTACAAGGAGGTTGACAATGAAACCTTTTTTGAAGTATATGACCCATGGGATTATGAGCGATACCCCAATGGCCAGGGCTCAATGGGAAAAGACCGGTATTACCGGGCTGAAGATTTAATTACTGCATCCTGGTACAACAATGGGTCAGGGTGGGCAATACCCCCGCCAAAATAATCTTCTTTTAACACTGCTTTTCATCATGGCACCAATGTTGAGGCATACAGGTAAGTTATACCCACCCTGCATTGTTCACATAAAACCTACAGCCATGCTGGAAAAACGCCTTCATCCGTATTATTATCAATATAGCATTGCCTGCGCTGTTGCTTATCTTATACCCGTATTCTTCTTTTTTGGAAATGAAAAGTTTTCCGAATTCTGGCTTTTATACGTCGGCAACTCCCTTTTTGGCCTTTTACTGTTAATATCAGGCGTTATTGTAAATAAAAAGCTGCACAGCGTTGCCAGCCTGCGTTCCCTTATTATGCCGGGCATACGGGTTATAATAACCAGTATTTTAATGATTTGCGCCGTATTAATTATACTCGGGCTTATATTTAAAAACAAAGTGGTACAGCAGGCCCCCGCCAACTATGACGGCCTGTTTTTAGGGTTTGCTATGAATGCAGTAATTGTCAATTTCCTGCTGGGCACTTTTACGGTTGTTATGGGCGCAGTTACCATTAAAACCAACCAGCGCGACGAGAAAGGTGAGGAAATTACGTAACAGGCGGTTGCATACAATATACAGTTAGTAATGACTGCTGCTGCCGGTTTTTATTTTAAGAGAACATTTACAACAGCTAAATAAAATTGCCGTTAATCATTACCCTGTTCACCAGGTTTGTACCAAACGCGTACGGGAAATAGTCCACCGAAGGAATATTTTGGGTGAAGATGAGATTGGCTTTTTTACCAACCGTTATACTGCCTGCAATATCCGCAACCTGCATAGCATACGCGCCATTTAGCGTGGCGGCATTAATAGCCTCTGCCGGCAGCATTTTCATTTGAATGCAGGCCAATGAAACAACAAAATTCATATTGCCTGATGGCGATGAGCCGGGGTTAAAATCGCTGGCAAGGGCTATTGCGCAGCCCGCATCAATCATGGCGCGTGCAGGCTGGTACGGCATACGCAGGAAGAAAGCCGCGGAGGGCAGTAAGGTACCTATGGTTTGCGAGGCAGCAAGCCTTTCAATATCATCGCCTGTCATTACCTCCAGGTGGTCGGCGGTAAGCGCGCCGTGGTTAAGCGCCATTTCAATACCCCCAATGCTGTTAAGCTGGTTTACATGCAGCTTTGGCCGCAGCCCGTATTGTGCGCCCGCTTTGCAAACAAGCGCCGTTTCCTGCGGCGAGAAAAAACCCTCCTCACAAAAAGCGTCAATATAATCCGCAAGGCCTTCTGCCGCAATAGCCGGCAGCATTTCATCTGTTATCAAACGTAAATACCCGGCATGGTTATTTTTAAATGCCGCCGGGTAAGCGTGCGCGCCCAAAAAAGTAGCTTTAACGGGTATGGCAGCCGCCTGTTTAAGCCGCTTAATTACCCGCAACATTTTAAGCTCACCCTCCACCGAAAGGCCGTAACCACTTTTTATTTCTATCGCGCCGGTGCCAAGGCGTATCAATGCCTGCAACCTTGTAAAAGCGCTTTCATATAATTCATCTTCTGTGGCAGCGGCAAGCTTTGCGGCAGAGTTTGTTATGCCACCGCCTTTGGCGGCTATTTCAGCATAGCTTAACCCTTTTATCTTATCCACAAACTCCTCCTCCCGGCTGGCGGCAAATACCAGGTGCGTATGGCTGTCACACCAGCAGGGCAGCACGGTGGCGCCAGCGGCATCCATTACTTCAATATTGGTATTGGTAAACCGGCCTGTGTCGGCCATGCTTCCATAGCCCGCAATAGTATCGCCGTTTAACAGCAGGTAAGCATTTTGTATAACAGGCAGTTCTGCCAAATCTTTTCCCCGCAACAAGGGGCTATTCTCCCTTACATTTACCAGTTGGGCAATATTAATGACAAACTTTTGCGGCATGGAGCAATATTAGCAAAAAGAAACATAAGTCAGTCTTTGGCTAATATAAATAGCATTGATTTGATGCTGCTAAACTTTGTATATTTAGTTAGATAAGAGGATGTAATAATGACAAATATTGAATTTTTTGAAGCTTATAAAAGTGGACAACGCCATTTTACGAATGTAGATTTTGATGAAGAAAGTGATTTTTCAAATAAAGATTTTTCGAATGTAATTTTTGAGAATTGCTTTCTTTATGTTGATTTCAGAAACACGAATCTAACCAATGCCAAATTTATCCAATGCAATAGTAAAGAGATTGATTTAAGAAACAGCAACCTTACAAATGCATATATGACAAGGTGCCTTGTTGAATCAGTGATGTTTAAAGGAGCAATTGTAACGGGATTTGAATTTGTAGATAACTATTACTTCGGGATGACAATTGGGCAAAAAGAGTTTAATGAAACCATTGTAAATACCGATGCTTACATTTTGAAGCTGTCTTTAAGCTATGCTGATTTCTTAGCAACAATGACACCTAAAATGAAGGATGTTACGGAAACCTCACTGCCAGTCATAGATATATGGCCTTATTATGTAAAGCAACTTGTTTATGAAGATATTCTGCGTAATTATGTTTACGAGAACCGACTGGTTGAAAAAGTTTACAGAAATGAAAACAACACTTTCGACCAAATTTTATTACCAACCAACAATGAAAATACCTTCGTTGTAATAATTATTGATATCAAAAGGAAAGCTTTTTCAGGCTTCTATGTATTAGATTTATCCAAAGAATATGCTATAGAGTAACCTTTGCCGCTCTACGGAACTTCTTGTCCCGCAGCACTATGCTGTTGCTTCTATCAACTAAGATGTCGCTGCAAACGATGAGCTACATTTACAAAACTGTAGCCTGAAGAGTTGCAAGGAGTCATTTAGTTTTATGCAAAAAAATGATTTTATGAATAATGACGAATTAAAATAATAAAGCAATAGTGGAATGTGGTGGATTATGCTTTTTAAAACAGTCGCTTATTTCGTTCGGATATTACCTTCCGTAAGGTGGTTTCAGCAAAAAATTAAACTGAGAAGATGCTGGCATGTACTGTATACTCCATAAATCATACTTCCTGATTCTACTTCGTACTTCGTAAATCGTACTTCTTACTTCCTTAATTACCTATTGACCAATGACTTTTACTTATGTATTTCACTGGTAAAGTGAAACTCAATATCCGGGTTATTGGTGCGCTCGGTATTTAAAAACCACTCGCTTTGGGCAAGGTACACGGGGTGGCCGTCTTTATCAAGGCCACTGTTTTGCTGTTTAAACCGTAGAAAATCATCCAGCTTGTCCTGGTTTTTGCTGGTAAGCCAGCAGGCTTTATAAAAGGGCAGTGTCCGGAATTCGCAGGCGGCGCTGTATTCATGCAGCAGCCGGTATTGTATAACCTCAAACTGCAGTTCACCCACACAGCCTATTATTTTTTTATTGCCGCCAAACTGGGTAAACAACTGGGCTACGCCTTCATCTGTTAACTGGCTTATACCTTTTTCCAACTGCTTGGTTTTCATAGGGTCTTTATTCACCAACTCTTTAAAAATTTCAGGTGAAAAGCTGGGTATGCCGGTAAAATAAAAATCTTCGCCTTCGGTAAGGGTATCGCCAATTTTAAAGTTGCCGGTATCAAACAAACCCACCACATCGCCCGCGTAGGCATCCTCAATAACATCTTTGCTGCGGGCCATAAAACTATACGGGTTGCTAAAACGCACATCTTTATCCAGCCGCACATGGTGGTAATATTTATTACGCTCAAACCTGCCGCTGCACACCCGTAAAAAGGCAATGCGGTCGCGGTGTTTGGGGTCAAGGTTGGCATGTATCTTAAACACAAACCCGCTGAATTTATCTTCACCCACCCCCACGCTGCGTACGCTTGTTTCGCGGCTGCGGGGCACCGGGGCAATTTCAATAAATACGTTCAGCAGTTCCCGCACACCAAAGTTGTTAATGGCGCTGCCGAAAAATACCGGCGCCACTTTGCCCGCCAGGTAATCGTCAACATTTAACTGGCCGTACACGCCATCAATCAGTTCTACATCCTCCCTTAGCTGCGCTGCGTCCTTCTCGCCTATTTTTGCATCAAGCGCTGAATCGTTAAGGTTTTCAAAGGTAATAGCGTCTTCATCCGCCCTGGTATTGGCGGTAAACAGCAGCAAGCTTTTATCGTGCAGGTTATAAACACCTTTAAAATCTTTGCCGCTGTTTATGGGCCAGGTCATGGGGTGCAATTGAAGTTTCAGTTCATTCTCAATCTCCTCCAGCAAATCAAACCTGTTGCGGCCGTCCCTGTCCATTTTGTTGATGAATACAATTACCGGTGTATCGCGCATGCGGCAAACTTCCATCAGGCGCCGGGTTTGTTCTTCTACCCCGTTTACGCTGTCAACCACAAGTACCACACTGTCAACCGCAGTAAGCGTGCGGTAGGTGTCTTCCGCAAAGTCTTTGTGGCCGGGGGTGTCCAGCAGGTTTATAAGGGTATTTTCGTACTCAAACGTCATTACGGAAGTAGCGACAGATATACCGCGCTGGCGCTCTATTTCCATAAAGTCGCTGGTGGCATGTTTTTTTATTTTGTTGCTTTTAACCGCGCCCGCTACCTGTATAGCCCCGCCAAAAAGAAGGAACTTCTCCGTTAAAGTGGTTTTACCTGCATCCGGGTGCGAGATGATAGCAAATGTTTTGCGCCTGTTTATTTCCTTGCCGTATTTCATTCGTTGTTGTTTAAAAAGTTTACGCGTTTCAAAAGTTCATATGTTTCAGTAATCGCGTTACTTTTTTGGTGCGCAAAGGTACGTTGTGTTTGGTTAAGGGGGTAAATAAAAGTTATATCCCGTCCTTACAAGGCTACCTGGATACCTGCATTATTTGCCGATGAATCAAAACCCATCGTTACGATATTCCACCACGTTTTTTTTAGCCCTGCAAGGCGCAATACCTCAGCAATAGGTTTCAACCCATCGGAAAAAATATCGTGGTTGTTTCCGCAAGCCCTGCAGGGGCCTGATATTGGCAGCAAGGAACACTCCTGAATTACGCGGTGTGCCGCAGGTACACAATGTTGCATACCTACGGCATGCAGATGGCTTGTAATGTTTTGCTACCGGTATTTGGTTCCTGCGGAACATTGTACAACGTATTATTATTTCGCTTCGCAGGTATTCAATAAACATCATTCATCATACCTTCTTATAGAAGGCTATAAAAACATCATTCTTCATTCGCTACCAACAAAATGTTCCTACGGCACATAAGACAAATTGTGCGCAATTTAATACCCGGCAATGCTGTTGCAACCTTTTATTAATTTACCGCCTATCTTTACAGCAGTGTAATTATCAACCCTTTAGCTTTTAGCTGTAATGTTACAAAGACGTATAATATATTGTATCCTGTTTATTGTTATCATACCGGTTGGGTTAAGCACGCGTAAATATGGCGCTTATATGCCCGGCTTAATTGCCGGATACGGCGGTGATGTGCTGTATGCTACCTGCTGGTTTTTCTTTATGCGTATGCTGCTGCCAAAGCCTGCATTATGGCGGGTGGTATTGTATGCTTGCGTTATTTGCTACCTTATTGAGATACTGGAACTTTACCAGGCGCCATGGATGATACACCTGCGCCATACCCCGTCTTTTGGTTTGATATTGGGATATGGATTTAAGTGGAGCGATATGCTTTGCTATACAATAGGCGCTTTATTAGGATGGGTCATCGGCTTGTTAATTGAACGAAAAAAAGCAGCCTGAGCAAATACACCCCGCTAATCCAACCGCCGGGTTAGTTCGTCATTTATTTTGCTGAAGAGGTCTTCCGGTTTGTACACGCGCCAGTTGGGTATATCCATCAGTTCAATGTAATAATTAAGCTTTTTGCGTTTAAAATCATGCTGGGTAGCCTCTGGCATATCCACCGCCACTATCCAGCCATTTTCATCGGTTACTTCCTCAAACCACTCTGTATAATAGTCTTTATCCCCGCTGTGAAAATTCAGCACATTTTCAGCAATCAATATGTATTTGGTAATGCCCGCCGCAATAAGCTCATCAATTATATCCCGCTTTAGCGTCATTATATCATTTTCTATCGCGTCGTTCCACTCCCCTATCAACTCTATTATCACAAACTGCTGCTCGTAATCCGCGTACAAAATTTTCATGTACAATGTACGGCTGCCAAATTCATCCCATTGCGGGTGTATATAATAGTTGTAAATGGTTTGCGAGTACTCAAATTCACTGTACTGGCGGCCAAAAAAAGGCGACCGTGGGTCTGTCTCCGCGGTGTATAAATACCGCCAGTTATAAAATGGTTCAATCTCGTGCATAGTCCTTATTCCCGTCACAAATGTAGGGCAAATTATGGCAGGAAAAAAGAGGGATAAAGGAGGATGAGGGAGGAATGTAATTTTTAACAACATGTTGATTTTTAATTATTTACAAAATATTTCAACAATTTTTTTTATAAATTCAATTTCTTTGTTGCTTACCTGTATTTTATGTCAAAGAGCTGCCAACTATAAATATAAAAAAGGGCGAATTGTCCGCTTTTTTTTGAAATTTTTTTTTATACCCCCGGTAATTAGGGAAAGAAGAAAAATTTGCAAAAACTTTTGTCCCCGGCGCGGCACCTCATTCGTTGTTATGCGTAAACAAACTACATTACACATTAAAAGCAATTTTTTATGGACAAATTCATGTTCATTTACCGTGGGGGCGATTTTACCAAACTACCGCCGGAAGAAGCACAGGCCAATATGCAGCAATGGTTTGCCTGGATGGACGAACTGAAAAATGACAACCGTTTAATCTCAACGGGCCCGCTGCAACCCATAGGCAAACAAATTACCGGCAAGCGCAAAATGGTAACTGATGGCCCCTTTAGCGAGGCAAAGGAAATTGTGGGCGGCTACACCATTATTACCGCGGAAAGCCTGGAGGAAGCCACAAAAATAGCGGAAGGCTGCCCTGTACTGCCGGCAGATGGCATGGTGGAAATACGCCCTTTAAGAGATGTAATGCCCAGGTAAATTAAGAGGCAGCAACGGGATGCTTTAAAACAGGCAGGTTCTACCCCGGTTGCGCCAGCAATTGGTATAGCAACGGCACCAGCATGATAGGTGCCTCGCTGTATTTTAAGGTGCAAACGTTTTATTAAGCCACGCAACAATTTCCTCCCAGCTTTCAAGAGGTATTTTGGCATGCGTGGCATTTTTCATAATAAAAAATTGCTTTTTGTTGCCCGGTATTAAATTATAAAACTCTTTCACCTTATCCACCTCAAATAATTCGTCTTTATCACCCACGCCTACCAGCACCGGTACATTCATGTTGGGTGGCAGCCGGAGTGTTTTTACATCAAGCATAGTGAGAAACCGCGGCGTGTACCGGTAAGTGAACAAAGTATCAGGAGAAACAGTCATTCCCTCCCTGTAATATTCAACGGCCTGGTAGGAAGGACGGAACACAGCACTTGAAATGATTTTCATCTTCTTAAAAAAAGGCACCGGCTTGGTAAGCCCCTTTCGCCCTTCGTACGCGCCGGAAAGCAGCACAAGCCCTGCAATATCGTTGGGCACTGAATCCACCGCGCATATTGCCGAGGCCACGCCCAGGCTATGCCCCAAAACAACCACTTTTGAAAAGCCAAGACTTTTTACATACTTCACTGCTTCCGCCAGGTCGCCAATCCACCTGTCTTTGCCGGGGCTGTCACCCCTGTTGCCACCTGATAGTCCATGGCCCCGGTAATCAAGGCCAAAAGTTGTGTAGCCTCCCTTTGATATTGGCACGCCAGCCATATTATATGGGCCGCTGTAGGCTGTAAACCCATGAAAAATAAGTACAGCAATGTCTTTTTTCGCCGGCACAATACTATCAGGGTCCCACCTGCGTAAGAAAAGTGTTTCCCCGTCTGCTGTAGTAAAAAGGTTATGCGGGCCGGTGTATTGCTGCCTTAAAACAGTGGCTTCTGCGGGTGTAATGCCTTTATTGGTAATTTTCCAGTCAGTTGGCAAAAAAGCGAGAACTAATGCAAAAATGAATATGGCGAGAATCAAAAAAAGTATAGCATACAAAAACCGTTTAATTATTTTTCTCATACCGGCAATTTTTTGGATGGCAGTACTGGTGTAAACCCTGTAGCATAAATATAGTAAAATAAAACCCTTTATTTCTCATTCTTCAACCAGTCAAGGGCCTTTTCCAGCGATGCAACAGCGCTTTCCTTGTCGCCTGCACGCAAGCATACATCCGTCATTTCATAATACATCTTAAACATATTATTTATTTCGGGATAAGCCACATGGCCAATCTTTAACCGGTAAGCTTCAGGGCTAACCTGTATGCATCTTCCGGCATATATACTTTGCCAGTATAATAATCTACGGCATAAATAACCGCATCATAATCGGGACTTTCGTAGGTAGAGGTGGTTATTAATATTTTGCCATATTCCAGCGCCTTTTGCATATTGGTTTTAAGCAACGCTGTAAATGTGAAACTACCTACTAACGGGGTGTATTTTAACCCGGGCACTTTTTTTACCATCGAATCTACAATAGCAAGTATAGTACCGGGCTGCCCTATATAATCCAGTTTGGCAGCATTACCTGCATAAGGTTGCAGCCTGTAGTAAGCCTGGTGGTCGAGGTACGCCAAATGCCTGTCATACTTACTTTTAGCCAACGCTGCGGTAACATCCCACGTATTATCTACCACCTTGCGTAACACATCTTTTGCTTCGTCGGCCAGTCCTATCCATGCCAGTTTACCTTCCCTGTTTATTATAAATGTTTGCGGAATGCCGTCAGCGCCGGATGCTTTCATCCAGTTTTTCACCATAAAATTGCTGTCTTGTGCAGCCACGGTATAATCCATCCGGCTGCCGATGCTGTCAACAAAAGTATTCACCCTTTGTAAAGTAGTACCCGGCATTTCAAGCACATCAATGCCAATAAAAGTAACTGTATCCCCATAAGCTCTTGCCAACGCCGAGAGCCTTGGCATTGCTGCCTTGCATGGGCCACACCAGGTTGCCCAAAACTCCACTACATATACTTTACCCTTTTCAAACCGGTTAACCGGCGAGCCTTTGAACCATTGGGTTACCTGCAGGGCAGGAGCTTTGTCGCCAATATTAAGGGTGGGCTGCGTTTCTTTATCCTGCGCGCAGGCGGTAATGGTTATAGCGCACATAAGTAATGGAATAATCCACCTGGGCGGGTTAATGTTCTTCATAGGCTAAATGTAGCAATTCCGGCTTACTTAAAGGGCATTATAACCAAAAGCCCCGCTTGCTGGCAGGGCTTTCTTCAAAAACGCTAAACCGCAGGTTATAAAATCCCGCTTTTTTAGTTATTTTATCTTAAATGCTTTTTTTACTTTGTCAACATAATCTAATTTCTCCCAGGTAAACAACTCTACTTTCCTTTTTATAGTCTTTCCGTCAGGCGATGAAAATTCTTTTGTAACTTCTTCATTCTTTCTGCCCATGTGGCCATAGGCTGCTGTTTCGCTGTAAATAGGATTGCGCAGTTTTAACCGCTGCTCAATAAAATAAGGGCGCATATCAAATATGCCTTCCACTTTTTTGGATATTTCGCCGTCACTAAGCCCTACTTTGCCTGTGCCGTAAGTATTAACATAAATACCCATGGGCTTTGCCACGCCAATGGCGTATGATACCTGCACCAGCACTTCGCTGCAAACGCCAGCTGCTACCAGGTTTTTAGCAATGTGGCGTGTAGCATATGCAGCGCTGCGGTCAACTTTGCTGGGGTCTTTACCACTGAAGGCGCCACCACCGTGCGCACCTTTACCGCCATAAGTGTCCACAATTATCTTGCGGCCTGTTAAGCCGGTATCCCCATGCGGACCGCCAATTACAAATTTTCCGGTGGGGTTAATGTGATATGCAATATCATCGTTAAACAACTTTGCATATTTTTTATACTTGCTTTTAACCCGCGGTACAAGAATATTTATAATGTCGCTCTTTATTTTAGCAAGCATCTTGTCATCATCCTTGTCAAAATCATCATGCTGGGTTGATACCACAATGGCATCAATGCGTACGGGTTTATTATTATCATCGTACTCCAGTGTAACCTGGCTTTTAGCATCAGGGCGCAGGTATTTTATTTGCTTGTTTTCCCTGCGTAATGCAGCCAATTCTACCAATATTTTATGGGCAAGGTCTAATGCCAAAGGCATATAATCTTCTGTCTCGTTTGTAGCATAGCCAAACATCATACCCTGGTCACCAGCACCCTGTTCCTCTTTCTTCTTTCTGTCAACGCCCTGGTTAATATCCGCAGACTGCTCGTGAATGGCCGACAGTACACCGCAACTGTTGGCTTCAAACATATACTCGCTTTTGGTATAACCAATGCGGCGTATAACGCCACGGGCAATATCCTGCACATCAAGGTATGCTTTAGACTTTACTTCACCCGCCAGCACTACCTGGCCGGTAGTAACCAATGTTTCGCAGGCAACTTTACTGTCTGGGTCAAATGCAAGAAAGTTATCAATTAATGCGTCAGATATCTGGTCGGCTACTTTGTCAGGATGGCCTTCAGATACGCTTTCAGAAGTAAATAAATAAGGCATAATTATTTTATAAGGCTGCAAATATACTATTCACAGTAATTTAATAGAAGGGTATTTATCAAGGTGCAGGTGAATAAACAATGTGCAGCCTCATCCTGTGAGATATGCTGTTGCCGCCACCAAGCCTTACCCTGCCCTGCGCAGGGGCATTAAGCGGTGGAGAACTGATGGGTGCCCTTTTTGTAGAACTTTCAGCAGCATATATAAAATCGTTACCCGGCGCATATAGCACAAAATTGTATTGTGGCTGGCCAAAACTTACTACGCCCTGCACGTATTTGGTTATATCGAAGCTATAGGTATACCTGGTTCTGCCCGTCACCGGGTCAACCGTAGCTATCGGCACCACACCCAGCGATGCCACATTGCTGATTGAAGAACTGTCGCTGGCCAACACCTGGCTTCCAGGCATAAGAAAACGCTTGCCATACTGCGTACTGTATGGCGAAAGGAATAATTGCGGAGGCGTTAAAAACAAATCCGATTGGTTGGCCTCGTCCGGTACCTGGTCCATCAGCAGTTCCGCCCGCTGTATAACTATTTTTGAGAGGCTGGTAAGGTCAGGAACCGTAACATTTGTAAAAATACCCGGGCCTGCTTCAAGGAAAAGAAGGCTGTCCTGCGTGTTCCCTGACGGGTAATAAGTTTGAACATTAGCCCCGTTCCTGTCCCGCTTAATATAGTTTGCCGCCGCGGTAGTGCCGCTTGTGGCTTTAAAATACGTAACCCCGGTATCGCGGCCGCTTGTTGTACCATAGCGGTAATAAATAGCCAGCTTTGTATTGGTATCAAGTATGTTTACGCGAAGCAGTGAGTTACCCTGCTGCTCAGGCACAACCTGGAAACCCCTGAAGTATTGATTAAACGCCGTAAGACTTTTATAAGCATTTGAGGTATCAAACCCGTAAACAAGCTTATTACCGATAGCTTCTTTGTCAAGAGGAATGCGTAATTGATTGGTGGCGGCTTCTTTATAAGGGTAAACAGAATCAGCCAGTGTACGCGGGTTAACGCTTACAGGCTCATAATTCTGCGTCAACTCAATAGAGTTTTTTTGAAAGAAATGGGAAGTGGAATATACCGAATCAGGGCTAAAAGGCTGGTCGCTTGATATTTGGTAAACCCTGAAGGCGAGGTTTTGGAAGGAGTCGCCCCACACGCCCTTGTAACTTAGTACCAAAACGGCAGAATCAAACCAAACGCTGTCTTTATTGTAAGAGCCGAATTCAACGGGAAAAGTGCTTGGCACCAACTGAACATTTACAGAGGCACTTGTTTTTCCGAATATCGGGTCGTTTGAAATATAGCCAAGGGAAAAGTCTTGCGATATAGCAACGTGGTTCGCGCTATCACCGCCATTTTTTGTCTGTACGTCAAGAAAAAGGTCTTTAGCTTCAAGGTTATCAATACCCGGCAATAAGCTGCTGCCAATGTCAGTGGTTATAATCTTGGTGCAACCTAAGAAAATGAAGGGAAATAAAACAAAAAAAACAGTATAAATTTTTTTCACAATAGCTAAATTCATGGGTTTTGTTACTTCGCTGCAAGCTCGTTATACAATTCTAAATAGTCTGTTAAATCACTATCCCACCCGCTGAACGACAATACTTTTTTACCTTTTACTTTAGAAAATTCGTCAGCCAGTTTTTTATCTACTTTCTCTGCACCAAAAGTAATGGCATCGGCAAAAGCCGCACCGCCCCTGAACATTGCTGTATCGGTACCTTCTTTAAAATATTCAAGGTCCTTATCTTTTATAACGGAATGAATGTTAGCTCTTTCAACAAACTGGGGGCCGAGGCTTTCTTTAAAGGTGTGCTGGCCAATGGTAAAAACAACCTTGCTGTGTAAAAATACAGGCTCTCTTTTATAAGCAGTTTTAAGGTACATGGGTATTAAACCTGTCATCCAGCCGCTGCAGTGAATAATGTCGGGAGGCCACCCGAATTTTTTTACGGTCTCAAGGGCTCCCTTGCAAAAAAAGATTGTTCTAAGGTCGTTATCATCAAACCACTGGTCATCATCATCAGTAAAAATATGCTTCCTTTTAAAAAAGTCCTCGTTATCCAAAAAATACACCTGCAAACGTGCATTGGGTAAAGAGGCAACTTTTATCTGCAGGGGGTAATCATCATTGTCAACAGAAACATTTATCCCTGAAAGGCGAACAACTTCGTGCAACCTGTGCCTCCTTTCATTAATAACGCCAAACCGGGGCATAATACATCTCACCTCAAGGCCACTGTCATTACTCTTTATAGCCAGCCTGTTTACTATTTCCGCAAATTCTGTTAGCTCTAAATAGGGCGACATTTCAGTAGCAATGAATAAAATTCTTTTCTTTGTTGACATTAGCGTGCAATGTTTAGGCAAAAAAATAAGGCTGCAAAGGTACAAAAAATGCTTAAACCCGCAATACGTTAGTTTGTTATTATCACTTAAACGCTCATAATGATTCTTTTTAAACAGGCTGAAGCCCTTAAAAAACACCTGCTGAAAGCCGGGCAAAACGCCCAAACCATTGGTTTTGTACCCACTATGGGTGCATTGCATAAGGGCCACCTGGCGCTTATTGAACAATGCCGCCGGCAGTGCGATATTACCGTTTGCTCCATTTTTGTAAACCCGGTACAGTTTAACGACCCGAAAGATTATGAGAAATACCCTGTTACCATTGAGAATGATATATTGCTGCTGGAAAGGCAGGGCACTGATATTTTGTTCGCCCCCCCGGTTGCTGAAATGTACCCGGAAGGGCTGGCGGACGGTATTCATTATAATATTGGTTACCTGGAAAATATCCTGGAAGGTTATTACCGGCCGGGCCATTTCCAGGGCGTGTGCAGGGTACTGCATAAGTTTTTGAACATTGTACAGCCCAATATTATGTTTATGGGGCGAAAAGATTACCAGCAATGTATGGTGGTTAAGCGTTTACTGGAGGAATATAATTTAGATTGTTGCCTGGAAATTGTTGAGACGCTCCGCGAAACGGACGGCCTTGCAATGAGCAGCCGTAACCTGCGTCTTGATGCTGCTGCCCGCCAAAAAGCACTGGCTATTTACAAAGCGCTTAGTTACATTAAGGAGAATATCTCCGTTAAACCAATACCTGTACTAAAACAGCAAGCGGCACAAATTATAACCGAAGCAGGTTTTGAAAAGATTGATTACGTGGAAATATGCGATACTGAGACACTGAAACCTGCTGAAAAAAAAGAGGTCAGCCAATCCCTGGTTGCATTAGTAGCAGCCTTTATTAATGGCATAAGGCTTATTGACAATATGATTGTTAATTAAAAACCGGTAAACCAACAGGCTAGTCAACAAATCAACTATTTCCTAACTTTGCGCCCTTATGCAAATAGAAGTATTAAAATCAAAGATTCACAGGGCGGTAATTACCGAGGCAAACCTTAATTATGTAGGCAGCCTTACACTGGATGAGGACTTAATAGAAGCAGCAAACCTGCTTGAAAACGAAAAAATACAGGTGGTTAACGTTAATAACGGCGAACGTATTGAAACCTATATTATAAAAGGTAAAAGGGGCAGCGGTACCGTGTGCCTTAATGGTCCCGCAGCGCGGCGCGGCGCGGTAGGAGATATAATTATTATAATATCCTACGCAACCATGGATTTTAACGAAGCTAAAACATTTAAACCTGCCATTGTTTTCCCTAAAGAAGGTAACAAACTGTAGTTAATAGTAGTTTAACTGTACTAATATGTTTTAGTTGCTTAAATTGCCATTTGTTAGGCAATGAAAAAAATTTACCCCATCTTATTAAAGTACGGCATTGTAATATGCATCATAACTTTTTTAATATGGCTGTCATTCCATCATTTCACCGCAAAAAACTGGAACGATATGCTGGGCGCTTTAAAGCATGCCCGGTATTTGCTGCTTCTGCCGGTGTTTGTCTTGTTGATGCTCAGCCATGTTTTCAGAAGTTTGCGGTGGAAGCAACTGATTGAGCCGATGGGGTATAACCCGCCCCTTTTCGACTTATTATGCGCTTTACTCACCGGTTACCTTGGCAATGAATTTTTGCCGCGCGGCGGCGAAATAATTCGTTGCACGCTTATTACAAGACGCCATAAAATACCCCTTGAAAAACTGATAGGCACTATTATTACAGAACGGGCCTTCGATTTTTTTTGCCTTTTGCTGCTGGGATTAGCCATATTTTTTTTACAATACGATTTGGTGAGCGTTTATGTACAAAACCTGCTTTTTCACCGGCCCGCCCATCATACACAGGGGCCGTCACTGCGATGGCCGGTGATAGTTGCAGGTATAGTAGTAATTGCGGCAATAGTGTTTTTAACCCGGCGCATAGTTAAAACAAAGCCCGGCTTCCTGAAAAAAATATTCAAAGGGTTTAAAGAAGGCTTCTTAAGCATAATGAAGCTAAAGGGCAGGTGGTTGTTTATGACATATACTGTGCTTATGTGGGCTTGTTACGTTTTTTCAACATGGCTTGGCTGCTTTGCAATGCAGGAGACGGAAGGTCTTAGCCTTTCTGCAGGCCTTGTTATGCTTTTTGCCGGCACGCTGGGCATAATTTTAACGCCGGGCGGCATTGCTGCATACCCCCTTGCTATTCAAAGCGCGGTAAAATTGTATAATATTGGCGAAGATATTGGCCTGGCATTTGGGTGGTTGCTGTGGCTTTCGCAATTTGTGTTTATTACCGTTTTTGGTACTTTAGCATATATAGTAATAACCGTTAGAAAGAGGAATTATGAAAAACACAGCCTTTCCGGCGCATAAAATTCTAACCATAACGCAATTATTACCATTTCTCGCCGCAGCAAGGCTGCTGGGTAAAACTATTGCTTTTACAAACGGGTGCTATGATATATTGCACGAAGGCCATATTTATTCCCTGTCTAAGGCCGCAGCAGAGGCTGATTTGCTGGTTGTGGGAGTTAATGCAGATGAAAGTGTAAAAAAATTAAAAGGCGAAGGCAGGCCGGTTAACAACCAGCACTCCCGCGCGCTGGTGCTTGCTTCGCTGATAATAACAGACGCCATCGTAATTTTTGAAGAAGATACCCCGCTTAACTTAATAAACATTGTGAAGCCAAATGTATTGGTAAAAGGGGGCGATTACACCCTTGAGCAAATTGTAGGCGCTAAAGAAGTGATGGAAAACGGTGGCCGGGTAGTAATAAACCCCATTATTCCCAATTTTTCCACCACCGGCATCATTGACCGGATTAAAAGCCGTAAATAGTGTAAAGCAGCGTTTTATATAAACTTAACATACAAGTGGCTGCATCTTGTTTATTTTTGACGTTAACCTTGCCAAACAGTAATACACTTGCCATAATTGCATTGTGAAAGCTGCCTGAGCGCCTATACAATTCACTTATTGCAGGTTGCAAAGTATGCTCCGCGGAGCACCCGCCATAAACCGAAACGAATGAAAAATTTAATTGCAAGAGATATTAGCTGGCTAAGCTTTAATGCCCGTGTTTTGCAGGAAGCCAACGATGCTACAGTTCCGCTGAGGGAGAGAATACGCTTTTTAGGCATTCACTCCAATAACCTTGACGAATTCTTCCGGGTTAGGGTAGCCACGTTAAAGAGGATGATTGAACTCGGCGGAAAGAAAGGCAACATGCACCTTGAGAAAAACCCGCAACAGATATTAGACCAGATACAAACCATTGTGCTTCAGCAGCAAAATGAATTTCACCGTATTTGGGACAGTATTTTAGATGAACTGAAAAAGGAACAAATATCCCTGGTTACTGAAAAGCAACTTAATAAAGATCAAAAGTTGTTTGTAAAAAAATTTTTTGACGAGGAAGTGCGCTCAAATATCATTCCGCTGCTTATTGAAACACTGCCACAACTGCCTTACCTGCGCGATAAAAGCCTGTACCTGGGTGTGGTGATGCGTAAAAAAGATTCTGCGTACGACCAGAAGTACGCCCTTATTGAAGTACCAAGCAGGATAGTGGGACGTTTTGTGATACTGCCCGCAAAAGACGGGGAAACTACCATAATGCTGCTGGAAGACGTTATACGTTTTAACCTGCCCTATATATTTTCCTATTTTGGTTACGATACTTTTGATGCACACATATTTAAAGTAACCAAGGATGCCGAAATAGACATTGACAACGATGTAAGCACATCGTTTGTTCAAAAAATTGAAAGCGGGCTTAAAAACAGGCGCAAAGGCAAACCCGTACGTTTTATTTATGATAAGGAGATGGATGCAGGCCTGCTTGAATATTTGATGAAACGCCTTAACCTGGCCAGGAAAGACAATATTATTCCCGGTGGCCGCATTCACAACTTCCGGCATTTTATGGATTTTCCGGATGTGTTTAAAAATAAAAGCACCCGCCGCCAGGCATTCACCCACCCGGAACTCCGCAGTGCGTTAAGGGTTACAGATGTTATTACGGAAAAAGATGTAATGCTGCACTTTCCCTATCATTCGTTCAACTCCGTTATTGACCTGTTGCGCGAGGCCGCCATGGACCCGCTGGTAACATCCATTAAATTAACGGCCTACAGGCTTGCATCAAACTCAAAAGTAATTAATGCCCTTATTAACGCTGTGAGAAATGGCAAATCGGTAGTAGTAATGCTTGAACTGCGCGCGAGGTTTGATGAAGAGGCCAACCTTGAATGGAAGAAAGTATTGGAGGAAGAAGGCGTAAAAGTGCTGCTTGGCATAAATAATTTAAAAGTACATGCCAAACTTTGTGTAATAAAACGCAGGGTTAATAAAAAAATTACACAATATGGTTTTGTAAGCACGGGCAACCTTAATGAGAAAACGGCAAGGGTTTATGCCGACCACTGCCTGCTTACAAGCAACCGTAACATAATGGCTGATATAAACAGGATATTCCGTTATCTTGAAAACGCAAAAACGGGGTTACCTCATTTAAAAGCCTGCAATACCCTGGTAGTTTGCCCCGTTGCCATGCGTCAGCAGCTTGCACGGCTTATAAATACTGAAATAAAAAACGCAAGAGCAGGCAAGCAGGCATCAATCATCATAAAAATAAACTCGCTAAGCGATTCAAGCCTTATATTAAAATTATACGAGGCAGCGGCAGCGGGCGTAAACGTACAATTTATAGTGCGTGGTATTTTTTGCGCTGTGCCGCAGCAAAAAAAATTAAAAAACAACATGCATGGTATAAGTATTGTTGATGAATACCTGGAACATGCACGCGTAATGATATTTCACAATGGGGGTGATGAAAAAGTGTATATATCTTCCGCTGACTGGATGATACGTAATCTTGACCACCGTATTGAAGCTGCAGTGCCGGTTAACGATGCTCAAATAAAACAGGAACTGAAAGATATTATCCACATTCAGTTAAGAGATAATGTAAAGGCGCGTATATTGGATAACGAACTTTTAAATAACTATGTATCTTCCGCAGGAAAAAAGAAAGTACGTTCCCAGGTTGAGACGTACAATTACCTGCACCAGAAAATAATGAAGACTGTTAATGAAACTGGCAGCAATTGATATAGGAAGTAACGCAGCAAGGCTGCTGATATCTGAAGTAACCGTTAGTAATGATGGCAAACCTGTTTTTAATAAGCTTAATCTAGTCAGGGTTCCGTTAAGGCTTGGTTTTGATGTGTTTGAGCGCGGGGAGATAAGCACGGCAAGGGTTAACATGATAATGGAAACCATGCAGGCTTACAAACACCTTTTAAAGGTGTACGGGGTTTCGCGCGTAAAAGCCTGTGCTACCAGTGCCATGCGCGATGCGGTTAATGCGCAGGACATTATAAAAAAAGTGAAACAGGAAGCCGGCATAGATATTAAAATAATAAGTGGCGATGATGAAGCCTCCCTGATTTACGAAAACCACATCGCAGAAAATCTTGACAAAGAACATTCTTACCTGTATATAGATGTTGGCGGCGGCAGCACCGAACTCACCTTTTTTGCGGATGGTAAATTGCGCTACAAAGAGTCTTTTAACATTGGCACTATACGCCTGCTGAAAAACATGGTAACGGAAACCCATTGGGATGAAATGCGCGACCATTTAAAAAACAACACCAAAAGCAAACTCCCCATCATTGCCATTGGTTCAGGCGGTAACATAAATAAAGTATTTTCAGTAAGTAAAAAGAAGGAAGGGAAGCCGCTGAGCCTTGAATTGCTGAAAGACTATTACAAAGAACTTTCAAACGTTACGCTGGAAGAACGCATACGCATTTACAAGCTTCGCGAAGACCGCGCCGATGTTATAGTGCCGGCGCTGCAGATATACATAAATGTAATGCGCTGGGCGGATATTAACGAGATTTATGTACCCAAAATAGGCCTTGCCGACGGGTTAATACAAAACCTTTACGAAGAGATAAACAGGGAGTCGGTATAATCAGGCTTCCACCACCTTTGTATTGCTGGCAAAATCATGCAGTGTCCCGTCAAGAAAAGGTATAAAAAAGCAGTCAATCGGTATAACACGCACCACGCTGCGTACCACCACCTGCCACAATGCAGGTCGTTTATCATGCCGGTCAACCACTTTGCTCATAGTAAGCCATTTACCGGGTGTCCTGGAAAAAAATGCCTCAAATAAAAAGCAATAAACTACCAGAGTAAGCCAGAAAAAAATATAAAAATCTATTGGTGTTTTTTGATAATAGAAAACATAAAAGTTGTGCCATTTGTAAAAACCCCAGCTTATAAAAAATACCAGCAATGTATCAATTACAAAATTTAAAACCCTTGTTCCGATACCTACCTTTTTCATGCCGCAAAGATGAGGATAGTTTTTAAAGAGACTTATAAAATTTTGTTTAATTAACCCTGCCGGCACTGTTACTTCGATTCCAGCTTATCGAGCTTCATCTTTGTTTCAGCCAGGCCGGCATCAATTGATAACGCTTTCTTATAGTTTTCAATAGCTTTTTCCTTATTTCCTTCTGCATTATAAACGTCACCCAGGGTATCAAATGCATTAGCGTTGGCAGGGTAATTTGTTACATTTAAAAGCGCCGCCTCTTCTGCCGCGGCATTGTGTTTAGTTGACATCGCCTGGTATGCCAGCGCATTTACCAGGTCAAGGGGTGGTAATATTTTGTACCCCAGCCTACTGGAAACAGTGTCGTAATGACCGGTAATTTTGGCCAGGACAGAATGGTCAATATTTAAAAAGTCGTTGTTAGTCAAATTGAGTTTATAGTAGTCAAACAAAAAATGAAGGCCGTCATACTCGGTAATAAGCGGCACCGAGCCATGGTTATCGCTGTTGTAATATTTATAGCTAAACCGCATTCCATTTTTACCGGCGTTGGCTGCCAGCGAATGACTTAAAGCCAATATGGAGCGGATATGTTTATTTACCGGCGACGTGTCCGATTGTATTTTCATCGTATCCATACCTGCTTCCATGGTATTGGCAATGCCGAGGAAAAGAGATGTGTGGCTAAAATCTTTATTGGGTAACCCGGCTTGTAACTCCTTCAGCAATTTTTGATTGTCCCACCACATGCTTGGGTCAATAGCAATGTATGCGTTGAAAAGACTGGTATGGTGCATTAAAATATTCATAACTGTTAAACCGCCGAACGAGTGGCCTACCAGCATTTTATAAGGTGCCACGGGATACAACGAGTCAATATGAGGTATCAGTTCTTTCTCAATAAAAGCCGCAAACTGCTCTCCCCCACCGGATGTTTTAGCGGACGCGCTGTCCATATAAGGCGGGTCAACAACCACATGCGTAGGTGTTAAATCTCTCGTCCTGTCAGTATTGGGAATACCCACCACTATCATTTCAGGGCAAATGGTATTGCCGTTCACTACGCTTAACTGGTGTATCATACCAACCACTGAATAAAAATGGGCGTCCCCGTCAAGCAAATACAAAACCGGGTATTTTGGTTTATTATTCTTATCCGCCCTTTTATAACTTTCGGGAACATATACCCAAACCTGTCTTTCTTCATGCAAAAGACCGGAGTAAAGGCTGTCAATAGTGCCTATTACTATTTTATTGTCTGTATTATTACCGGCAGGCCTGTTACAGGCGCTTATAAAATATGCCGCCACGAGCAGCAGTAAGAATTGTTTCATGCAGGAGAGTTTAGCATTTGAGAGATTTAAGTTACCAAATAAGCCGTTAATACAATAAATATTATATTGTTGGTTCCGGTGCAAGGGTTGCATCACTATTGGTTTTCCCCGTACCTGGCAGCAACGGTAGCAGTAAAGGCAAAACTTCATAATAAGGTATCCGCATAACCAGGTTATCAAAAATTAGAAACAGGATGAAGAGAGCGACCAAAACCCTGTCGAATTTTTTTGTAAAAAAGCCCGTAATAAAAGAAAGTTCAACCAGGGTTGCAAGCAGGTACAATATATATGAAACCCAGGCATGCTGTACCAGCCACATAATAAATTTTGATTGCCAGTAACCCGGCGAATTGGTAAGTAACTGGCTGTGCTGGTATAACAAAACACCGCTCATTTGCAGGTGGTCGAATGCGCCGCCCTGCCTCAGTTTCCATAACCCTGCAGACGCAAAAAAGAAAAGAAAAAAATACCGCAGGCCATCAAGCAATAGCCAGAAAGTTTTGTCTTTCCGCGCAATAAACACCAGCGGAAATAATAACCACGCAATATGCCCTTCAATTGAGTTGGAAGGATATAACGTATAGCATTGCACGTACGCCCAGTTAACAATAAGCATCCACATTGCAGAAACATAAGCCGTTCGCCGGCTGGCACGAAAATGCAGCAAGTATATTGCAGGGGTTGTGTAAAACAATACATCAAATAAAATGCAGCCGGTTTTATTGTTCAGTAACCACTTGTGTAAGCCGGTTTGCATAAACACCCAGGTAAAAATATCTTCCCTGTTATAAAAAAAGGAAGGCTGCAGTTGAAACAGCAGCATGCCGTTAAAATATTTATACAGCATCAATGCATAAAAAATGATGCAGTATAAAGTGGTAATAATATATCGCCGGTCTCTTTCCAAAATAGTCAGCCTGGTTTTTTAATAAATGTGGTACCATTAAACATATAGGTAACCGGCTTAATATTTACCGAATCAATTTTTGTATGCAGCATAATGCTTAAATAATTCCTATACCATTCATTAAATTCTTGTTGTGTTATGGCGTTTATATATTTTGCCGAATCACTCAATTTCAGTAACCGTTTAACTTCTGTATTCCATACAAAGCTGTCCCAGCTTTGCTGGTTTTGAAATAATTTAACGGGGAATGATATTTTGTCCCACTGGTAGGGACTGAAATCTTTGGTTTGAAGAATAATACCATTTACAGCTATTTCATTAACCGTGTATTCATTTTCCGGCTCAATCACTTCGGAATACATGCCGTAGTGGTACACAGGCGAAAGCATAATGTCCTGCCGTATGTCCATGGCAAGCTGTATAATAATAAACAGCGTTATTATGGCAAACCACCATTTATTGGCAGCATATAGTCGCTTCAGGTACATGCAGGTAAAGTTATTGTTTTGGCGTAAACAAATCAGCGCATTAAATACATCTTGCCATAGCCTTTATTAAAATACTGGTCGGTATTTACTGGGTCGCCATTCGCATCCAGCGTGGAAAATTTATCCAGTGAATGGCCGTTAAGGTTGGTGAGCACTCGGTACAAATACACACCGTTGGCAAGTTTTTGCCCGTACTGGTCAGTGCCGTCCCATTTAAAAGTGGTTATATTCCTGCCTATGTGCAGCGGGCCAAGTTCAGCAGAGGTTATTTCACGTACAATCTTGCCCGTTATGGTGAGTATTTGTATGCGTATATTTTGCGGCACCTGGCTGCCGGTAAGTGTAAACACAAAAGCTGTTGACGTTGTAAATGGGTTGGGGTAATTAAACATATTTGTTATCATAGGCTTGTTATACACCTCGAATGACACGGAGTAATCTGCATTGCCCGCGGGATTGCCTGTTTTATCCTTTCCGTGTACATAAAGTGTGTAAGTACCGTCATCTGTAAGGAACGGAAGAAAATCAACCTGCGCCGTATTATCCGCTGAACCAGCGGTAGCCGGCGTAAACCTTACAGTATCTGTATTAAACCTAAAATGCCTTACCGTGCCGTCGGGGTACATCAATTGTACAGATACGACCGAGGTATCATCCAGCAACAGGTATTTGGATTCATCCTTCAACTTTATCAATACATGCGGTTTTGCCGATACTATATCGTTGTTCAAAATGTGCACACCGTCAAAAGTTACATCCAGGGTAGGTTTCAGGTTATCTGTCTGCACCAGAATATTCCTGTACAAAAAGTTGTTGAAATGGTATTGTTCAGGCTGGTCATTATCAGGGTTTACGTCAAGGTACAAATTATTCAACCCGCTGAAACTTTTGGAATCAAGGCTGTAAGTGATAGTTGCCGTATCACCGGGCTGCAAGGCCTTTAGCTTACCCACAGGCAATACATTGGCAACATTGCCGGAGTTATACAATATCATTTTTACCTTAATGCTGTCAGCAAAAGCAACATCGCTTACATTTTTAAAGGCAAAGGCAATATTAGATGTTTGCCCTACGCCAAGTGTGTCGTTAAATTTATAAAGTATATTCGGTGCTAATGCCCCTTCAGGAACAGGGTCGTACAGCACACGCCAATAACGCAATTGGTACGGCGTAAGGTGCACACTGTCTGCATTACGCATTTTGAGGATGATATAAGGATAAGAGGCCGCATTTACTGCTGATATATCAAAATCCTGCTGGTTTTGGGTAAGATTATATAACACCGTTTGCGCCCCGGATGCAGACACGCCTATTACACTTACCACCGGTGCGTCGCCTGCATTTGCGTCTAAAGAACTGCCGCGCCATTTTACCTGTTTCCATGCTTTTGCCGGGCCAAACTGCGGGGAAGTAATATAACCAAGTGTGTCTGCCACCGCAAGGTTAAATGTTGTGTCGAGAACATCAGTGCTGTCTTTGGTAAAGTCATAGCCGGGTATAAAAGATGGCGTGTTCTTTTTATAAATAAATATCCATGCCCTTGTAAATTTATAATCGTCAAGCGCGGCGAAGCCTGCATTTTTTAAACTCAGGTACAGGTTGGTGCTATTTACCAGCGGGTCTTTCTTCCAGTCGGCTGCAAAAGTTTGCCCGTCATAATATGGTGCATTAATAATCAGTCTTGCCGTAACAATATACCCGGCTGGTACCCAGGCCATAAAGGCAGCCATGTTGTTGCGCCCCTGTACAGTGTTGTAAGCAAATTCAAAATTGTATTCATTCCCTTCATGGGTGCCACAATTTGCGGCGCTTTGCATAAAACCTCCGTAGCTGCCTGTGCCTGCCGTGGACGGAACAGGTTGGTTATAAAATGGCTTTAGCGTTATGGGGTCAAATACGTTGAATATTATAGAATGCCCCAGGCAGGCAGACTGCGTAATAATTTTATTATTCATTTCAATAGTGAAATCCGAACTTATGTTTTGGTTCTGGTTGTCACTAAAAACAGTATTGGTTATATTAACTTCCGAAATCACATCATCAAAATTCCACTGCCGGGTGGTGCTGTCAATATAAATCCTGTCTACGCTTGATTTCAGGTGCTGGTAAAGGTGCGATTGGTTAAACCCGGGGGCGCCGTTTGAAAGGTACACAAAGCTGCTGTTGTTCCAGTGATAGGGGCCGCTGGCCGGTACAGGAGCTACCCGCCAGTAATAAACGACACTGTCCCTGAATACGGTTGATGGGTCAAACTCTAATTCACCGCCTACGGAGGTAAGTGTTTTGCTTATTTTGGCAGGCGAATT
Organism: Chitinophagaceae bacterium; assembly: GCA_035550215.1. Lineage (GTDB taxonomy): Bacteria > Bacteroidota > Bacteroidia > Chitinophagales > Chitinophagaceae > JABDFW01. The sequence continues at coordinate 142,467 of DASZPM010000007.1, read as the reverse complement.
AAACAATTCGGTCGTATCCAGTTCCATCGCGTACTGGCGTGCTGGTATAATTGCATTGGCAGTTGATGCCACCAGCTTTATGTTGCTTTTATTTACAATAGCGAAATTATACGGGTACACCGGCGTAAGCTCGTCTTCGTAAATATCAAATGTTTTGGTAACCGTATTATTTGTTTCGCTCAGCTCGGTATATTTCTGGTCATTGTCTATAGTAACAGTAACCGTATTTTGCCCTTTGTCGCGATTGGGTACAATGGGCACGACAATATTCACAGAGTCCATGTATTTTATAACAGGAATCCTTTTGGAAAGCAGTGTTGCTGTACTGCCATCCGGGTATTTGCGGCTGATGAGAATAGATACAGAATCGCCGGGAGGCACTTTTCCCAGGTTATAGAAATAAGCTTTAATATTAAAACTGTTGTCAGCAACAGAAATAAAAGATGGGTTGATGCTTACCTGCGGGTCTTCCACGGCAAAATCGGCCTGCGGCTGCGCATTTATTTTTAGTGCCGGGTCGCCATGCAGCACATTTTCCTCCGCGTGGAGAAGATAAGATACCGAGTCACTATAAACGGCGCCGGATACAAGCGCCCTTAACCCTGCCGCCAAATTTGTACTTACCGGGTGGTTATACCCTTCCGGCGAAGCAAGGTTACGGTAAAAGGCATCATTAAATACATCAAGGTAAGTATCAACGCCAAAATGCGTGCTGGCAACAAAACCAATTGCACCAAGGCTTTTTGCGAGAACAAATAATTCGGAGAGAGAAGTAATGCTTCCAATCCTCGATGTATCGAATGAATAGATGTTGCCGGCATTACAGCCGTTTACAATAAACAATGGGTACTTTCCCGGGTTGGGATGTTGCTCAGGCTTGCTGAGGTTATAATCCAGCGTTGTTGCAGCCGAATGCCCAAAATAATTCAGCACACTTATGCCGCCGGCGAAAAGCTTGCTGAGCAACGCATCAGCCGCCGGCGCAGAAGTTACACTGGTGGTATTGAAGCTATACACATTAGCACCATACAACGGGCCGCTAATAGTGGTTTTATACCTGTTTTCATCGTCAGTAAGCGTCTGGTCAAGGCCGGGGTCGCTGTTGGCGCCAACTATATGCACCATATTTTTCATCCAAGCCTTGTTATCAATCGTTTCTGCTATTGCCGTAGTGTCGTTTTGCGCCTGTTCATAAGCTTTTATCTTATCAAGGTAATCTGTAACCTCGGATGGTTTTACCGCTGCTATTCTTCCAACAGGCGTAGCAGGCACCGGGTAATAATTATCAGATGCCAGCAGGTTGTCAGATGCAGGCCACCCAAAGGTGGGTACAAGGTTTAACTGGTCCACGTAAGGCGATGATTCATTTAGCCTGTATTCATTATAGGTAACTGCTTTGCCGATAAGCAGGCAAAATTTTGGCTGGATACTAAATGTATGACGCGCGTAGCTTAAAAAGTTCTTGATACTGAGCGGATGCTTTTTTATGCCAAAAGCAAACTGGTCAACCAGTTCGTCTATATCATACACTTTGGGATGAAAACCTCCGCCGGCAACACTGCTTCTATAGGTACTGTATTGCCCGGCGACATTATCGCCGTCCGTAAATATTTTGTTGGTTATAATAAGGTAATCGCCCTGGTTAGCTGTATTGGCAAAGTTTATAAAATTGCGCTGCACTAAATTAGTTACAGGCGTAATGGCCGCGGCAGCCTCGCTCACCAAAACAAAATTGCGCTGGTTATTATAAGCAGGCAGTGCAAATTTTAATATACCGGGTGATGAGATGTTAGCGGTATATCTCTGGCCGGTACTTAAGTCATATAATATGGGTGTACTGCTACCCGCATTGAAATTGCTTATTTCAAGATAATACCCGTTTGCTGTAGCGGGCAGGTTAAAGGCAAAATCGGCAGCGCCGCCAAAATTAAACAGCCTCGGGTAACTAAGGTCAATAAAGCAGGCGGCAATCCTGTCATTCCCTTCGCCCCAGGTATTAGTGTTCTGTATAGAAAAGGTAACGGGTGCAGCGCCTGCAATTACCGTGGGCGCAATGGCGCTGCTGTTAAAAATACCGGCCCCCATGGCGCTAAGGCTGCTGTCAATTACTTGTGTGCCGTTGACAAAAGCGACTACTTTCCTCAACTGCCCTGTAGTACTGTTCCTACCGAGGTATGAATTGCCCGCAACGCCAAGCTGCAGGCGTGCTGAAGGGCCGCTGGGGGCTACATAAAGATTACCTGCGTTAACATTGCGGGGCGCGCCCGGGTATATATCATTCGTGGCCCAAAATTCGCCAACGTCATAAGTGGATGAATACACATACTCGCCATAATATACCGCATAACCGTAGTTGATATTTTCCTGGAAATTAACCCGGTAATCGTACATAAAATATGGCTCCGGCTGCAATATATTACCAGCTACATTGTTATTTGCATCTGTAATGCGCGCGTTACCTCCCGCAGGGTTTACCGTTAAAAAATAAACGGCTGTATCCGTTTCCAGGCTTAGCGCTGTGGATAGCTGGTTTGCAGGGTTTTTGTATAATGCCCTGTCTGGCAGACCATCATTTTTCTCTCCCCAAAATTCAATATAGCCGCTGGAAGGTAATACACCCGAGAGTACACTTGTATAAATGCTAACCTGCCGGCCATTACGCCATAACTGAAATTGCTCAGCGCTTACATTGCCTAACCCCGCAGATGCCAGCACCGCCTGGTTTATCCTGTACAGCCCTGTTGCACCTACCTTGAACTTGTAATAGGTTTTGGCATAATCAATCCAGCCATTATTATACTGCGCCTGCGCCGTAAAGCCCATAAGCCCCATTAGCCATATAAATACATACTTCTTCATGAATGGGGAATATATACTTTATTGGTTTTTGGTTTTTCTGCCTTTGGCAGGGAAGGTAAATACACTTTTTTGGAGGAGGATGATTCTTTATTCTTCGGCACCAGGTCAATACGCAGCGAAAAAACATGTGTGTATAACGGGTTGGACTGGTTGGCGAGATTGGTGAAAGCGTAATCAATCACCACGTTGCCTATTTTAAATCCCGCACCAATACTTGGCTGAAATATCCAGACTTTTTTTTGATTAAGCGTATCGCCATCGGCCAGCGCCTGCTGAAAATTAGAAGCGCCTGCCCTTATAAACACAGTGTTGTTAATATTAGCCTCCACCCCTATTTTGGGGTCAATACTGATAGGGTTTGAACTTATAACCGTGTTCCTCTTACCATCAAACGTAACATCCATGTCTGTTTGGGCCAGCACGTGGAATTTTTCGCTAAATGCAAAGTCATACCCCGCACCAAGCACAAGCCTTGGTGCGGTAATTTCGCTTGATTTTACAGGTATATCATTATCCGTCAGGTACAGCACCTGCTTCTCTTCGTCGGTAAATGAGAATGACCATGCATTAAATGTTGTGGTAACATCCCTAGCCGCCAGGCCAAACCTCCATTTTTCGGCACGGTACATTAATCCCAGGTCAATACCAAATCCCCAGGCATTGGCAAAACTTCCTACTTTACGGTAAATAATTTTTGCATTGCCCCCCCAGCTAAACTGCATGTTATCGTCGCTCTTTATCATTTTGGCATACGATACAAGAAAGGCATAATCGGCAGATGAAAAAGACTGAATGTTATTATAATTGATAGAGCCATCCGGCTGCACGAGGAAGAGTGTGTTGGGTATATCATCAACCCCAAAGCGAAGCATGGAGACGCCAAATGTTTGGTTTCCCTGCTTTAATGGAAACGCAGCCGCCAGGTAATCATATTTGCCGATGCCTGCAAAGTAATCAGCGTGCATAAGCGAAAGCGAAGGGTTATCAGTAACCGATACCAGCCCTGCAGGGTTCCAGTAACCGGCTGTTGCATCGTCAGCGCTTGCTACCTGGGTGCTTCCCATACCAAGCCCGCGAGCACCCGCCCCAATATTCAGGAACTCATTTGAATATTTCCTGAACTGGGCGTACGTGTTAGCATTGTAAAATATACCCGACAATAAAATAAGCAGCCAGCCTTTACACTTCATGAGGTTTAAGTTACAACAATGTTTGTAAGCATAACATTAGGTTGCAAAATGTTATACGCCACAGTGCCGCTGTTTATTGTGTTATCAAACAAATTATACTCCACTGTTTCAAACCCGCTTACGCCGGTTAATTACGCTGTTTCTGTACTTTAAACGATTGTAACTGAACACTTCCGTTTACCTGTACCATGTAATTGCCTGCTGCCAGGTTACTTACATCAAGGCTTATTGAGCCTCCCGTAAACGTTTGCTGCATTAATACTTTACCCGAAACATCCAGCACTTTCACTGTATTCCTGTCGCCGCTGTTGCTGTTAACAGTAATTTTTAATGATGTTGTAAACGGGTTGGGGTACACTTTTACTATATCATTCGCCCCAAACTGAACCATAATGATGTTAGAGTAAGCATACTTGCCATCTTTATCAACCATCTTGAGCCTGTAGTAATTTTTGCCAATAACGGGTGAGCCGTGCAAATAATTATAGTCTTTTATGTCAGTGATACTTCCGTTAAAACCGGCAACAGTGCCCACCTGTGTAAACTGGCGGCCGTCCGTACCAAATTCAACACCATAGTAGCTGAAGTTTATTTCATTGGTCGCTTTCCAGCTCAGCAATACGCCTTTTGCAGACGGTTGCCCTGTGAAAGCAAGCAGGTGCGACGGGGTAATAATGTGCCTTGTTATCACCATGTATTTATACACCGCGTTATTAAACAGGAACTGCTCAGGCTGGTCATTGTCAGCGTTTACCACAAGATAAAAGCCGTACGTACCTGCAGGAAGCGTGGTAACATTAACAGCAAAGGAAACGTTTGCAGTATCGCCTGCGTTAAGCGCTTTTGTGCGGTTAAGGTTATAGCTGTAAGTTTTACCTGTGCTGTCAGTTAAAATAAGCCTGACTTTTAATGGCGAGAAGTTGGAAATACTTACATTTTTAAATACTACACTGCCCTTTAATGTGTCCGGCTTAGTATTTACCTCATCGGAGAAATTTGCAGTGTCCGGCAGGTAAACACCAATATTGGGCGCCATAGCCCCCTCTGCGACAGGTGTGTACTGAACCGACCAATCCTGCAACTGGTATGGCCTCGCTGTAAGTGAGTCCTGCGTTTGCATTTGCAGTTTAATGTACGGGTATTTAGCTGCATCAACCGCCGATATATCCTTGTTAATATCAGTTTTGGCAAGGGTGTACAACGCTGTATCGTTGTTGGCGGCATCCACGCCTATTACTTTTAGCGATGTTATGTTATTAGCGTTTTCATCATTTCCCAGCCAGGTTACTTTACGCCATGCTTTTGCAGGGCCAAATTTGGGTGATGTAACAGTACCTGAAGTATCTGTCACACCAATATTCCTTTGGGCGTTTATAGCGTCGTATATGCCATCAGAATATACTGTTACAGGCGAGAAATGTGCTGAATCATTCTTCTTAAAAATAAATATATAACAGCGTGCGAATGTGTAGTTATCAATATCAATACCCTGGTCCTTCAACCGCTGGTACAATGAGTTGTTATGGCCAAAATAGGCTGTATCTGCTGCCCATTGCGGGGCGAAGTCACCCGGTACATCTATACTTCGTGCCACTACATAGTCGCCGTCGTGCACAAAATGGTCAAGGAAGCTAACCGCGCTGTCACGCGAAACCGGGTCTCCTACATAAAACTCAAAATCGTTGTTCGTAACGGGCTTGCAACTTGGCGCAGCTCCATTGGGGTTGGTGGTATTGGCATATACCTTAAAAGTTGTTGGGTCAAAAACATTAAATATAACAGAAGAGCCTACACAGGCGCTTTGAGCTACAAATGTTCCGTTCACTGCAACACTGAAATCAGCATCCTCGCTGCCACCGTAAGGGTAAATGGCCTGTTTTACGAAAAGGTTAACCTGCGCCTTGCTAAAGTTAAGTTTACGGGAAGCAGAATCGGGAACAATTTTGTCAAAAGACGACTGCGTATGCTGGTAAAAATGGGCCTGTTCAAAACCTGCGGAACCGGCGCTCCTGTGAATGAATGAAAACACGTTCCAGTGATTGCCTGGCGAAGGCACTACCCGCCAGTAATATACCGTATTATCAAGTGGCAAAGAGATTGTTTTTTGTATAACCCCGCCGGCAGAAGTGATTTGATAATGGGTTTTAAAAGCGGAGTTAAATAGTGCGGTTGTATCTACCTCGATATTGTATTTTTTTACAGTATCCAGCGGGTCGGCTGTTGATGCTGCCAGCGTGACGCTTGCGGAGTTGACGACTGCATAATTATACGGATAAACCGGCCTTATTTCATTAGCAGAAATAGTAACAGGAATCTCTATGGTATTATTGCTTTCATTCAATTCCGCAACTTTCTTATTGTTGTCTATATATGCTATATATTTTATCGTCCCCAAGTCGGTATTGGGCACAATCGGGATGCGTAAGGTAACTGAATCGGCAATTTTAATGCTGGAAAATTCCTTTGAATATATTAAAGAAGAACTACCGCCTGCAAGCTCACGGGACAGTGTAAAATGAACAGAGTCATTGGTAGCCTTGCCAAGATTGGTAACGATAATTTTTACAGAAAAAGAATCATCGGCCACAGAAATAAAAGACGGGCTTACTGTCACATCTTTTAATTCCAGCGCATAGTCAGGCTTGGCAAATGAGTTTACTTTAAGGGCGGGATCGCCGTGAAAAGTGTATTGTTCCGCATGAAGCCGCGCATAAAAATCAGAGGGGCCTAAAATATTCAGGGCCGATGTGATGGCATCCTGTACAACCACGCCAAAACCCTTGCCATACTGTCTTACACCGATTGATTTATAAAACTGGGTGGTAAACGCATCAAGATACCCTACCACGCCAAAACTGCTGGTGGAAAGATAGCCTATAGCGCCTTTTTGGGGCTGCAATACAAATTTTTCTGAGATGGTAGACAAATGGGTAAGCCTTGCAGGGTCATAATCAAATATGTTTCCTGCAAGACAGCCGTTTACAATAAACACGGGATACTTACCCGTATTATTGTAGTTTGCCGGGTTATCAAGGCTGAAATCAAGGTCTGTTGATGATGAATGCCCGAAATAATTTACCAGTGCGCTGCCCTGGTTGAAAATGCTGGTAAAGCTGGATACTTCAGCCGGGTACTGTGAAGGGTCTGCCGACTTGCTAAACAACGTTACATTACCGCCAAAGGATGTGTCCGCAATAATGGATTTGTAGTTGGCCATAAACTGGTCAAGCTGAATACCAAGCGCAGCGTCATTTACACCGGTTAACTGCAGCACGTTTTTCATCCAGCCCTTTGATTCAACTGTCTGGGTAGTATCCTGCTGAGCCTGTTCATACTGCTTAATCTTGGCAAGATAATCCGCTACCTCCTGTGTACTTACCACTGACAGCCTCCCGATAGGTGTAGCCGGAATGGGGTCATAATCATTAGATGCAAGCAGGTTGTCAGACCCCGGCGTACCAAACGTAGCAACAAGGTTTGTTTGCAAAACATGCGGGTCTGTTTCCAGTGTGCGGTAAACGCCGTATTCCAACCCTTTGCCTATTAAAAAAGCAAAGCTTGGTTTGGCGGAAAAATTATCTCTCGCAAATTTCAAAAAATTCTTAATAGCCAGCGGGTGCCACTTTATACCGTAAGCAAACTGGTCTTCAAGGTCTGTTACATCTATCACTTCCGCGTTATAACTTCCGCCTTCGGGCGAATTCCTGTAGTCCTTGTATTGTTCAACAGCATTATCCGGGCTGCCGTTATACAATGCCGGGCTGGTGATTATAAGATAATTACCCTGGTTGGCTGCCTGGGTAAAGTTGGTAAACTGTCTTTTTTGTATGGTGGTGATATTTGTTGCAGAAGAGCCATCGCCGCGCACCAAAACAAGGTGGTAAGGTTGGGTTGAAGGCGCCAGTAAAAACCGCAGGGTATCTGCCACCGCAGTGTTGGCTGCATACCGTTTTCCACCGTCAATGTCATACAAAACCGGGGTTGAGCCGTTATCGCTGAAGTCGGTAATTTTAATGTAGCGGCCGGTGTCAGAGGCAGGCAGGTAAAATTCAAAAGTTTTTTGACCACCGAAATCAAATTTACGGGGGTAATCCATTTCAATCTGCGCCATTACAAAATTGTCGCCGTCAGCGGTACTTTGGTCTTGAAAATAAAAGAAAGCGTTATCGTTTTTTATTATTGACGGGTCAACCCCCGTAATAACTTTATTAACAGTGGTAAAATTATTTAGCGGAAAATTTGCCAGTGATGTGTTGTCAAGGTAAGACTGTACAGTGCGGTTGTTTAACGCAGCGCCGGCAAAATTAAACCTCACCGTCATTTTTTGGCCTGAGGGTATGTCAACATATAATGGGGGGCTTTGCCAGGAGGTGCCGCCACCGCTCAGGTAGCTTGAAAAACCCTCCCCGGCATCAAACGATGACGAATGAAGGCTTACACCCTGCGTCACTGGGCCGTAACCGAGGTTTACCTGCTCCCTGAAATATTTGCCTATGGTATAAGTAAAGTTCTTTTCAGGCTGAATGGCAGCCGTAGCCACTGCGTTATTCGTAGTAACAAATCTTTTATTCAACCCGGGGTTGACCGTCAAAAAATAACTCGCTGAGTCTGTTTCCAGGCTCCAGTAATTGCTTAGCTGGTAGGCAGAATACCTGTACAGGGCGTTATCAGGCTTTCCGTCTTCTGCCTCACCCCAAAATTCAATATAGTCGGCGTCGCCTAAAATGCCGCTGGCTTTTGAAGTATACATAGGAATTTCCTGCCCGTTACGCCATAACTGTAATTGTTCAACCGGCACACTGCCAAGACCTGCCGAAGTGAGAGCGGCCTTTGCTATACGAACAACACCCTTTTTAACAGGCGACCCTTCAAAATCAGTTCCAAAAGTGCCAACCTTAAATTTGTAATATGTTTTGCTGTAATCAATCCACTCGTTATTGTACGTTGACTGCGCGGATATGGTTTGAATTGCAGCGAATAACCCAAAAAAAAGGATGACAGAGTTCTTCATTGTTGCGAGTTTAACGTTAACAAATTTTAATAAGGACGGATAAGCATTTATGGTTTATGTCAATTTCAGTTTATACCGTTCACCGCGTGTGCCTATCACCTAAACCAAAATCGGCATGCCAAATATCGTAAAAAGATGACATACAGCGGTTAAAACACCCTTTAAATAACCTTAACCGCCGTTGAAATAAACACCGGCTACTGTTGCTGCATACATTAACAGTAATTACTTTTGCCCGAAATTAAGTGAATGAACCTTGTAGCGGAATTACAATGGAGAGGGATGATACAGGATATTATGCCCGGAACGGAAGAACAGCTTGCAAAGGAAATGACTGCCGGGTATATAGGTTTTGACCCTACCGCTGACAGCCTGCACATCGGCAGCCTGGTGCCCATTTTATTGCTGGTGCACATGCAGCGTGCAGGCCACAAGCCTTTTGCCCTGGTGGGCGGCGCTACCGGTATGATAGGCGACCCAAGTGGTAAAAGTGAAGAGCGTAACCTGCTGAGTGAAGAACAACTGCAAAAAAACATGGCGGGCGTTAAAAAACAGTTGGAAAAGTTTTTGGATTTTGATCCTTCAAAAGCCAATGCGGCAGTAATGGTAAATAATTACGATTGGTTTAAGGATATATCTTTCATTCATTTTTTACGTGATGTAGGCAAGTTTATTACTGTAAACTACATGATGGCCAAAGACAGTGTGAAGAAAAGGATTGAGGGAGACACCGGCATAAGTTACACGGAATTTGCTTACCAGCTTATGCAGGGATACGATTTTTACTGGCTGTACACCAACATGCACTGTAAAATACAAATGGGGGGCAGCGACCAATGGGGAAATATTGTAACAGGCACAGAATTGATTCGCCGTAAGGCGGGTGGCGAAGCATTTGCTTTTACCTGCCCGTTACTTACAAAAGCCGATGGTGGCAAATTTGGCAAAACCGAAAAAGGCAATATTTGGCTTGACCCTGAAAAAACATCGCCCTACCAATTTTACCAGTTTTGGCTGAACGCAGCGGATGAAGATGCGGCAAAATGGATAAAGATATTTACCTTTCTGCCGAAAGAAGTGATTGAAGCCCTTGCTGACGAACATAAAAAAGATGCGTCAAAAAGATTACTGCAGAAGCAACTGGCGAAAGAAATAACTGTTTTTGTACACGGCCAGGAGGAGTATATGAAGGCTGTTGAAACCACGGATAAGTTATTTATCAACCAAAGTGCGCCTGCTGAATTGCTGAGTATTGAAGACCTTGAAGGGATGGAAGGCGTTGTTAAGTTTGATTTTGCAAAATCCAGGATTGAGGAAGGTGTTGACGTGGTATCTTTTCTTGCCGAAACAGGCATTTTACCCAGCAAGGGTGAAGCACGAAAAATGGTACAGAACGGTGGTATAAGTATTAACCGGGTTAAGGTTGACAATATACAATTGCCTGTTAACAACGCTTTTTTGCTGCATGACCAGTATGTGCTTGTTCAAAAAGGCAGAAAAAACTACTACCTGGTGAAAGTGCGATAAAACGATTGCCATGCGGGTTTATTTTATATCCGGCCTTGGAGCTGATAAATCAGTATTCCAGTTTTTAGACCTTTCCTATTGCCAGCCAGTGTTTATTGACTGGATAAAGCCTCAGCACGATGAAAGCCTCAAACACTACGCCTTAAGAATTAAAGAAGCATACGCTATTCCTGGTGATGCCATAATTACCGGTTTATCATTTGGCGGTATGCTGGCTACAGAAATTGCCAAAGCCTTTCCGCAAACAAAGGCGGTGCTTCTCTCCTCTTCCAAAACAAAAGATGAACTGCCTGCCTTTTACAAATTGGGTAAACCGCTGCCGGTATATAAATGGCCGCCCAATTGGGTGCAAAGGCAAATAATGTTTGGGCTTGAAAAACGTTTTGGCATAATAAGCCCCCGGGGAAAAGAAATTTACCGCGGCATTGTGAAACGGGCAAATATCTCGTTCAACAAATGGGCGGTATGGGCAATATTGCATTGGGATAATACCACCATACCTGCCAATGTTGTACACATTCACGGTACCGCCGACAGGATATTGCCCATAAGCAAAGTAAAAGCCAACGTAATTATAAAAAATGCAGGCCACCTGATGGTAATAGAAAATGCAGCCGAAGTTTCCCTTGTTTTACGGGATAAGTTGACGGCGTAAAAAGAAGGGATAGTTTCCTGCTTAAAAGATTTCGCGGGGGCAATTTACTTTTCCTAACTTTAATATAGTTCTCCCCAGCAATATAAAGGTATGAAACCGCATTTCAATCTGCCACAACTCCTCATACTGCTTGCATTACTGTTCCCGTTCACAAACTGCAGGGCACAGGAGACGGACACAACGGTTACACTGCAGGCCATACCTGCGCCGCTTATATGGGAAAACCACTACCTGCAATTTGTAAACAACCAGTCTTCATTTACTGTTACTGCGCCGGGTAATACAGATATGTTTCGCAATCCCAACGTTACCTACAATACTGACAATGCGCCCAAATTGCTTTTTACACCAGACAGCAATTTTGTGCTTACCGCCTGCATACAGCATAGCTTTACGAGCAAATGGGATGGCGGCGCCATTGTGCTGAAAGCTGACAACCTTAACTGGATAAAATTTTGCTTTGAGAAAGACTACACCGGCCAGCACCGCGTGGTAAGCGTTGTAACCAACAATATTTCCGACGACTGTAATTCAGTGGCTATTGCAGGTAACAGCGTATATTACAAAATGGCTAAAGCGGGCAATGTTATTACTTTGTATTATGCTTTGGACGGGCAGCACTGGTTTTTAGTACGCCACCTGCAGTTTAATGCGCAGGGGCCTCTGCAACTGGGTTTTCTCGCGCAATCGCCAACGGGTAAAAGCAGTACCGTTACATTCTCGCATATAACTTACCAGGCTAAAAAAATAAGCGACCCTTATACAGGTGAATAATCTTAAGTAACCTGTTGATAAAATACATAACGGCATTTATTTTGTTATTTTGCGGTATGCCGGTACAGGAAAATATTTCGCTTCTTCCATATAATACCTTTCATATTAATGCAACAGCCAGGCAATTTGCAGCATTTACTTCGGTGGAAGAATTAACAGAACTTCTTTCGCCAGTAAGCTATAAAAGCCTTCCGCTTCTTATCCTCGGCGGTGGCAGTAATATTCTTCTCACCAAAAATTTTGACGGCCTTGTTTTAAAAAATGAGCTGAAGGGAATTGAGCTGGTTAAGGAAGATGACCAACACTTTTATGTGAAAGTAAGCGCAGGTGAAAACTGGCACAGGTTTGTACTATACTGCATTGAACATAATTATGCCGGCCTTGAAAATTTAAGTCTTATACCCGGCTGCGTTGGCGCAAGCCCCATGCAGAACATAGGCGCGTACGGCGTTGAAATTAAAGACGTGTTTGAAAGCCTTGAAGCATGGGACATGGAAGACGGAAAGATAGTGTCATTCACTTTAAACGATTGCGAATTCGGCTACCGCGAAAGTGTTTTTAAGCAGCGTTATAAGGGACGGTTTGTAATACTGAGTGTAACCTGCCGTTTAAACAGGCAACCCATTTTCAATACTTCCTACGGGGCTATTGAGCAGGAGTTGCAAAACATGCACGTTAAAGAACTTAGTACCAGGGCTATTTCGCAGGCGGTGATTAACATACGCTCATCAAAACTGCCTGACCCCGCGCAGATTGGCAATGCCGGCAGCTTTTTTAAAAACCCGCAGGTAAGCCTGCAGCAATTTACGGCGCTTAAAACCCAATACCCCAATATACCCGGCTACCCTGCGGATGAAGGCCATGTTAAAGTAGCAGCCGGCTGGCTTATTGAACAGTGCGGCTGGAAGGGTTACCGTAAAGGTGATTTTGGCGTACATGCAAAACAGGCGCTTGTGCTGGTTAATTATGGTAACGCCAGTGGCATAGATATTTACAACCTCTCCACTGAAATAATCGAAAGTGTGCAAAACAAATTCGGCATCACGCTGGAGCGTGAAGTAAATATAATTTAGTTAACAATAGCTGTAACTTCGTATAACTATGCTCCCATCCTAACCAAAGAAGCCATCATATTGTATATGGTGGTTTTCTTATTTATACCTTATACAAAAGTTTGCCGCCTGCAATCCAAATGCAGCCACTTATTATCCCGTTGCGGCCGCCTGTTAAATACTACCCGGTCAAATATTACAAAACAGTTGCTTTGTAAAACTTTTCGTAAGCATGGCACGGGCCGTTATTCCTGATATGCCCCTGCACCTGGTTAACAAAACCATCACGCGGGGGTGTGATGGTTTATTTCATTTTAAAGAGGTTCATCACTTCTATTGCACTACTATCTTTTCTGTATGGCTCAGTTTATCGCTGCTTACTTTCAGCAGGTACACGCCTTTTGCGAGGTTTTGCACAGGAAGGTTTATACGCTGGCCAGTTGTTACAGCCGATAACTGGCTTTTGTACACCACCCTGCCGGATGCATCGGTTAATATCATCTGTACTTTTGAAAGATTGGTATTAACGTACAACGCAGTATTGCTGCCCGCTGGATTTGGATATACCTGCCACAAAACATGCGCACCGTTACTGCTTACCGCAATGGTTTTTGAGTAGCCAAAACTTCCGTCTTTATCCACCTGTTTCAGGCGGTAATAATTCATGCCGTTATATGGATGGGCATCGGTGTAGGTATAACTCTCCATGCTGTTATTCGCTTTTGCAGCGGGCACACTGCCGATAAGCGTGTAATTCAATCCATCAACACTTCTTTCCACATCAAAATGGCTGTTGTTTATCTCTTCACTTGTAGACCAGTTCAGCAATATGGAATTATCAGTTTGCCTGTTTGCAGTAAAACTCAGCCACTTCACCGGCAGGGCATGCAGGTCAAGGTTGGTGAATACATAATACTCACCCGGTTGCAATGTTATGTTTGGTGTGGTGGTTGATAATGTTGTGGAAGAGTCAGTAAGGTAGCTGTACCATTTACCCGTGTTAGGGAATGTTACTGTAGCAGTCTGCTGGGTTACACCGATATTACCCATCACCACAACTTTTAATGTGCTGCCTGTTACGCTCACCCATTTTAAGGAAACGCCGCTGCCCACATTGTAATTTACCGTACCCGTTGTAAACGTGCTGGCGTATGCCGGCTGCGCACGTAATTTTAACAGGGCGGCATATACATTGTACAATGCCCTGCGCCTTGCATCCTGGTAATAATTCCACTTAATGGGTTTATTATCCAGCCGGCAGTTATTGTTTATGGTAACACCATCGCTGCAGGTATTTATACTATAGTCATACCCCAGTTCGCCAAATTGCCAAATCATTTTCGGCCCCGGCAGCATTGCCCAAAAAGCAGCCCCCATAGCATTACGCTTCAAACCCGTAGCAGTGTCTTTCACATTATAAGTACCGTTGCTGTTACCATACTGCTCATTTTTCCACATCAATCTTTCCTCGTCATGGCTTTCCATATAATCCACAATCAGCGGGCTTGTCAATCCTCTTGAACTGTATATACCATAGCTTAAGTCTGAGTTGTCTGTATACCCCATCGTACACTGGTTCATCGGCCCGTTTAAATTATCCCACACCATCATCCCCGTGCCCATCTCTACTTTTTCTTCGCTGTTGTCGGCAAACATTTCCAATATGCAGTAACTGCCGGGTGATACTGCCTGCTGGTGTTTATAAATAGAATCCCAGATGTTTACCCGTGCCTGGTCATAGTTACCCCATGTACCCACATTACAGTTATTGCCGTTTGCGTCGCAGGTATTGGTAGGCGTAAACCCTTTGGCAAGGTCAAACCGGTAACCGTCAATGTGAAAATTATTCAGCCAGTACGCAATAACCCTGTCACGAAAATCAGCCGTTGCCTGGCTTGCATTGTTAAACTGGAAGCCAACATCATACGCGTGCGTATAATGCTGCGCAAACCATGGGTTATCAGCGGATGGTATATTGTTTACACCGTCATAATACATCTGTACCATAGGCGATGAGCCGAAGGAATGGTTTAATACCATATCCATAATAACCGCCATGCCCTGCTGGTGGCAGGCATCAATAAACTGTTTTAAAGCTGTTGCAGTTCCGTAAGCCTTATCAGGGGCAAAATAAAAGTTGGGATTATAGCCCCAGCTATTATTGCCCTCAAACTCGTTAAACGGCATTACCTCGATAGCGTTTATACCAAGGCGTTTTAAATAACCTAAAGTATCCTTCAGTGTTTGCCAGTTGCCTGCAGCGGTAAAGTCGCGCACCAGTAATTCGTAAATTACCAGGTTACGTTTATCAGGTCTTGTAAAATTGGTAACCTGCCAGTTATATGTGGGTTGCGCGGTTTGCAGTACGCTTACTATGCCTGTAGTTTTACCGGTGGGATAAGCTTTAAGGTTTGGATAAGTGGCAGAGGAGATATATTTATCATTATCAGGGTCTAATATTTTCTGCGCGTTATAATCAGCCACTTTAAGTTTACCGTCAATAAAGTATTGGTAGGCGTATTCGGTACCCGGCGTTAGACCCGTTAAACGAATCCAGAACCTTTTGCTGTCAGTGGTTTCGTTCATCTGGTATTTCAACGAAGGTGTCCAGTTATTAAAATCGCCTACCACATAAATATTTTGCTTGCCGGGTGCATATAACACCAGCACGGCTGATGTATCGCCGCTTTCATAATTAATGCCGTCTTTAATACCAGGCGGTAAATCTGCCACGGTGGTAGGGGCAGATACAATAAAATTCAGCGTATCGCTTGCGGTGCCGTTGTTGTTGGTGGTTACTGCTATAATTTGCTGATTGCCCGGCGCAGTAATGGTAGGGTTAGCGGTAGCAGATGTGGTGGAAGTGCTGGCTACCTGGGTACCGTTAAAATATATTTTTAAAGAGCCGGTTTGACTGCTTTTTGCCGTAATGTTTACATTATCCCCCACATTTTTGGTAATTACTTCGGGCACAGGCACATAGTAGGGTTGCCGGTATGGCTGGTCAATCCTGGCATACAGCCCGTTGTCGTAAACAGGCACATACATATCACTGCCATCTGCATTTCGTTGCGCCTGGCTGCCGGAGCCATTACGAAAAAGTATGGCTATTTTCAACACCTTCTCGGTATTATCCGTAATGCTAAAAAAGCTGCGCAGCCCGCCGGTAATGGTAAATTGCCATTTATTACTGCCAAGGTAAGTTGCGTGCGCCGCGGCGGCAGTAGTTCCCCAGGTAAAGGGTGCATGTTTCCAGTCTGAACTGCCGGTACTTTTGTTGGTTATCACGCCAATATGCACATATACGTCGTTGGTACTGCCGTAATTAAGCAGGCCTTTGTTGCCGTAATTTGCATCCATAGTGATGGTTACCGGCGTAGAGCTTTCCTGTATAAAATCGGGTGACCAGGAAAGCAATTGTGCATTAGATATAATGGAGATAAACAACAGGAGAGTTAGCGTAAAAATCCTTTTCATCAGCAAGCTTTTTGGGTTATATAATTGGCAAAAATTATGGCCACACAAATATTGTGTATTTTGTACACATTTGCAAAAATTAATTGCTGATTTTCATAAGTTACTCCCAATACCTCTGCTTTTGCGCGGTTTTTCATTTCGCCCCTACTGCAAACAACCTGCAAAAGGGAGGAAAAAGAGGGACAAGGGAGGAATGCTATTTTGTGTAAAATATTCATTTTTAATAATTTATATAAATTTATACTCATTTTTTTATACCATTCATTTTGCAAGTCTTACAGCTAATCTTCATATTACCGTCCGGTAACCGGTAAAACCGGGTTACCCCTGCTTATATATAGCAAAACGGGCAATATGTCCGCACAATTTTTGGCGGCAATATGCTTCACTTCCTGCGCCAATATATGGTCACCACCCACCAAAAATCACAAACGTCTTATATTTACGCCGTCATAAATCTTGGTATACATTTTTTAAAAATGGGCAGAGGTATTATTGCAGTTATTGTTCTTTCCGTATTTGTCAGCAATGCATTCGCGCAAAAAAATGCGGCCGCGCCCGGGAGATTTTACTCAGAAAGCGAGTTAAAAAACGACCTTACCATACTGCGGGATAACCTGGAAAAAAGAGAACCAAACCTGTATTTATATACTCCGAAAGAAACCCTTGATGCCACTTTCGACAGCTTATACAGCTATATAAAAAAGCCCATGACCGGTGAAGCGTTTTATAAGCATATTACCTGTTTAAGCTCCTTAATAAAAAACGGTCACAGCTATATATTGCCTTCCCCGGCAACCCGTGAATACAGTAATAAATACGAAAAATTTTTACCCCTGCATATTATGTGGATTGGCGGCAGGATGTATGCTGACATGAATTGCTCCCGCGATTCAACCATTAAAGCAGGCGATGAAATAATGAGCATTAACGGCCTTCCGGCAAGTGAAATAATGCATACGCTTTTAATACGCCAGGTAAGGGATGGCAATAATGAAACATACCCGGTATGGATACTCAACAACTGGTTCAGGGAGTATTACAGCTATATTTTCGGCCACCCGGCATTATTCAATATCACCTATAAAACCGGCGATGGCAACTATGAAAATGTAAACATGCCGGCCCTGTCAAAAGACAGTATTGTGTACTATATGCAGCAAAAATATGCTGACCGGGTTGTGACCAAAAAAGATGGCCAGGGCATTTTTTTAGAAACCAATGAAAAATTGAACACTGCGGTACTAACCATTAAAACTTTTGACGGCGACCAGTTAAGGGACGATTACAACCAGAACTTCAGGGATGAGATGTACAACTATTTCTCAGTGATAAGAAAAGCCAATATTCAAAAGCTGGTAATTGACCTGAGGGATAACCAGGGTGGCGACCCTGAAAACGGCATTTTGCTGCTGTCTTTTTTACTGCACGACCCTTTTACTATGGTATATAAAGGGCCTTTTTCAGGTGTAAACAAACCGCTTAAAGAGGCCTATAACGGCAAGCTGTATGTGCTTATAAACGGCGGCAGTTTTTCGGTTACCGGTATGGTAAGCTCCTGCCTTGAGCAGCACAGGCGCTGTGCATTCATCGGGCAGGAAACAGGTGGCAACAAATATGTTTTAAGCGGCGACCCCGAGACGCTGGAATTACCGGCCACAAAAATAGAATGCCAAATAGCCACCACAGTTTACCTGCTGCGGGATAAGCCAAATAATGAAGGGCATGGTGTTATGCCCACGTACACAAAAGTGCCGGCTATTGATGATATTATTAACAGCAGGGACAGGATAAAATCTTTCGCTGAGTTATTATGAGATACTCATAAGCAAAGAGCCGCCCGCAGGCAGCTCTTTTGCAAATTATTTAGTCCTCTCCTTATGTTTAATACCTTGCAAACCGTATAAATGCGCCCACCTGCCCTACATTATTATGGTAGGTATAATTGTTGTCGGTTGAAATGTTGGCAAGGCCAAAGCTATAACGGGCAAAAATGCCTACGTTAGGTGTTGCTTTAACGCCAATGCCTACATTCAAATCAACATCGCCTTTTTTGTAGCCATCACTTACACTGTACTTGTTTCCGTTGTTAGTGTTTTTTACATCGGCATTGGTAAGTAACCCAACCTGGGGGCCAAGTTCAAGATAAAGCTGTTTTACAGGAAAATACTGGAACATAACCGGCACCTGTACATAGTTAAGGGCTAAAGTTCTTTCGCCATTGGTGCTCATAAAACGCGCACCCTCGGCCGAATAAAGTATTTCCGGTTGCACACACCAATTTTTATTTATCTGGGCGTGTACAAAAAAACCTACGTTGCCGGCAACGCGGGTGTTATTACCGAAATTAGAAACATTGGCGAAATTTATGCCACCTTTAATACCTACCGCCTCTACCTGGGCATAAGTGTTATTGAAGAGTGTAATGCCACCCAGCATCACTGCTGCCATGATGATCTTTTTCATAAGTTGATTTTTTGTTTAAAATAATGCTGTGCCCCTGCGGGAACGCATTGTTAGCAAACTTTGCAGCGCTGCATTGTTACCCAGTATTTTCAAACGATATGCCAATATCGCTTTGCAAGGCGTTAACTGTTAAAGTCCACTCATCATTGGGGTGGTAAATAAGGCTTTTACAACGTTTTGAGTATGGCGGCTGTTTTAACATTTGGCACAAGCAGGTGCATATATTTAATTGGCAAGTATGCTTGCGCTCCTGTTAATTAAGATTCAGTATTTTATCTTTTGGGTATTTTACACTATAAACAAATTGCAGCTTTTTACTTTCGCCGGGTGCAAGGGTCAATGTATAATTCAATACGCCAATCTCGTTATTTACCTGCGCACCGCCGTCGCTTACAAGCTCTACCTCAATATCCTTGTTGGTTGAAAGGGGAAACTGGTCTTTCAGCAACAGGTTAATGTTTGCAGTTTTGTTGTTCTTCACCGTAATTTCATAGGTAAATTTCTGCTGCTTATTACTGCCTAAAAATTTTATACTGCTAAAGTCAACAACCTTTTGCCTTTTAACAGCCACCCTTTCATCCCTGCCGAGTGTTAGGCTTAACGTGTCGCTGGTGGAGGCTGGGTCAATAAATGATTTTCCCACGTATGTACCTTCTAAAATAATGTTAGCATCACCGGGCAGCAGGTTTAATTTTTCCCAACCGGGTATTTCAGCCAGCAGGTAAACATCTTTATCAAGTTTTGGCACTGCGTAATGTTTATAAATAACATTAACGTCTGCGTTTTGCAGGGTGGCAATTTGTTCCTTGCCATTAGTAGGCACATCGTAGGGTTTGTCAATATCATACGTCATATTCAGCGCGTTGTCCGCGACGGATATATAATCTTCCAACCCTTCCTTCAGGGCAATTACTATAACGCCGTTTGATGCCCGTGAGCCATAAATACTTGTTGCCTGCTCCCCTTTCAACACATTCATGCTTTTAATATCATTGGGGTTAATCTTATCAAAGTCTTCATTACTCATCGGTGTGCCATTTACGATAAGCAGTGGTTCGGCATTTGAAAGTATACTACCTATGCCCCTTATTTTTATATCGCTTTTAAAATCGAAGTTTTTAGTGGTTACATTACTTACCGCGCCCGTAATAGTATTTGAAAACCCCGCCAGGTTTTTATCCATGGCAACTATAGGGTTAATATAAGCCAGGAACCATGCATTTAATATGGGTGCGCTGCCCCATTGCGCTGGGGTTGATGTTGACAGCGATAATTTTACCTGCTTCCAGTCTATACCGGTTGTTTGCACAATTTTAGCCTTATAGCTTAGCTTCAACGGGCTGTTTATATTATCCACCCTAACATCGTAATAAGGTATCCAGTAAGCGTTTTTAGCGATGTATGAAATGGTGAAATCATACCTGCCGTCCAGGGCCGCGGATAACCTTAAGGTAAGCCTGCCCGCGGTACTGGTATTCTTCTTTTGCTCTTCAGTTATTTGGTTATCTATTTTCTCCGCCAGGTCATCCAGCTTTTTTTTCCTGCTGTTTAACTGCTGCAGGTCTGTTTGCAGTTCCAGCGATTTTGTTTTGTAATAATCCATCAGCTTTACCAGCTCGGCAACTGTAAGCCCTGACTGTTGCCCTTTAATGTTACGGTTATCTTTCAATACCTCTAAAAGGTCAGATGTATTGGTGATGGATAACTGTATTTTATCAATATCTGCCTGCACATTGCTCAGCGAGTCATCCAGCATTTTTTCCCGGGCGGATTTTTCCGTTGGTACGAGGTAATTTCCTGAAAACTCCACCCCCAAAATGCTCACGGCGGACGGCGCTTTAACCTGTATGCTGTTTTCGTCAACCTGGTTGCTCAGGTTATCAATTATAAGCACGTTATCACCCTGCTTAAGGGTTGCGGAAGCGGTGTGCACCATTTCTGCACCCGACCGGTAAATGGTAACACTTTTAAGCAAAGAAGCCACGTTACTGCCGGCATCTTCGCGGGCATTGGCAATTACAACAATCACGAGGAGGGCTGCCGTAAAAATTGTTCTTTTCATATACACCTGTTTTTTTACAGCAGATGCGCCAAAAAATTTGTTTACACAGCCTGTTAGCGTGATTAACAAATTATTTGCAGTGGAGTGAAAGGCTATTTGCAGCCGGGCAACTTTGGCAGTAACAGTTATTATACACACCAGCGCATTTTGTAACACCCATTTAAAAAACAACAGCCAAATAATGTTATTTTAGCTAAAATAAACAGACATGAAAAAAAATGCGGCTTTTTATGCAGGGTTGATGATTATTATACTGGTGAGTATTAACGGCTATGTAAACGCGCAAACTGACAGTACCGCAAGCAGCAATATATATAAACAAAAGTTAAGAAGAAACAAGCCGCTGGAAGACCAGATAGGCTACACACAGGCTATAAGAACGGGTAATACGGTATATGTGTCCGGCACAATGGCTGCCGGTTATATGCCTGACCAGTTAAGGGAAATAATGAACAGCATTAAAAGCGATTTGGCCAAATACGGGGCTACTATGGAAAATGTGGTAAAGCAAACCATATACACCACAGACCTTGACAGCTTTATGATAAACAAGGTAATTATGAAATCTTTTTACAACGGAGACTATCCAACCTCATCCATCGTAGAAGTAAAGAGGCTGCTGCTGCCGCAGTTTAAAGTAGAGATTGAAATTGAAGCGGTGCTGCCCAAAGAGCAATAACTTAATTAGTTTTTTACTCTAAATAATATTATCCTGTCAAACCACTGCTCATGAGAAAAATAATCCTGCTGTGCTGCAGTTGCTGCGCAATGCTCGCCTCTAAAGCCCAAATCACCTACACCCGGCAGGAGGCCATGATACCCATGCGCGATGGCATTAAACTGCACACTGTTATTTTTACCCCTAACAATGCAGACGAAGCGGAGCCAATACTCATGGAGCGCACACCCTACGGCAGCGACCATGCGCAAAGCCCGGACAAATCAGCCTACCTTAAAGACATGGCAGCGGAGGGTTACATCTTTGTCTTCCAGGATATACGCGGCCGCTACAAAAGTGAAGGGCAGTTTGTGATGAACCGCCCCATTTTAGACAAGCCAAACCTGGTAGACGAAAGTACCGATACATGGGACACCGTTGACTGGCTGATACATAACTTAAAAAACAATAACGGTAAAGTAGGCCAGTTAGGCATTTCATACCTCGGCTGGACGACGCTGGTGGCCGCTGCAAGGCCGCACCCCGCTATGGTAGCCGCCAGTGAACAGGCTACCCCGGCAGATATGTTTCTCGGGGATGATTTTCACCATAACGGCGCATTCAGGTTATCATACGGGTTTGATTATTCGTTTATGGAGGAAGCATCAAAGGTTGATACGCTTTTTCCGTTTGATGATTACGATTTGTATAGCTGGTTTTTAAAACTCGGGCCTTTGTCAAATGCCAACGCAAAATATTTACACGGCAAACTGCCCACATGGAACAATTTTGTGCTTCACCCCAATTATGATTCTTTCTGGCAAAAACAATCCGCCCTAACTTATGTGGGCTACCCGCGCATACCCATTTTACACGTGGGCGGCGTATGGGACCAGGAAGACATGAACGGCCCGCAGCTAATGTATAACACCATGGAAAAGCTGGACAGCTTTAACCGCAATTATATTTGCCTTGGCCCGTGGAACCACGGGCAATGGGCCGGCGGCAATATAACCCATCTTGCCGCGTATGATATGGGCAGCAATACCGCGCAGTATTTTCAGCAAAACATACAAAAAAAATGGTTTGACCATTGGCTGAAGGGAAAAGAGGATGGCGTTTTTCCTGAAGCCACTGTTTTTGAAACAGGCAGCAACCAATGGAAAACATATACAAGCTGGCCACCCAAAGAAGCAACCATCAAAAAATTGTACACCGCGGCAAAAGGTAAAGTAAGTTTTACCAAACCTTCCGGCAACGGCTATGATGAATATGTAAGCGACCCGGCAAAGCCTATACCCTACCGCCCACGCCCCATAGAACAAACATACGGGCCTAATTCACGCTGGTACACATGGCTGGCAGAAGACCAGCGCTTCGTGGACGGCAGGCCGGATGTGGCTACCTGGCAGAGCGATACATTAACGGAAGATGTGACGGTTACAGGCAGTATTATTGCGCACCTGTTTGCAAGCACCACCGGCAGCGACGCCGACTGGGTAGTGAAACTTATAGATGTGTACCCCGGCAGGATAAATACCGACCTGAAGATGAGCGGTTATGAACTGATGGTTGCCAGCGAAGTGTTCAGGGGGCGGTTCAGGAAAAGCTTTACCACACCGGAACCCGTTACACCCGGCAAAGTGGAAGAGTACACCATTAACCTGCACCAGGTGGACCACACCTTTTTGAAAGGCCATAAAATAATGATACAGGTGCAAAGCAGTTGGTTCCCGTGCATTGATATGAACCCGCAAAAATATGTGCCGAATATTTTTGAAGCCAAAGCCTCAGATTACCAAAAGGCTACGCAGCGCATTTACAGGAGCGGCAATTATGCAACTTATATAGAATTGCCGGTGATGTAAAAGCAACTAAATGTGAAAGGGTACAAAAATAATTGTCATGCATATTACCTATTATCCAAAAATTGGAATTGAAATTGAAGGAGTAAGTTTGAAGTGGGGTCTTGAACGAAATGTTATTCAACGATTACTTGGAAACAGTCATACGTCTGATGATCAAATTATAGACTTAAGCAGCCATTTTAATGGAGACACTAAACACAATATTCATCAAAGAAGGGATATTTTCAAATATTTTAAAAACGCATCCTGCCTTTTTTTCTTGAATTATGATGGCGATAATCTACTGTTTGATATCGAAATTCATAATGGCGTTGACATTAAACTCAAGCACATTACTATTTCATTTGACGATGACATTAATCTTGTATTGAAAAATATAAAATCTATCTCTGAAAGCTTCCGGGAGTTAAATAACGGAAATTACTTTTTTAAAGATTTAAATTTAGTAGTAGCTGACGAAGAATCTATGGGCGGCGATGGAAATAATTTAGGTTATTTTTACTGCTCGATTAACACTGAGCATTTAGAACCCGAATTTTAACACCAGCGTGTATGAGAAAAGCATATTTCTTTCTATCATTTTTTATAATCACCACTTATCTATCTCACGCCCAACCCCGCTTTAAAGTACTCGCGCTGTATGAAAATGGCGGGCATCATGTGGCGTATTCTGCTGCCGCCAAAATATGGCTGAACAAACTTGCTGCCGACAGTAATTTTACCATTGATTATATTACCAATACCAACAACATAAACGATAGTATGCTCGGGCAGTACCAGCTTTTTTTGCAATTGGATTATGTGCCCTACGGCTGGACACCCACCGCGCAGGCGGCCTTTATTAAATATATTGAGGAAGGCAGGGGCGGCTGGATAGGTTTTCACCATGCTTCACTGCTCGGTGAGTTTGACGGCTTTCCTATGTGGCAATGGTTTAGCAATTTTATGGGTGGCATACGGTATGAAAACTACATAGCCACTTTTGTGTCTGCCACGGTTCATGTAGAAGACAAAACGCATCCTGTAATGAAGAACCTGCCGGACAGTTTTCGTATCGCAAAAGATGAGTTTTATATTTATGATAAAAGCCCCCGCCCCAATGTGCATGTTATTGCCAGCGTAGATGAATCATCCTACATCCCCGGCTCAAAAATAAAAATGGGCGACCACCCCGTAATATGGACCAACGAAAAAGTAAAGGCCAGGAACATTTATATTTTCATGGGCCACTCCCCCGACCTGTTTGATAATCCCTATTACACCACTTTGTTTAAAAATGCCATTTTTTGGGCGGCATCAAAATAAGGTATTGTTAGTTGGCGCATTACTATTAAATTGCTTTATATGGCAGCTAAAAGCAACACAACACCCTTCTATACAAAGCTCGCAATGGTGCTTATAAGCCTTATTGCGCTTGGTTACCTGGCTATATTAGGTAAAAAATTACTGGTACCGCTGTTGTTCTCTTTAATGTTTGCCATTCTCCTCCTGCCGCTGGCTAACGCGCTGGAGAAATGGTTACGCCTGCCACGCGGCGCAGCGTCCATTTTATCTGTCATTATACTTATAAGCGGCATTGGTTTTATCCTGTATATTGTCGGTGCACAATTGACCAATCTTGCAAGCGACTGGCCACAGTTTAAACAACAACTAACTACATCAGTTAACGGTTTGCAGGACTGGATTTCAGCTACGTTTCACGTCAATCTTCAAAAACAAAAAGCCTACGTAAACAATGCCACCTCGGCCATCATGTCGTCCGGCACCACGGTGCTTGGCGCCACGGTCCTCTCGGTTTCATCCACCCTGTTCTACCTGGTGTTTGTTTTGATTGATACCTTTTTCCTGCTCTTCTACCGTTCGCTCATCATCAAGTTCCTGCTGGCGGTATTTAAAGAAGACAATTCGGTTATTGTGTATGAAATCGTCGAGAACATTCAAAACATTATACGCCAGTATATTTTGGGGCTTTTGCTGGAGATGGCCATCGTAGCTTCAGTCTGCTGCATTGCTTTTGCTATTTTGGGTATTAAATATGCTATACTGCTGGGGCTGCTTACGGGGTTGTTTAATATAATACCCTATATCGGCATTTTTACTGCGCTCCTGTTGAGTGTTTTCATAACTTTTGCTACCGGCGCGGGCGGCGGTACAATACTAATAGTGGCTGTAGTCATCATCGGCATGCACCTTATTGACAGTAACCTGCTGTTGCCAATGATTGTAGGCAGTAAGGTAAAAATAAACGCGCTTATAACAATATTGGGTGTTGTTACGGGTGAAATGCTGTGGGGTATACCGGGGATGTTTCTTGCAATACCGGTTATTGCCATGACCAAAATAATTTTTGACAGGATTGAAAGCCTTAAGCCCTGGGGTATTTTATTGGGGGAAGATAAGAATGAACAGCGCCCCAAACCCATTGCCGTTAATGCTGATACGGGTAAAACAGCCGCAGAAAATGTTAAGGATGCGGGAAATTAACACCCTGTCTTTTTGCTATTCAACATTACCCGGTGGCAGCAATTTTAAAGCACCATCATCAATAACCAGCACCCAGTCTTCATTGCCGGGCGCGGTAAAATCTCTTGCATCTCTTGTGCTGAACTCTCCCGCGGTAATTGCTGTACCGCTTCTTACGTCATACCACCATGCCGCTGCTTGTGTTCCTTTTATTGCGTGCAGGTTAACCGTTATAGTGCCGCCAAGGGGCAAGTATGCTATCAGTGTGCTGCTGTCGTTTGTTCTTGCTGCGCACACATAATCAATACTTCCAAATGCACCCCTGTTACTTATAACATTTTCATCCTGCGGTAATGGAACAAGCCTGTACCATGCCCTTGACAGGAATAAATTAAAACAATACTTAATTTGCTGCATGCCGGTTGTGTTCATCAATGGCTGCCAGTTGGTAAACACATAACACTGGTTATCCTTTTGCCCCGGGCTAAAACTTGTACCTGCACAGCCGCTCAGCAGGCCGTCATAATTCTTTCTGCGTATCCACTGGTAATTCTCATTGTTATTGTCATGCGGTATATCGTGTTCATAGCTTTGATCAAGCTGAAATATCATTTTTCCTTTTCCATATTTTGCCAGCTCTGTTTTATATTGAGGGGCATCAGTTCCCATATTTTCTTCCGCAAAAACATACAGCCCGTTAACATCAATATACTTTGCATATAATGCGTTATCCGCAGCCCAGTTGGTGCCCTGTTCGCTGGCAAAATGGCCTGTCCATAAATGTTGCTTGTCAAACTGCTTAATACCCTGTATAATATTATCGAGGTAGTTGTACAACGGCTTATCACCTTTATTGTCTCCGCCGGCCACCCATATTATATTATCAAAATCCTTATACCTCTTTCCGATAAATTCACCATATATCCTGCTTTTTTCAACGCTGTTATTTTCGCTTAACAATTTTGGCCACCACCCCTGTTTGGGATCTCCTTTATAGCCGAGATAACAAGGCACAAGTAATACAAGCATACCTTTATCTTCTGCCATTTTCAAAAACCTGTCCGCATGCTCAAAATATGTTGTGTTGTAAGTAGAAAAATCCCATTGTTTTTTAAATGGCATTATACCTTGCCAGGCAGGCGGGTTACCCGCAAACCTTGTGTCGAAAGATATGATGCTTACCAGTAATGTATTAAAGCCTTTTTCTTTTACACTGTCAATAAAAGCAGCTTCATCTTTTTCCGGCAAAGCCTGTATCAGCCCCCATGCAGAAATCTCTCTTAACAAAAAAGGCTTATTATTTTTATCTGCGAGATAATTATTCGTACCATTTACATGTAGCGGAAAAACCACGTCGCTATTAGCTTTAGCCGTAATGCGAAGGTTTAATAACACAAATAAAAAAACAGGCACGGCGTGCCTGTTTAATAAGAATGGGCGTTGTTGTTTGTTTCTTTTCATGTGGCGTTTATTGACACGAAAATTACAATTTATAATTTAGTCATCAGGCGCGTCTTCTAAAAATTTAAAGCCAAAATCTTTAAAAACAATAATCAGCTTCGCCAGCAGGTTTCTGAATGATTCGGGGTGCAGCATGCGCACCAGTGTATCACTCCACCAATAATTATTCACCGTCCTGAAAAAAGTAATTATATCGCCCAATTCATGGGTATAACTTTTAGGCAGCACAATAAACATATCAGTAACCTGCTCAATATTATAAATTACGGTAGCCGCCACTGTAACAACATTGCCGCCCCTTACGTGTTTAAAAGTAATGTTCATAGGTTGTAACTTTTAAAGTAAAGGGGGAGTTTTAGCAACCGTCTATTGTCAACATCCCTGCCAGTTTTTCTTAAATACAATAATATTTACAGAATATTTTAAAGTCTTTAACTAATTTAAAAGAATATAATTTAACATCGCTTTACACAACCTTTTGAATATGTATTTTTACTTATACATAATTGACTTGCTGTAAAATTTTTATGATGCAAAAACCCGTGCTGTTTATGGTACTCATCGGTTGTACGCCCAATGGCAGGCATACAGAACAACATGATGTTTTTTTTGGCATTGCGGAAAATATTAAGGAGCTGGTACCTGCAATAATTGAATTTTGGCCGGAAGCTGAAGGCCGCATGCACATTGACGCGTGGCGTGAAGTAACACATGTTGACGGGTATAAAATTAGTGTTGCTGAAAAACAAAATGCTGCACAAGACAATAAAGATGACAGCGCTTTACAAAAATTATTTTTCTTAAATCTTGGTGGGTATAAACAAAACGAATTTGAAGAATATCATTATAAAATGATTTGCGTTGCGCCTGGTAAAGGCGTTGCAGTGCAGCAAGCAAAGCAAACAGCTTTTTACAAACACACGGGTTTTAAAGGGGCTGAATCGCACATAGATGATAAATACGGTGTTGATGTGGATGATGTATATGCTATTGAAGATATTTTGCCGCCCGGCATGAAAGAAAAATATTCATTACTTATTACGCCGGCCGGTAAAGCCGCGGAAGACACCCTTAATCTTGGTTATTTCATTTTTTCAAAACTATAAACGGCACGTTCAGTTTTATTTAACACCGGGATATTGACAAGCGGTGAAACAAAAATTTATTTATTGAAGTCAACCTGCTAATTGGTAACTCTTCAATAAAAAATATGAACATAAGAAAGTGTGCATTTGCTGCCTGCCCAATAATATATGCGTCATGCACGAACAAATCTGCCGAAACGCCGCCAACAGTTTATTTTCCCAGTGTAAGAAGTATCATCCAGGCAAATTGCGTTACCTGCCATCACCCCGGCGGGCAGGGTATGCCCGTGTTTCTTACGACAGACGCTGAAATAGTCTCACTTGCGGGCTCAATAAAAGCCGCGGTAATTGACCCGGTTACCCCTTTTAACAAACGCATGCCTTTAGGTGGTCATCTTTCAGATGCTGATACAACCATAATAGGCAGGTGGTATGCAAAAGGAGGAAAAGCGACGGATTAATTTTTTGCAAAGCAATTTCTTATCATTCAAATTGTACATTTGAGAGAGTGTACAAATATGAATATAAAAATAAGGGCCGCTGTTGAAAAAGATTACCCGGCCATAATTGCAACATTAAAAGAGTTTGCGGTTTTTCAAAAAAATTCACCGGAAATAGTTACCAATACTGCTGAACTGATGAAACAGGAGCAGCAATATTTTACATGCTTTGTGGCAGAAGATGAAAATGGAAGCCTGGCAGGTTTAGCTACATGTTGTTTCGCATATTATTCATGGACGGGTAAATCGCTCTATCTTGATGACCTGTACGTTAAACCGCAATACCGTAAGCACGGCGTTGGCAAAAGACTGCTTGACAAAATATTTGAATTTGCAAAAGCGCAAAATTGCAAAAAAATACATTGGATGGTTTCCAACTGGAACACCAACGCCATTGATTTTTACATTCGCTGCGGTGCATCATTTTACAAAGAGGAATATGTATGTTATGTTGATGAGGCCGGAATTAAAAATTATATTAACAGCATACAATGATGACAAAAAAATAACCGGGCTTTTGCACGCGTAGCCAACTTTTACAGCCTTATATGATAATTATGTAGTAATTTGATTGCCCCAAGCAAGCACTAACTTAATGCAATCAAATACCTCTTTAAAAAAAGTTTTAAGGCCTGTACATTTATGGGCGCTAGCAGTTGGCCTTGTTATTTCAGGCGAATATTTTGGCTGGAATTTAGGCTGGAAAGATGCAGGCACCATTGGGTTTCTAATTCTTACACTTATCATTACGCTTCTGTATGTAACTTTCATATTTAGCTTCACCGAGCTTAGCGCTGCAATACCTGATGCGGGTGGCCCGTTTGCCTACTCCCGCCATGCGCTTGGCCCAATAGGCGGTTTTATTGCAGGCTACGCTACTATTGTAGAATTTCTATTTGCTCCACCCGCTATTGCAGTTGCATTAGGCGGTTACATGCATTTTCTTAATCCTTCTTTTAATCCCACGTATGTTGCGTATATATGTTATTTCATTTTTACGCTCATTAACTTGTCTGGTATTAAGGAATCAGCCATATTCAATCTTGTAGTTACCATTCTCGCTATTACGGAGCTTACCATTTTTATGGGCATAACAGCGCCGCATTTTAAGTGGAGTAATTTTGTACAAAATCCTATGCCCGGCGGCTGGCAGGGGTTGCTGCCCGCCCTGCCATTTGCTATATGGTTTTATTTGGGTATTGAAGGCGTTGCCATGGTAGCAGAGGAAGTAAAAAATCCACAGCGCGATTTTAAAAAAGGCTATATATACGGCATTGCAACACTTGCACTGCTGGCGCTGGGTGTTATGCTTTGCACCGGTGGCATTACCGACTGGCGGCAGCTAAGCACAACAGATGACCCTCTGCCGGATGCTATGCGTGTTGTGTTAGGCGGCCAAAATAAATTTACCAATCTTTTCGCCGGTATTGGGTTGTTTGGCCTCATCGCGTCGTTTCACAGTCTTATTATCAGTTGCTCAAGGCAAATGTTCGCGCTGTCGCGCAGCGGCTATTTACCGTCTTTTTTATCGTCAGTAAACAGGCGCTTTAAAACCCCCCACTGGGCGCTAATTACAGGCGCTGTCATCGGCATCATTGCCATTGCTACAGGCACAACAGGCACCATCATTATTTTGTCAGTAATCGGCGCATTGGTTATGTATATCATCAGTATGGTAAGCCTGCTGGTACTGCGTAAAAAGCAACCTTTATTGCAACGGCCTTTTAAAGTGCCGTTGTATCCTGTTTTTCCTCTAACAACGTTGGTTTTATCAGCAGCAAGCCTGCTGGCGATAGCCTGGTATGATATGCAGTTAACCGTATGGTTTTTTGCAGGTATGGCTGTTTTACTGGCAATACTTATGCTCTCAGGCAAACACAGGCAAAAATCACAGGATATTATTTTAACCAGCGCCACTGAAGCTTCTCCAGCGGAAAATGCATTATAACAACTTTAAATAATGGCTTATAAAAGCACCATACAAAATATTACTTACCAGTTTGCAGATATAAAAACCCTGCTGGCAAAAGCATCCCCATTACGTTCGGGCGACGTGCTGGCAGGCCTCGCGGCCGGTACTTATATAGAAAGAGTGGCAGCGCAAATGGCGCTGGCCGACCTGCCATTAAAAACATTACTGAACGAGCCAGTGATACCTTACGAAACCGACGAGGTTACCCGGCTGATAGTTGATACACACAATGCTGAAGCATTCGCACCAATCAGTCATTTTACTGTAGGTGATTTGAGGGATTGGTTGTTAAGTGATGAAGCCGGCACAACTACTCTTGGCATGCTTTCCCAGGGCATAACACCCGAAATGGCGGCTGCAGTTAGCAAGCTAATGCGTAACCAGGATTTGATTGCTGTGGCAAAAAAATGCAGTGTAATAACAAAATTCCGTAACACTATCGGGCTTCCGGGCAGGCTCTCAACAAGGCTGCAGCCCAACCATCCTACAGATGACCCTAAGGGCATTGCAGCAAGTATAATTGACGGCCTGTTAAACGGCAGCGGTGACGCGGTTATAGGCATTAACCCTGCTACTGACGACTCCCGGGCAGTTACCACATTATTATATATGATTGACAGCCTGCGGGAGAAATATGCAATACCGGCACAGTCGTGCGTGCTATCACATATAACCACTACGCTGGAGCTCATGCGCGGTGGGGTGCCCGTTGACCTTGTATTTCAATCCATCGGAGGTACAGAAAAAACAAACGATAGCTTTGGTATAAACCTGGCATTATTACAGGAGGCTTATGACAGTGCATTATCATTAAACCGTGGTACTGTTGGCAACAATGTTATGTATTTTGAAACAGGGCAGGGAAACGCTCTTTCCGCCAATGGCAATGAAGGCGTTGACCAGCAAACCTGCGAAGCAAGGGCCTATGGGGTTGCGCGGCAATTCAACCCGCTTTTGGTAAATACCGTGGTAGGTTTTATAGGGCCGGAATATCTTTTTGACGGAAAACAGATAATACGCGCCGCACTGGAGGACCATTTTTGCGGTAAGCTGCTCGGTTTGCCGATGGGCTGTGATATTTGTTATACAAATCATGCGGAAGCAGACCAGGACGATATGGATAATCTGCTTACACTGCTTGGTATTGCCGGGTGTACCTTTATTATGGGTGTTCCGGGTGCTGATGATATTATGCTTAATTACCAGTCAACCTCTTTTCACGATGCTTTATATATAAGAAAACTCCTGGGGCTTAAGCCCGCACCTGAATTTGAGGCGTGGCTTAAAAAGCAGGGCATTTTTGATGATGCAGGAAACCTGTTACCAGTAGAGCCAACTCACCTGCTTCTTACAAATAATTTTTAATGAGCACAAATATTACAGCGATACAGCCTTTTAAACGGCCTGATACATGGCAGGCCCTGAAAAAGTTTACCAATGCCCGTATAGCATTAGGCCGGACGGGGAATGCCATCCTCCTGGCGGAAAACCTGCAGTTTCGCGCTGACCATGCACAGGCCAGAGATGCTGTTTATACGGCACTTGATACCGGGCGACTGGCAGAAGAATTAAAAGTATTTCACCTGCCCGTTTTACAATTGCACAGCAGGGCTAAAGACCGCGGCGAATACTTACAGCGGCCGGATAAAGGCAGGCTGCTTGATATTACATCCGCAAAAAAAATTCAGCCGGGTAAGAATTTTGACATTGCTTTTACAATCGCCGATGGGCTGTCGGCAAAAGCTGTACAATTATATACACAACCCGTTCTACAACTTTTGATGAATTTATGTAACAATATGGGGTATGCTATTGCGCCGTTGTGTATTGCAGAGCAGGCAAGGGTAGCTATCGGCGACGAAATAGGGATGTTATCAGGAGCATCTGTATCGGTAGTTTTTGTTGGAGAAAGGCCAGGGCTTAGCTCGCCACATAGTATGGGCATATATATTACATATAGCCCCGTAACGGGTTTAACAGACGAAAGCCGTTATTGTATATCAAATATACATGTACCCGGTGGCCTTGCTCCTGCAGATGCAGCGCAGCAGGCTTTCTCACTTATTCAATCATCACTTGCTTTAAAGCTTTCAGGCGTGCATGCAAAACACCAGCAACAGCTACACAGGTAATTAAGGCAGGGGGCCGACATATTACGCCATGCGCATCTGACAAAATAAAAAAGCCATCCTTTCGGATGGCTTTTAAATAAGTACTATTTAAACTTTAGTGAGTTGTTCTGTACTGGGGATGAGGAGCAGGTACTGTGTTAGGACCGCTTTCTGTAGTTGGCTGTAAATCAACTGTGTTTGATGTACCGATATTTTCATAGCTGAAAATTATACGGCTTTCTGCAACACCTTCTTTTTCAACCAGGTATTTAATAACGGCATTCACCCTATCCCAAGCCAACTGCTGTGAACGTTTGTTAGCGTCTGCAGCATACCCAATCACCTTAACATTACATGTAGGATTAGCATTAATTTGCCCGGCAGCACCCATCAATATGTTCATAGCATCTTTGCTCAACCTTGCGCTTCCAGCCTTGAAAGTAACGCTGGGCAGGCTTGAAAGATTACAAGTATTACGATGTGCACCCCATGCCATCATGCTATCGCGTAATTCTTTGCAGCAAGCAGGTTCTGGGCAAGTACCAACGCCATCAGCGTTAACAGGGAAACAGCTTTGTGGTGTAAGCACTTCCTTGTCTTTGTAATCAGGTACGCCGTCACCGTCTGTATCTTTAGCACGACCATGAGAATCTACAGGAGCGCCTGCAGGTGTATTTGGCTCAAGGTCAAACTGGTCAGTTATACCATCACCGTCAGCATCAGGCAGTACCGGCGTAGGGATCAGCATGTGCTTAGGTTTGTTAACTTCGTTATACACATAGTTGTTGGGGTTAATCCACCAAAGCGGTGCTACCCTTGTGCCTGATTTAGTACCCAGGTTCATGTTCAACCTTATGGTGGATTGGCTCCAGGTATCATCGCCTTTACCACTTTTAACACCGTCAAGATAGTCATTTCCAAACATCGGTACTACAAACCTCTGTTCTAAACCA
This sequence comes from Chitinophagaceae bacterium, assembly GCA_035550215.1. Lineage (GTDB taxonomy): Bacteria > Bacteroidota > Bacteroidia > Chitinophagales > Chitinophagaceae > JABDFW01. The sequence continues at coordinate 108,323 of DASZPM010000007.1, read as the reverse complement.
ATATTAAATTTATCACTTAATTTAAATGCTACACCGCCGCCAAAATCATAAGCATGCATTAAAGCCCAATTTTTCCTGTCTGCTTTTTGTGCCGCGGCGTTATTACCGCCACCAAAAGTTGTAATTAATTCGTAAGTTGGATAGTAATACGGCCTGTAATTAGCGCTTGGATTACCCGGTTTATTAACGGTGACCATTGTAGCTACCAGGTCATAACCTGCAAGCACATAAAAATTTACCTTAGGATTACCTCTATAATAACTCAATGTGTTTAACGAAACAATCATATCTGCGCTGAGTTCGTGCATGTAGTTTTTAGCAGCAGGAAAAGCTCCGGGATTATTTTTGAAGTCCTGGGAAGGAATAGAAGTCATGGAGCCATAATAACCAACCCTTACTGATAAAACATGAGACAAGGATTTCCTTAAAGTAATATTACCCGTAAGGCCCCCATTGTAACGGCCGCCAAAACGGTTTTTTGCACCCAAAAATCGGTGATCGCCTGCAACAAAGCCATTTCCTACACCACCACCCAATTCCCATTGGTCTTTGGGCCTGGCAGGATAAGGATACTCGTTGTTCTTGAATTCGGTAAACTGAGGCATGTGTTTGGTAGATACCTTACTCGAATCGAAAACGTAAGCGTCGCTCGGATCGTTTAACGTTTGCGCAAAGGTAGCAGTCTGAATTAGCCCTAATAGGGCTAAGACTAAAGTGTACTTTTTGCTTGCCATAGGTGTAATTTGGTTTTTTTGTTTGTTGTTTAATGTTTCCCAATAAATAAGTGCTACAAATTTAGATATAATAAGTGAAATTCCAAATTTTTGCAATTTATTTTGCCAATTTTGATGCCACATTTTGGTTTTCCAAAAAAATATCCACATTTAGTTTATAAATGCAAATTTTCCCCTTTAAAGTACATATGGTTTATTATAAGTTTTTGATACTATATTGCGGCAAGTTTAAAAATGGAAAAAGCCTTACAAATTATTTCCGCCGAGTTAGCCGAGTTTGAAGAACATTTCAGGCAATCGGTAAAAAGCAATGTCCCCCTCCTTGACAGAATAATGCGCTATATTGTTAAACGCAAGGGGAAGCAACTCCGGCCGATGTTTGTTTTGCTGAGTGCTAAACTTGGGGGTGAAATTAAGCCGGCAACATACCGCGTTGCCTCACTTGTGGAATTATTACACACTGCCACACTCGTGCATGACGATGTTGTGGATGAAGCGTTGGAGAGAAGGGGCTTTTTTTCGATTAACGCGCTTTGGAAAAATAAAATTGCTGTTTTAGTGGGCGATTATCTCTATTCCCGCGGTCTCCTGCTTTCCGTTGATAATAACGACATCAGGGCGCTTCAAATTCTTACCACCGCAATTAAGCTGATGAGTGAAGGCGAACTACTCCAAATCGAAAAATCGCGCAGCCTTAACTTAAAAGAAGAAGTTTATTATGAGATAATTAAAGGCAAAACGGCCTCATTGCTGGCATCAACCTGTGCTGCTGGCGCCTCAACTACTTTCACTGATGACTACAGTATTGAACAAATGCGTCTTTTTGGTGAAAAGGTAGGGATGGCCTTCCAGGTAAAAGACGACCTTTTTGACTACAGCAATGAAGACGTTGGCAAACCAACCGGCAATGATATAAAAGAAAAAAAACTGACCCTGCCACTAATATACACACTTAACAACTGCACGCCGGCATTACGAAAACAAATAATACACATAGTTAAAAACGAAAATACAGACAAGCAAAAAGTAAAGTTTGTTATAGAGGCAGTTGAGAACCAGGGCGGGATACAATATGCCAAGCAGAAAATGACCGCTTTTAAAGATGAAGCGCTAAATATATTGTTTAAATTTCCAAAAAATGAGGTTAGGGATGCGTTGGAAGAAATGGTAATTTATACAATCGACAGAAAAATGTAATGCAAAGACGCTGGAAAATATTACAGGACGACGAAGCCCGGGCTGAGGCCCTGCACCAGTCTTTAAAAATTAATCATACCCTGTGCAAAATACTTGTGGGCAGGGGTATTGACACATACGACAAAGCAAAAAGTTTTTTCAGGCCGCAGCTCTCCCAATTGCACGACCCATGGTTGATGAAAGATATGTTAAAGGCGGTAAAGCGTATTCTCCTGGCTATTGAACAAAATGAGAAAATATTAATATATGGAGACTATGATGTTGACGGTACAACCGCGGTTGCCAGCTTCTACAGTTTCATCACATCATTCTACAGCAATGTAGAGTATTATATTCCGCACCGGTATAAGGAAGGATATGGCATTTCAGGCACGGGCATTGAATATGCCGTAGTCAATAATGTTAAACTCATCATATCATTAGACTGCGGTATAAAATCTGTTGACCTGATAGCCTACGCAAAGTCGCTTAATATTGACTTCGTGGTATGCGATCATCACTTACCTGACAGCGAGTTACCTGCTGCTGTGGCTATATTAAATCCTAAACAAAAAGATTGTGATTATCCTTTTAAAGAACTCTGCGGATGCGGCATCGGCTTCAAATTGATGCATGCCCTTACTGAAGAGTTGAATATGCCCCGCGAAACATACCTTCAGTACCTTGACCTTGTGGCAACAGCCATTGCTGCTGATATAGTGCCTGTTACAGGCGAGAACAGGATATTAAGCTTTTTTGGGTTGATAAAAGTAAACGACAATCCCTGCACCGGCATAAAAGCACTCATTCAATTATCTGCAATTCAAAAAAAAATCTCTTTCAATAATCTTGTTTTTGTTATTGCACCGCGAATTAATGCCGCGGGCCGGATGGATGACGCACGCAAAGTGATACAGTTGCTTATTGAAAAGAACTTTGATAAGGCGCTTACCTACGCAGAGATGCTGCACAACGATAATACAGACAGGAAGGAAGCGGACAGTACCACCACCGAAGAAGCACTGCACATTATACAAAGTACAGAGAACGCTGCTAACCTGAAGACTACCGTTGTATACAAAGACCACTGGCATAAAGGCGTTGTGGGTATAGTAGCCTCACGCCTGATTGATGTTTATTACCGGCCTACAGTGGTGTTAACTAAAAGCGGGGAAATTGTTGCCGGCAGCGCACGAAGCATTCCCGGCTTTAACCTGTACGAAGCTATACATGCGTGCCGTGAGCACTTGTTGGGTTACGGCGGACATTTCGCTGCTGCCGGTATGACTATGTTGCCCGGCCAAGTGCAGGATTTTTCAAAAGCATTTGAACGCATAGTGTCCTCCACCATTTCCGAAGATGTGCTGATACCAGAAATAGTAATTGATGCCGAAGTGCAGTTTAAAGAATTGACTGAGGCTTTTAACAATATAATTTGCCAGATGGAGCCCTTCGGCCCCGATAATATGCGGCCCGTATTTGTCGCAAGGAACATTTCAGAAAGTGGTTACTCAAAAATCCTCAAAGAGCAGCACATAAGGTTTGTTGTAAAACAGGGTAATACAACTATTGCAGGTATTGGTTTTAACATGGCTGAAAAATTTAGCCTTCTGCAGCTTAAAACCCCGCTTGACATAGTTTTTACACTTGACTTGAATGAATGGAACGGTGAAAAACATATCCAGTTGAAAGTAATTGACTTAAGACTCTCAGAATGTTAAAAGCAATTCTTTAAAAATCTTTGTAAAAGTTATACAACCCGGTTTTTATCCCTATTGTAAAATAGAAATCTGAGCTTACCAAATCTGGCGCAGTATGCCTGCGGTAAATCACATCTCCCTGTAACGCCAGCCTGTTACGAGGGTTGATAAGATAGCCTAAGCTAGCCTGGTTATAAAAATAATGGTTCTTTACGCCTTGGGTTGTTTTGCTGCCATAAACAGGGGCAGTTGGATAATCAGACAAGTCCCCACCCCAAAGGTCATATCCTATAGGATACCCAAGTCCTGCAGGCTGTTCCCCGCGAACAGTGTAAATGTTCTCAAACATCCCAAACCACCTTTTATTATTATATTGAAATATTGAAATCAGCTCATTAAAATTAGCGCCAAAAGGGTCGGCAAGCGCCTGGTTCGCATGGGTATAATTCAACCCTGCCTTGTCAAAACCGTGAGTGTACGTATAGGGCCTAACAGAATTAAACTCAACACGCCAACTTAGCTCTTTTACGTTAAAAATATCTTCGTTCCATAAACCAAGTTGTATCCCATATTTGTCCCCAAAATGTTGAGCATGATTCTTTACAGATTCGGTAATATGCAGGTCATCCAATGCTATTTGTCCATACAAAAAGCCTTTTTTGTACAGGATATATTTAAAGGTTAGCCCCATAAAAGCATTATCCGGCGAACCTATGCCGAATTCAAGCGGCCTTGTAAAAATAAATGGATTTAAATATTGTACATCGAAGCCACGGTTAATGGTAGTGTCCCTGGAATACCAAATTACATTGTCAAAAACCCCAAGCTGAAATCTTTTCGAAAAATTAGCACCTAAGTAATGCATTACGCTGTATTTGCGCTGGTTGTTCCCGTCTATAAGATATCTCGGGTTGTCAAATTCTGCATAAAGCGCATTGTAAGTAAGCTTCCAAAACCTTGCCTGGAGACGGATATATGGATAATTGGCAGAATTATCCGACAAAATAAGACTGCGGTAACCATCGCCGATAAAATTCTTGCCATTGCCTATGCTCACCAAAAAATGCCTGTTGGGTATATAAGTAAAATAGCCTGTTATGTTTGAGAAACTGTAAGCCCCGTTGTTTTGCAGGGTACCCTTGGCCATACCCAGCCCATAGCCCTGGTTCGACGCAAGGTAAGTATTAAGATAATTGGGAAATTTACTGTTGGTATATACATATCCAAGGCCGTACGAAATCTTGTCATTAACTGTACCCTGCAGCCTTAAGCCTGCAGAAATTTCATACAGGGCATTGCTTTGCTCTTTTGACTTGCCGAAAGCAGCATTTATATACGGGTCAAGTGCAAATATGCTGTTGTTTCCGTTGGCCTGCACCCAGTTGTTGGTTGAAAGTTGCTTAAAAAAATAGCCTCCCGGCGCACCGCTGCTCAACCCGAAAGCACTGTCTGTTACCTGTGTTTTTTGACTGCTTAAAAAGCTTTTATATTCAAGCCAGTCCGTAGCTCTGAACCCTGTAAATACGGAAGTATCGGCGTTTAAAACCATTTTATTAAACCGCTTCTGCACCTGCTGGGCGAGCGGGATATTTTGCGAAAATGCCCGCGTGCAACATGCAGTTATTAATACCAGTGTAAATACTTTTTTCATAATTGCCAACGGTTACTGTAATGGTATTTAAAAGTCATATAATAAACTTCTGAAAGTCATACGTATGCCTATGTAAAATATAAAGTCTTTATAATTGGAAAAATCATTAAACTCATGCCTGTACGTAGCCCCTGCCTCAATACGCAGATTGCTTTGAGGATTTAGTATATACGCGGCCTTAATATCTGCGTACTGAATTTTTGTTGGCACCCCCTGCCCTGTTGTAACATTACCAGTAACGGGCGATTGCGAAGGCAATGGAATAAAAACATTGTGGCCATAATCAGATGCGCCGCTATCCAGCCCATAATTGGCAAGAAAGCCTTCCGCGCGCAACCACCACCTGTTATAGCTGTACGTGGCCACCAGCAAAAGTTCTTTAAAGTTGGCGCCAAGTGGATGCGCCAATGGCTGGTTGGCATTTGTATAACTTACATCCTGTGAAGACCCCGCGTAGGTATAAGGGCGAACGGTGTTAAATTCTCCCAATACATTAAGTCCGCGTATTTCAAAAACATCATTGCTTCGTATCCCTACCTGGAAACCGGTGCGGTTGCTCCATGATGAAGATTTGCCTAATTCGTTTACCACAGCCTGGCCATATGCGTAGCTACGGTCATATATCTTAACTTTTGCATTAAAACCAACAATATCGTTATTTTCTATACCGGATGGCGATTTGCTGCCATGCAGGAATATAACCGGACTTATTAACGATGGGCTGACATCTTTATCCCGGTATGGTGTGTGGGTTGCGTCTGGCCAAATTACAGATTCAAATAAACTTAATGTAAGTATCGGTGTTGCTTTCCAGTCAATAAGGTATGTTTGCGACCATTTGCGAAAATAGCCAAGCTTATTATTTTGCGTTCTATCAATACTGCTGATATACTCAGACCACATTACTGAGTACTGAAAATTATTAAATGTGAGCGAGGTTCTGAAATATGGGTAGTTGATTGACCAGTCGGAAAGCAGTAGTGACCTATATCCATCTCCAATAAAATTTTTGCCATAACCAAGGTCAAACAATAAATGGCTACTTGGTATATAAGTTATTTTTGCTGAAGATGAGCTGAAATCAAACCCGCTACCGTCACCGTTATTTTTAAAGTTATCCTGCCCCGGAATAATATGATTAGCCCGCACAAAGCTATCAATATACCCCCCAAATTTGCCCTGGTTTTCATAAAAATTTGTTTCAAAAAAAAACTTATTGCTCACATTTCCATGCAATTCAAATCCCCGTGTATCCATGCTGGGGGTTTTCACGTTAATTTCTTTCGAACCAATTTTTTTGTCGTAACGCTTGCTTTTACCAATATATTCATCTACAATTATATCACCGTACAGGTTAAACCCTTTTTCCTGCACCTGCAAAAGATGCTCCATCAAAAATTTTCGCTTTACCCATGGGTTATTATGGGTGTCCGGCAGTAAGGTGTCTGTATATACAAGAGGTTTCCAGGCAGTGTGAGCTGCTGAATCGTTGTTATACAACTTGTATGTGTCAAAGGAATTATATACGCTCAAACGTTGCCCAGTTTGGGCCTTGAGAGAAAGTCCAGCAGCACTAAACACAAATAAACAAAGGATGTAGTATGATACGTTTAAGGCCGACCTAGTTGTAAGTTTTGATTGCCCCATTAGCATTGCTGTTAAAGGCTGTAAAATTAATCATATAAACCGTAACACTGCAATTTTAAAATTACTTATTAAGATGAAAATATGGTTTTAATAACTAAAATTATTATAAGAAAGCATTATAAACTCGTTTGAACACCATCAAAAAAGTATTAGTTGATTAACCCTTAATTTAATAAGCTTTTTGCTCCCCACGAAAAATATTAATAATCGTCATCACTATTATACGTATATCCAGCATTGTTGACCAGTGTTCAACATACCATATATCATGTTCGATCCTTCTTCTCATCAACTCAGGTGTTTCTGTTTCACCTCTAAAACCCTGTACTTGCGCCCAACCACTAATTCCCGGTTTTACATAATGGCGGGTCATGTAACTATTAATTGACAATAAATACATCTCATTAAGCTTTATCGGATGCGGTCTGGGACCTATAACACTCATATTTCCCAAAAAAACATTAATAAATTGAGGCATTTCATCTAAACTCGTTTTTCGCAAAAACTTTCCTACCCGGGTAATTCTCGAATCATCTTTTGTAGCCTGTTTGTACTCCTGATCCGATTCAGTCACCGTCATTGTTCGAAATTTATAAATTTTAAACAACTCATTATCCCGCCCACCTCTATTTTGTTTAAAAAAGACAGGCCCTTTAGATTCTAACTTAATAATTAACCCTATAACTGGTATCAACCACGATAAAATAAAAATGATAACAAACAGGCTTATTGCTATATCAGCAAGCCTTTTCTTTACCCGGTTCTTAAACTCCTGAAGGGGTTCAAAACGGAGGCTTATTATCGGGAAATCACCCAAATACTCAATATTGTAATCCGTATTAAGATTTGTCTTAACATCCGGCACAAATTTTACCCTTACGCAGTTGCGGTCTGCAAACTCAATCATGCGTGTAATATCTTCGTGCTGGCCAGGCATTATTGTTGAATAAATTTCCTGTACATTGTTTTCAATAGCATAATCTATACATTCCTGGATAGATCCCACAACATGACCATCTTCGTCAACAGAGAGATTATCGGAGGCGTTATCAAAAAATCCCTCAAAAGTGTATATATTGTTATTACCTTGAAAATATTTCGCCAACTCAAGCCCGGTTTCATTGTAACCGACTATAGCAATTTTTTTGTGAAGCTTTGACTTAATAATGAATTCGGAAATATAGGTAAAGAAAAAACGGCTGATACCCACCAATACAATCAGTAAGCCATAACACAAAAAGAAAAACCGCTTTTCATTCACTTCGGCTTGTATTACCCATAAAACACTCGCGAACAACACAAATTGAATAACAATTGTCTTGGCACTTTGCCTGTAAATATCTTCTATTTTGTTGAACGTTACTGTTGAATATAATCGCATAGTGGCGGCTGCCATAAGCCATGTAAGGTTAAAGAATATAAAAAGCTTAAATCCGACATCGCCGAATTCAGAGGATTTAACCAAAGCAAAGAAAGTATAGGCAACCAGGTATGCAGCATTGACTACTAAAAAATCAGTAATCATAAACAGCAGCCGATGAAAATAAGTAAATGTTTTTTGCCCCATATCTTTTTATTAAGTCCAAAAAATTAATACACGTCTTTTCAAGTGGCAAGGTTAACAATCTATGGGGGAATCCGTAAAGAGGTACGAAAGTAAAGCAACTATTTTATTAAACCAACTATTCTTTAAAAAATTTATATAAACTTGTTAATTGGCACAAGTTTAAATAAATAGCTTTTGGCAGTTATAAAAATAATAGCAAATCACTTTTCGCAATATACCACGCAAGCAGGTTTTGTTCAGGTTGATTACCATATACCAACAATGGCAACTTTATAATTTATTTATTAAGTTTATAACACCAGCGTTTGAGTTTGCCCTCAAAGTCAAAAGGAGTGGTCTGCCTGGTAATATCTTTTATTTCTGAAGCCTGTATTGAGGCGCTATCTAATACAAATTTAGTATAGTTGGTGCTAAAATAAACTATACCGCCTGCTGTTGTAGCTCTAAGCACATTATTCAACAATTCAGCATGGTCTCTCTGGATATCCAAAAAATCTTTCATTCGCTTGCTGTTGCTGAATGTCGGCGGGTCAACTATAACTAAATCAAATATGCCGGGTGAAAGATTTTTAAGGTATTGCATCACATCCGCGTGTATAAAACTGAACCTGGTTCTGTCCTTCAAAAGGTTGATCGTAAAATTGGCTTCAGCCCATGTAAGGTATGTTTTTGAGAGATCAACAGAAGTAACGGATTTCGCGCCGCCTGCTGCCGCATACACAGAAAAAGAGCCGGTATAACAAAACAGGTTTAATACATTCTTTCCGCTTGCCTGCTCCCGCACCATCTGCCTTGTAATACGGTGGTCAAGAAAAAGGCCTGTATCAAGATAATCGGTTAAATTTACTAAAAATTTTAGTCCCTGTTCCTGTACAGTAAAAAATTCCTTTTGCTGCTCCAGTTTTTCATATTGGTCTTCGCTGCGGTGGCTCATCCGCTTCCGTTGGCGGGCGTATATTTTATTTACCGGCACTTCCAGTTGCCTGCTTATTACTTCAATACATTCATCAAGCCAATGGTCGTGCTCTTCATCCGTCATCCCGTGCCTGCGCAAGTACTCGGCCAGGTATATTTTATCATCGTATAGTTCAATGCAAAATGGAAACTCAGGCATGTCGTGGTCATAAACCCTGTAACAGGTTACAGCCTGTTTTTTGGCCAGCTTACTTTTATGTTTATATACTTTTTGCAGCCTGTTGGTTAACATTTCCATTTTTTGGTGCTGCGTGTCGTGTTTCTGTTGTTCCATTAAACAATTGCATTATCTGTGGTGTGTGCCATAATTCTTTTCCCCGGCAGTTACAGCAACAGGTAAAATGTTTTGACGTGGCGGCAACGGGCAGGTAGCGTAATCAGTAAAAGCGCAGGGAGGATTATATGCCTTATTAAAATCTATCATGGTTAACCCGTTAGCGCCGGGCTTTTTCGTATAGACAAACCTGCCCGAGGGGTAGGTTGTAATGCCACTGGTTGCATCGCCAAAAACAATAAACAATTCATCCCCCTCTTCCATTGCATCCAGCGTATATTGTTTGCCGCTGATACTAAATACCAGCTTACCGGGTGACGCTTGCTTAGTGGTTTGCCCTATAATGTTGGTAATGGCAATGGTGGATGGCAATGCCGGTTTTTGCAACATCGCCGGTATACGCCAGGTGCTGTCAACCGGGAACCTGTCAACGCCTGTAAAAGCAGCGGGTGCTTTACTGTTAATATCCCGCAGGCGAACACCGATTTTATCGTCTCTTTTAATTATTATCCACCGCAGGCTTCCGCACGACACCACTGGTACATTTTGCATATCAGCCGTAAATATTACTGCATCTTTTACCCGCTGGCTATCCATATAAACAGGCCCATTTTCCGTAATTACCATTTTTACGGAGTTACCAGTTCGTTCAAAATAACCCATGGTTTTTGTAACCGTGCCCGGTGGAAATACAATATCATTACTACTGTCACTGCCAAAGCTGTTCTTACCTTCATCAAGCCAAAAAAGGCCAATAAGGTTTAGCCAGCCATCATCTGCTTTTAAATCGGCAATCCGCTGGCTGTGCCAGTCATCAATCTCTTTTTTATATACTGCATTTGCCTGCGCACCGACATTAAAGGCCAGCAGTACACAGAACATTAATAAGACCAGTAACCCTCGCACATTATTCATGTATAGTGAATTGCGTATTCTTTCAAAAATAAATGTACTACACTCCCGTTTCGATTGTTCAGCATTCTTTTAAACCAAGGGGCACATGCACGGCAAGCCCGGCTTCAGCAGTCTCTTTGTATTTGCTGTTCATATCAACAGCAGTATTCCACATGGTTTGTATCACTTTGTCAAGGGATACTTTGGCATAGTCAGGCGCACTTTGCAAAGCCAGTTGACTTGCAGTGATAGCTTTTATAGCGCCCATAGTGTTACGCTCAATACATGGAATTTGCACAAGACCTCCAATCGGGTCGCAGGTAAGGCCAAGGTGATGCTCCATAGCTATTTCGGCTGCCATCAATGCCTGCCTTTGTGTTCCACCCAGGCTTTCGGTTAATGCCGCGGCAGCCATAGCAGATGACACTCCTATTTCTGCCTGGCAGCCACCCATGGCAGCAGAAATAGTGGCTTCCTTTTTAAAGATGCTGCCTATTTCAGAGGCAGTTAACAAAAAGCGCATTATCCTCTCTTCATCGTACCCATCGCAAAACACTATAAAATATTGCAGCACCGCAGGAATAACACCCGCGGCGCCGTTGGTAGGCGCAGTAACTACCCTGCCGAACGATGCATTTTCTTCATTTACCGCCAGCGCAAAACAACTTACCCAATCCAGCGTGTACTTAAAATTATTTCCCCCTTGCCGTATGGCTTGCAACCATGTATCATAATTATTATACTGCCGCCCGCAAAGTAATTTTTTATTCAAATCATACGCCCGGCGCCTCACCTGCAGGCCACCCGGCAACTCGCCCCTTGTATGGCAGCCGCGGTAAATACAATCACGCATCGTTTCCCATATTTTCAATACGCCGCTTCTTGTCTCAGCTTCACTGCGCCACGCACATTCATTTTCAAGTACAATTTCATGTATGGCCATGCCAGTCTTCATGCACCAATGCATCAGGTCGCTGGCCGTATTGACAGGAAACGGCAAATCAACCTGGCTTTTTGCGTTACCTTTCTCCCCCTCTTTCACCACAAAACCACCCCCGATGGAATAATATGTTTCGCTTATATTTTCGCCATTGTCAACATCTGCTAAAAAGGTAAGGCCATTGGGATGAAATGGCAGAGTTTCTTCAAATAAAAACTGCACATTCAGTAAAGGGTCAAACGGAACATCTTTGCCGCCTCCTAATGGTAATAACTGCTTTTCTGCAATTTGGGCTATTTTCTGCTGTATCAGGTTCACATTAATTGTAACGGGGTCTTCACCGCAAAGGCCCAAAACAACCGCTATATCTGTTCCATGCCCCTTCCCGGTTTTGGCAAGAGAGCCGTACAGCATTACGCTCACTTTATTTATATGCGCCAACCCAAACTTTTTTGCGAGTGTTTCCACAAACCTTTGTGCCGCCCGCCATGGCCCGAGTGTGTGTGAACTTGACGGCCCCACCCCTATTTTTAGCATATCAAATACTGAAATTGACTCGTGCGGCATAACCCGGTTTTAATTTCCAAAGTTATGGCTTTTGATTGCGTTATTGTCTTAACAAGGGGTTGCATTACATTTAAAAACGATTTAATATAAAAATAACCTGTGGTTTCCCCGCGGTGTTCAAATATACCCGGCACAGTTTATTGCGCAGTTTTAGCATTTTTTTTGCTCTTGCCGGCACTTGTATTTCCAAAAATACCTTTATAAATTAATGTATTATTTGGCTGAAAACCATACTTTTGGTTAATCGCAGTTATGATAGCATTTGTAAGGGGCAACTTTGTGCATAAATCGCCCGCGCAGGTTATAGTGGATGTAAACGGGGTTGGGTATGAGTTGCAGATAAGCCTTAACACTTATTCGCACATCAGCAATAGCGGCAGCGGGCAACTGTTAACTTACCTGCACATAACGGAGAACGGCCAAACTTTGTTTGGTTTTTTTGGACAGGAAGAAAAAGATCTTTTTTTACAGCTTATCAGTGTATCGGGCGTTGGCGCGGCTACTGCGAGAATGATGCTTTCGGGAATGAAACCCGATGAAATTATAAGGGCCATTTTGCAGGGCAACGCAAGGCTGCTGGAAAGTATTAAAGGCATAGGCCGTAAAACTGCGGAACGGCTTATACTTGAATTGAAGGATAAAGTGGGAAAATTGCCCACTGCGGGCATAGTAACCCCAAGTGGCGCTGCTGCCACTATCGACCAGGATGCATTAAATGCTCTTATGGCATTAGGTATTGCAAAACAGGTTGCAGAAAATGCCCTGAAAAAAGCGCATAAAACAGATAATATAACCCTTGAAGAATTAATTAAAACAGCACTCAAAAACCTATAGTTATTGACGCAACCTTTACTTAACCATCGCTAACGCAAATTGGGTATTCGTTTTTTATTAATTACAGTATTTATAGTATTGCTCGCAGGTAGTAACACATTGCTGGCGCAAAAGAAAGTTAATACAGCGCCATCGGGTGATTCGTTACACTACCCCCTGCAAGACCGGCGCGGCGACCCCTATAGCTGGCCAAATCATAACCCTTTTTACCTTAGTGATACGTCTATTATAAAACGTTCAATAGAGTACGACCCGGTTACCAAACAGTATATTATTACTGAAAAAATAGGTAACACCATTTACAGAACGCCCACTACCCTAACTTTTGATGAATTTTGGGCGCTGCAAAACCAAATGGCGGAGGACGACTACTTTAACCAGCGCTCCGAAGCCTTAAGTACATTAAACCGTAACACACTGCGGCCAAAACCACATGTTTATAATAAGTTGTTTGACAGGATTTTTGGTGTTGGGCCTAACGGCCTGAAAGTTGACATAAAGCCTGAGGGCAGTGTTGACCTTAAACTTGGGTATACAGGGCAGCATGTTAAAAACCCCACTCTACCGGAAAGGGCGCAAAGAAACGGCGGGTTTGATTTTGATATGACGTCAAACGTTAATGTAAACGCCAGTATTGGTGATAAGCTTAAACTGCCGATTAATTATAACACCTTAGCCAATTTTGATTATGAAAACCAGTTAAAGCTGGATTATAAAGGCATGGATGATGAGATTATAAAGTCAGTTGAAGCCGGCAATATCTCGTTTCAAACAAAAAGTACGCTTATGTCCAGCGTACAAAGCCTTTTTGGCATTAAAACACAGTTACAGTTTGGTAAATTAACAATTACTACTGCTATTGCCAACCAACGCTCGCAAAGACAGTCAGTAACATTACAGGGCGGCGGGTTAAGTACCCAAATAAATAAGAAACTGGATGACTACGACGAAAACAGGAACTTTTTAATGGGGCAATACTTCAGGCGCAACTATAATAAGGCAATGGCAAACCTGCCGGTTATTAACAGCCAAATACAAATATTGAGGCTGGAAGTTTGGGTAACTAACCGTACCGGCACTGTTACCAATACCAGGGCAATCGTTGGCCTGGCTGATTTAGGGGAGGACTCCCCATACAACAGTAATGTTCACCCGTTACTGAGTACCAATGGCCTGCCGGATAATGGCTCAAATGACCTGTATAATTTTTTAGCTGGGAATAAAGCCAACCGTGACCCAACCTTTGTAAATACCACGCTGACTCAAAGAGGGCTAACCCCGGTGGAAGATTATGAAAAAACCTTTGCCAGGAAACTTGACCCAAGCGAATACTATTTCAATCCTAAAGTCGGCTTTTTGTGCCTTCGGCAGCAGTTGCAGCCAAATGATGTACTGGCGGTAGCCTACCAGTACACCTATAACGGCAGGGTTTACCAGGTGGGTGAGTTTTCACAGGATGTGACCGTTGACTCAACCAGCGGTGTACAGAAGGTGTTGTTCCTTAAATTATTAAAAGCAACATCTCAACGGCCTGCCTTGCCTATATGGCAGTTGATGATGAAAAACGTTTATTCGCTTGACGTTACCAGCCTGCAGCAGGATGGTTTTAATGTAAATGTATTATACCAGGAGCCAAGCGGCGGTACAAAGAGGTACCTGCCTGAAAGCAGCACCGCTGTATCAGGTAAATCGCTTATTTCTATCCTTAATCTTGACAGGCTTAACTATCGTAATGACCCGGCGCCTGACGGGCAATTTGATTATGTTGATAGTTTTACCGTACTATCCCAGCAGGGAAAAATAATCTTCCCGTTGCTGCAACCTTTTGGACGGGATTTGAAAGACAGGGCATTTTCCGGGGTGCCGGATACAATTGCTGATAAATACATATATAACCAGTTGTATGATTCTATAAAAGCCATCGCGCAAACCTATGCCAACCTCGACCACTATTTATTGCAGGGCACGGTAAAGGGCTCTTCCAATTCAGAGGTGTATTTAGGCGGTTTTAATATACCGCCGGGCTCAGTCACGGTAACAGCAGGCGGACAACCATTAGTGGAAAACCAGGATTATATTATTGATTATAATTTAGGCACCCTGAAGGTTATTAACCAGGCAATACTAAATTCGGGAGTGCCTATTAATGTGCAGTATGAAAACAACGCCAGTTTCGGGATACAGCAAAAAAGTTTTTTTGGGTTGAGGGCAGATTACGCATTAAGTAAAAAACTTTCATTAGGCGCAACCATGGAGCGCCTGAGTGAAAGGCCATTTTTTACAAAGGAAGATTATGGCGAAGACCCTATACGAAACACCATGTATGGCGTAGATTTTAATTACCGGTCAACCCTCCCGGGCCTTACAAGAATGTTGAACAGGTTGCCATTTTATACAACAAACACACCCAGTACCATTAATGCGTACGGCGAAGCCGCGTTTCTTAAACCAGGGCATGCCCCACAAATTGGCTCAGGCGCAAACGGCCTCATCTATATCGATGACTTTGAAGGCAGCAGCAGCAGTGTCGATTTGAGGTTCCCCTTTGTATCCTGGGCGCTGGCATCAACTCCGGCAGGTAATGGCCTCTTTCCTGAAGCAACCCTGCTTGATTCCATTGATTATGGTAAAAACCGCGCAAAGCTTGCATGGTATAATATAGAACCAATTTTGCAGGACAAAACAAGCCCTAATAACCCGCTGCGTGATAATAAGAACGAGTTAAGCGACCCGCGCGTACGTGCCGTAAGTACAAATGAGTTATTCCCGCAAAGGACGACGAATATCACAGACGTTCTGACCTCTACCTTTGACCTCGCTTATTATCCCGCCGAACCCGGGCCATACAATTTTACGTCTGACAAAGCAGATATAACCGCTGATGGCAAATTTCAACCTAACACGCTTAAGCAGCGTTGGGGAGGTATTATGCGAAGCCTTGACCAGACTGATTTTGAGACCAGCAATATTGAATTTATCCAATTTTGGGTGCAAGACCCCTTTATAAAAGACCCGGCAAGTTCTGGCGGCAAATTATATATTGACCTTGGAAGCGTAAGCGAAGACATTTTAAAGGACGGCAGGCGATTTTACGAAAATGGCCTGAATACGCCCACGCAGCCCGCTGCTATTGACAGTACTACCACATGGGGGCGCGCGCCGTTAAACCCAATACAAATAACCCAGGCTTTTAGCAACGACCCGAATGACCGTCAATACCAGGACGTTGGATTTGATGGATTGAATGATAACGACGAACGTTCAAAAAGAACGAATTACCTTTCACAGCTTGCCAATAACTTCGGTACAACTTCAGCAGTTTATCAAAAAGCATTCAGTGACCCGTCCAACGACGATTACAAGTGGTACAGGGATGCGAGCTATGATGCGGCTAAAACAGGTATTTTAGGCAGGTATAAAAACTACAATAACCCGCAGGGTAATTCACCCGTCGCCGGCAACACATCTCAATTCTCTCCTGCCGCTACATTATACCCGGACAATGAAGACCTTGACCACGACAATACCCTTAATGAAACGGAAGAATATTACGAATATGAAATTGACCTTAAACCAGGCATGGCTGTCGGCTTAACAAAATATATAACAGATCAAAGAGTTGTAACTCCTCACCTTGCCAACGGCAGTTCAACTCCTGAAACATGGTATTTATTCCGCGTGCCGGTAAAAGATTTTACTGCCAAAATAGGCAACATACCTGATTTCAAATCCATCCGCTTTATGAGGATGTACCTTACAGGGTTTGAAGATTCTGTTGTAATGCGCTTTGCCACCTTAGACCTGGTGCGCAACCAGTGGAGAACATTCACCTATAATCTCGATACCACGGGCTCTTATACGCCTATCGCAGCCAACACCAATACTTCGTTTGATGTGCTTTCAGTAAATGTAGAAGAAAACAGCAGCAGGCTGCCTATTCCCTACAAAATACCGCCGGGCATTGAACGTGTACAGATATTAAGCAACAATGGCGTCAACCTGTTGCAGAACGAGCAATCAATGAGCCTGCGCGTGCATAATCTTGGCAAAGGCGATGCAAGGGCTGTATTCAAGACCCTCAACCTTGATATCAGGCGTTATGGTGAGTTGTCCATGTTCGTTCATGCCGAATCAATCCTCAATCAACCTCAAATAAATGATGGTGATTTATATGCTGTTATCCGCATAGGCCAGGACTTCCTGACAAACTATTACGAGGTTCGCATACCTTTAAAAGTAACCCTGCCCAATGCCACGGCAAGCGCGGATGATATTTGGCCGTCCGTCAACAATCTTGACTTTGCCCTGCAAGACCTTGTGCAATTGAAATTGCGGCGTGATGCATCAGGGCAATCCATCAGTAAAATTTACAGGGAGGCTACTGCCACCAGCAAGACATACGCAGTGATGGGAAACCCTAACCTCGCCGAAGTGCAGGGCATATTAATTGGTATTGAAAATGCTAAAACCACCAATACAACTGTAAATGCAGAAGTATGGGTTGATGAATTAAGGTTGTCGCAAATTGATGAACAGGGAGGATGGGCTGCACTTGGCAGGGTTGATATAGGATTGGCTGATCTTGGTACAATGTCTCTTTCTGCCAATACCTATACTGCCGGGTGGGGTACGATTGAGCAGCAGGTTAACCAGCGCTCATTTACTGACATGATGCAATTTGACGGCGCCATTAATATTGATGCCGGCAGGCTGTTGCCTAAAAAAGCCGGCATTACCATACCTGTGTACGCAAGTATTGACCGCACTGTTTTAAAACCTGAATACGACCCCTACGACCAGGACGTGCTGTATAAATATAAATTGGCCACGGCAGGGAAAATGATAGACTCGGTCAGGGCTGCAGGTATCGACCAGACTACTATTAAAACCATCAACCTTACCAATATGCGGTTTGGCGTAAATGGGAAAAAACCGAAACTGTGGAGCCTGAGCAATTTCGATTTCAGTTACTCGTACACCAGTTTTCTTCAAACTAATCCTACCATCACCCAAAATAATATTGTAAAACAACGGGGTGGTTTTGGATATACGTACAACGGCCAGTCAAAATATATTGAGCCATTTAAAAAACTTATCAAGAACAGGTCTCCCTGGCTGTCTCTTATCAAAGACTTTAATTTTAACCTTACACCTTCGCTTATTGGCTTCAGGGCCGATATAAATAAGCAAACGGGTTTGTATATACCGAGGATAGTAAACATTTATGACAGTAATAAAGTTGAGCAGGTTGATTCGTCCTTCAACAACCTGTTTACATTTGACAGGTATTATAACTTTAAATGGGACTTGACCCGCAGCTTTAATCTTGATTTCAGCGCCATTAATAACGCCACGGTTGATATGCCCTATGGTTTGTTAAATACCAAAGCCAAGCGTGATACGGTAAGGCGTAATTTTTTCAGCGGCGGAAGAAATACTATGTACCAGCAAAAGGCTACCCTGAGTTACAGCCTGCCACTGGCTAAATTTCCTGCCACCGACTGGATAACGGCTCGTTATGCATACACTACTTCTTATGACTGGATTGGCGCGAGCCTCATTGCTTTAAACCTTGGCAATACTATTGAAAACAGCCAGTCAAATGATTTCAACGGCCAGTTTGACCTTACAAGATTATACAGTAAATCAAAATTTCTAACCGAAGCTACAACACCAAAAACACCGGGTCAGAATATTACAGACACCAGCAGCGGTAACATAAGTGATTCATTATTTAATATAAAACCGAGAGCAGAAGTAATTAAGGGATTAAAAGGAAAGGCAAAAAAAGCAGCGTTGCGCAAATGGAGGCAGCAAAAACGTGATGCGCGTAAAGCAAAACGAAACGCGTCGGGCCCAAGGCAGATAGGCGGCGCGGTAAGAACGGCAGCACAGCTTATTACTATGCTTAAAACTGTAACTGCCAGCTATAACGAAACCTACAACAGCAGGATACCAGGCTATCTTGACAGCACCAAAATACTGGGTCAAAACTTCAGCAGCATGCAGCCCGGCCTTGGGTATGTATTTGGCAAACAGCCCGACACAACCTGGCTTAATATGAAGGCGAGGCAGGGTGTTATTACAAGAGATACTACTTTTAACCTGTTTTACCAGCAGGATTTTGAGCAGCATCTTAGTCTTTCAGCCCAGCTTGAACCGGTAAGGGATTTTACCATTGATCTTAATCTTGATAAGACTTTCACCAAGAATTATACAGAACTGTTCAAAGACTCAACAGGGTCTGGAGACTTTAAGCACTATAATCCATACGCAGGCGGCGGGTTCAGTGTTTCTTATATTAGTTTCAAAACCTTGTTTACAAAATATAATCCCAACCAGCTCTCGTCCACGTTTATTAAATTCCAAAATTACCGGCAAACAATTGCCAACAGGTTGGCGCAGGCAAACCCATACTGGAAGGCGGCAGGCTCCCCTACTACAACCGATGCAAATGGTGTAGTGTACCCGCTTGGGTACGGGCGGTATGCGCAGGATGTATTAATTCCTGCTTTTATAGCTGCCTATACAGGCAAAAGCCCCAACACTGTTAAACTGCTGAATGAAAATAATTCAAACATAAAATCCAACCCGTTTAGCGGAATAGCGCCACTGCCTAACTGGCGGCTAACATACAACGGCCTTACCAGGATACCGGCACTTGCGGAAATATTCAGCAGCATCAGTATAACCCATGCATATACTTCAACACTAAGCATGAACAGCTTTACAAGTGCGCTATACTATTACGACCCATACCACCTGGGCGCCCCCGCATTTATTGATACCATTTCCGGCAACTACGTGCCGTTTTTCCTTGTACCAAACCTTACCATACAGGAACAGTTTTCGCCGCTGATTGGCATTGATGTTACCACCAATAAACAGATGAACCTGCATTTTGAGTATAAAAAAGGGAGACAGCTTAGCCTTAGCCTTATAGATTATCAGCTAAGCGAAGTGCGTAGCACGGGCTGGTCGTTTGGGGGCAGTTTCAGGAAAAAAGGCTTTAACCTGCCGTTCAGAATGCCTTTCACAAAGGGTAAACGACTAGACAATGACCTGACGGTACGATTAGACCTCTCTTTTGAAGACGACACCCAAAGCAACAGCCAGCTTGACCAGACTTCGGCATATAGCACAGGGGGGCAAAAGGTTATCACAATACAGCCGTCTGTTGATTATGTAATGAGCAGCCGTGTAAGGCTGAAATTTTATTTTGACCAGATTAGAACAATTCCGTATATTTCAACATCTGCACCTATAACAAACACCAGTGCAGGTGTACAAATAAGTGTGTCCCTCGCACCGAAGCCGTGAGTTTATGAAATTATCAATTCGTCATTATACAACCAGTACAACAGGCATTTTGTGTGTGATGTTGACTGTATTATGTTTACTTAATTCAGCAACTGTTTATTCCCAGGTAAAAGAAAATACGCAGCAGGGGGAACAATTAACACTGAAATTTAATTTGATGGCAGGCAGGCAGCATTTTTCGCCGGGCAATACGTACACTAATCCGTTTGGAGAGAGCTATACTGTAGAAAAATTCAGGTTTTATATTACACAGGTGCAGTTGCAGGACAGCAGCGACATGTCAGTGCAATTTTTCCCCAACGATTACTTCTTAATTGATGCAGGAGATACCAGCACACAAACCATTACCATTCCGCTGTCGCTGAAAAAAATTACGTCAATCTCCTTCCTGCTGGGGGTTGATAGCGTTACCAATGTAAGCAGTGTGCAAACGGGCGCCCTTGACCCCGTAAACGGTATGTTCTGGACATGGAATACGGGTTATATAATGCTTAAACTGCAGGCTACGTCACCAGCCGCGCAAGTACCCGCCAACCAATTCACTTTTGATGTGGGCGGCTATAAACAAGGTGAAAATGCTGCGAGAAAAATTGGTTTTCTCCTAAAGCACAAACACCTTATACACAGCCTTACTCTTAATGTAGATGTTGATAAGTTGTTTAACAGTGTGCATCCCGTTAAAATAGCGGAACATCCCATGTGCCATGAGCCCGGACCGCTCGCAATGCAGCTGGCCGATAATTATGCTACAATGTTCAGTATCGGGGAAATGCAATAATGAAATGGATATCAACAATATGTTTTTGTGTGTTTGTTATTGCAGCAGGTATAATATTGGTTTCTTCTGCTGAGAAAACAAAACAACCAACCATGCTGCCATTTAAAATTCCGCAGGGGTGGCCAAAACCCGTATATGATTTTTCACAGAACCCGGTTACAAAAGAAGGCTTTGAATTAGGGCGTAAATTATTTTATGATGGCAGGCTGAGCAGGGATGGCAACTTCTCCTGCGCATCCTGCCACCAGCAATTTGCCGCTTTTGCCACTTACGACCATAACTTAAGCCATGGCATTAATAACTCTTTTACGCGGCGTAACGCACCCGGGCTTTTTAACCTTGCATGGCAAAAAGAATTTATGTGGGATGGCGGTATTCTTCACCTCGACCTTCAACCCCTTGCTCCTATCACCGATACGCTGGAAATGGGTGAAACAATTGAAAATGTTTTAACCAGGCTTCGTGCAGACACCAGCTACCCCCGCATGTTTAAAGAAGCATTCGGATCCGGAACAATCAATACACAACGGCTTACCAAAGCATTAAGCCAGTTTTTGCTGATGATGGTAAGCGATAACAGTAAATATGACCGCGTGATGCGTGGTGAGGATAGCTTTAACCTGCCGGAGCGCCTGGGCTATGAAATATTTCAAAAAAAATGTCAAAGCTGTCACCCGCCGCCATTCTTTACAGATTTCAGTTACAGGAATACAGGCATACCGGAAGATAAGTACTTAAACGATATTGGCCGGATGAGAATAACACACAACCCTGCAGACTCTCTGAAGTTCAAGGTACCCTCCCTGCGCAATGTTCAGCTTACTTTTCCGTATGGCCATGACGGGCGTTATTACTATTTACAGGATGTGCTTGACCATTACCGCAAAAACGTTGTTAACAGCCCTACGGTTGACTCACTGGTAAGAGATAACCTTCCTCTTTCCAACTACGAAACGGGGCAATTAAAAGCGTTTATGTATGCTTTAACCGATTCATCATTTACGCGGGACCCGCGTTTTGCCCCGCCCGGGTATGAAAACAGGACACCGCAGGCGCCAGCTGAACATGAACACCAATACAAATATTAGCAGCAATCGTTTGTAAGTTTATGCCAGTGTTATTTTACTTTGCAGCAATAATATTTAATTAATGACCATTAACCTTGTTATTAAAGGCAAAGTACAAGGCGTATTTTACCGCGCAAGTGCGAAAGACACGGCAGAGCGCCTGCAAATAACCGGCTGGGTAAAAAATACCGTTGAAGGCAATGTGGAAATTACTGCAAGCGGCAACGATGCGGCAATTGACGCTTTTATAGAATGGTGCAAACAAGGCCCGCCACGCGCCATAGTTAAAGAAGTAATTCTATCAAATACCGGAGAAGAATATTTTGAGGGGTTTGAAGTAATAAGATAATCCCAGTTCCTATCAGGAATTCATTGCGTACATAATGATGTTCACGCCAAATTTTGTGTTGTCTTCGGCAAGAAAACGCTTATTGCGAAAATCATAATCCCACTCGCACCCATAGTCTTTATTACTGTACAGTACACCAATGCGGCCGTTTATTTCAATGGCTTTAAGATAATCATGCACAAGGTCATCTCCCCATCCGTTCAGTTCAAAGCCAGTTGTTGGCGGCCCTTTTTCAAAACTAAAAAAGCTATTATAAATAGCATGGTTGTTGGGGATTTTTTTTAAGGCTCCGTGCCCAAACAAAACATCCATCTGTGTTTCGAAAGATTTTGCGAAAAGGCCGTCAATATCATGGTTGCAATCATCTGCAAAAACAAATCCCCCGTTCTTCACGTACTTTTTAAAATTGGCGCTCTCCTGCGCATTAAACTGCACAAGTTTATGCCCGCTTATATAACAAAAAGGGTAAAGAAATAATTCATCACTGCTAAGATCAATTACCTTTTCCTGCAGGTTTACGGGTATGGTAGTGTATTCTATCAGGGAGTTTAAAATATTGCTTGGCATACGCTGGTCTGTATCCCAGTCGCCTGAAAAATATCGTAACCGCGCAAAAGTAAAAGCAGACCCGTTCATACAAAAACATAAAGGTAGTTAATAATGGGTTGCAGGTAAGCTACATTAACGCCATTAAAACATTATAAATAACCCCTTATATAAAACATTAACTTACCGTTCTTTTCATCCGCATTATTTACCGCTACTACCGTAAATAAATACCGGTATCACCTTTTTTTTCTAATTTTCCGGGATAGCATAATCAGCACAAGTAATTAAAACCTAACATTTTGGACACATCGGAAAGCACAATCAAACACTTATTGGGCAAACTGCCGGGGCTAAAAAAAGAAATACAGAAAATAATTATCGGGCAGGATGCTGTGCTGGATGAAATTTTGGTGGCGCTGCTTGCAGGTGGTCATTGCCTGCTTGAAGGTGTGCCCGGCCTGGCCAAAACCTTAATGGTAAAAACATTGAGCCAGGCGCTGCACCTGTCATTCAGGCGCATACAGTTTACACCGGATTTGATGCCTACCGATATAATTGGGACTGAAATACTGGAGGAAGACCACGTAACCGGCAAACGTTTTTTTAAATTTAATAAAGGGCCATTGTTTGCCAATATTGTTTTGGCAGATGAAATAAACCGCACGTCTCCAAAAACCCAATCAGCATTGCTGGAGGCTATGCAGGAATTTGAAGTTACTTACGGAGGGCAAACATACCCGCTTGACAGGCCGTTTTTTATTCTTGCAACACAAAACCCCATTGAGCAGGCGGGCACCTATCCCCTGCCCGAAGCGCAACTCGACAGATTTTTGCTATATATTAAAATAGGCTATCCCACTGGTGCGGAAGAAATACAGGTGCTTGCCAGCACAACAGGAAGTAAGAAAGCAGTGATTGAACCGGTATTAGACGGCGATGACATACAGCAAATGCAAAAGCTTGTGAGGGATGTAACCATCAGCGAAGATTTAATAGCTTATGTAAGCAATCTTATACGCGCCACCCGGCCTGAAAGCACAATAGTACAATATATAAAGGAATGGGTACGCTGGGGTGCGGGACCCCGCGCAGGGCAAAGCCTTATTTTAACGGCAAAAGCACGGGCCCTGTTTAAAGGCAGGTATGCGGTAATAATGGAAGACCTGCATGCAATGGCGTACCCTGTATTGCGGCACAGAATACTGATGAACTTTAAAGCAGATGCAGAAAATATTACCGCCGATAATGTTACGGAAGAACTGCTGAAGCACATTCAACGCCCTAAAACGGCAATACATTAAATGCTTTTGTATGAGAAAAATAGTTGCCAGTATTTGTTTTATCGTCATCATGTTTAAAGTACATGCCTCTGTTGACTCAACGGCTCACTGGGGGCCTGTAGTGCCCAATAAAATTGCCGACAAATATGTTTCAGCGGGTATGGAACAGTTCGACGGCTTACTGAATGACCACGTATACATAAACCTTGACAAGAGGCTTTTGCTGATTGATTCAGGCATATTATTGTCGGGCTTTGTACACAGGCCCGGTTCACAAACATGGATAGGCGAACACGTAGGCAAGTTTTTATTCTCTGCTTCAAAAACGTATGCCTATACCCATGACGCACGCATAAAAGCGCTGATGGATGACATGGTACGCAAGTATATTGCAACACAATTGCCAAACGGGTATTTAGGTACATACCTGCCAAAAGACTACTGGACTGCGTGGGATGTTTGGGCGCACAAATATTCTATTATAGGCCTGCTGAGTTATTACTCTGTAACAGGCGATAAGGCGGCATTAGAAACGGCCAAACGCGCCGCAGACCTTATTTGCCGCACATTTGGCACAGGGCCCGGCCAGCTTGATTTAAATACACATGGAGAACACAACGGCCTGGCACCCGGGAGCATTTTGGAGCCCATGGTTGATTTGTACCGTTATACAGGAGACCAAAAATACCTTGCTTTTGCGCGGTACATTTTAAGTAATTGGGAAAGCCCTACAGGCCCAAAAATATTAAGCGCTCTGCAACAGTATGGTGATGTTACCAAAGTTGGCGACGCAAAGGCTTATGAAATGTTAAGTTGCTTTCTTGGTATTCTAAAATATTATAAGCTGACCGGCGACGAGAAGTATTTTACGGCGCTAAAAACTGCGTGGCAGGATATTACAGCTAAAAGGCTCTATATAACCGGTACTGCAAGCGTGGGTGAAATATTTACACCACCGCATGATTTACCTGCAGGCAACGATGTGCATATGGGTGAAGGATGCGTAACAGTAACATGGATACAGTTTAACAACGAAATGCTGAAGATTACGGGAGACATGAAATATGCCGCGGAAATTGAGAAAGCTGTGTATAATCACCTGTTCGCTGCTGAAAATCCCGAAACAGGTTGTGTTAGTTACTATACTGCTTTACAGGGTGCAAAACCCTATCGCTGCGACCAGGGGTTTTCCTGCTGCCTCTCAAGTGTGCCAAGAGGTATTTCGCTTATTCCTGAAATGATATGGGGCAATGTGAATAAGCAATTTACAGTGCTGATGTATGAACCTGGCGCGGTAATTCAAACAATTACAGCAGACGATGGAACAAGCATAAATCTCCGGTTAAAGGCTGAAACTACTTTCCCCAAAGAAGGTGATGTAGTGTACACGGTTAATCCTTCCCTGTCAAAAAAATTCACGCTCAATTTTCGCATACCATCATGGGCGGAAAATTACAGTATTACTGTTAACGGCCTGCCTCAAGATATTGCAAGTAATAGTGAAGCAAGCATAAACCGTGTGTGGCAATCAAACGATAAGGTGGAAGTTAAATTTGATATGCCAGTACAGGTGATAAAAGGCGACCCTACGTATAAAGGCTTTGTAGCTTTTAAGCGTGGCCCGCAGGTGCTTGCGGCAGACTCGTTACTCAATGCAGGCCGCCTTATTTCTGTAACAAAGGCTTTTACCAACCCCGGTAACCTTACTGTTAAAGATGCAACCGGCATGCTGCCGGCCTATTGGGTAGGTAAACAGGCCTTTGCAGTTAGCAGGGAGGATATAAAAAGAAAAGAAGAGCTAATACTGGTACCGTTTGCAGATGCAGGGCAGGAAGCAGCACCCCTGGAGGTGTGGATTCCTTACGAAAATGGCCCGGTGGCAACTGCGGACAAATAATTAAAAATGGGTAATTATAGATTTTCTAAAACACCATGAGCCGTTTACTTGACCCCAAAATATTGATGAGCATAAAAAACCTCCAGTTGTCTGCAAGGGCCACTGTTGACGGCTTTATGGCGGGCATTAACAAAAGCAAGGTTAAAGGGCCGGGGCTTGAGTTCAGCCAATACAGGAGCTACCAGCCCGGTGATGATCTTCGGTGGCTTGACTGGAAGATGTATGCGCGAAGCGACAGGTATTATATACGCGAATCAGAAATTGAGACAAGTATATCAGTCAGGCTTTTGATTGATGCAAGTGCTTCAATGAACCATTCAGATGAAGGAGTAACAAAAATTGAGTACGCAAAATACCTTGCAGCATCCTTGGCCTATCTCGCGCACATGCAAAATGATTCGGTTGGATTGTATGTTTTGCAGGATAACCGGTTATTCATGCTTCCGTCAAAAAAAGATCACCAGCACTTGTCAAGATTGTATTACCAGATAGAACAAATTAAACCAGGTGGAAAATTCACAGCCCCATTGCAGTACAAAGACATCTTTGCAGGCACTACAAAAAAAGAACTGCTGATATTCATCACCGACCTGTACCAGGAACAGGATGAAATTTTTCAGCTGGCGGATGCACTGGCAGCATATAAACATGAAATAATACTGTTTCATATAATGTCGCAAAATGAAATGGAGCTTGATTATAAAGGCTATAAAGCGCTTGAGGACCTTGAAACAGGGGAAGTGGTAAATGTTGATACAGGCAGGGACAAAGAAACATACCAGCAAAATCTCAGGGATTATTTAGCATCAATCCGCAGGGAATTATTAAACAGGAATATTTTTTACCGGATGATGAATACAAGCCAGCCGTTAGACCAGGTGTTAAAAGACTTTCTTAACCAGCGTAATAAATTAAAAGCTTAAACATTGTTTTATTTTTTGCAACCGGCGTGGATGTTTGCTGCAACAGGAATGATAATTCTCGTTATCATTCATTTATGGAATGTGCGGCAGGGCAAGGTGCTAAAAGTGGGCAGCGTTGCATTATTATCAAAACAAACAACTAAAACCACCAGCAGTATTAAGCTGCATGATTTACTGCTGCTTATATTACGCTGCCTGCTGATTTTGCTATTAGCAATATTGCTGGCACAGCCACAATGGACGAATACAGCCGCAGAGAACAAAGGATGGGTGCTGGTTGATAAAAATGATATGGATGAAACCTACCGGCATTTCAAACCGCAGATTGATTCCTTGTTAAACGCAGGGCTTGAGTTTCATTACTTCAATAACCAATTTGAGAAAGGCAGTTTGCAGCGAGCTTCAGTACCCGTGGGAGATTCTGCTGAAAATGATAACTACTGGGTTACAGCGAGGCAGCTTAATAAAAAAGCAGGTGGCAAAATGCCATTGTACATTTTTACCAATAATTACCTGCATCATTTTACCGGTAACCGCCCTGCAACACCTGCAACAATGCACTGGCAGGCTTATACGGCAGGTGATTCAGCAAAATTCCCTTTGGATGAATATGCAATAGATGGCGATAGCATCTTAGCTGAAACAGCCCATAGTTCAGCAACCGGAACATATAATACATGGCATACGCTAAAAAACTCCGTGCTGAAAAATTCACCTCTCAAAACAGTTGATACTGCAATATTGCGTATTTGCGTATTTGCGCCAGGTAACTCAACTGATGCCGTTTATGTAAAAGCAGCCATTGAGGCAATACAGCAATTCAGCAGGCGAAAAATTACCCTATCAATAATAAACAGCATTGCTGCAATGCCCCCCATACAAGATTGGTTATTCTGGCTGTCGCAACAGCCGGTACCGGGCGTTGTAAAAGCAAAGAATATATTGCAATATGAAAACGGCAAAGAAGAAAATATTCAGTCATGGATTGTAAGCCAAGGCAATCCTGTACTATACAAGCAAATATCCGCCGGGATTAATAATAGGTGGGAAAACATGGTTATATGGCGAGACGGTTTTGGCCGTGCGTTGCTACGCGAGGACAAAGGAGAGCCAAACATATTTCATTTTTACACCCATTTCAATCCATCGTGGAGTGATTTGGTGTGGAGCAATGATTTTCCCGCCATGATATATTCCCTGCTGTTTAATAAAAGTGCCGGTCTGCAATTATTACATCAAAAAGATAAACGGGCGATTGATGACAGGCAGTTGCAGCCATATCATTTAAACGAAAAAATTACAGGCAATCATGCAAACGCAACTAACATCTCTCCATTTTTTGGGCTCCTTGCAATTGTAGTGTTTTTTATTGAGCGGGCTATTGCGTTAATGGATAAAAAAGGAGGCGCAAATGCATAATGCAGAAGGCAAAAATATATTGCTGGCCTTGCGCAAAAAATGGGTAGCCAACTCCATAATGTCGCTGGCATTAATGGCATTGTCTGCCGCAGGCTTTGCCGCAGTTGTGTCCGGCAAATTATTCCTGCTGTCATGGTGGTGGGCAATGCCATTATTTGCCCTGTTTTTTGCAGCCCTCCTGCTCTACCGTCGCCCCTGGCAAATACAAACATCAGACGTAGCAAATTTTCTTAATAACAAATACCCCGCACTGGAAGAAAGCGCAGGATTATTGCTAAAGCCAGCTACTTCGTTAAACGTATTGGAAGCATTGCAGGCTGAAAAAATATTGTCAGCGCTCCGGCAAATTTCAAGGCCGCCGGAATTTATTAAGCCGCTGCGGGCTGCAGGATTAACACTATTGCTTGCAGGCATAGTATGCATCGCAATTGCAGTTGTTCCATTTAGTCCGCGTAAAGAAAATAATCATCCTGCTAAAAGTGTCACCCTGAATGTTGAAGAGAAGATTTTACCCGGCATAAAATACACTGACATAACCATCACCCCGCCCCTGTATACAAGGCAACCTGTACGGCATCAAAAACAATTTAACCTGCATGCCGAAGATGGCGCAGTTGTGCAATGGCTACTGCAAACAACAAGCAGCGCAAAATCAATCAAACTTATTTTTAACGATTCCTCGGCACTAACCCTAAAACCTGTAAACACTAACAATACGCAATGGCAGGCCGTTAAAAAAATAACCGGCAATGGTTTTTACCAGGTGATGCTTGACGGCAACCTGTCGGAGTTTTATAAAATAGAAGCAATAAAGGATGAGCCACCTGTTATTACCATTACATCACCAAAACCTAATATTACTATTGAATACGGCGAACCTGAAAGAATAAACATCAATGCAACAGTAAAGGATGACTACGGCGTAAAAACCGCCTCTATTATAGCTACTATTGCCAGCGGTAGCGGTGAAGCAGTAAAATTTAAAGAAAAGACTATCTACTTCTCCGCAAATTTTAAAGGGCAATTACAGCAGTATGATTTGCAAAAAATGATTGACCTGCACGCTATGGATATGCAGCCTGCGGACCAGCTATATTTTTATATAAAGGCAGTTGACAATAATAACCAGGAAAAGCGATCTGACATATACATTGCGACGCTTGCCGATACTGCTGACCTGATGGAATCTGACGTATTGATTGGCGATGTAAAACTGAAACCGGAATATTTCAGAAGCGAACGCCAAATTATTATTGAAACAGAGCAGTTGCTTAAGGATAAAGATACTATAAAGCTGCAGGAGTTTAATAACCGCAGCAATAACCTGGGTATTGACCAAAAGCTGTTACGCCTTCGTTACGGAAAATTTTTAGGAGAGGAAAATGAACCCGGTGAAGGGGTTAATAACCAAAATAGTACTTTGAGTGACCCTTCCAACTTCGGAAATGCGAATGCCGTTATAGATGCCTTTGCGGATAAACACGACAATGCAGAAGATGCTACTTTTTTTACCGACGACGTAAAAAAACAGTTGAAGGCAACACTGACTGAAATGTGGAATGCAGAAACGCGCCTGAGAACATTTAAACCACAAGAGGCATTACCCTATGAATACAAAGCACTGCGGCTGTTAAAAGACTTGCAACAAAAATCGCGGGTATATGTAGCAAAAACAAGTTTTAGAACAACCCCGTTAAAACCCGAAAAACGTTTGACCGGGGATCTTAGTAAAATTATTCAGCCAGACATACAAATAACTATTCCAAAAAATATTACCGGTAATGAAATAATTTCTTTGTCACTCGGAGAGTTGGAGCAGTTAAAATTGCCAGGTCATGCAGCCGGTGGCAATGCGCAGCTTTTGCAGCAAGCAATGCAACTGCTGGGGAATAAAGCTGCCGGGGAACCGGCGGTTTACCTGCAGGGCCTTCAATCGCTCAAAAAGGTAATTGAAGCATTACAAGCTGGCAAGCAACCTGCAATAGCAGCTATTCAAAATGCTGAAGGCGGCCTGCAAAAAATGATTTTGCTCCCACCACAGCTTCCACAAAAAAAACAACAAACGCCTGCCAATATGCTGGAGCAGCAATATTTTAAAACCCTGCAAAAAACCTTACACCATTAATGAGCGTATGGCAATATATATCTATAGCTTTTGCCCTTGCGCTGATGGTTTTCTCCTGCAGGAAAGAGTACCTGCGGTATAATAAAAAAAACCTGGTACTGAGGATTACAGCCACTTTGCTTGCTGTAACCACCTTACTTGGCCTGGAATTCGACATTCCATATACTCATTCTGCAAAAGTGGAAGATGCCGCTGTTATAATAACCAGCGGTTATAACAAAGACAGCGTAAAAAATTTTATTAAAACGCAAAGTAAGCAAGTGCCTGTTTACACATTTGATGACCTTGTTGCGCAAGGCAGCAAAGTTTATAAAAAACTTGATGTTTTTGGTTACGGTTTAACAAAAGACGAACTATCACTATTAAGCAACACCCCCGTGGTGTTTCATCCGCAAAGTGTTGGTACAGGAATCATATCTGCACACTGGAAACAAAATTTGCAAACCGGTGAAACGCTCCACGTACAGGGTATATTTAACAATACTAAAAACGAGCCGGTAAAGCTGCTGCTCATCGGTTTTAATACACCTTTTGATTCAGCGATAATACCACCTGCAACCCGTGGGTTGTTTGACCTTGTTACCGTACCCAAACAGTTAGGCAGCGCAGTATTCAATATTGCAGCATCAATAAATAATACCATTATTGAAAGCCAACCCGTTCCTGTTGATGTAAAGCAGGCAGTGCCCCTAAAGGTGCTGATGCTGGCATCAGCGCCGGGTTTTGAAAACAGGTTTTTAAAAAACTGGCTTTCAGACAACAGCTTTGAAGTGGTTACAAGTAACGCGACCAGTAAAGACAAATACAATCAATCCTTCCTGAACACGGAGAAGGAGAATCTATCTGAAATCACAAAGTCCTCGCTGCAAGGTTTTGATGCACTTGTTTGTGATGCGGCGGCATTTTCTACGCTAAGCAGGGAAGAACAAGACGCCATACAGTTAAGTGTTGAAGATGGTATGGGATTGATTATAAAAGCTGATACAACTTTACCATCATCGGCGTTTTATTCATCAAATGTACAGGTATCTGCAACTGGTGTAAAGCCTGGCCAACAGGTGTCCATCAGGTTTGCCGGCGACGGAGTGCTGCATCATCTTGGGGGTGAGCATTCCCTCACCATCCGTTCTGCCGCAGGCACACAACCTTTGGCAACGGATTCTTCCTCTGGAGAAATTTTTGTAACAAATCTTACTTATGGCGCAGGCAAAATTGCCGTTACCACTTTAAACAATACGTATAGCTGGATGCTAACAGGTGACAAGAGCGATTATTATGCATTCTGGAGTATGATGTTTGACAAAGTGTCTAAAAATAAATCAACAGGGCCAACTTCAAATTACGCGCCTGTTTTTCCCATTGTAAACCAGCCGGTACATATTACTTTTGAAGGCCCCTCATCTTCGCACCTTGTTATAAATGAAAGCCCTGTTTACCTTGCCCAGCAGCCGGGTTTATATTACAGGTGGAGTGGTACCTATTGGCCAACCGGGGCAGGCTGGCAAACAAGTGTCAGTCAAAACGACACTACAAGTTTTTATGTATTTAATGACAGTAGCTGGAAATATGCACGGGCTGCAGAAACGATAGCCTCGACACAATATGCCAGTGGCAATAGCACAATAACCGCAGAGAATATTACAGCCTTGCAGCAAACACCGTTTCCAAAAATCTATTTTGTCATTTTATTTTTGACCTGCTGCACTTTTTTATGGGTGGAGAAGAAGTTTAACGGGTAATAAGCCGCCAAAAGTCCGTGTTTTACATATTCACTTCAAATGCCTGGATGTTATAAATATACACAGCAATACAAGTATTTCAATTATCCAAAGCAGCGCAATGCTTTTGCGTATAAGCAGTTTCATAATAATTCCTGCTACAGCTATTATTGCTATAAGCGGTAAGCCGGCCACAACCCCAAGCATGTGCCATCCACCGCTGGTTGTGTCCATTAAAACGCCGGCAGTCAATATAATAACAGCGATTACGCAGGGCGAAATAAAATAAAGCCATTTATTCTTCATACAATAAATGTAACAATCAGGGGTTTACCAATGTCAAACGAAACGCTTAAACTGCAATCGTCAATAAAACAAAAATGCCTGTCTATTCAATTTTTTCTTTTCACGCCACACCCCTACATTCGCACTCCTTTTTGGAAAGGCATATTTTTATAAATTGTTTTTAATATGGAATTGGCACAGTCAATAGCAGGTAAGTTAAATATACGTACAGCGCAGGTGGAGGCAGTGTTGCAGTTGCTGGATGAGGGCGCAACTATACCCTTTATAGCGAGATACCGCAAAGACAAAACTGGCGCCCTGGATGAAGTGCAGATACAGCAGGTGCAGGACGAAGCAAAAGTGATAAAAGAATTTACCGAACGTAAAGCTTTTATTGAAAAAACGATTACCGAGCAGGGTAAAATGACTGAAGAATTGCAGGCATTGCTCGATAAAACAACCACAATAGCCGGGTTAGAAGATATTTACCTGCCCTACAAACCAAAACGTAAAACCAAAGCGCAAACAGCAAGAGAAAATGGTCTTGAGCCACTTGCGTTGCTGGTGCTTGAACAAAAAGACAGGGATATAAGCGCAGCTTCGGCAGCTTTTATTAATGATAAAGTAGCAACCGGTGATGAGGCTTTGCAGGGTGCACGGGATATTATAGCCGAGATGATAAACGAGGATGCCAATGTGCGTGCTAAGCTTAGAAAATTATTTGAGGATAAGGCCACTTTTCAAAGCAAGGTAGTTACAGAAAAAGAAGTTGAAGCAGCGAAGTACAAGGACTATTTTGATTTTAGCGAACCTGTGTACAAAATACCATCCCACAGGATATTAGCCATACTGCGCGGTTTTTTGGAAGGCTTTTTACGTATTACAATCGCTCCGCTGGAAGAAGATGCATTATACTTGCTTGAAGCCGCCTACGTAGCAGGCAGCATGAATGAATCAGTAGAACAGGTGAAAAAAGCGGCAAAAGACGCTTACAGGAGATTATTGCAGCCCAGCCTTGAAACAGAGTTTAGAACCGCGCTGAAAACAAAAGCTGATGAAGAAGCCATAAATGTTTTTGCGGAAAACCTTCGCCAATTATTGCTTAGCTCACCTCTTGGCAGCAAAAAATTATTGGCAATTGACCCTGGTTATCGTACCGGCTGTAAAGTGGTTTGCCTGGATGAAAAAGGAGAACTGCTGCACAACGACCTTATTTATGTACACGAGGCAAACCGCAAATACGACAGTGAATATAAAATAAAAGACCTTGTGGCAAAATATGCTATTGAAGTATTTGCCATTGGTGACGGCACAGCCGGCAGGGAAACAGAGCAGTTTATAAAACAACTTGGTTTGGGGTTACCTGTATTTTTGGTGAATGAAGATGGCGCGTCAATTTATTCCGCCTCAGAAATAGCGAGGGAAGAATTTGCTGATTATGATGTTACCGTGCGCGGGGCTGTGAGTATTGGCAGGCGTTTGATGGACCCCCTCGCAGAATTAGTAAAGATTGACCCTAAAAGCATCGGTGTGGGCCAATACCAGCATGATGTAAACCAGGTGCGGTTAAAAGAAAGGCTTGACCAAACGGTAGAGAGTTGCGTTAACCAGGTAGGCGTTAATCTCAACACCGCTTCAAAACATCTGCTTGCTTATGTAAGCGGCATTGGCAGCACGCTGGCAGGCAATATTGTTAAATACCGCAGTGAAATTGGCAAATTCACCAGCAGGGAACAACTGTTAAAAGTGCCTCGGCTGGGTGGCAAAGCTTATGAACAGTGCGCGGGCTTTTTACGCATACGCGATGCGGCAAACCCACTGGATGCAAGCGCCGTGCACCCGGAGGCATATAGCGTAGTAGAAAAAATTGCTGTTGATAACAATATAGAAGTAGAGAAATTAATAGGCAATGAAACGCTGCTGAAAACAATTCAGCCTAAAAAATATATTACAGAAACTGTTGGAGAGCTGACAATTCAGGATATCTTAAAAGAACTAAACAAACCGGGTCTTGACCCACGCAGCGGCCTGGAACAATTTGAGTTTGCCAATATTTATTCAATAGAAGATGTAAAAGCAGGGATGGTTGTTCCGGGCAGCGTAACAAACATAACGCGCTTTGGCGCGTTTATTGACATTGGCGTGAAGCAGGATGGACTTGTACATGTAAGCGAGATTGCCCATAAATATATAACAGACCCAAACGAAGTATTGAAGCTTAACGACAAAGTACAGGTTAAAGTGCTGGAAGTGGATATACCCCGGAAACGCATTGCCTTATCCATAAAGCAGGCACAGGAACCGCCTGTCCGCAACGAACGTTCTAAACCTGGTGGCAATAATTTTAGAAAGGATGATAATCACCGGCCCAAAAAAATGCAGGATGCAGGCAGCCTTAACATGAACGATGCGTTGAACGCATTAAAGAAAAAATTTGGCAAGTAGCCGTTGCGCTGTCGCTTTACAAAAAACCGGCGCTTAGCTATATGGAATTATTGTACACAAAATGCAGGCTATAATTTATAGCGGCTAAAATTCGATGGCCGTTGCTTAAACATAGTTCTGCTTTTGCAGGGAGCTTTTTTATATTGTAGCATTATAAAATCAGCTTGCCGAGCAAACGCATAAAATCTTTTCTTTCAATCATTTTTGCGCCAAGGCTTTCAAGGTGTGCCGTATATACCTGGCAATCTATAAGTTGTACGCCCTGCTGCCGCAATTGCTGTACATAACTGATAAAGGCGTATTTACTGGCATTGCTCACAAGACTAAACATGCTCTCCCCAAAAAAAACATTGCCCAGCTTAATCCCATACAACCCGCCCACAAGTGTATTATTTTGCCATACCTCGGCACTGTGTGCATAACCCAGGGTGTGCAATATTGTATATGCATTTTCAACATCATCCGTTATCCAGGTTCCATCCTGCCCCGCACGCTCACTTGTTTTACAATGATGGATAACCTCTTTAAAGGCTTTGTTTACCGTGAATTCAAACGCATTCCGTTTTAAAAGCTGCTGCATGCTTTTACTCACTTTCAGTTCGGCTGGAAATAAAACAAACCTTGGGTCCGGACACCACCATAGCGGCACTTTACCATCATACCAGGGGAAAATCCCTTTTTTATATGCAAGTAATAACCTGTCAACAGTAAGGTCGCCACCCATTGCTAATAAACCATCTTCCATGGCTTCTTCCACAGGCGGAAACCAAAGTTTGCTGTTTAATAGGCGTAAAGGCATGCGAAAATAGATTGAGCGAAGCTGAAAAACAAGCTTATAATATTTTACTTTACCGACTCAACGGTGGCATTAATACCCCTGTCGTTAATTGAATTACACATCGGTTTTAACGTATCATAATCGCCCTTTTTTACGGCGTATTTACCCTGTACATGTATTATCATAGCGCATTGCTCAGCCTGCTCCTCGGTATGGCCGCAAACATCTATCAATGTTTCAATAACCCATTCAAAAGTGTTTACTTCATCATTCCACACAACCAGGTTATAAGGGCTTTCCGTGGATACAAGTATATCCTCATCAAGCTCTTCTAACGGTTTTTCCATATTGCTGAATGCCACATTCATACCCGCAAAATTATTGATTTTATGCGTTTTTGCAAAAGGCCGCCATTTTTATAACGCCCAGGATTTCTAACGTTTTTATTATTGGAGACTTTCTATGCACCTGCAAAAAAATAACTGCATAGCTATTCCATTATTAACACCTTTGCGGGGTACTTCTGCGCATAACTGCTAATCATGCTTTGTATTACCTCGTTATTCGGGTATTGTGTAAGGTGGGGTTTTAAATAATCAACCTGTGTAAAGTTTAGGTTGTCTGGTATCAGGCCCATTCCATAAAACTTACCGCTTTCCACAAGTATACAGGCGCTCTTCTTATCAAACGCGGCCTCTTCAAAAATAGCGTAAGTACCCAGTTGGCCTTTCATGCTTTTAACGGCAGCTTCTACGCGTGTATTGTAATGTGCCGGCTCCGGGTAATTTGTAACGGTGTTCGCCGTTTTATCTAAAAAACACAGTGCGGGGTGCAACTCGTATTCCTTCACCATTTTCCATAACATTCGGTGTGCGTCTGTCATAAGGTTAAATGATGCAAGCGGCTCAAAATATTTTCTTTTTTTGTCAATAGCAAGCCGCTGGTAGCCTTTATTATCTTCAAAAGCATAAATACCGTAGGCCTGGGATGGCCTTTTTTGGCTTATATTATATATGGGCCAAAGTCTTTTTATTTCAACACTTTCCAAAATACAGGCCGTTAGCTCTGTGGGACACTCCTTATACGTTATTGAAAAAATATTACGTAAAAATTCCTGCCTTTTTCGCCCTGTATTCAATCCCGTAAAATGGCTTACAACTCTGGCTTTAAGGTTTATAGCCTTGCCAACATAAATTACCTTACCCTTTGAGTTATGGAAGTAATAAACACCAGGCGTATATGGCAAATTATTTACCTGTTCATTCGGCAGATTGGGCGGCAGTATCTGTTCGCGGTTTTCCTTTTTCAGGAAATCGCGTATCAGCTTCTCCCCGCTCTTTTGCAGTATTTTATCAAATAAAACTGCCGTGGCATCGGCATCCCCACCGGCACGGTGCCTGTTACTGATGGGTATTTCCAGCGTGCGGCATATATGGCCTAAGCCATACCGCTGAAAGCCCGGGAAAGCTTTGCGGGCAAGTTTTAAAGTACACAACTTTTTGGGCGACCATTCAAAACCGGCCATCCGCAAATGATACTTTATAAAGGAATAATCAAAATTTACATTATGCGCAATAAACACCCTGTTTTGCAGAAGCCTGTAAATATTTTCTGCCACATCTTCAAAAGGGGGCGCACTGGCCACCATCTGGTTATTGATGCCTGTAAGATGCGATACATAGGGGGGAATAGCATAGCGTGGGTTGATAAGTGTTTCATACCTCCCCTCAATCTCGGTTCCGTTATGCAGTACAATGGCTATTTCCGTTATACCATTACCATCCGGTTGACTCCCTGTTGTTTCTATATCTACTATCGCGTACATTCAGGCATTAAGCTACTAATAATTTTTGTTTTACAGCTTTGCAAAGATGAGCATTTTAAAAAAAGGCGCGTATTAAATTTAGCCTGTAAAGCTGCTTAATAACCCATAAATAATGTTGATATCGCCCTAACCGATATTTATCTAAAAGATATATTTTTGTAGTTGCCTGTAAGGAAAATTATATAAGAATAAGATTTAACCAATGAGCACAATAAGTACGGGTGAGCAGGCGCCTCTTCATAAAGCGGTTGAAAAAACGGTATTCCCGGTGCTTTTCGCCATCAGCTTTTCGCACCTGCTTAATGATACTATTCAATCAATCATCCCTGCCATTTACCCATTATTAAAAACATCTTTCCAGCTTAGCTACACCCAAATAGGGCTAATTACTTTTACTTTCCAGTTAGCTGCCTCGCTATTGCAGCCGTTTGTGGGTTCATTTACCGACCGTAAACCACAGCCATTTTCTTTGGCCACGGGTATGAGTTTTACCTTAATTGGTTTATTGTTACTGTCATGGGTGGGCAGTTATCATCTTGTATTGTTATCTGTCGCACTTATAGGTATCGGGTCTTCAATTTTTCACCCGGAAGCATCCCGCGTTGCATATATGGCTTCCGGTGGCCGGAGGGGCCTCGCTCAATCCATTTTCCAATTGGGTGGCAATTTTGGCAGTTCATTGGGGCCATTACTTGCCGCACTCGTCATCGTGCCATTTGGGCGCATCAGCGTGTCCTGGTTTTCCGTCCTCGCTCTGGTAGCAATTGGCGTATTGTACAAAATTGGACAGTGGTATCAAAAACATCATACGGGTGGCAAAAAGGCAAAGCACGTTATTATTGAAAGGCAGCCTCTGTCAAAAACACGGGTAACTGTGTCAGTTATAATATTATTACTACTCATTTTTTCCAAATATTTTTACATTGCCAGCATCAGCAGTTATTTTACCTTTTACCTGATTGAAAAATTTCATCTTTCAGTACAAAGCGCTCAGTTTCATCTGTTTTTGTTTCTTGCAGCGGTAGCTGCAGGCACCATTTTAGGCGGCCCGCTGGGCGACCGTTTTGGGCGCAAGTATGTTATTTGGGCGTCAATATTGGGCGTTGCCCCTTTTACGCTGTTTCTGCCTTACGCAGGCCCGGCAGGAACAACGGTGCTCATCATTATAATCGGTGTTATCCTCGCTTCCGCATTCTCTGCAATATTGGTTTACGCCCAGGAGTTGTTACCCAAAAAACTGGGGTTGGTATCAGGCCTCTTTTTTGGTTTTGCCTTTGGTATGGGTGGCATTGGCTCTGCCCTCCTGGGCCGCCTTGCAGACCATACAAGTATTGAGCATGTGTATAAAGCATGTTCATTTCTACCCCTTATCGGTCTCTTAACCGGCTTTCTGCCCAATATTGAAACAAGAAGAAAGCAAAAGGCCTAATGCGGTTTAACCGGTTTATAACATGTGTTAACATCATTTAACCTTGTAATTAAAAAACATTATTATCTTTACAAAGCCAAAATGTTAACCCATGCGTGTCTTATTACTAGCTGCATTTTTTACCCTGTTGCTGTGGTCATGCGGCGACAAAATGCAACAATTGGAAACAGCGGGTTCCACGGTAAAGAAATGCATCAATAATTGCTCACTCAGTACACCATCGGTCGGTGACAGCAAAAAGAGGGGTGACACAGAAAAAGTACAGGCCGTCACTGACGACAAAACAGGGGGCAATAACCGCATACAAAGCATTTGGAGAAATCACCTTAATATGTGGTAGCACAAATAAAGATGTTTACGCATTGTGCCCCGGCTGTTACAGCGGGGCATTTTTATTAGTACTTTTGCCACCCAAAAATGGTGAAGGCCGCACAATGATACGCAATAGAATACAACACCCAGAACTATAAACGAACGAATGGAACTAAGTAAAAATTTTGAACATCAGCAGGCAGAGCAAAACTGGTACGCACACTGGCTTGATAAGAATTATTTTCACAGTGAGCCGGATGAACGAGAACCATACACTATTGTTATCCCGCCTCCAAACGTTACCGGGGTGCTGCACATGGGCCACTGCCTTAATAATACCATACAGGATATATTAATACGCCGCGAACGCATGAGTGGCAAAAATGCGTGCTGGGTGCCGGG
This sequence comes from Chitinophagaceae bacterium, assembly GCA_035550215.1. Taxonomy (GTDB): domain Bacteria; phylum Bacteroidota; class Bacteroidia; order Chitinophagales; family Chitinophagaceae; genus JABDFW01. The sequence continues at coordinate 68,463 of DASZPM010000007.1, read as the reverse complement.
TACTGACCACGCCTCCATAGCGACAGAAGCTAAGGTGGTGGCTATGCTGCGCGAAAAAGGGATTGCAAAAAGCAGCCTTACAAGAGAAGAGTTTTTGCAGTACGCCTGGGAATGGAAGGAAAAATATGGTGGGATTATTCTGCAGCAGTTAAGAAAACTTGGATGTAGTTGCGATTGGCAGCGTACGGCTTTCACCATGGATGCCGACTACTACAAGTCAGTTATAGATGTATTTGTAACGTTGTATGATAAAGGTTGGATTTACCGCGGCAAGCGCATGATAAACTGGGATGCGAAAGCCAAAACTGCGCTGAGTGACGAAGAAGTGATTTATAAAGAAATAAAAAGTAAATTATATTACGTTCGGTATGCTATTGATGGGAGCAATGACGAATTTATAACCATAGCCACCGTACGGCCTGAAACCATATTAGGCGATACAGCCATTTGTGTAAACCCCAATGATGCACGGTATAAACACCTGCATGGCAAATTCGCGCTCGTACCGCTTATTAACCGCCGTATTCCTATTATTGCAGATGATTATGTTGAAATGGATTTTGGCACCGGTGCTCTAAAGGTTACACCCGCGCATGACATGAACGATTACCAGCTTGGGCAGAAATACAACCTTGAAGTAATTGATACCATGAATGACGACGGCACCATGAGCGAAGCCGCGCAGTTATATATTGGGGAGGACAGGTTTGAAGTGAGAAAGAAAATTGTACAGGACCTTGAAGCTGCCGGGCATATGGTGGAAATAGAAGATTATACCAACCAGGTAGGGTTTTCTGAGAGGACTGATACGGTTGTTGAGCCACGCCTTAGTATGCAGTGGTGGATAAGTATGAAAAAGTTAAGCGAACCCGCACTAACTGCCGTAGTTGATGGTGAGATAAATTTTCATCCGGCTAAGTTTAAGAATACGTATAAATACTGGATGGAAAACATACGTGACTGGTGTATAAGCCGCCAGTTGTGGTGGGGGCACCGCATACCCGCATGGTATTTACCCGATGGTTCATTTGAAGTAGCAGCGTCGCGGGAAGAAGCATGGCAGAAAATAGGTAAAAAGCCAGGCGCGGTAAATATCCAATATAGCATAGATGACCTAAAGCAGGATGAAGACGTACTTGACACATGGGCATCGTCGTGGCTATGGCCCTTTGAAGTATTTAAAGGTTACTCAAACCCCGGCAATGCTGATATAAAGTACTACTACCCTACCAACACTCTTGTTACCGCGCCGGAAATAATTTTCTTCTGGGTAGCAAGGATGATAATGGCAGGTTTTGAGTTTATGGGTGAAAAGCCCTTTAGCGATGTGTACTTTACCGGCATTGTGCGTGATAAGATTGGCCGCAAGATGAGTAAGAGCCTGGGCAACTCACCCGACCTGCTGGCGCTGATTGACAAATACGGCGCTGACGCGGTGCGCTTCGGCATAATGTTCTCTTCTCCTGCCGGCAATGACCTGATGTTTGATGAAGCATCGTTAGAGCAGGGGCGCAACTTTAATAACAAATTGTGGAATGCTTTAAAGCTGGTGAAAATGTGGGAAGGGAGAAAGTCGGAAGGCCCTGAAAAAGCGAAGACTGAAAGTGACTTTGCAATTAGCTGGTTTGAAAACAGGTTAAATGAAGTACGTGCTGAAGTGGGTGGACTAATGAAACAGTTTAAATTAAGCGAAGCATTGCAGGCAATACGTTCACTTATATGGGATGACTTTTGCAGTTGGTATCTCGAATGGGTAAAACCTGGTTTTGAACAGCCGGTTGATGCCGCTGTTTTTGAGAAGACCGTCGCTTATTTTGATGAATTACTGGCATTGCTTCATCCCTTTATGCCTTTTATTACAGAAGATATTTACCATTTATTAAAACAAAGGGATGAAGATTTATGCGTTAAACAATATGCCGCCATTGGTAATGCCGATGCCACTGTTTTGAATGAGGCTGAGTTGCTGAAAAAAGTAATAACAGCATTACGTGATGCGCGTAACCGTAACCAGGTGAAACCAAAAGAGGCTATACAATTATATATTGAAACAGGTAACCGCGAAAGCTTTACCGCTATTGAAGCCATCCTTGCGAAACAGGTAAATGCTTCGTCCATACAATTCACTGCCGGGGCAATACCCAACACCGTTATTGTTGCAGTGGAAAAAGATAAGTTTTATTTGGAAACTGAAAAGCAGCTTGATACGCAAGGCCTGAAAGATGAATTATTAAAAGACCTCGCTTATCAAAATAATTTTCTGCAGAGCGTTTTAAAGAAATTGGGCAATGAACGTTTTGTACAAAACGCAAAACCGGAAGTTGTTGAAATGGAAAGGAAAAAACAGGCAGATGCAGAAGCGAGAATAAAGACCATAGAAGAAAGCCTCGCCAATTTATAAAATAAATACCCGGTCAATATATTTTGCCGGCTATGCTAATAAAAGAACGATGAAAAAAATAAGGTGTGCGTTGAGTCTTATTGTTGTTTCTGTCTTTTCTACCGTCACTTCAGCGCAAAACTGGGATATAAACACATTAAAAAACATTAACCCGCAAAATCCAAATTCATTTGTAATGCGGGGGCTCACCTCATCATCATACCCCATTGGCGCGATAGTGCCTGCAACACAGCTTATTACGGGCTATGCCACTAAAAACCTGCACCTACAACACCAGGCATGGGAAACCGTAGGCTCACTGGCAGTAAGCGTAGTGATGGCTGAAAGCTTTAAACGTATTTTTAACAGGCCAAGGCCTTATGAAAAATATCCCGGCGAAATTCACCCTTATGATGCGACGGAAACCGGGCAATCATTCCCTTCAGGCCATACCACCATTGCATTTGCTACCGCAACATCGCTCAGCCTCGAATACAGAAAATGGTACGTAGTGGTGCCTGCTTATGCTTGGGCGGTTGGTGTTGGTTATTCGCGGTTGTACCTTGGCGAGCATTACCCCACGGATGTGCTGGGCGCCGCTGTTATAGGTACGGGAAGTGCGTTATTAAGCCATTGGCTTACCAAAAAGATATTCAAACATTACTAAATTATATTTTTTGTGCAGGTACGTATTGCCAGCAAAGATGATATAGCGGTTATAAGGCACATAGCGCACGAAACATGGCCTGTGGCTTACAGGGGGCTTTTATCTGAACCGCAATTGGCTTATATGCTTGAACTGATATACAGCCCCGGCGCGCTGGATAAACAGTTTAATGAAGGGCATATATTTTTTATAGCAGAAACCGATGAGGAGGTTGCCGTTGGCTTTGCCGGCTGCAGCGAATATGAGCCAGGTATAAACTGGAAATTGCATAAACTGTATGTGCTGCCGCACATACAGAAATCAGGCGCAGGAAAAGCGCTTATGCAGGCAGTTATACAAACAGCTAAAGAGCACCATGCAGCGGCTCTGTTATTAAATGTAAAACGTGATAACCCTGCTTACCATTATTACCTGGAAAAAGGGTTTCGTGTAGTTGATACAGTTGATATACCTATTGGTGAAGGTTATTTTATGAGGGATTATGTTATGATGAAGGAGATATAAAGGGATAAAAAAGTAATAACGAAAGAATTTTAATAATCTTTCTTAAGCCTGCTACCAGTCCACTGCTTTGTTTGTGATTATTAAAAAAATGATTATTAAGCAGCGTATAGCAGCCAAAATTTTTTGCTATTGAACTGGTATAAATATAAAAGGAAAAATTGTTAAAAAACGGCGTCTACACTCTCCTTTTGCTTGCTAAATATTTGTCGTGTATAATGGTACTGAGGGGTTTGCCGTAAACCTTGCTTTCAAGCCACGAAATAACATCTAAATACACAAAAGATCGGGTTTCAAAACGGTTTCGCTCAAGATGTTTAATGGTTTGCAGAAATTTTTCAAACTCGGGTTTTAACTGGCGGGCAGTTAATTTGAATGAATTGCGCAAAAACCTAAACATTTCCTCTTCCACCACCGTAAGGTTCTTCATTTTGGCCATATACCTGTACACCGATTTTGTGAGGGACTCGATAATAGTATCATTCCCCAACTCATAATGTGCCATAAGGTGCAGCAGGCGGGCATAACATTGCAGGTCTATACGTAAATCAGCTTCTCCGTTAATTATTTTCTGCAGGTAATCAATAGAGGTTGAATAATCACCGCTGCCAAAATACAGCGTGGCTATTTTGTAATTGAACACCAATATACGGTGGCTGTCAATATATTGGGCGTATTCATCCAGCTTTTGCTCAATTTCCGGCACAAGGGCCAGGCCTTCTTTAAAAGTGCCCAGCATTAAGTGCCAGTTAATTTTGGCGCTTGCTATATACACAAAAGTATGCACACGAAAATTATCGTGCTGGTTGCCTACCGGCGATTGTGCATATTCCTCAAATTTATGCAGCGTTTTTTGAAATTCAGGAAAATTGCGCAAATCAAAATGCGCATTCAGCAGGTTATGCATCCCCTTTACATAATGGCCCGTTTCAACACCAATCATAAAAGGGTCGGCATCAAATAAATCTATCCACTTTTGGCTGTACCGGTAATACTGCAAAAAATCCTGCCGTATAAAGGCATACCAGCAATAACTCTGGTACAGGTACAGCAGCTCGTAAAACTCTGTTATCCCAGCTACGTCGGCAGGCAGTTGTTCTTTAAAAAATTTGTCAAGGTCTTTGCTATCCTCCTCGTTGCGGGCATGCCCATTTTTTATGTACCAGCGGTATAAAAGCAGCGCCAGGTTGCTAAGTCGTGTAACCCTGTCAATATGGGTGCTTATTTGCAAAGCCTCTTCGGTTAAAGCAAGGGTTCTTTCTGTTGAACTGCGCGTAATATGCAGTGTTTCAATCTTTTTTTCCAGGGATATTACCTGGGCCAAAAAATTGAACTTATGGTTGTTTTTTGCAATTTCTTTCGCTCTTTCCAGTATTTTAAGGCTTTGCAGCTTCAGGCCCTTGTTATATAACAGCCGGGCATCATCCAGGTGCTCAGTAAGTTGTAAATCAATGTTTTCCGATCGTTTTAGCAAGCGAAGGCTGGCCAGCAACTGTTTATACAGGTGCGTTTTCAGGTTAGCCAATTGGGGTTTGGTTACAAACGGGAGTTTTTTAAGCAGGAGTTTTTCATCATACTCTTCCAGGTTGTCCATAGCATCGAACAACTGGATTATTTTCAGGTCTTCTTTAGCCGAACTCCGTTTAATATATAATTTAAAATGCCTTTTTTCTGACTTTTCAAGCGAGCAGATCAGTTGAAATAAGGCATCGGTATTCTTGTTGGGCATAATACGAAAATTCACGTCAAACTCAATACTATAAAGGGTTTTAGCATTTTTTTACCCTTTAGAGATGATAAAATAAACCAAATGTTGATTTTACGCGCATTGTAATGCGTTGTACTTTTACATTACAAAGCGAAGTTAATCATATAACAAGCAACCGTTGACAAGCAAGCTAAGAGGCCAAAATGAAGAAAGCTGTTATACCAACTTCATCTAAAAAGATTTTTCAAGAGTTTTCATATGGCAAGCAATCGTTAGAGGTCATCTGTTTCTACAGGGGACCTTTTTTATTTTAAGGCCATAAAGGTACAAAAATTTTGTAACTGGTTGTACAATAGTTTATTAGCTTATTTCCAAAAATTTTAAGTTTACCCGGTTTTCGCATCACAGTAAGTGTAAAAAGTACACAAATAAGCCTTGGGCATAATAGCGCTATTTTACTGAAACCCAATACCAGTAAGGCTTTTAATATTTTTTTGCCCGTTTGGCATAATAAAAACAGCAATAAGTTGGTTTGAAAGCGGGTTGAAGGCGTATTATATTTGCACTGTGATTGTAAGATTTCATACAGCAAGCAATCGTTGAGCAAGCAGGACAAGTGTTAGAGGCCAAAGATGAACGCCCGTTAAGCGAACATCAAACGCAAAAAAAGATATTTAAGAATTTTCATATGGCAAGCAATCGTTAGAGGCCGCCTGTTTCTACAGGGGGTCTTTTTTTTGGCGAACGAATATACACCAGAATGTATTGCTGCCAAGTTTTTTTTCAATATTATTTTTATTGCAGATTTTAAATGCTATGTTTCAGCCTATACCAGCAGAATCTCCGTACTATAATCTTCAATCCGCTATGGTACAATCTGCTGAGGCTTACCTGCTCCCCCATTCCCACAGTCCATATTGTACCTTTTGATCAATTTTGTGGCCGGATTGTTTTAAAATTAACATCACCTGTCCCCGGTGATGGCTCTCATGCGAAATAAGATAGCCCAAAAAAGCTGCAGGATGGGGTTTAAAACCTTTTATTTTCCCACTTTCAAAGCCTTTTTTTAATAACTCCGCCACCGCATTACCGCTTTTGGCAAGCGCTTCCGCCAATATTTTTTTGGTAATAGTTTCTTTTTCAATCTTATTCATATCCCCCAACATTTCCGGTACGGCAGCTTTAAGCCACATCAGCCGCACATTGTGCATGTGTGCAAACTGTTCACCGGCGGTTCGCCCCTTTGATGCAGAAACATCTGCCAGGTACTCTTCCTCAATAGCCTCCAGCAAGTAGAGGTTAATACGATTATGGATGTGCCATGTGTCGAGAAACTGCTGCATAAAATAAGTTATGAGGAAAAATTACAAAAAAAGCTATAAACCCATAAGCCGGATTTTGTTTTTTGCGCGATAGCGCAAAAGGCTATCATTTATCTGCGATGCACATTACTGTGCACCTGTTGCTGCCTACCCTTTTCGCAAACACAACGTGCTGGTAAGCGGGCAGCTTACTTCCTGCCAAAGGCGGGATGCGAAATATACGTGGCATTACAGCACCCAAGGTTTACCCGCATTATACATTGCTGCATAAAGCCGTAGGCTCTTACCCCACATTTTCACCCTCATCCCAACAAGGTTGAGATAGTTATTTTCTGTGGCACTTTCTCTTGCCCCGCTTATACGGGGCAGCCGGCTGTTCACCGGTGGGCTGCCCTGCGCTGTCCGGACTTTCCTCACCCTGGTGTTAACCAGGGCGCGATAGCCGGGTTTATAGCAAATACAAAAATACAGCTATTTACACAAGAACAAGGTAAGCTAACTTTGCGCAATAATAAGTAGCATGTATTTAATAACACCGGGGCTGATTTTTTGGATAGAATCGCTTTTTATTACAGTCTTATTTTTTCTTTTATTTAAATGGCTGTTAAGAAACTGGGTTAAAGACAAATACATGCGTATGGTGGCGGCTGCCTTAATAGCCTTTTTCTTAATGGCAATTCTCTTTTTTGCTTTGGTGATATTTGTTGCTGGTATAATAGGTGACAGGGCGGGGCCGATGGTGCACTAACGTTTATTACTGCAAAAAAATTTCTGTTGCCCCATAGCCATAGCGGGGGTCGTATTGGTTTATAAAATAGCGCACTTCTTTTTTTGTTTTTAAAATATCATGTATCTCATCCCGCAACTTGCCGCTGCCTACCCCATGTATTACAACAAATGACGGCAGGTGATGCGCTACCGCCAACTCATACCATTTTTCAAATTCCTTTAGCTGCATGGTAAGTATTTCAAAATTACTCATATATTTCCAGCTATCACTTAGCTTCTCCATATGTAAGTCTACAACGCTCCTGGCGGGTTCAAGGTTTTGTCTTATTTTATTAGCCTCGTAAATGGTATACTCTTTTTTTGCAAGGCCTGTCAACTCCGGGCGCTGCTCAACTACCTTATCAGGATATTCATCAAACAGCTTGTATGAAATAGTAGGCTCATTTTTTGTTTTCATCTCTTCAATCCGCTGAAAAATTTGCTTTGGCTTTAATTTTAGGCTGGTTTCAAAATATTCAGCCTTATTTTTTGCCGGTGTTATAAGCGAAAATTCAACAAAAAAGGAAGGGCTGTCGTTCAGGCTGGCAAAACTGATGTCGTGCAGGTAAAAATCATGAAAGCCGAGTACATCATTTTTTAATTCGAAATTTACATTCCCTAAAAAAGACTGCTCATAAGTAAAATGATACCCGGCCCCCGATTTATTTACAAGATATATTTTAAGCAGCTCTACTACCTCATCATCAAACTCATCCATTGTAAATTTTGGAACAAATGATAACCACACACCTTCAGCAGTTTTAATCTTATTAGGCTGAGGTTTTTCCTTAGGCAACTGGTCAATATATTTTTTGGCGGGCTTCTTCTCCTCTACTGGTTTCTTTTTGCTGAAACGCAAAAAATATGGAAAATCAATTTGGTCCATATAAGCCGGGAATTTTACTCCGCGTACTTCTATCATAACCATCTTGTCGTTAATTATTTCAATAACCTTGCCTTCTTCGTTGCTGTGCAGCACAACAATTTCATCACCAACCTGGTATTTCATATATTAAAAATTATCAACAAAGGTACAAAGTGTAGAATGCAACAAAAATCTTATATATATAATACACAACGATGGCATATAACATAAATATAAAATGTGTATTCATTGCTGAAAAAAAATTATTAAAACGTGCTTAAAAAAACATTCTATTGCGTAAAAACTACAGAATAGATAATTATGATTTTTTTGTAACATTTTTTTTACTAACATTGCATTTTAAGGGTTTAGGGTTGAAAACACCCCTTGTGTCTACAAGGGGTTTCTTTTTTAGTACCTGGCAAGTCTTTCGGCCCGCCTGGTTATAATGTCGCCAGGGTGCTTTATGTTATTGTTTTAGTCACCGGTCCGCCCCTTTTCAGCGTTTGAAACCCGGTTTAATTATTTATAGGTATATTGCTTTTGTACACATCTGTTATCAAAATTTATTTCATGCATTCTTATATAAGGCAGCTTATAATTAACGCAGTACGCAAGAGTAAGATGAAAAAATCTCCCGGCCAGGAGAATTATTCAAGCTTTGAAATTGCGAAGGGTTTTGTGGAATTAAAGGTTACAATAAACAGCCTGCTAAGAGATGTAATTTTTATGGGGTTAGGCATATTTTCCGCAGCCTTTGGACTGGAGGGTTTTTTATTACCCAATAATTTTATAGACGGTGGTGCAACAGGCATTTCACTGCTTACCAGCGAAAGTGTCGCAATACCGCTTTCCATTTTGCTGGTGGTTATAAATATACCTTTTGTAATACTGGGATTTAAGGTAGTAGGAAAACAGTTTGCTGTAAAAACCGCTGTTGCCATTAGCTGCCTTGCCCTGGTTGTAGCTACTATACACTTCCCGGTAGTTACACGTGATAAGGTACTGGCAGCCGTATTTGGCGGTTTTTTTCTTGGCTCCGGCATAGGTTTATCAGTCAGGGGTGGCGCTGTTATTGACGGTACAGAAGTGCTTGCCATATTTCTAAGCCGTAAGTTTAGCGCTACTATAGGCGATATAATTATTTTAATAAACATTCTTGTTTTTTCCGCAGCGGCATACCTGCTTTCGGTTGAGACGGCCCTTTATTCAATGATAACATACCTGGCTGCAAGTAAAGCACTGGATTTTGTGGTTGAAGGCATTGAAGAATACACAGGCGTTACAATAATATCATCACACGACGAAGAAATTGGCGAAATGATAATTAATGAGCTTGGCCGTGGCGTTACTGTTTACCGGGGCAAAAGAGGCTTTGGTAAACATGGCAAGACGACTGACACTGACATTGTGTACACCGTAATAACAAGACTTGAACTTAACAGGCTAAAGACTGAGATTGAGAAGATTGACCCACACGCTTTTGTTATTATGAGCAGCGTTAAAGATACCCACGGTGGTATGATAAAAAAAAGGCCGCTAAAACATTAAACAATCACCCGCTATTTGGTTAAAGGTTTCCCAACTTTCCTAAGCCGCACAGCAGCATTTTTTTGATAGTCACTAGTAAGGGATACTTCATAACGGTGGTTACTATCAGTAATAATCATTATAGCTGAATTGGGTGGAATAAGGCCGAGATTTTCAGCGTACATTACAAGGTCATTATTATTTTCATCAGGGTCAACATGTACGTAAAATCTTATGGGTGCTCTTGTTTCCAGCAGCTTTTTGTATTGAACTAATTTTCTGTTGTAAAACACACTAACCGTGTCATAATCAAGCACGGCATTATCGTATAAATCAACACGCACGGAGTCGTCAGTTACATCCAGCACGCGTTCAAGGCTGTTGGTTCTGAGCAAAACTTTTTTCTCTGCTTCTGCAGCAATATTTTTAGCTGGTGCTATTTGCAGTGGCACTGCCACCTGTGGTTGCGCCGCAACAATTGGAGCCGTGTCCCGCGCAGGCGGTGGCATGGTTACAGTCTTTTCTTCGTTACTGTCGGCAACCGGCTGGTCAGCACTCTCTTCCGGCAACGTATCTGTTTTCATTTGCTCCACCCGCTCCTTCAGGGTAGGATCGCTGTCAAGCAATTTCTTGAAATTTACTTTTAGCGGTGCACAGGTGTATTTATGTAAATCGTCACTTATAAAATTACCGCTGAGTGTTGAACCAACGCGTGCAACTTTAAGGGAAAATTCGCCATGCATAGGGCAATCAACACCTGTTAGTGTATTAACCGTGCGATTATACATAACCGGCAGCAGGCTAAGGTACAGGTAACGACTGTCTAAGGTAAAAGTTCCTTTTATTTTATTGCTGAAATAACCGTTACGAAAATAATAGTTAAACTCACCGGTAACAGTGTTACCCTCTTGTTTTAACAGCAATTCGCATAGATAGTTGTTAGTAGCCTGGTCCACTTCTACAAAACCTATACCGTACCATTTTCCCGAAACATTCTGCGCACTGGCGCATGGCACAATTGCAAATAACCCCACCAATAAAACAAGATATTTTATTAAGTTCATTTACTTTTTTAAATTGTACGGATGTATAAGCAATAATTGTGCAATAATCATTTTAAAAAACGTTTAATTTCCCGCTGTGTGTCTCTTTCTTTTATAGTTTCCCTCTTATCATACAGTTTTTTGCCCCGGCCAAGGCCAATTTCTATTTTCGCCAGGTTTCGTTCATTAAAAAAAGCACGCAACGGCACAATGGTATACCCTTTGTCTTTTAATTTAGCTTCCAGCTTTTTTAATTCCCTTTTGCCAAGCAATAATTTCCTGTCATGTACCGCAATATGATTATTATTTGTACCTAAGGCATACTCGGCAATATATAGCCCCCTTATCCATAATTCCCCATGGTCAAACAGGCAAAAAGCGTCATTAAAACTCAACTTCCCCTCCCTTATTGACTTTACCTCCGTACCCATCAGTACAATACCAGCCACATATTTATCTTCAATATGGTAGTTAAAAAATGCCTGCCTGTTGTTCATTTCGTTCGCCATAACCGCTGTTCCTCTTTTCAGTATTACCTGCCGGTTAGTTTTTAAACAATACCAGCAGCGTAGTCAATTTATCTTTCAGCGCCTTCCTGTCCACAATAAAATCCAAAAAACCATGCTCCAGTAAAAATTCACTGCGCTGAAAACCCTCCGGCAGGTCTTTCTTTATAGTTTCCTTTATAACACGCGGGCCCGCAAACCCAATAAGTGCACCGGGTTCGGCAATATTTAAATCTCCCAGCATGCCAAAACTTGCTGAAATGCCACCAAAAGTAGGATCTGTCAACATTGAGATATAGGGCAGTTTTGCGTCGCTCAACTGGGACAGTTTGCCGCTTGTTTTAGCAAGCTGCATCAGGCTGAAGGCGCTTTCCATCATTCGCGCACCGCCACTTTTTGAAATAACTAAAAAAGGCAGCCTGTGTTCAAGGCAATAATCTACAGCGCGGCTGAATTTCTCCCCCATAACGCTGCCAAGGGAACCACCAATAAATTCAAAATCCATACACGCAATAACAATTTCATGACCATTAAGCTTGCCAACAGCCACCCGCATGCTGTCTTTCAGGTCAGTTTTCGCGTGTATTTCATCAAGTCTCTTTTGATAGGGTTTTAAATCAGTAAAGTGTAAGAAATCTTTACTGACTATTTTATCAAAAAGTTCAGTATAGGTGTTATCATCAAAAACTATATCGTAATACTCCTCGCTGCCAATGCGGTGGTGATAATTGCATTTAGGGCAAACAAAAAGGTTTTCTTTCAATTCGGTAGTGGTACATATATAGTTACACTCAGGGCACTTACTCCACAACCCTTCAGGAGTTTCTTTTTTATCGGCAGTAGATGTGGTGATACCTTTCCTGAAACGTTTATACCACTTAGACCGCTGTTCTGCAGCAGCACTCTCCTCACTCTCTTCTCCTGACAGGTTTGTATCAATATCCGCGTCTCTTTTCATATTTGCTCATTGGGTTATTGAAGATGGCAAAAATAAGGGAGTTTAAGCAATCATTAGCTTTTTGGGCAGGCGAAGCAAAATTCATAAGTGCATATATAGCTTTTGCAGGTAAGACTGCAAAAATTATATAATACTGAGTTTTTGAGCAGTAGCATCGTTCCAATACTTTTCTTCCATCCTGCAGATAAAGTCAACCCGCATTTTTAATGCAGCAGGTTGAAGAAGAGGGTAAAACTGGTCGTGTGTGGGGTAAAAGCCCAGGTAAAAAAGCCAAAAGCCGGGGGCCAGGTACGGAATAGCAGATAATTCTGTACCGCTTACCGGTCGTATGCTACGGTAGGCAGCTATAAAAACAGCAAAGGCATTATCCGCCTGGTTTTCTGTAACCCTGCCGAATAATACCTCCCAGCACAGGTGTATCCAAAAAGTCATGATATCATTTACCAGCCAGCCATAACCAAAAAAATCAAAATCAAACAAGGTTACTTTATCTCCGTCAAAATGAAAATTTTTAGGTAAGAAATCAAAATGACAATAACCCATGGTAAAGTTTGTGCTATCAAATGCTACCAACTTTTCACGTGCGGTACCGGCTATTTGTGTCAGTAGGTTGTAACTTTCCTGCTCCTGTTCAAAAGCAAATTTAATAGCCTCCAGCGGGCCGGTTAAGGTTGTTTCAATATCAAATGTCCAACGTTTGTCGCTTAGTTGTATGGTTGACGATACATTGTGAAAGCCAGCCATTGCCCGACCCAAATGCTGCAACTGCCCAGTACCAGGCATATTTATTGCTTTGCCCACAGCATAGGTAAACAGCATGGCATACCGCTCCCCTTCCGGCGCCTGGAGTTTTTGAGCATAACTGCCGTCAGTGGCGGCAATGGGGTAAGATACCGGTACATTCTTATTGTTAAGTGCAATAAGCAACTCCGCCTCCGCTTGTACCTGCGTTAGAGTGCGCTGTTCACAACGGTATACGCGAAAAATATAGCGTATGCTGTCAGCCGTAACCAGGTAGGTATCACTTACACCGCGTACCAAAAACTTGCATTTTGCACCCGGCATGTCGTAATTCGTGGTAATAAAAGCAGCAAGGGCAGCTTCTCCGAGGGTTGAATAACTGGCCGTAAATACCTGTTTCATGGCCACAAAGATATCATGCAGGCCTTTAAGCAACCGTTACCGGTGGTAATATTGCAGCCGCACATAATATATGCTGTCCCGGTAATGCCTTGTATAAGTGCCGTAAATGTTAGCATAAATGCCTGACCCACCTACAATAGGAAAATCATGATCGGGCGGAATGGTATCTCCTAACGGCAATTTGAACATACCCACCGCGGTAATATCTCCACCCGGCAGATGAAATACCGTTGTGGTTACACTATTATATAATTTGTGCGTTGTATCAAGATACATGCTGCTTAATACGTCCTGTATGCAGGTTTGATTACGTGTTGCTGAGTCAAAACAGTTGGCAGATGCCTGTTCAATAATACCCGGGCTTATTGCCTGTCCATTTAAAACAATCGGGTTAACTGCGTTCATTGAATCTAACTCCTTGCTAATGTCGCTGTTGGTATAAGTTAAGATAAAGTTTTGAACGCCAGGTTTGCAGGCAACAAAGCAAATTGCCAGGCAAACAAGCAAAAGAAGATAGTGGTTTTGGTATTTCATAGTTTTTTATTCACTCTAATTTACAGCACCTCCTGCACCTGGCATAAAACTGCCATACGCAAACGGGTACACGCAGCCTGTTTGTTTTATAGTTTCTAAATTATTTTAATATTTATTGAAATTCCTCTACCCTTTTTTGAAAAAATTCGAAATAATCGTAACAAACCGGTTCATTTTTTTATAGCCCTTTTGGCTATTATGCTTATCTTCGCCACCCGATTATAAACTATAACTCCAAAAGTATCTATAAGATGGCAAAATACAGAGCCGGTGTTCTTTTCGGTGATGAACTTGAAGCATTATATGACGATGCAAAACAAAACAAATTCGCAATTCCAGCAGTAAACGTAGTAGGTACTAATTCAGTAAATGCGGTACTTGAAACTGCGGCTAAAGTAAATTCACCAGTAATTATTCAATTCAGCAATGGTGGTGCACAGTTTTTTGCAGGCAAAGGTATGCCCAACGATAAACTGCAGGCGAATATTATTGGTGGGGTTAGCGGCGCTTTGCATGTACATACTGTTGCCGAATATTATGGCGTACCGGTTGTATTGCATACAGACCACGCCGCAAAAAAATGGTTACCATGGATTAGCGGCTTATTAGACCATGGTGAAGCATATAAAGCAAAAACAGGCAAGCCCTTATACAGCAGCCACATGCTTGATTTGAGTGAAGAACCGATACATGAAAATATTGAAATCTCTGCTGAATATTTTAAACGCATGAACGCACTGGGCATGAGTATTGAAATTGAGTTGGGCGTTACCGGTGGTGAAGAAGACGGTGTTGACAACAGTGGCGTTGAAAATTCAAAACTTTATACACAACCTGAAGATGTTGCTTATGCGTTTGACGAGTTAAGCAAAATTGGTAATCGCTTTACCATAGCGGCTTCTTTCGGTAATGTGCATGGCGTTTATAGCCCGGGCAATGTGGAACTGCGTCCCGAGATTTTAAAGAACAGCCAGGAATATATAGCTAAAAAGCTTGGCCTGCCTGAAGGCAGCAAACCAGTTTATTTTGTTTTCCACGGTGGCAGTGGCTCACCCAAGCACCAGATTGCAGAAACACTTGACTATGGCGCAATAAAAATGAATATTGACACAGACATGCAGTGGGCTTTTTGGGAGGGTGTGCTGAAATATTATCAAAAGAACGAAGCTTACCTGCAGGCACAACTTGGTAATCCCGAAGGGCCTGAAAAACCCAATAAAAAATTCTACGACCCAAGGGTATGGCTGCGTAAAGGAGAAGAGGTATTTGTAAAACGCCTTGAAGAGGCCTTTAACGATTTAAATTGCATTGGCAGGAACGCCTAATCCGCCTTTTCTGTCTTACCTGAATCACAATGACGCCCCTTTGCGGGCGTCATTCTTTTATTATCAAAAAAAAGACGGTCAACTTGATTATGCCATAAAAATTGATTTTATTGCCTTATATAATTTATTTTATCGCTTTGCCGTAATAGCATCTGCTATTTTGTACCAGTTGATAAGTAACCCTGAAGTAAAACCGGCAGCCATGCTTTTACTATTAATTGTACCTTTAGGCAGGAGAATTTTTGGAAAAAAGCGGCAAGTAAAATCCACTAAATAATTGTAAAATGCTATTTATGAAATTTTTAAAAACCGGTTGTTTTGCCTTTATGGTTTTTTGTATTGCACCATACACTGCAAAAACACAAAACCCCGTTAACTGGACGCCTGAACAATTGATGCAGCCTGCTGCGCTGGCAAAAACTATAACAAACCATAAAAACGTACCTCTTATTTTTTGTGTCGGCCCAGGCGCCGTTATTCCCGGATCAATAAATACCGGCCCCGCACATGAAGATGCCGGCTTAGCTGCCTTAAAAAAAGCGCTTGATACACTACCCAAAAATACCGCCATTGTAATTTACTGCGGTTGCTGCCCTTTTGAGCACTGCCCCAACGTTCGCCCCGCTATAGCTGCCCTTAAAGATGCAGGTTTTACCAATTACAAGCTGCTTAACCTGGAGCATAACATAAAAGCTGACTGGATTGATAAGGGTTACCCGAAAATGTAACCGCCCGTTCGGAAATGAGGGCTGAAAACGTGATTATTATCATTCTGTAGTATGCCACGCATCATACTATTTGGTTGTGGATGCCGATACTTTTACTTAAAAAGTAACATGAAAAAGGTACTGTTGCTTTGTGACGGAAGCAATTTTCCCAACGGCGCTTTCCGGCTTGTTCAAAATTTTTATAGTGGAAAAGAAGTACTGGTAACAGGTGTATTTTTGAATGCAACCCAGTATTCGCGGTTGTGGCTTCACCCTGTTGATACAAGTGGCGATATTATATCATTCCTCACGAAGGGAAGTGCCCATACAATTGCAAAAAGCGGTGCAGTATTTGCCGAAATGTGTGAGAAAGCCCATTTGCAATATAACATTCATCAACACGATGATTTTGATATTGCCGAAGTGCAAAGAGAAACAGGCTTTGCCGATGCAATGTTTATGAGCAGCGAGGTATTTTTTCATCACTTCGAAAATGCGCAACCAAACAGGTATACCAAAATGATATTGCACCATGCAAAATGCCCGGTAGTTTTAGTGCCCGAGGAATTCACCATGCCTGAAAAAATTATTCTTTCTTACGATGGAAGTGAAGAATCAATATATGCAATAAAACAATTTGCCTGTCTTTTCCCTGAATGGTGTGACAAGGATGCTCAACTGGTATATGCTAACAACAAGGGAGAAGATATACCGCATGATGAATATATAAAGGAACTTGCGGGAGCTCATTTCAGTCGCCTGACCTTTTCAAAATTACCTTTTGATGGTGCGAAATATTTTTCAACGTGGATTTCAGAAGAAAAGAACAGTATTTTAGTGTCCGGCTCTTTCACGCGGCCAGGTATATCATCATACCTGAAACAAAGTTTCATCACAGGTGTGGTTGCCAATCATCAAATACCCGTGTTTATTGCCCATGCGTAACAATAAAATGGTTCGAAATTTAAACTACTATTCATGCCTGAGGAGACACTTATAACACAAGGCTTAACGCCTGAAGAAGTTGAATATGCAAGAGAACATTATGGAGAGAACAAGCTACGCTTTAAAAAAGAAAATATTTTTTTAAACATTGTTGCCAGTTTAGTTAAAGAGCCGATGGTTATATTGCTGCTAACGGCCTCTTTAATTTACCTTCTCAGCGGCAAAACAGGAGATGCTATTTTTCTTGCATGCTCTATTGTGTTTGTAGCCGCAATTTCTCTTTACCAGGACTCCAGGAGCCGCAATGCCCTAAAAAAACTGGAAGCATATACAAGCGCAAAATGCAAAGTAATACGGAACGGCCATACCATAGAAATAAGAACAGAGGAAATTGTAATGGGAGACGATGTTGTGGCCGAAGAAGGTATTTCTATAGCGGCAGATGGAGAAATTATACACTCAAATGATTTTTCTGTAAATGAATCGATACTTACCGGCGAATCATTGCCTGTTTATAAAGACCAAAACAGCGAAGATAACACGGTATACATGGGCACAACTGTTGCCAGCGGCCTTGCCATTATTAAAATTACGGCTATCGGCAACAGCACAAAACTTGGTAAAATAGGTAAAAGCCTGGAAGAAATAAAGCAGGAAAAAACACCACTGGAACGCCAGGTAAACAATTTTGTAAAAAAAATGGTGGCTGCCGGCGCTTTTGTTTTTGTAATTGTATGGGCAATTAATTTTTTTCATTCTTATAATTTGCTGGACAGCCTGCTTAAAGCACTTACGCTGGCTATGAGTATTTTGCCAGAAGAGATACCCGTTGCTTTTACCACCTTTATGGCGCTGGGTGCATGGCGCCTTATGAAAATGGGCATCGTTGTAAAGCAAATGAAAACAGTTGAAACATTAGGCAGCGCCACTATAATTTGTACTGACAAAACAGGCACCCTTACCGAAAACAAAATGAGCCTTGCAACACTTTACACATTATCATCACAAAGATTTATTTCACCCGAAAGCAACCTGCATAAAGACGAAAAAAGTTTGATTGATATAGCTATGTGGGCCAGTGAGCCAATACCCTTTGACCCAATGGAAACAGCATTGCATGAGGCTTACGCGGCAATAACCCAAAACGATAAAAGACCGCTTTATCACATGGTACATGAATATCCTTTAGGCGGTCTCCCACCAATGATGACGCATATATTCGAAAACGAAGAGGGTAAACGTATTATCGCTGCCAAAGGCGCCCCGGAAGCTATAATAAAAGTTTGCACGCTGTCAACACATGAAAAGCAACTTACAGAGCAGGCTATGCGGCAACTTGCAATGCAAGGCTACCGGGTATTAGGTGTGGGTGAAGCCTATTTTGCGGAAGATAACTTTCCGGCAAAACAACAGCAATTTAGTTTTGTGTTTAAAGGGCTGGTGGCTTTTTACGATCCCCCCAAGAAAAATATAAAACAGGTGTTAAAAGCTTTTTATAAAGCAGGTATAGCTGTAAAGATAGTTACGGGAGATAGCGCGGAAACTACAGATGCTATTGCCCGGCAAATTGAATTTAAGGGCTTTGAAAAAAGCATAAGCGGAAACGACTTGATGCAGTTAGATGATAAGGCTTTACTGCGTAAAGCCGGGGATACCAATATATTTACGCGCATGTTTCCGGAGGCAAAACTAAAGATCATCCACGCCCTAAAAGCAAAAAATGAAATTGTGGCCATGACAGGTGATGGCGTAAATGACGGCCCTGCACTTAAGGCAGCCCACATTGGTATTGCCATGGGCAAAAAAGGTACTGAAATTGCGAGGCAGGCAGCCTCGCTGATTTTAATGGAAGATGACCTCTCAAAAATGGTAGATGCTGTCGCCATGGGCAGGCGTATCTATGCAAATCTTAAAAAAGCAATCCAATACATTATTTCCATACATATACCTATAATACTTACTGTATTTATGCCGCTGGCTCTTGGCTGGCTGTATCCCAATATTTTTTCGCCGGTGCATATAATCTTTTTCGAACTGATTATGGGGCCAACCTGCAGCATCATTTATGAAAACGAGCCCATGGAAAAAAATACCATGCTTCAAAAACCCAGGCCTTTTACTACCACTTTTTTCAATTGGAGAGAGTTAACCACCAGTATAGTACAGGGGCTTATTATTACAATTGGTACACTAACTGTTTACCAATATGCCGTGCACAATAATTTTAATGAAGCAATTACGCGCTCGATGGTTTTCAGCACGCTTATCTTCGCCAATGTATTTTTAACACTCGTAAATCGTTCCTTTTACTATTCCTTTATTTCCACTGTCAGCTATAAAAACGGTATGATACCTTTAATTATTTGTGTAACCCTGTGTTTAACCGGGTTGTTGCTTTATATAAAACCATTAGCCATGTTTTTTGGTTTTGCGCCTGTTACCTTTTATCAACTTGCTGTTTGCGCAGGGGTAGGTTTCATATCTGCGGCGTGGTACGAAATTGTAAAATGGCGCAAACGGTTAGTCACAAAGCATCCCGCCTAAACACACAATTGGCCAATACACTTGCCCAGCAAGCTGTAAATACCATCAATCCCGGCAAAATCCTCCCCACCGGCACTCATTATGCCGTAATTTCTTTTTAAAAAAGTGTCAAAAAATTTGAGTAACTTAAAAGTTACATATATATTTGCGTAACTTATAGGTTACTTATTATGGAAAAAGAAGTTAACCGGACGTGGCTTTTTCATCGGCCGCCGGAAGAAGTTTGGGAGTACCTGACAAACCCGGAATTACTGGAATTATGGCTGATGAAATCAGACTTTCAGCCTGTTCCCGGTCATAAATTTCATTTTGTTTACCTACCAAAAATTGACAGCAACTACAATGGCGCAGTTAATTGTGAAGTATTAGAAGTAAATCCTGTAAGCAAACTTTCTTACTCATGGGAAACCACCACAAGAAACGGAAGCAGGAAGTTAAATTCGATTGTTATCTGGACGCTGGCGGCGAAAGAAAATGGCACAGAGCTTCACTTACGGCATACCGGGTTTACGCTTTCAGAGGATGTTTCCGCTCATAGTACTGGCTGGAATACCTGTTTAAAACGGGCGGAAGAGCTATTAAATACGGTTAAATAAAAGAGGAACAATAAGGGCGCCTCGCTTAGCAACAATATCACTTATAAAATCTGGCATTACCAAAAAAGACTCAAAATCATGAAAAATAATACATATGCAACAGCAAACTACACTGTAGCAATTGAGGTTGCAAAACCGCCGGCAATTGTTTTTAACCATATAATTAACGATGTTTCAAAATACTGGCCGGAAGAATTTGAAGGCGAAAGCGCGCGACTTAATGATGAGTTTATATTCAGCTCAGGAGATTCCCATTATTCAAAGAACAAAGTGATTGAACTTGAGCCAAATAAAAAAGTTGTTTGGCTTGTAACAGACAGCATACGCAAACCTGACGGTTTTAAATGGACAGGCACGAGAATGATTTTTACATTAACCCCAAAGGATGGCGGCACATTACTGGAATTTACTTATGACGGGCCCGTTCTTGAGGATGAATATGACAGGTTGATACAAGTATGTGATATGGTTATTAAAGAAAGACTGTACAATTTTATAACTAAGTCAAAGTAAATTTTAACCAGTAACGTGAGTCAATTAAAAAACAGAAATGAATAATAAGAATTATACGGCGACAATTGAAGTGGCAAAATCTCCGGAGCATGTTTTTAACTGCATTACTGAAGTTCCAAAATGGTGGAGTAAAGATTTTGAAGGCAGCAGCACAAAACTGAATGATGAATTTGTTATCTGTCATCCCGGCGCCCATTACTCAAAACAAAAAGTGGTTGAGGCTATACCAGGTGAAAAAATAGCGTGGCTCGTTACAGGTAGTAATCTTACATGGCTTGAAAAGAATAAGGCCGAATGGACAAATACAAGCATGGTTTTCGACATAACCGTTAGTGGTGATAAAACGATAATCAATTTTTCACACGAAGGTCTTGAGCCCGGAATGGAGTGCTACAACAGGTGTGAACAAGGCTGGAATATGGTTATTAAAGACTGCCTTTTTAATTTTATAAATACCGGGAAAGTGATATAACTTATAAAATTAAAATAAAACATTAGCTGTTATTTTTATTCCGGTGGGTAAATGCCCCTGTTTGGGTGAGACAGTTTCGATTATATATTTTCGGCTCATGGAGTTAAACGTAAGAGGAAATCTTTCTTTATCATTTCATCATCTTTCCTGACCGTATACTTCAGTTCATAAAATGGCCGTTCGGCCATCATTGAATGAGGAAAAAAACAATTATCATACACCTGTATTATTCCTTTTTCAAGACTAAATTCATTCAATGTAATGCTGTCGGCACACCCATTTTCTTTTAAGATGTTCAGGCAGGTATTATACTCCTCTGCAGAGATAAAATTACTATCGGCTTCTACTTTCATTTCATGCCTATATTCTTGTAAGGCATTAAGTTTCTTACCAAACATTATTTTTTTAAACAAGGCATACCTTAACGGTGCTATAATGTCTCCCAGGGTTAATTGCTGGCCGGTAGAAAGGTCGAAATTAAAATATCTGTAATAGTGATATTCATATATACCCTGCGCATCACAATCTACCTGTAATGATAGTATACCATTTTTGTTGAACAGAACTTTATATTCCATTCCCAATAATGACTCTTTGGAGTATTGTTTTAGTGCGGGCAACGTTGCTGTTATAACAGTATCAAAAAGATTTTCATCCAGCAGTTGCGCTTTTATTATGCTGTTAATTTTATCCGTAGCAGTCTTATCACCGAGATTTATAACAGGGTATCTAATAGGGAATGAAGCATCAGCAAATTTTTCTGAATTGAGGTCTATTTCAGTTATAGAGGCTGATTGTGCAACGCTGTTTAAATAAAAAAATAATAAGATAAACGGCAGAAATTTCATATAATATGGGAAAAAGGAGTGCCGAAAACTTCATTTCTCAGCACTCCTGCGCTAGATTAATATGCAACCCTGGTTTATTGTTTTACAAGTTTTTGTTCCGAGATTGTTTTGCCGTTGTGGTCAACTATCCTTACCATGTACACACCGGAGGCTATATTATTTAGTGGCACACTTATAGTTTGGGCGCTTGCAGTAAGGTTGTACGAATTACTTATCACCGCCTTTCCTGCTGCATCATATACTACATAAGCGTATCGTCCCTCCTGCACGCCGCTAATGCTGATATAAGCATTGTTTTTTGCCGGGTTGGGATAAATATAAGTTGACTGGTTTAACCTGTTTTGTAATACAACTATGTTTGAATACTGGTAGTTACCATCATTATCAATAACCTTCAGGCGATAGTAATTTTTGCCTGCATAAGGTTGGGCATCGACGTATGTATGCTTACCTATCAATTGTGAGGATGGCACAGGCAATATGCCTAACTGCGCAAACGCATTGCCGTCAGCGCTTTTTTCAATGGCAATATTCTTAACATTAATCGCCTGCTGAATTTCGATGTATAAATTATCTACCCCATGAATATATTCACCCGTAAAACTTGACAGGGCAATGGGCAGGGCGTTGCCGGTAAGCGTTATGGTAAAATTAGCTTTAGTATTGCGCAAACCGTCAAAATACAACAGGTAAGTTGTATTTGCCGCAAGGCCGGTAATATCAGCAATTGGCCCGTTACCTGTAAAGGTGGCACAGGTTACCGGTGGCGGGTATGACTGTCCGACCGGGCACGCGCTAACCTGGTATAATGCAAGCCGGATGCCCTGGCCGCTGCACGCTGCAAGTTCCGCAGGCGTTGTAGTATAATTTGACACATTTATTGATAATGTGCCATTACTGGTAGCGGATGTTTTAATTGCGTAATAAGCATTATTAGTAACAAATGCCCCGTTATTAAGACAGTTTACCTGGGTAAATGCAGGGTCTTTATGCTTATTGCTGGTAGCATGTACAAGGTCAAAGCTAATCTTTGTGCCGGTAGGTGTAGCAGAAGATGGAAATGTAGCCGGGCACTCGTCGTTAGAAATTGCAGTGTAATCAAGTGGCACCATTTCACCGGGGTAAAGGCCACAAGTACCAAATACATCATCCTGCGGAGCTACTGTATACAAAGTACCAGTATAGGCCGAATTGTCGGGTGAACGACGGTCAGCGTAATCTATAATGGCGTAGTGCATTATTTTGGAAGGGTTAACATGCGCATACGCGCTGGGGCTGGCCTCGTAGCCATCGTTTATATGTGCAAGGTTTAACGCGTGCCCTAATTCATGTAAAATAATATTTTCAAGATCATAGCTGCCGATGGCTGGAAAACAAGGCCCGGCCTCAAACGTTATCGCGGAGCCCTTTGATACAGCAGGATTGCGAAGAAGTATATCAAAGCCGGACTTTTGCGCTGTGTACATAACAAAAGACGGAGTATTGGAGTAACAGACCGAACCCCAGCTATACGTTACCTCAAGTACCCCTGCTGCCATTGCCGGGACGCCTGTATTTTTATTATCGTATTCAACAACATTTATTTCGTCGTCAGCAACTGTTTGTGTTGTGGTTGTGGAGCCGACGGTAAGGTTGGCGCCTACTATTTCCTTCCACGTTGTAACTGCACGGTTAAATGTAGCCACCGCCGGGCTGGCAGAAAAATCAATACCACTACCCGCCGTATCTGAACTAAACCGGTAAGTATATCCGCCCTTACTATTTGCATTCATAAGTCTTGGCTCCGATGCAACCACCGTATCAATACCAAGCGAACTAAAATCAAAAACAAAATTTAAGACAGAAAAGTTGACTGTAAGTTGTGTTGGCGAAGTAGCCATGGTAGTACCATCATTAAGGACAACAGAAAAATTTCCCGTAGCTGCCCTTGTTGGCACTTTTACTACAATAGTTGTATTATTCCATGAAACGACGTAAGGAGAGTTGTATGGCACCGGGTAATCAGGGGGTGTATTATCCGTATTGCCGTCGGTGAAATTAATTGCAGCAGAACCACCGGGACTGTTACCAAAACCGGAGCCATTAATTGTCAATGTGCTGTTGGCAGGGTCGTTGAGCGCCCCTGCGTTCACTGTGGCAGGCGAAAATGAGGTGATAGTTGGCGCAAGGGTGCCTGACACACCGTTACTGCTGGCTGAAGCCGGCATTCTAAGCATTTTGCCAACGTTAAAACTTGTATTTACTACTTTTTTGGTTTGCCCGGTAACGTTTTCAATAATGCTGTAAAGATTGTTTTCAATATCCTTATAGCTGGCGAACGGCGCGCTGGCAGTATTGGATGCATAATTGTAACGCAAAAAGCCCTGGTCGCTGCTATAAACATCATACAGGGTTTGCCTGGTCGGCGACTTTATGCTGGCCGTATTTTCATAACAGAAAAAAATGCCTGTTTGCCCTTTGTGCAGGGTAAGCAGGTCGCTCACTTCAACGGCACGTGTTCCAACAGAACCGCCTTGTGTTAATACTTCGATGGTTGACGAGACAGCATTACCTTTAAACGTTTTATATACCTCCACAGTGTTGGCTGTATAAATCATATTATGCGCTTCGTTCCAAAAACATTTTTGCGCAATTACTTTTCCTTCAGCAACCAGCGTTGATGCCTGGGCCTTTTCAGCGAGCTCAATTTTGTATAGCTGTGCATGGGCATTGGTTAGCAGCATGTAAGGGATAAAAGCGTACAGGAGTAGCCTTTTTTTCATATGCAGAATTTTATTCAAACAATACCTAATCAATTATAATACAAGGTAATAAAAAAAGGGATTATCAAAACTGATAACCCCTTTTTTGAAAAAATTTACCTTTATCACCACTTATCAACATCTTCGGTATGGTTAGTTGCAGGCGCTGCGGCAACCTCAACCGGCGCAACAGGCGCCTGTTCAACCGGTTCTGCACTTTCAACTACATCTGCCACCTCTGCTGATTCTGTATATTCATGGTTAAACGTGTCAAAATCAAAATCAGGCATCAATTCAGTTTTAACATAATCCACCGCCTCGCCAAGCGCTTTAATAAACTTATTAAAATCTTCCTTGTAAAGGAAAATTTTGTGCCTGTCGTAACCATCATCATTAAAACGTTTCCGGCTTTCAGTAATGGTAAGGTAATAATCATTCCCACGTGTTGCCCTTACATCAAAAAAGTAAGTTCTTCTTTTACCCGCCCTTATACGCTTACTATACACACTTTCCATTTTCTTGTCGTTGTTTTCGTACGCCACTGTAAATTTGTTTTGGTTTTAAGTAATGATGCACGCAAATATAGTATTGTTTTGAATTTACCAAAATATTAGTAGCAAAAAGTAGGTTTTAAGCCCTGTTTCCCTTAAAAAAATGATATTTAAAAAAAATATACTACAAAAAAGATAGAGTTCTTAAAAAAATTTTCACATCAGGCTATTAATTGTTTTTCGGGCGTCTCGCTTTGCAGCCTGTATAATTCAGCATAATACCCGTCTAATTCAAGTAGTTCACTATGCGTGCCCCGCTCAATTATTTTACCGTCTTCTATAATGACTACCTGGTC
Organism: Chitinophagaceae bacterium; assembly: GCA_035550215.1. Lineage (GTDB taxonomy): Bacteria > Bacteroidota > Bacteroidia > Chitinophagales > Chitinophagaceae > JABDFW01. The sequence goes on along the minus strand of DASZPM010000007.1, from coordinate 43,000 downwards.
AAAATTCAGCACTGTAAAAATGCGGTGTGTGATAAGTATAGCAGTTTTATCTTTCAACAAGTTTTGAAGGCTGGTAATAATCCTGTTTTCTGTTTTTGTATCTACGGCACTCAGGCAATCGTCAAACAGCATTACCTGTGGTTGCTTTATAAGTGCCCTTGCTATAGATACCCGCTGTTTTTGACCGCCACTTAATGTTACCCCCCTTTCTCCTACAGCGGTTTCATAAGCCGCCGGTAAAGCCTCAATTTCTGCATCGATGCTTGCATTTGCGGCAGATTGTTTAACTACCTCAAGCGGCGCTTTTACAGGCAAACCAAAATTTATATTGTTGGCAATTGTATCGCTAAACAAAAAAACATCCTGTGGAACATAGCTAATGTTGTTGCGAAGCAATTGCAGGGGTACCTGCCTTATATCTTTTCCGCCAATGGCAATGCTGCCTTTATCGGGGTCATAAAAGCGCAGCAACAATTGGCCGACAGTTGATTTACCACTACCTGTTTTGCCAAGTATCAATATTTTTTGCCCTTGTTTAATAGTAAGGCTAAAATCGTCCAGCGCCTTAATACCGGTGTGTGCGTAAGTAAATGAAACATTTTTAAAAACAATATCACCTGTAAGGGCGCCTTCTTTTACAACAGGTGCTGCAGGCTCTTTTATCCCGGGCTCCGTCTGCAGAAATTCGTTAAGTCTTTTTTGTGAGGCTGAGGCCCTTTGTACCATGCTGGCAACCCACCCTATCGCACTAACAGGAAAGGTTAACATATTTATGTAAATTACAAATTCAACCATAACGCCAACCATGTGCGGGTCATGCAGGGCAGCTCTGCCGCCAATAAAAATAGTAAGCAGTGTACTCAATCCAATCATCAGGCTCATGCTGGGAAAATAAACAGCTTCAACTTTTGCCAGGCCAATCGCATTCCGGCGATATTCTTCGCTGTTCTTTTTAAAAAACCCAAGCATAGCCTTTTCCTGCACAAATGATTTTATTACCCTTATGCCCGAATAGCTTTCCTGCGCATTGGTGGTTAAGTCGCTCAACAATGCCTGTACTTTTTCGCTTTTACGGTGTATTATGCTGTTTGCCACGTAAATAGTTATAGCAAGTACAGGTAACGGCGCCAACACTATCCATGTAAGGCTTGCATCTTTCCGGTACATATTTACTACGCTGAATACTATAAGAGAGACGAGGTTTATAAAATACATGGTAGCGGGGCCGGTGTACATCCTCACCCGGCTTACATCTTCAGCAATACGGTTCATCAAATCACCCGTACTGTGCGTTTTGTAAAAAGATGCATCCAGTTTTTGATAATGAGCATATACTTCGTTTTTCTGGTCGTACTCAATATGCCTGCTCATTACTATAATAGTTTGCCGCATGAAAAACATTAAAATACCCCGTATAATAGCTACTGCCAGTATAATAAGGCTGCAGGCAATTACCAGGTTGGTAAAAGTTAGTTTTTCCACCTGGCCAAGCATCGCAATCACAAACCGGTCGTAATGTTTTGGCACTGCCGTATGATTTGAACTAATGTGTTGCTGAACTTTATCAACCACGTAACCAGTCATTTCAGGGGCCAGCACAGCAAAGTAGTTAGACGCTGCGGTAAAAAAAATGCCTGTTAAAAAGCGGTAGCGATATTTCCAGAAGTATTTATTAATTGCCGAAAGGTGCTTCAAAGCCAGTTATTTTATACAAAATTACGGTAAGCATTCATATTTTTTTGGAAGATAGGATGTACGGCTGTTATTTTGCACCCGGAGAGATGGCAGAGCGGTCTAATGCGGCGGTCTTGAAAACCGTTGACTGTAACAGGTCCGGGGGTTCGAATCCCTCTCTCTCCGCCAAAATACATATCAAAGCTTTCACGAAGTTCACAAGTCATTGATTCTGTGGTTTTTTTATTTTTGGGATTTCCCAAAATGCCCATTTAAACCCATATTTCCAGTGCGTAATTCATGCGTCAATCCCTACTAAGTTAGTGGACTCACGCGATGAGGGCTAACCCACTGATAATTAACACGTTTCAATTTCGTACGTGCTTGTTTGAAAGGAGTCCTCAAAATACCGGTGTCTATCCATAGCTTTTTTCAGGAAAATACCTTTCGCCCTCACTTCTGACGGAACGAGATGTTTGTTTGAAGGCGCCTGTACCATCGCCGCGGCCTGCGGCCTTAAAAAAGCAGCTACTGCCGTCCAAATAATGATGACGGCGAAAAAGATATAAAAGAGATAATAGCCGTGGCCTCCTGACCTGTCACCGTAAACAAAGTAATCAACAGCGGACCATACCACCCACAAACACCATAGCAACGCAGTAGCCACCAGCAACCTCCGCAACCAGCGAAATTCAAGGCGGGAACGGTCCATTTCAACAATCGGCTGACGCGTGTAAAAATGGAGTATGAGTTTATAAGACTGATAGAGGTAGATGATGATAGAAATAAAAATGAGCAATTGCAATATGGGGTTAAGTTGCTGAAAAGGCAGCATTGCCTGTTCTAAAAGCAACGGGCCAAAATGCAGTATATCCATACGCCTGAACTTGTACTTCGGCTGTGTAATTTTCAGCACATAAAAATAAAGCAAGGGGCCTAACGCCAGTAAAGACTGGAAAGGCAGGTAGCTACCGGGCCGGATATCAACTAACAATACCCGGGCCATCCACAGCACCATGCTAACCAGTGCAAAGGCAAGGAAGCGGTTTGCCCCCTGGTTAATGTTTTTTACAAAGGCTAAAAGCAAGGCAAAAACCAGCCCAACGATGATCATCGTAAAAAAAATTACGTCATACAGGCTGATATGGAATGTGTAGTAGTTCAACCATCCAAAAATAGGCAATAGCTATTCCAAATTGTCAAATGGCTGGCATCCAGACCATTACATTCTTGGCTACCGGGAAAACTGTAATAAAACCGGACGGAGGCCGCACGGTTCTGTATCATTCCATCCGGAGGCTTTTCACCGGGTTGGCCATCGCCGCTTTAGCGGCCTGCAGGCTGATAAGGCATATGGTCACCACCAATACCACCGCGCTGCTTTGCTATTTACACCAGGGATGAACAAATGATGGAAGGTTATGCAGAAAAGACAACAACCAGCTGGAGGATTTTTGCTTCAAGCGGAGCCAGGAAGCGAGGCCCACCGCTACTACAGGTGCGCTAATCTTTTGTTCCCGAACAGCATCATTCTGCTTTATGGCCTGTGGTATAACATAGCGGGTGGTACCTGGAAATCATCCCCGCCTGCTGCCGTGAGATACAAAGGGGCTGGGGTATTGCCGTTTTTGACATGAAGATATTCTATACGTAGCGGGTAATAACCTTTTTGCAGCGGCACCATAAAAGATTCTCCGAACCGGCCAATGTGATTGCCCAACACCTGCTGATCACCAACCCACGCGCGAAAATGGCTGCCGCCAAGCCCAAATATATAATACCCGCTTTGTGGGATATAGATGTAGCCATCCATTGCCAGCGCGTAACCTTCAGCAGGAGAAAATATATCAAGCCCATTGCCGCCTGTGATTTTGCCGGAGCGTTGTGGTATTTTGTTTGTCAATACAGGCAGGGTGTCCCAATCTCCCTGATAATACCTGTAGCTTAATCCTCCTGCTACAAAACCCTTAGGCAAGTTAGCCGGCACAAATTCAGGGCTGAGCGTAAAAAATGCGCTATCTATCTTATCATATTGCGGCCGTATGCAGAATGACTTAAACCGTACAACAGACGTTTTATCAAGGCTTATGCGGGTGTTTTCACCTGTAAAGGACGGTGATGCTTCAGTGGGTTCCGTACCATCAGTAGTATAGCGGATATAGGGGCTGTCAGCAAGGTTGAAACAGGTTAAAAGGAATGGCCTGTCTTTGATAATAAGCCCCCTACGCGGTTTAATACTTATTTCCCGAGACGTGGGGTAACCGCCCTGGGAAGCATAAAAGCCGCTGTATGAAAACTTAAGGCCGTCCCATAACCCCTTAAATTGTGTAGTAAAATGCGTTTCATTGTCATAAAGGCGGCGTTTCCACCGCAGCCCAACAGGTGCAGCGTTAGCCAGGAGTGAATCCATACCGGCTATTCCCATTGCTTGAAATGCACTCCCTTCCCTACCGGCCAGCCAAAGGGTGTTATTCAATGGCGCAGAGCGGGCAAAGACACTTGCAGCAAGCTGGTCGGGATAAAAATTATCCCACCAAAGGCTGGGATCCACTGCAATAAACGAGGTGAAAAGGCCGGGCTCTTTCAAAAACGTATACACGGCAAACAACCCGCTCAAAGAACCACCGTACAGGGTATTGCCGGTATGCTGCACCGGGTAATGTTGTTCAACATAAGGTAACAGTTCATTTTTTACAAACTGTAACATCTTATCAGCACTTCCTGTTTCGCCATATACATGGGTAGGGGTAAAATCCCTGTCCCGGTTGTTTACGCCGTTGTTCCAGGTATCATTGATACCAACAAGGACCAGCCGCGGGATAAAGCCTTCGCCTTTCAGCATGTTATATTCCAGCCGTACGAAGTCAGATATACCTTCCAGACAATATAACACTTCGTATTTTTCAGGTGAGCCTTGCTTATACTCCTCAGGGAAAAGCACTTCTATATGCCGCATCTCTTTAAGGTTGCCGGAATAGAGCGAATCATTTACCAGTTTGGTATCCTGGGCGCCGGCGGTCAAATGTGATGCAACAGCCAGCAGGAAATAAAATAGCAGGTATATGGCCCGGTATCGCATATTTCTTTTTTTAAACTTTTTTGTAGTGCAAGAAACACCTTAATAACCGCAGCAAATAGAATGTAATTTGCCTCGTGCTTTTTTGTGCTTATAAAGATACTTTACGGTATTCCCCCGGCGCATACCCTGTTTGAGATTTGAATACCCGTATAAAATGGCTTTGGTCAGCAAAGCCGCAGGAATAAGCGATATCAGTTAGTGGCAATTCTTTTTGTTTTACCAACGCAATAGCCCTGTCTACCTTAAGGCGGCGGGTGTATTCGCTCAGCGTACAGCCAAAATGCCGCGGAAAATGTTTTGAGATACTTATAGGGTTAATTTTCACAACATCTGAAAGCTGTTGAAGCGTAAAGGGTTCATCCCAGCAGTCATTCAAAAAGTCCCGTAATGTTGCTGTCCATGGCGGCCTTGCGTTACCACCATCTTCCTTTTGCGCAAGTGCAATAAGTTCAAGCAGCAACATGTCTAAACAAGCAGCAGAAGGCGCCGTGCTTTTTAATTCCCTGAATATTTTGAGAATGCTGGATTTAAAACAAGGAACCGAGTAGGCAGCTTCGCGAATGTATGCTTCTGTTAACCCCTCCTGCAGCAACAGGGATGTTTCTATTTCAATATTGATACTTTCACTGCATGCGGTGCGGATGTTCCGGTGTTGTTCCCCGGCGTAATAAAACCGCAGGCTGCCTGTACGGAGTTCTGTTTCCTTGCCATGCTTTTTTTCCGTACTGCCGCCATTAAGGATAAAATAAATGTTGGGGTGCTCATGGTAATGCATGCTGTCCGCACAAATGTCCCCTTCTGCGTAACCCGTCGCGGAAACAGTGGCTCCGCCAGTACTATAGAGGTATTGTATATTGCCAAGAAAGTTTCCTTTTTGGAGTATAAGCATAAAGATACCGGACCAAAAAAAATGCCAACGAATTAATGTACTGGAATTCAGATGATTGAATCGGGATAAATACACGCGGTGTACGCATCCGATACACTATATGCCTGTTTATGATACGCCGCCCAATTTGCCATCACTCCATCCTCAAACTTTTTACCGGGTTGGCCATCGCCGCTTTGGCGGCCTGCAAGCTGATAACACATATGGTGACCACCAATACCGCTGCACTGCAGGCAACAAACAGCCAGGGGCTTATCCCGATATGGTAGGCAAAGTTTTGCAGCCAGCTGTGTATATAATACCATGCTGCCGGGGTTATAATGATAGCCGCGAGTACGACAAGGGCCGCAAATTCTTTAACGGTGATAAGGATAATGCTCATCGTGTTGGCGCCAAGCACTTTGCGGATGCCAAACTCTTTAACACGCTGCTTAACGGTCAACGCCACCAGCCCGAATACACCAGCCAGTGACAGCACAACAGACAGCACAGAAAAATACATAAATACCTGGCGGAACTGCTCCTCGCTTTTATATACCGTATTAAAAGCATCGTCCAGGAACCAGTAATCAAAAGGTGTGGCGCCAAAAATGTTCTTCCACGATTGTTGAACAGAAGCCACCAGGTTCGCGGCATCGCTGCCCGTATATTTTATGGCAAGGTAACTGTACATGCCTCCGCTGGGCTTGTTGGTAATGATCAGCGGCTCTACCCGGTCATGCAGGGAAGCAAAATGAAAATCGCTTACCACGCCGATAATAGGATGTACGCCGTCGCGGCTGATGGTTTTGCCGATGGGGGTTTGCCACCCAAGTATTTTTGCCAGCGCTTCATTGATGACATAACCATTAGCTAAATCTGGCCGGCTCGCGGAAAACCAACTGCCTGCCTTCATACGGATATGGAAAGCTTCCAGCAGGTGCTCGTCCGCATCAAGCTGGTGGATGATCAGGGCTTTTGTGTCGCCCTCGGGTACAAAGCCATTGTTCGTTATACCGTTATACGGAATCTCGGACACCGCAGATACCTGCTGCACAGATGGCAGCACGCGAAGTTGTTGCTGCAAAACGGCATAATTTTTTTGTGCTGTTTCGCCGGTGAGAGGGAGTACCAGCACCTTTTCCCGGTCAAAACCCATGTCCAGCGTTTTGCTGTACCTGAGCTGCATTGCTACCGCGGCAGTACAGGCTACTAGGCCTGTCGCAATGGCGAACTGCGCCACGATGAGCCCTTTTTTAAACCGGCTCTGCGAACTTTTGAGCAGCACTGCCTTGAAGATGCGGCTGATATCAAAAGAAGAGAGATAATACGCTACATAACTGCCGGCAATGCCCCCCACGAGCATCACTGCCACAAACAGGGCAAGCAATGCAGGCAGCATACCAAGGCTTAACGAAGGCAATTCAGGCGTTTTACATCCTGCTGGCGTTTTAATTCGTTTTCTTTAAACTTCTGTTCGAGGTAGACCAACATTGGCTTATTATTTATCAATAGTGGGCACAGCGTGCATTAGCCAGCCCTTTTTAGATGGGGCAATTTACCAAACTGCACTTGCAAACCTTATAAAGGTTATATTACGCCGGCCAAAACGTAAAACCAACATGCAAAACTATTTAACAAGGGCACTTCATGTTATTGACCCTAAAAATTCGCCGCCTGTTATAGCCAGGATACTTTCTGTTGATGCCTTGCGCGGCTTTGATATGTTTTGGATAACAGGCGGCGCAACAATATTCATCACTTTAAATGATGCTGTGCATAGCACGGTTACCAAAAAGCTTGCGGAAAATATGGAGCATGTACCCTGGCAGGGGTTTCATTTTTTGGATATCATCATGCCTCTTTTTCTTTTTGTTACTGGTATATCAATGCCCATTTCCTTAAAAAACAGGATGCGCAAAGCACCAGGAATATCTGTGTGGAAACACATTATAAAAAGGGGAGTGATATTATGGATATTGGGTATGATAGCCCAAGGCAACCTACTAACGTATGATTTTAGTAAAATCGCTTTTTTCTCCAACACTTTACAGGCAATAGCTGCAGGTTTTATAATATCGGCGGTATTTGTTTTAAACTTTAGTGTGTCAGTACAATTGCTTTGCACGGCTGCATTGCTGCTAATTTATTTTCTTGCCCTTTACTTTATTCCTGTGCCCGGCATTGGGCATGCAGTTTTAGAACCGCAACAAAACCTGCCGCTGTATATTGATAAGCTTTTATTGGGAAACCACCAGGACGGTACTAACTACACATGGATATTAACCAGCTTTGGCTTTGCAGCAACGGTAATGCTGGGCGTTTTTGCATCGTACATATTGCAAGCCGGTATAACGCAGGCAGTTAAATTAAAAGCATTGTTTATTGCAGGCATCTCCTTACTTGCAGCCGGTTTATTGTTAAACCCTGTTCAACTTATTATTAAGCATGTATGGACCACTACATTCATCTTGTTTTCCGGCGGCCTTTGCTTTTTACTGCTTGCATTGTTTTACCTTATTGTTGACTACTGGAAATACCAACGTTGGGCTATGCTGTTTATTGTTGTTGGCAGCAACTCCATACTTGCCTATATGACAGGCGACCTGCACTGCTTTACTGAGGTTGCAGAAGTTTTTCTGCTGGGCACAAAACGGTTTTTGGGTGAGTGGTACCCATTTGTTTTATCAATTGGGTCTTATGTGGTATTTTGGTTATTGTTCTATTTCCTGTATAAAAAGAAGATATTTATTAAAGTGTAGCGTATGTGTAAAGAACAATCACTTTACCTGTACAGTAATGCGGGTTGACATATAGAACGGCATGGGGAGACACAATCCCCACCTCAAATCTCGTCTATTTTTTTATCTTTTTTAATTCTTCAAGTGTCCATGCTGTGTTTCTGCCGCCAACAGCTTTTCTTACATCTCTTATATCACTGCGCCTTATCATGCCCGCTTTGTTACTGAAGCTGTTACGGATATAACTCAACACTTCAGCTATATAGTCATCATCATTGGCGCTTTGCTGAGGCATTACATCGGGATATGTTTTGCCATCTATCGGCCCTTTCAAGCCATTTAGCAATATTCTTACCAGTACTTCTTTATCACCATTTACCCTTGCAGAACCTGCTAACGGCGGCGCTATTTTTGTTGGCAGTCCTTTACCCTCGGGCCCGTGGCAGTTGGCGCAAAGTTGTTTAAAACTAATAGCTCCATCCATTATCATACGCCGGTCGCGCCAGGGCATGTACGCAATATCAGCTTTTAATTTATTCAAAGCCTCATCACCTTCCTGCAGGCTTTTGTTTACAGCATCCATCAAAAATTTATTCTTGCTGTTTGCCGCAGCAAGCTGTGCAAGCATGGCTTTTGCCCGGGCTGTTTTGCTAAACCTTAGTGATAACGCCAATTGTATTCTTACATCGGCGCTGGTATCTGTTTTAAGCGGCTCTAATTGCGCTAGTAAAGATGAGTCTCCTTTTTGCATTAAAGGCTCACTTATTCTAATGGCAGCACTGCGCATAGCCGGCTCTTTATCCGTAAACATTTGTTGTAATAGCTTGCTGCTAACGGCATGCAAACCGTCCAGCGTCCACAATGCCTGCAACCTCGTATAAATGGCGGCGCTGCCGCTGTTAACAAGCGCTTCAAGCTGTGGCGCTATAGATTTATCACCATGTATTACCAGCAACTTTTGTGCATTGTCTCTCCACCAGCCGTTAGGGTTGGTAAGTGTCTTTACCAGTTCCTCGTTATTAGCTCTTAGCAGGTTTGGTTTAGGTCCGGGCTTGTAGCCATCATGCACCACCCTGTATATGCGGCCACGGCCAATATTTTTATCAAGGTTCTTTCTCAATATTTGCGGGCGCAGGTAACTGTCAGCTTTCGTCCATTCGCTTTCCTGTATTATGCCGTGATACATGTCAACAATATACATACATCCGTCAGGGCCGGTAAATGCATTGATCGGCCTAAAATTCATGTCTGATGATGTAATAAACTCAGCCTTATCGTACGCATTCTTTACATAGGTTTCGCCATCTTTATTTATCACTTTTGCCCTTCTTATCAGCCTGCCAACCGGTTCGCAAATAAACAGGTCACCACGCAGTGTTTCAGGCAATTTATCGCCCCTGTAAATAGATTGCCCACAGGACGCGGTAAAATGATTTAATGTACTGTCTTTGCGCAGGCGATCTGCACCTCCCTGCACATCGGGGGTAATAATGATAGGATAAACCGAATCAAAATCACCTAAACGCTGGTCTTCAAAATCAAGCTGGCCATACTCGGGGTTTTGCTGAAAGTTTACAGCCGGTTGCTCCCCTCCTGCTGACGAATAAAACAACCGCCCGTAATCGTCACTGGTAAGCCCCCATTGCCCGCCAGGTGAATCGTTCAGCGAATCTGCAACCAGCATACCCTTATCATACCTGTAGCGCACAGGGCTATAGGTTACATAAATGTTGTTATCAATATTCCATATAAGACCGCTTTTTTGATGCTCGAGATTGGCATTATCTGCAGTATCATTGTGGTATACCTGTATTTTTTCATCGGCAACACCGTCGCCGTTTGTATCACGGTAACTATACATGTTGTAAGTATAAGTTTCGTTTACAATAACGCGGTCATCCAGCGGAAGTATCATGCGTGGCAAAACAAGGCTGTCAATAAATACCGTGTGCCTGTCCATCTTACCATCGCCATCAGTGTCTTCCAGCATTGAAACGCGGCAGATAGGCAGGTGCTCGCCGGTGCCATTAACATCTTGCATATAACTACGCATTTCGGCTACGTACATTTTACCGTCAGGGCTCCATGCAATAGCGGCAGGTTCCTGAACATCCGGCTCGCTTGCCACCAGTTCAAGATGGTAACCTTCGGGCAGGTGTATCCTTTTCATACTTTCTTCCGGTGAAAGAAATGCGAACGATGGATGAGTGTCTATAGTATCAGGTTTGTACGGCGGTCCGTCACCGGTTTGTTGACACGACAACAAGCCTAACAACATATAAGCAATACAATGAACAACGGTTGTAGTAGTACCCGGCTTTTTTAACATAGCCAATTATGTTTAATTAATTAAAGCTTAATAAATATTTTTTTACGATAAAGCAGCCAGGCTGGTATAAAGTTAATGACCAGGAACATAAGAACATATAAAAGACTGGCCAGTTGCGGATCAAATCCGGCGTTGCTTAACCCTTGCACAAACTTTTCGTTAAGTGATGTGCCGTTAAATTTGGCTACATAAAATATTAGCGCCCATACATCAGCTAAAAAATAAACAGTTATAGCATTGGCGCCAAAGATGATGCCCGGCTTAGTACCCCATGTTTTACCTTTTATATCAACCAAAAAATAAAAAGCGCCAAACAACAAAGCAGCGAAGCCTGATGTTACCAACACAAAAGAACTGGTCCACAGGTTTTCATTAATTGGAAAGGTAAGCCCCCAAAAGAAGCCTGCAAGCGCGGAGAATACACCGGCCGTCATAAGATAATTTACTTTTTCTGCCGGCGACTTATCGCTTAACATCAGCCTCCCCGCAAGCATACCCGTTATGCACGACACAACAGATGTTATGTTGGTTAAAATGCTTTCAGGGTCCCATGTACCACGCCACATAACACCGGGAAGGAATTTAGTATCAACCCAGGCAACAATATTTACCCCCGGCTCAAGCATTACTTTGCCGGCGCCTGGCGTAGGTATACAGGTAAGTGCAAGCCAATATGTTATTAACAATATGGCACCTATCCATGCCTGCTGTTTCCAGTTTGTGTTAAGGTAAATGATGGATGAGATGAGGAACACAATGGCGATTCTCTGCAAGGTACCCGTCCAGCGAATGGTATGAAAATTAAAGTCGGGCATCAAATTCAGAAACATGCCCACTGCGTATATCTTCAAGGCGCGAAGAAATATTTTTTCATAAAGTTGCCCGCGCTGTTGCCCTGCTTCTACTCTTTTAGAGTATGCAAATGCAATTGAGGCACCTACAAAAAATAAAAAATATGGCGCCACCTGGTCAGTAAATGATAGCCCATTCCACTCGGTGTGCCGCAGTTGAAAGTATACATGCCCCTCACTGCCGGGGTAGTTTACAACTATCATTGCAGCAATGGTAAACCCCCTTAATGCATCAAGTGATACCAGCCGCTTTGTTTGTTGTAACATTAGTTGTAGTTAAAAATAAAATTGAAACTTTCTTTATTCTATCGCATCAGTTTACAAGCGGTTCTGCCGTTTTGTTTTCAACAGGTGCGCTTATTACTTTCAAATAGCGGCCCAACCAGTAAGGCAGCAGCCATATATCGCCGGCGCTGCTTTCAGCACTTGCTTTTGCGTCGCCTCCGTCAAGGTCAAAACGGTTTGCGTTATGCCTGCTTATTCTCAGTTCATCCGGCGGCAACACTTCAGTTATAGTTTGCCCTCTGAAATTTGGTGGAATAAATGTAATATCCTTGCGCGTACTGTTCTTTACCTTCCATTCAATTAAATCCATCGGGTATTTTTGCAGGTACCATATTGCTTCTTTCAAATCAAAATTTTTGACGCCGGTTACTGCAGTAAACAGGTCCCACGCGCCTTCTTTTTCAGGCCTTTCTATTTGCCAGTGGTCTAAAATAGCTGCTTTAAATTTTGCCCTAAGGGTATCATTAAAGGCATAGCGGTATAAGCCCCAATAGCCGATAAAATACATCTCATCATCTGAATGGTTCCAGTTATCAGACAGGTTTTGGCTTAATGCATTTGCATCGCCGGGCGCATGCCCAATTTCTGCCATGGGACGCATCAAATTTTCCAGGTAACCATATTTATTCATTAATTCAAAAGCCTTTTGTTTATACATTTCCCTGCCGGTAAAATGATAAGCTGTTTGCAGCATAGAGATAATGTTAGATGAATTTATTTTCCTGTCGCCAACGGTTACTGGCAGGTTATTTACATACGCAGGGTTCCATTTACCCCAGGTGGTCGGTTTGCCATTCCAGTCAATAAGATACATGTCGTGCTCCACAATGTGCTGCATCAAAGCATCCATCAACTTTATAGCTTTATTCTTTATGGCCGGTTCATCAATCAACTCCGCTATAGCACCAAACACAAACATATGTCCTATCGCTTCATCGCTGCTGGTGGTTGATTTCCAGTCCCACTCAGGATTATCCGCATGCCGCCATACTTGTGTATCTGCAATAGCATAACCCCTTCTTTCATAAGACCGTGATGGAAAGCCTTTCAAAGAATTAACTGTATACAATCTTTCCATTGCGTCAAGCGATTCACGGCAGTTCTCCAATGCTTCCGGCGACCTTGTTACTGCATACCTGAACACTTCACCCCCCAGGTACATGGATGTCCATAACCCGTCGTTATCTGAATCTTCCAACGATCCGGTGCTCACATCTCCTTTCTTCATACGCGAGATGGTTGAGTTAAAGCCAAGGCGTATATGCCTTGCACGCACCTGCTTTTCATAGTACATAGCCTTGTCATACAAGGTCATGGGTGCAAAGTGTATCTCCCCCAACCCTCCGGTGGTAAGTATCAACACACTGCCATTACTGCCTGCTGCTATATCTGTTACATCGTCAGAAGGCAGCCAGCGTTCTGATGCATAGTATTTATATTTTCCGTCAGCCTGCAAAGTAAATGCCCCATCAGTTGAACCAAACCAAAGCTTGCCATCAATTTCCTTAATCACAGTAATATCTGTGGCCGGAAGCCTGCGTTGAATATCTGCAACGGGTTTTGCGCTTTCTGCATTAAGAACAATATAGCCATTGTGTGTGCCTGCAACAAGCTGGCTGTTATTTTTCGCGAGCGTGAAGCTTGTTAAGCTGTCACCATTGTATTTTGTTATTATGGAATTATTTGCCGGCGAGAACACTGAAATGCTGCGCTGCCCAAGCAGCCAAAAAACGTTGCGTGTTTTATCAAATAATATATCAATCAATCTATCCGCGGCATTACCCTGCCAAAGCACTTTTGAATCATTAATGTATTGAAGCGAGGAACCATCAGACAATAAAAAATTAAAGTCGCTACCACCAGCAAAAATATTTGCGGAAGGCATGGTATGGCGGCTATACAGGCTGCCGGCCCACGCATTACTTAATACCGCTTTATCATCCAGGTACACAAACTGGTTTTGATAAATGCTTATGCTGCTTATTTTTTTGTTTAGCATTGGCTGGTAGCTAACATCCTGCACCAACTGGCCGGGGTATAAAAACCGCCCGCCTGAGATAGTTAAAAGTCCCTTTGAAGAAGATACTTGTATAACGCCGTTCCTGTCGCTGCACACCTGTTTAAGTTGTATGCCACTGCTGTTTAACACAGGAAGGTATTTAACGCTGTAAGGTTGCTTATAAGCAACATCTTTAAACACAGGCTGCCCCTTCAAATTTGTTAAAGTTTGCGCCTGTACAGCAGTAAAAAAACAACATAGCAACAACAATAATTTTAAACGGCTTAATAATGTCATCGTCAATAGTTAAGTATAATTATTCAATCATTTTTAAATAACGGCCCATCCAATATGGGTATAACCAAAATACCGGCTCGCGCTCTACCAGCGGGTTTCCGCTAATGGCTTCCCAGGGGTTTTTATCCCACCGTATAGCGCCGCGAATACTTGCGGGTGGCAACTCATTAACCTGCACCTCATCAAGCACCGGCTCGTGCACTACACGCACGTCCTCTCTTTTAGTATGGTCCACATTCCAGTCAACAAGATCTAACGGAGTATCAGCCAAAAAATCAATTGATGCATCACCTTCTATTTTCTTACCACGGGCAAAACAATACAGGTAATTGATCAGCGGGTTTATATCACCCTTACGATGCTCCATCCATTTGTCCGCAAGCTTTTCATAAACGGCCTTTAATTTAGGATCGCTCTCACACTGCAAAAGAATAGGAAAAAGATAGGCCTGCATAGTAACATCAAAGTAGATGAACCAGGCGGGGTTTTGCTCTATCAATTCCGATATATTATCAAGATAATGTTCCTTGTTAATAAGGCGCAGGTATTGCTGCTGGTATTTTGCATCACCGGTAACATAGTACGCAAGCTTTACAAAAGCCAGCAATTCAAAGGAGTTTTCGCTCTTGTCCTGCATCCATTCAGGATCTTGATTCAGTATGGCTGGCGACCATACCCCCCAGCGGGTATGTGTGCCGTCTACATCCATCATGGTAAAGTTGTGGGCTATTAAATGATCAACAAGCTTTGCAACATGTTTACGCACCTGTGCTTTTTCATCTTCGTCGGCTGCAAGCTTGTAATACATATAATACCCCATCATGTGGCCGCACCATTCATCGCTGCTGGCATCACCCTTCCACAACCATTTGCCATCTGCAGACCTATGCCAGCGTACTTCTACAGGTTTAAAACGCGGTTCGTTTACAAGCTCCGCAGCTTTATCTCTTTCTGTATAAGTTTTATTACCGTCGTGCACATTGTTACCCCATTCAACAGGCACTATGGTGCGGGCGAAATATCCATCGCCGCCGGTAACTTCTTCCAACTGCTGCAGAAAATGATATGCCTTTTTTGCCTTATCTCTCGCATCTGCACTTTTTGTTGCAGCATAACGAAATGACTCCATGGAAAGATAATTACCTGTGTACTCACCATCATTATCATCATCTTCCGGCTGAAAGTGTGTTGTATCACCAGCGCTGGCCAAATGACACTGTCCTGCTATCCATGGTTCACGTATATGGCGGCGCATAAGCACTTCATAGAAATAATCCTGCTTATCAGCAAGCGTCATCCATCTGCGTTTTATAACGCTAACACCCTGTTCCGTAGCCACCCATGCATTTCCTTCAGCATCAAATGCAATATCATTCACATTATCATCCAGCAGCCAGCGGCGGCTAAACAACAGTGAATGTTTACCATCTTTATAAAACCTTACCACGCCCACTTTTGTGCCTACCCACATTACGCCGCCAGGCGATAGTTTCACACAGGTTGCGTAAACAGAAGGGCAGCCTTCCTGTGGTCTTATAACTCTTTGTTGTTTTGCATTGCTTATAATTGATACCCCGCCAAGGCCGGCAGCCCATAGTTGCCGGTTGTCGTCAACCGCAACACCTTTAAGCCCGGCGCTTAACAGCATATCCGTTTTATAAAAATATTTTGTTTCAGATTTGGTGGAATGGTAAAGCCCTACATCACTGGCAACCCATATACCACCGTCACCATCAGAAGCAGCACCGCGAACAGACCGTGCTATTGGGTAATTTTGGTGTACAAATGTGCTGCCAATTAACAGCCAAACCCCTTTTGGGCCAAGTGCGTACACGCCTTCCTTTGCAGTACATATTACAGATACAGGCCCTTGCGTGCCGGCAACCTGTACTGCGCGGTTATTTTGCAGCTTGAATATACCCTTCCAGTTGCCCATCCACACAGCGCCATGTTCATCAACAGCTATGGCGAAGGCCGGGCCTTTATCTTCTTCTGCAAAATTAACGGCAAGCCAGTTTGTACTGTTTTTGTTTTTGGTGAAGATACCCGCCGAAGTAGCTATCCATGCATTTCCAATTTTATCAACCGCTATAGTTCTTACATTATTTTCTTCAGGGCTTTTGCCAACGGGGTACGGCTCGTGGTATTCCTGCCAAAAACCTTTTGCCACGTCCTTTGCGGTATAGCCATGCACTTGCGCATACCCCACACGGGTAAGCAATGCAAACACCAATAAGAAGCATGTTTTTCTCATCAATATGTTTTATTCAGCAGCCAGCTTTATTAATTTCTCTATAGCATCAACTACCTGTAACTCGCATCTTCCACCCTGTTGCCTTGCATTGGTAACAATAGCAGCCTGTTGCTGAAGCCATACAGCACCCGCTTTTTTGCCATCCCTTATATATTGCAATGCCTGCAAACCGGAACCCGAAAGAAGTGAAAGATTTTGTGAAAGCGTTGCTGCTTCCTGCAACACCGGCGAGTTTTTTAGTATTAATTTAAAATCAGCATCGTTTTGCTGCCACAGCGTTAGTTGTTCAATTATTTTATTTTCAAGGTAGGAAGTTTGCCTTACTAAAAAGCTATCTACCTGCCTGTTGAATATTCTTGGCACTTCCTGGTCAGGCGATGCAACATCTGCCAGTTTTGTAAATGGTGAGAATACCGTGTACATTGTATCTCCCTGGTTGCGCTCGTATATTTTTAATGGCTCAATTACATTTACCAATACCTCCAGCGCTTTGGTATTATACCCGTTAGCCAGTTGCCGCATCATTGCCTGTTTGTACGCTATATGTTGCAGCCCCAACGTTTCCAGGTTAAGGCTAACTATATCAAGCCGGCGGTACATATCATCCACATCAATTATGTTTTGTGGTGACCATAACCTTTCTGCAATAGCAGCAGTACGCGGCCATACCCTGCTGTCAACAGTAACAGGCGTTACCATTTCACTCCACATGGTAGCCTCACCGCCTAATATCAACTTCTTTTGTTCAGTGGTTAGCTGTGCACTGTCCGGCGCGGGGTCGTTTAAGTAATGATATGATGCGGGTTGAATTAAATCAATATAATAACCGTACGAGAGTATGGCTTTATACCCTTGCTTTACCGAGCTATAATAAGCGTCATTACCCCGCCAGCTTTGAATTACAATATCTTTTGGCACGCCCGGCTGAAATATTTCGTCCCAACCCATCATTATTTTTCCTGTTTTTCTTATAATAGGTAATAAGCGCTGATTAAAATATGTTTGCAGGTCCATATATCTGGTCATACCCCTTGCCTGCATAAAAGCTTTTATGCGGGGCGTATTTTCCCAATCTTTACCGGTATTTTCATCACCGCCAATATGCATATATTCATCAGGAAATAGCGAAGCCATCTCTGTATATAGCTTCTCCAAAAAAGGATACAACTTTTCATTGGTAGGGTCCATCACCGGGTCGAACACGCCAAAATATCTTTGCAGCTTATAATCCCGCTTAACACTTGCATATTCAGGGTATGCGGTAAGTATAGCAGTAGTATGCGCAGGCACCACAAACTCCGGCACTATGCGTATGCCGCGCTGGCCCGCATAAGCAACTATGTCGCGAATTTGTTCCTGCGTGTAGTATAATCCATCCGATGCCACTTTTTGTAACCGTGGAAATACTTTTGACTCAACCCTGAAGCCCTGGTCGTTACAAAGATGCAGGTGCAGTACATTCATTTTTACTGCGGCCATACCATCCAGCGTTCTTTTCACCACATCAACGGGCATAAAGTGCAAAGCAACGTCCAGCAACAGGCCACGCCATGCAAACCTTGGTGCATCTTGTATTATAACACCCGGAAAATAATAACCGTTTTCATCGCTGCTTACCAATTGCAATAATGTTTCCAGCCCGTGTATAGCACCAATATCAGTGGTGGCGGTTATAACAACCTGGCTGGCATTTGTGGTTAGGCTGTAACTTTCATCTTCGCCCAATCTTAAGTCGCCGGGCCGTTGTACTTTAATA
The DNA here is from genome assembly GCA_035550215.1 of Chitinophagaceae bacterium. Taxonomy (GTDB): domain Bacteria; phylum Bacteroidota; class Bacteroidia; order Chitinophagales; family Chitinophagaceae; genus JABDFW01. The sequence continues at coordinate 24,867 of DASZPM010000007.1, read as the reverse complement.
ACAATAGCAGCAGATGTGTTGCTATCCGCAGCAGTTACATAGCCTTGCTTATCAAAAAAAATCCCTGTTTTATTAGCCAGCCTCCTCACAAACCTGCTGGCCTCAGCAAATAAACGCGCACCAGTGCGGCCTTTTACCGCCACGCCGGTGCTTTCGTTTATCCTGAAATTCTGCCCTGTTGCTTCCACATAAGATGGAACAGGCATCACATTGTGCGTATTATTTACCTGTGTAAAACATAATACGCTATATGTTGCTGACAAGAAAACAAGTATCCCTTTTTTAAGCATTATATTATACCTATTTTTTACCAAGGCTTACCGGTACCCTGCAAAAGCCAGAATTTAGACCATGAACTGTTTGACCCATCAGGTCCAACATAAGGTGTTGTTTCAAGCTTTGATACAGCGGCCTCTGAATTGGTTGGGTTATTCTGCAGCTCTGCATTGCTGTAAGCAAACCGAAGCGGTATCTGCGCGCGGAACGATGACCAGCCTATGGTTAAAGCCGGATATCCGGTTCTTCTCCAATCCATAAAAGCTTCATTGCATGCCTGCCATGATGCAATCCACTTTTGCTCAATTATCCTTTGCAGCGTGTTATTAAATGCAACTGAAGGCTGAGCGATATATGCATCATAACTTTTTACGCAGCCATAATAACCATCCACATCCGGCTGGTAAGTGCTGAATACCTGCCAATCATCAAACGAAGCCTGTACGCCTTTATTATACCAGTCTGCAGAAGAACCACCAACATTCCAACCCTTTAGTGCTGCCTCTGACAGATCAAAACATATCTCAGAATAAGAAGCCAGCTTTTGTACCAACAATGGCCCACTCGGGTTATCGTAAATATCTTTTCTAAGATATGACACATAATCGTTAATTGAGGTAGACTGCGTACCCGTACCATTAATATTGTACAGGAAATCATTATTGCTGTAACTGATAGGTATACCTACGTATCTTGATGAAGTATCGTACAGGCTGTAAATTGAAGACAACACGGCACCATATGGCCTGTCGGTCAAATAAGTTGCAGGGTCAAACTGTTTAAATTTTGATGCGGCTGCGGCTGCAGGGTTAATATAACGCACACCGTTTTGCAAAACAATCAGCGTAGTGTTATCACCTGACGCAAATTTGCTTGCATCTACTACAGATGGTGTTTGTATTGGCTCTGCCATTATTACTATACGCGGGTCTTTCAGGTCTTTCAGCTTCATAGTCAGCGTACCGCTCATCTTATTCCTGTCGTAGCCTGAACGGCCCTGAAACTTGCTTGCAAACTGGTAAGATGTACCGGCATCTGCACCGGGCAGAGGCATTGAAAAATCATCGCTGTTATCTTTAAAAACATTGGCAGCAACAGCTTCAACGTCCGACTGCACATTTGATTTTGAAGACAATCTCATATAATACCTCAACAGCAATGAATATGCAAGCCTTTTCCATTTCACAGGATCGCCGCCATAAAATACGTCCGACGATTTTGTTACGCTTGTTATTTCATTATGATCGTCCGCAGTACCGTCAAAAAAGGGTATTGCGGCTTTCAGGTCACTTACAACATGCGCGTATATTTCCTCCTGCGTGTCAAATACCGGGAACTGGTTTGCGGCCCCTTCCTGGTCTCCTTTCAATGCCATCGAATCCGGTGCATCTCCCCAAAAGTCTGCAATATTCCCGTAATTGAATGCGCGCATAACCAAAGCAACACCCTGGTGAAACTTCCACCCGTTTTGCTGGGCTTTCTGCATTAAAAACTTATTATTTCTTAGTATGGAATAATTACCATTCCAGTCTTTGGGGTCCCAGTTGTACTGTGAAAACCCGTTACCAAAGGCATCCTGTGCGGTTTGCTGCATGGCGCCTGACATATCGCCGGAACCTAGATTTCCGTACCACATAGCAGATTCGGTAAGCACACCCGCCATCAGGTAATCGGCAGATGCCTCATCAATCGTTATGCTATTGGGATCGCTGTTAAGTACCGCAAACTTTTTGCACGAAGTGCTTACCAGCACTATGGTAAGGAAAACGCATATAACTGAAACTACTTTTTTTGCGCTTTTCATCTTCTACTTTTTTAATTTTTTTTGAATACGTTGGCTTAGAAGCGAACATTTAGTTTTACACCCAGTGGCAGGGTCCAGGGGGTAATATTATACCTTTCAATACCCTGCCTGAACTGTGAGCCATTGCCTTGAGCGCCTGTTTGGTATTGGAAGGCCAGCTCAGGATCTATACCTGCTTTTGCTTTCGTCCACAGTATAATATTACTTGAGTAAACGCCCACTGAAATGCCCTGCAGTTTTAGCCTGTCAGAAAATCTTTTTGAAATCTGCACGGTTAAAGTAATCTCTCTCAATTTAATATAAGATGCATCAAACATGCTCATACGGGCAAACGGCCAGCTGGCGGTTGCAGCATCTTCATAGTTATCATACTTGGTTGTACTTGGATCACCAAGGTTTTCTATATACCCGCCGTTACCATCTTCGTAAACACCGGGGTAAAAGGCACCGTCGTTAATGGTAATGTTACCGTTAGTTGTGTAAGGGAAACCTCCTTTTTCGGTAGTGGGCCCGCCTACAAGATGAAATTGCGCCAGGTTGCCCGATATTATGATAAAGGCATTGGGGTTTGATTTAAGATATGCCGGGATATTATCTTTATACGCCGCAGGAATTACTATACCCATGTTGGTTTGCCTTGCCATTGCTGCATCAGACTGCAGGTAACGGTAAGTTTGTGAGAAGAACACTCCGCCCAAACGCATATCAAAGCTGGCAGTAAGTGTCAGCATCTTCCACCTTACTGATGTTTGCATACCCATACGCAGCCTGGGGTTAAAATTACCTACCACTTCCTTATGCTGAAAATCGCCGTTGCCTTCTTTTTGCAAAAAGCCATCGTTATCCAGTAACGGCCAGCCATAGTAGGGTGAAGTTTTATCTGTTACCGTTGCCACTTTGTTATCCCATATCTGGCCAAGTTTGCCATCGCTTATCACCTGGTTGCCGTTTTTATCAAACATGTTTGGTATTGGCTGGCCTTTGGCGTAAGTCCATGAGCCGCTGTTGCCGTCCTGCCAGAAAGAATAGTAAGCTACACCGTTAGCCAATGACATGATGTATGCATCATTTTTAGTGTAGTTAACACTTAGGTCCCATGTCCAGTCTCTTTTTGAAATAATGGTGCCGCCTAACTGCAACTCAATACCCTGGCTGCGTACAAGGCCTGCATTAATTTGCCTGCCTGTATAGCCCGAGGAACCGGGAGTACTGATAGACAATACCTGGTTCTTGTTATCACTCCTGTAAACAGTGCCTTCAAAATGCAGGCGGTTGTTAAAAAAGCCCAGGTCAAGGCCAAGCTCGGTTGAGATAGCCTGTTCGGGTTTTAATGTCGGGTTTTTAAGCGTGCCTGAAGTTGACTGTGTAATTACACCGCCAAAACTGCCTATGCCCGCAGTACCGTACAGGTTATACGGGTCAGTATCTTTACCCACACTTGCCCAGCCACCACGAACTTTTACAAGGCTTACTGACCTGCCAAAATGAATAAACTTATTTAATAGCAGGCTTAATGAAGCCGAAGGATAGAAATAAGAATTATTGTTTTGCGGCAATGTGCTTGACCAGTCATTTCTGCCTGTCAAATCCAGATAAGCCATGTCAGCGTAGCCGATAGATGCTGTTGCATACAGGCTATAAACCGCTTTTCTGTAGTATCCTGAGTTATAACGCACATTGGCCTGCGCAATATTTGATACGTTGAAAAATTCAGGGGCAATAATGCCTGCGCCCGATGCAGAATAGGTTTGACTTGCGGATGAATATACATACTGCAGGTTGCCACCCGCTGAAGCTGAAATGTCAAACTTATTTGCAAACGTATTATGATAGGTTGTTAAAAAATCAGTGTTGCTTTCCGTATTCATCAGGTTAGTAATACCATAATAGCCGTTTCTTTCGTTATTATAGCTTTTTGATATTTTGGTCTCGCGGTTTTCGTAAGAAAGGTCCTGCGAGTAACGCACAAATGCGCTTAAATGCGGGTTAAACTGGTAGCTTGCTTTTACGTTACCAAACAGGTGGTTACGTAAAAAGCTATTTTTAACCTGGTGCAGTGTAAACCACGGGTTGTTATCGCCATTGTCAGCCGGGTCGGGCGCGCCGGGGTTTTCATCCTGGCCCACAGGCGGCAAGGCCTTCATTTGCTGTACACCGGGCGAAAGCCAGTAGTTTTTTAGCTGCCTAACGTCAACACTTGGCGATAAGTAAGCAACATCTTTTAATACACCGTTATTACCGGCAACCACGTTATCATCAGACGTACGCGTGTAGTTAATAGAAGATGACAGCACCAAACCACTGTTTAGCTTATGTTCAATATTTAAAGCAAGATTGTTTCTTGATACACCGGTGGTTGGTATAATACCATTATTAGCCATATTGGTATATGAGAACCTGTAGTTGTCTTTATCTGTAGCATTTTCAACTGAGATGCTGTTTGTTGCAACAAGACCTGTTTGCACAAAATTCTTAAGGTTATTGTGGCTAACCATGGGCAATGGCTGGTAATTACCATTAGCATCTTTAGGGCTGTTCCATTGTATGGCGTTTATACCTGTATTTAAAGGCGTGCCAAAACGGTAAGTATCAGTTCCGGCTAAATCTACAATTACACCGTTCCAGCTGTTAAAGCCGTTAGGCGTTGTGTACGGGTCTGTACCTACGGTATAACTCTGGTTAGTTGGCAGGTAATGGTAAGGCATATCAAATTCAGTAGTTGAACTGAATGCTACACCAAGGCCTTTAGATTTTTTACCGGATTTAGTCGTAATGATGATAACACCGTTACCCGCACGTGAGCCATACAGTGCTGCGGCACTCGGTCCTTTCAGCACTGAAACACTTTCTATATCATTCGGGTTAAGGTCGCTCATAGCGTTACCATAGTCAACATCATTGTTATTACCGTTATTAACACCTATGTTACTGAGCGAATTCTTTATAGGCACACCGTCAATTACAAACAAAGGCTGGTTATCGCTGTTCAGTGAGCGAATGCCGCGTATAACCACACTTACAGATGCCGTTGGCGAAGCACCTGTTGCGCTTACACTTAAACCGGATACTTTACCGGCCATTGAGTTGAGTACATTTGTTTGAGCAACCCGGTTCATGTCATCACCTTTAATTTGGCCAACATCATAACCGAGTGATTTTTTGTTCCTGGTGATGCCCAATGCTGTAACCACAACACCCGACAGGTTGTTGTTTTTTCCGGCCGTCATCACAGCATTTACAGATAATTGCCCGTTTAACGGCAACTCCAGTGTGTCGTAGCCAATGTAGGTGAATACAAGCGTGGCAGAAGCATTTGACACAGACATTTCAAAATTGCCACCCTGGTCTGTTGTGGTGGCGTTTTTCTTGCCTTTTTCAACCACGGTAACGGCAGCAAGGGGGGCGCTGCCGTCTGTTACCCGGCCCTTTATAGTTGCTCTTTGCGCCATAACAGGGCTGTAAGCAAAAACAGTAAAGCCTAATAACAGCATCAGCCATTGCATAAATGGCATGAGTGTGAATTTTTTAGTCATTTTGATTTAAAATTTGCAGTTAGTGAATTAAGCCCACAGCAGCCTTTATTGCTGTGTTTAATATATGGACACAAAAATTTTATCTTACAATACCTTGGTTAAGTTTCACATGCTACATGGCTTCTAAGGGTTCAATTGCGCTACTGCATGTGCGTCATAATAACACCGGCTTTTCGGCATCACGGTATGCAGCAAATACCGGGCTGTCGGGCGGCAATTCAGTTACCAGGTAATCAACCTCTTTAATATCAGCGATCTTAATTTTTTGTACGGAATTAAATTTTTCTGCAATCGTTACAACAGCCACATTTGCCGCTGCTCTCATCATCGCTTTTATTACCTGCACCACTTCCCAGTCTGAGTCTGTTAATCCATCATTTATTGATATACCGTTCGTTCCTATAATACACAAGTCCGGTTTTAAACTGCCCAGTTCATTTATTACGCTGGCGCCGGTATGTATGTTGGCATTTTTTGCAAGCCTTCCCCCTACCGTTATTACTTCAATATTTTCATGTTCCGCCAGTTCAAGGGCAACCTGCGGGCTTACTGTTAAAAAGGTTGCCTGCAGGTCAGCGGGTATGTTTTTAGCTATCTCCATAATGGTTGTTCCGCCTTCCATTAGTATCATCATACCCTTTTTAAACAGGCTGATCACTTTATCGGCTATTACCTGTTTTGCTTCAAGTGCATATACCGTATTTTGGCCATTAAAGGGGTAGTGAAATGTTTTGCTCATTGCACCACCATGCACCTTTAATATTAACCCCTGCTCAGCCAATTCATTCAAATCTCTTCTTATCGTATCTTCCGAAACCTGCAGATGTTCGCTTAGGTCGGCAGAGAGCACCTTGTTATGAAGGTTGATCTCCTTTATAATAATTTTATGCCTTTCTTCCTTAAGCATGTAGCAGTTTGATTGATTCGGATTTAAAAATAAGTAACTTTTGCATGTATTTGCATACTTTTATATAAAATAACGGAAAAAAAACGCAAACTTAATATTCTGACTATGAGACTTACTGAACAGCCTTCAGTTCATAGAAGCTTGGAAAACAAAGAAATAGAGGAAATAACCCTGCTTATAAACCAGGAAGACGAAAAAGTTGCTATTGCAATAAAACGCGCATTACCGCAAGTAAACCTGCTAATTGCTGCAACGGTAACCAGGTTAAAAAGCGGCGGCAGGCTGTTTTACCTGGGTGCCGGCAGCGGTGGAAGGTTAAGCGTGCTGGATGCTATTGAACTGCCAACAACCTTTGGTATTGAAAAAGGCGTTGTAACACCCATACTGGCAGGCGGCCTGGAGCATTTGATAGAAGCAAGGGAAGAGATGGAAGACAATTATATGGAAGGATGGCAAAGGTTGCTGGCCGAAAATGTTTCTTCAGGCGATATTGTAATTGGTATTTCAGCCAGTGGAACTACGCCTTTTGTATTGGGCGCGCTGGCGGAATGCAGGAAGAACGCAATAACGACAGGCTGTATTGTTAGCAACCCCGGCAGCCCTATAGCTGCGGAAGCAGACTACCCGGTAGAAGTAATTACAGGGCCGGAATTTATTACAGGCAGCACCAGAATGAAATGCGGCACGGCCCAAAAAATGCTGTTTGATATGATAAGCACCACTACCATGATACAGCTTGGCCGTGTAGAAGACAACCAGATGGTAAACGTGCTGCTGATAAATAATAAGATTACAGACCGCGCCGTAAAAATGCTGATGGGCAAGGCCGGTTTAACAGATTACGATGAAGCAAAAAAAATATTGCTTGAGCACGGCAGCGTAAAAGTGGCATCTGAACACCTAAAGTAGTGGTGGTTTAACCCAAAACAACTGCGACAGAAATTATGAAGCGATCAAACAAGCCCATTGTTATTATAGGCATATTGTTTTTTGTCTTCGGCTTTGTAACATGGCTGGGTGCAATATTAATTCCATACTTACGTATAGCTTGCCGTATAGGTATTGTTGCCGGTTACCTGGTAGCCTTTTCGTTTTATATTTCCTATGCTGTCATGGCCATACCTGCTGCCGCAGTACTGCGCTTAACAGGTTATAAAAAAGGCATGAGCTTCGGGCTGCTTATCATGGCTGTTGGTGCAGGGCTTTTTATACCTGCAGCCTATATGCGCTCCTACCCGTTATTTTTAACCGGGCTGTTTGTGCAAGGCACCGGGCTTGCTATTTTACAAACAGCGGCAAACCCTTATGTAACTATTCTTGGCCCGCAGCAAAGCGCAGCCCGCCGCATCAGCATTATGGGCATTTGCAGCGGCACTGCAAGCGTTGTTGGCCCGTTAATATTGGGTGCAGTTATATTACAGGATGCAGACGGTGTTGAAGCACGAATTGCAACCATGAACGCAACCGAAACCATAACAACACTTAACAATCTTGCCCACCGTGTTATATTGCCTTACAGCATTATAGCTTTTGTATTGGTGTTGCTGGCTATGTTGGTATTATTTTCAAGCTTGCCTGAACTGGACGCCGATGCCGAGAACGAGACAACCGCTATTGCAAACACCAATAAAACAAGCATATTCCAATTTCCCCATTTGCTGCTTGGTGCATTTACATTATTTCTTTATGTAGGCGTTGAAGTTATGGCCGGCGATACTATTATAAACTACGGCACATCCCAAGGCATATCGTTATCCGTTGCAAGGTTTTTTGCAAGTTGTACACAGGTTTGTATGCTTGCAGGTTATGTTATTGGCATTATTGCTATACCAAAATATATGTCGCAGCAACAGGCACTTAAAATATCACCTCTTATTGGTCTGTTGTTTGTGTTTGCGGCATTGTTTTCAAACGGGCTGGCATCTGTAATTTTTATCGCACTGCTTGGTCTTTCAAACTCATTAGTTTGGCCTTCTATATGGCCATTGGCTATTAACGGTCTCGGCAGGTTTACAAAAATCGGTTCTTCATTCCTGATTATTGCTATTGGCGGTGGCGCAATACTTCCACTGGTATACGGTTGGCTTGCACACACTTATACACCCCAGCATGCATACTGGCTGGTAGTACCGTGCTACCTGTGCATTTGGTACTATGGCAAGGCTGGCCATAAGATTGGTTTATCTTTAAAAGCACAACAATGATATTGATAGCAGACAGCGGCTCAACTAAAACTACGTGGTGTTTACTTAATGCAACAGGCGGGCATTACTTTTTTAATACAGAAGGTTATAATCCATATTTTGTAACTACCAGCCATATTATACAATCGTTAACCGCCAACCTGCCTGCAACTATAACGGCAGCGTCAATAAGCGAAGTTTGGTTTTACGGCGCAGGTTGTTTTGAAGATAAAACAGGTATAGTATCCCGTGCGCTTGCGCAGGTGTTTATTAATGCCCGTAACCATGTAGCCCTTGACCTGCTGGGCAGTGCAAGGGCTGTATTAGGTAACCAGCCGGGGTTTGTGGCCATACTTGGCACTGGCACTAACACCTGCTTATACGATGGCGAAAAAATAACTGCCAATATAGATTCTGTTGGATACCTGTTAGGCGATGAAGGCAGCGGCTTTTATATTGGCAAAAAGATCTTGAGCGATTACATTAGGGAATATATGCCATTGCCTGTAAGGCAGGAGTTTTTTGCAACCTATAACTTAACCCGCGAAGCTATTATGGAAACTGTGTATTCAACAAAGCTGCCTAACCGTTTTTGCGCAGGCTTTACACAATTTATTTCAACCAGTACAGCCGGCAAAGCTTACTTCCGCAGCCTGGTAAAAAATGCATTCATTGATTTTTTCACCAACCTGGTTAGTGGCTATAAAAACCACAGGCAATACACATTTAATTGTACGGGATCAATTGGATGTGCATTTAAAGATATACTGGCAGAAACAGCTGACGCTTTTGGCATGAAGGCAGGTGTTATAATTAAAAGGCCAATTGAAGGCCTGGCAATGCATCATGCCCGGCTAACGCAGTAGTTACCATTTTTTTAAATGCTGAAAGTTTTGTGACGTGATTTCGGAGTGGCTATTTTGATTGCTTTAAAGTTGTTATATGAAAAAATTAAATTGGGTTACTTTTTTGCTGTTTTTTTGCTGCAGTACAGCCGAAGCACAGCCCGCAGAGCAAAAGGTTAACACAGCGTTTGAAACACTTATCTTCTCCCCACAGCCGCAACACACACATGGCAGCAGCATAGTAGCATTACCCAATGGCGATGTATTGGCAGCGTGGTTCCAGGGCAGCGGAGAACGCACCGCTGACGATGTTAGGATAATGGGCGCTCGCCTTAAAAAAGGAACACGCACATGGTCTGCACCATTTTTAATGGCAGACACTTATGGTTTGCCCGATTGCAACCCGGTGTTGTTTCTAAACAACCACAACAAATTATTTCTTGTATGGATAGCTGTGCAGGCGCATCGTTGGGAATGTTCTGTTTTAAGGTACCGTACCGCAACCAACTATGGCGATACCGGTGCGCCTGTGTGGAGTTGGCAGGACAATATATTATTGGCGCCCAACGACAGCTTTGCAACTGAGGTTGCATTAAAATTTAAGCAACTGCCACCCAGCGCAAGTACTTCTGCATCGTACGCCCCGAAATACGACAATATGATAGTTGATGCCGCTAAGGACCTGGTAAAACGAAGCACCGGGTGGATGACACGCATAAAACCACTAAAACTTTCAACCGGGAAAATACTCCTCCCCTTGTATTCGGACGGGTTTAATATGTCTATGATAGCAGTATCTGACGACGATGGCACTACCTGGCATGCAAGCCTGCCTATAGTTGGCAGGGGTAATGTGCAGCCCGCGCTGGTGGTTAAAAAAAATGGCAATATAGCGGCTTTAATGCGCGACAATGGTGAGGAGCCAGCAAGGGTGCAGTTAAGCGAATCTGCAGATAACGGTTACAGCTGGAGCGCAGCACAAAAATCAAATATACCTAACGAAGCAAGCGTTGAACTAATAGTACTGCAGGATGGCCGCTGGGCCTTTGTTGGGGATGACGAAGATAATGGACGTTACCGTTTAAGCCTGTACCTAAGTGATGATGAAGGCAGTACATGGAAGTGGAAAAGAACACTGGAAAATGTTCCGCCCGGTGAGGGCAGTTTTAGCTACCCATGCCTTATACAAACGGCCGATGGATTGCTGCACATTAGCTATTCCTATTCGCTTAAAGGCAAGGGTGAAGCAATTAAATATGTTGAAGTTGACCCGAAAATAATTCAATAAATATTTTATGAACAATAAAGCTAACAGGCATACAAGATCGTATAAGCGCACCAGGTATTGCATATTAGTGTTACTGGCTATCTTCATCACTCAACTTAACTCAGTTTCACAAACAAATAAGCCTTCGGAAAAAACGATCAGCAAGTGGGTGGCAAAAAAAGAATGGGCCAAAGGTCTAACGCTTAAGCTGCACCCGTCAGTAAACAAAGATTCGTTTTATGTAGCATATCACAACAACCCAAAGTTGTGGGATGCTGCCTTCGGGTTTTTAAGAACACATAGGCTTGACACTTTATCGCCCGGTAAATACCCAATTATCGGCGACGCCGTTTTTGCATCCGTAACTGAGGCTGCTACCCACAAACCTGAAGAAGTAAAATGGGAATCGCACAGCGACTACATCGACCTGCAGTATATTATCAGTGGCAAAGAACTAATTGGTGTCGCCGACACTTCAAAAGCAAAGATCATTAAGCCATACACACCTGATGTGATAAATTATGAGGCAGAAGGCACTTACTACACGGCAGGCCCGGGCGAATTCTTTCTATTCTTTCCCAATAATGCACACCGCCCTACAATAGCAGTGCCGGGCTATGACAAGGATAAAAAAATAGTTATCAAAATAAAAACAGCCCGGCAACAACTTTAATCACTAATCAATCTCATCATCAATAAAAATCACTTGCCATGAATCATCAAAAAAAATTATCCCGCCGTTCAGCTCTGCAAAAAATAGCAGCAGGCTCATTTGGTGCCGCTTTGGTTGCAGGCCTTGCGTCAAAAAGTGCGGCACGTAATCTATCTAAAAATAAGTTTGAAAGCGGTAAAAAATTTGTACCCGTAATGATAACCCCATACGGGAAAGATGGCAAGATTGACTATAGCGCCCTTGGCGCACTGATGGATTTTTACATAGCCGCAGGCGTTAAAGGCTTCTTTGCCAATTGCGCCAGCAGCGAGATGTATGCCCTGGACAGCAGCGAAAAACTTGCACTTACCGAATATGTTGTAAAACGCACCAACCATAAGCTTACGGTGGTAGCTTCCGGCAGTTTTGGCGATACCATTGAAGCTAAGGCGGAGTTTGCAAAAAAAATATATGATAAAGGGGTGAATGGAGTTATTACCATCACCTCCCTGCTGGCAACCAAAGATGAAAGTGATGATGTATTGATAAAAAACTACGAAAAATTCTTCTCCTTAACCGGCAATATACCCATGGGCACTTATGAATGCCCGTCGCCCTACAAACGCATATTAACCCCCTATGTGTTTAAGTGGCTTTTGGGTACCGGCCGCATGGTGTATCATAAAGACACAACAATAGACTTCCTCAGGGTAAAAGAAAAAATTGAATTATCCAGGGGCAATAAAATAGAGTTTTATGATGCCTGTGTGGCTAATACCATGTACTCGCTGCAGGCAGGAGCAAAAGGTATGTCGGCCATATCGGGTAATTTCTATCCTGAGATATTGGTATGGATGTGTAACAATTCTACCAATCCCGACAAACAGCAAGACGTTAAATACATACAGGAACAACTTACCAAAACAGAAGATATCATCTCGCAAAATTACCCGCTCAGCTCAAAATATTTCCTGCGCAAAAGAGGCATTCCCATTGAGGTGGCCAGCAGGTTGTCAACAACCGCGCTGACGCCAGAATTAACACAAAGGCTTGATGAAACCTACGAAGTATTTAAAGGTTGGTGCAGCCGTATTGGCATTCAGCCAGTAAAAGTGTAACGGGTTAACAGGCTAACAGCCAGCACAATTGGCAAGATGCTTTGTTGAAGCCTGCTGTTTTTCCACAATGAACTTACAGGTTAACAAGCCGGTAATCAGCTTAGCCCGCGAGCATTCTGGTGTGGAAAACACTCTGCCCGAATTGCAATTTTCAGTTTCGCTAAAAAATCAAAAAGTACTAAAAGGTGTTCGATAGAACTCGCCCTCAGCTCCACCTGACGCACAGTTGCTTTTTGAAATAAGTATTCAAAATAGTAAATTAAGCACGTAATTTTACAATAGTTCATAGTTTTTTGCAGAAAGTTGACTATAGTGAGTGATTCGTGTAGCATTCGTTTTTGATAATTCTAAACTATTGATAGTTATTTTTTTATGACAGAGGTTCGGAACCCTCTCCTCCGCAACTACCAGTAAAGTTTAGTAAACTTCAGGCATAAAAGCCAGCAAAATAAAGTGTTTGCGGGCTTTTTCGTTTACAGCCTCCAGCATCTTTACACCACTTCACATGCTATTTCCAGTGAGTGATTCAGTGAAAAACGAATGCTGTTCTATTTTATAGCTATCTCTACACACCACCGCCTGGTTTTCCTTAAAATATGGGCGTGATATAACTTGAACAAACTTGAATAGGCTGTTTGTGGGCCGGAAGGTTGAAAATCCGTTAGCTTTAGTGCAGTTCATTCTTTTTCACCTTATTTATATCCCATGTATACTGCAGTTGATTTCTCACGGCGCCGCCACCCGGCTAACCCGGCCTGGTTGTATGTTTTCACCGGTGCATTGATGTTGCTGGTTTCGTGCCATACACTACCGGCAAAGCAATACGGTTACCTTACGATGCTCGGGCAGGATACAATTTCGGTTGAGACGATAACCCGCCGGGGCAATACGTTAGAAAGTGATGAAGTGGACCGCTTTCCAAGGGTCCGGGTACGTCATACCCTGGTTAAGCTGAACGATGACGGCAGCATACGGCACCTGGAAATGAAAATTCACACTCCCAGTGAAGCACCCGCCGAGCGGGACCGCACAGTAGTGGCCGACGTCGCTAATAACACCGTTCACCTTTCAAAAACAGACAGCACCGGCGCAGTAAACCGGGATTTCGCAACAGGCGGCAGTATGGTAGTGGCACATGTGCCACAAATGTATAGCCTGTACGAGCTTTATTTTGTCGCGGCGGCAAAACAGGCTGCGGTATCAAAGCTTGCTCCCGGCAGCGCTGTTCAATTACGGCAGTTTTATATTGACCGGGAATTTGACAGGTTTCCGTTGGGCCACGCCACGGTAACTATAGCAGGGAAAGGCAGGCTGGAGATTGTACACGATTGGCTTGCAGGAACCGGTGAAGCCGTGATGGATTCTGCTGATAACATGCTCAGCTATTCGGGCGGCCGTACTACCTACAAAGTGGAGGTAAAGCGACTGGCCGCGGCACCCGATGTAAAAGCTATCGCTGCCGGTTTTGAAGCCAGGGAGACAGCCATGGGTGCCGTAAAGTCGCTAAGCGTGCGGGATACCGTGCGGGCTCAAATCGGTAATACCAGGCTGACTATTGATTATAGCAGGCCATTAATGCGGGGACGGGTACTGCTGGGGGGTGTGATACCTTACAACCGGGTATGGAGAACAGGGGCCAATGCGGCCACCCAGTTCACAACGACAACTCCTATCAAGCTGGGTAACCTTGAGGTTCCTGCGGGCACATATACATTGTTTACCTCGCCATACACAAATGGGGTTGACCTGATTGTGAACAAGCAAAGCGGAGAATGGGGAACACAGTACAACGGCGCTCTTAACCTGGGTACAGTAACAATGGCCAGTGAAGTAGCCACTACCCCTGTGGAAGAGTTCACGATATCTGTGATTCCCGGCGATGCCCGGCACGGCAAACTCGTACTCGAATGGGGGACATTCCGGTGGATTGCACCTATCGAAGCGCAATGAAATACCGACGCTTTAAATACTGAATCAATACAAAACGCAACCGGGTTTACATAAACTCATAGTTGCGATATTAGCAGGCAGGATGCCGCCGGTGCCATCTATTACTAAGCATCTCTTCAGCCCCGGTCCAGTTTGTGGGTACACCATGCTGCAATTATCATTCCGCCATTGCATATTTAATAATTATCGCTATTTTGGTTTATAAACAATGTAACTTGTATTGCCTTAACGATAATAAATTGCCACATCTTCAAACTGCTGACAAGCCCAATTAAATGTTCTTATGCAAACCCGGGAAACTATTGAGACAACCGAAGTAAGTAACGTGTACCGCAACTACGTGCTGGTAATGCTTACACTGGTGTACGTGTTTAACTTTATTGACCGGCAACTGCTTGTTACCCTGCAGGAGTCTATAAAAAAAGAACTGAACTTATCAGACACCCAGCTTGGTTTGCTGTCCGGGTTTACGTTTGCTATATTTTATGTTACCATGGGCATACCTGTTGCACGGCTTGCTGATAAAGGCAACCGCAAAAACGTGGTGACTGTTTCTTTAGCTATATGGAGTGCGATGACCGCACTGTCAGGCATGGCGCAAAACTTTATACAAATGCTGCTGGCCCGTATTGGTGTAGGCATTGGCGAAGCCGGTGGCAGCCCCCCGGCACACGCCATGATATCGGATTATTTTCCGCCGCAAAAACGTTCAACAGCTTTATCCATATATTCCGCGGGCATTTACTTTGGTGTGCTTATCGGGTTTTCAATGGGTGGATATTTGAACCAGTATGTGGGATGGAGAACTGCCTTTTTTATTTTGGGGTTGCCCGGCGTTCTTTTCTCACTGCTGTTTTATTTTACCGTTAAAGAGCCCCGCCGCGGCGCAACAGATATACAGGCTGCCGGGGTGGTTGAAAGCCACACCTTCGGTATAGTGCTAAAACGGTTGTTTGGCACTAAAACATTTATATACCTGGCCATTGGCGCTTCGCTGCACGTATTTTGTATTTACGGCCTTTTAAACTGGGCCGTTTCATTTCTTATACGGTTGCATGGAATGACCAAGGCAGATGCGGGCAGCGCACTGGGCCCGGTGCTTGGTATTGGCGGCGCAATCGGCTCATTTGGGGGTGGCCTGTTAACCGATTATTTTGGAAAGAAAGATAAGCGCCTGTACCTGGTAATCCCGGCTTATGCCATCATCCTTTCATTGCTGTTTGCCGCGGGCGGCCTTTTTATTCCCGGTAATTTTGCTGCAATAGCATGTATTGGCCTGTGCGCCTCGCTGCAAAGCATGTACTTAGGCCCTTCGCTTGCTGTTACCCACAGCCTTGTGCCCGCATCCATGCGGTCGGTGGCTTCGGCCATTTTTTTTCTTGCCATAAACCTTATCGGTCTTGGCCTGGGCCCTTTAGCAGTGGGCTTTTTAAGTGATGCGCTTAAGGCGCAGTTGGGTGACCAGTCGTTACGCTGGGCTATATCGTGCATAATACCCGTAGGCCTGGTGGCAGCAGTATTATTTTTTGTTGCCGCCAAAAAACTGGTACTGGATGCAAAGGCAACAGGATGAATTTGTAAAAAGCTGTAAATTACCATACCGCCCTTCCATAAAACAAATAAGATGGAAAAACTATCTAATGCCGGGCGTATTTTTTATGGCATAAGCATCGCCGTTTTGGGGTTTCAATCCGTGTATTTTGCTGATTTTCCTTACATGCTCATACCGCCGAACCATGCACAGTTACCCGGTCTTGCGGCGCTGGCGTATTTATTGGGTAGCCTGTTTATAGCAGCAGGCCTAAGCATTACTTGTACAATAAAAACGGGCGTTACCAGTGTTTTATTGGGCAATGCACTTTTGCTGGTATTTTGTTTTTATTATTTACCTTATGAATTTTTTGTCACCAAAAATTATATGCATTTAGTAGAATGGGATAACGCCGGGAAAGAGTTGGCATTGGCCGGCGGCGCACTGGTAATTGCCAATAATTACCCTGCAAGCAACCGGAATGCTTTTATGCAATTTTTAGCAAAGTTAGCACCCCTGGGAACTACTCTTTTTGCTGCTGCTATAACAAGTTTTGGCATTGACCATTTTTTATATGCAAACGGCGTGGCGGAGTATATGCCTAAGTGGATACCCGGCCCTGTATTCTGCGCTTACCTTGCAGGCGTACCATTGTTAACATGCGGCATCGCGATACTCTTTAACATACAGCGCCGGTTTATGGCTACCGTTTTGGGTGTGGTGATATTTACCTGGTTTATTATAATACATATCCCTAAAATGATTACTTCTCCTTTTGCGGATACCGGATCCGAAACCACCAGCGCATTTTTAGCGCTTGCTTACAGTGGTACCGCTTTGGCAATTGCGGGCAGGAAAACAAATCGGCAGGAAAGAAGCAATGATAAACTGAGTTAATTAATTGATGGCAGTTCTTTTCTGCGCCGGTTTACTTTGCGGGAGAAAAAGCGGGACACAGTCCCGGAACACCAGGTGCCACAGGTGACCCGCCTTGCGGCGGAACACCTGCGCCAGCAAAGAAATATCCAGAAGAAATGGACCCAGCCCCTCCAGAATTGGGGTTTGACGGTCTCCCAGCTATCGATTAGATTTGGCGACCGCCTGAAGCTGAAGATATGAATGGGGCTTGTTGGCAAGCGATGTTTTTTTGCGGCAGTAAGTTCATTGCCGGACATTGTCAGAAAAAACATCCTTTCCCAACAACCGAAGGTTTGCTCTCTGAATTTATTCGTCAGGTGTTAACTATTTTCTCAGTACAAACAAAATCTATGTTTAAGTCTATTGATCCAGAAGTTACTGGAGGTCTCGGAAAAGATACTAAATTGGATGCTACGGTTCACCCGCCTATTGTTTATCAGCTACACTATGAATTTCAAGGGTGGTTACGAAATGACATCCTAGAGTCCTTTCCCTGCTTCATTGTTACGAGTGCGCTTAAAGAGGCAATATTGAATGCCCAGTTATCCGGTGTAGCTTTCGATTATGTAAAAGTCACGACGAGCTATGAATTTCGCCAGTTATACCCGGCGGTAACTTTACCTCCATTCAATTGGATGAAAATAATTGGGACCGCTGGAATCGATGATTTTGGAATTTCTGATAAGCTTCAATTGATTATATCAGAGAAAGCCTACAACGTACTTGCTCGCTTTAACATAAGCGATGCTGAAATTAATGACTATCAAGGAAATTAACGCCTGCCACAGTTTATTTTACACTCCCTATAGAACCACAACTTAATGAATATTTTAACCAAAGTTGGTAGTAATTGTCTCAGTATCTTATAAATATTAATCATCCGCAATACACCTATCTGTATTGGCAGTTCCAATTAACTACTAAACCATATGTCATATTTGACATAAAAATATTCCCCCAGAGCTCCCCGTAGCCTTGTGTACCGGTTTTGTGCGTTGCTGGCTACGGAGCTATAATAAAAAGCCTGCCTCAGGCAGATATTCAGTGCCCGGCTTTTAAAACACTTTTGCTGCGCGGCCGTACTTTTATCCACTTAATTACGTTTGTTAAAAATTGTCTTTAGTTTGTTGTCAAGTTCTGTTGTTTCTTCCCCATAACGCCCAATTATTGTTCCTTCCTTGTCAATTAAAATTTTGGTGGGAAATGATGTGATATTGTAGTCAATATCAAGACTGTCACACAAAATCTGCTGCCAGGGAAGTGAATCTTTTTCAATGGCCTTTAACCAGGTGTTTTTAGAACCGTATTCTTTGGCAATACCTATTATTTCAAAGCCGTCATCTTTGTACTGGTTATATATTGCCTTTAAATGAGGGTGGCTTTTTCTACAGGGGATACACCAACTCCCCCAAAAATCAAGTAAAACATACTTTCCCCGAAAAGATTGCAATAACAGTTCATGCCCATCTTTATCGGTTTTAGTAAAATCGAATGCCTTTGTTCCCGGGACGGCTATTTGCCTGTTTGATAACTCTTCAAGAATTTTTTTTCCATACCAACTCTTTTTAATGGGCACCTCAAATTTTTGATAGAATGCTTGCAGAGAATCGGTTGGAAGAACACCCTGGTTCATTTCTATGACGTTAAGCGATAAAAAGTATGCTGTAACAAATGATTGGGGATAGTTTTTAAAATAATTAAGATACGTTTCCCTAATTTCCTCAAAATAGGGTTGTAGCACCCATTCTTTCAACTCCTGAAACTGAGTAATACTTCTTGCGCTGATTCTATCTAAAGTGTCAAGAACTATTTTCCAACGATTATCAATGCCGTCAAGTTGGTTCTCAATATTGCCGTATTCACTATCACTATTAGAGCCAAATACTTCAACATTTTTTAATGCGGCATCTTTAACTATTAGTGTTATGGGTTTTGGTTCTATAAAGAAACTTTTCCTGCCGTTAGCATTACTCAGGATTGCGAACACGGGATGCAAGATCTTTCCTGAAAAGCTGAATAACCCATTTTTTATTTGGCAACTGTCTATGTTACCTTTTCCGTCAATTTCATAGCTTAAATAAACTTTCCCACTAAATAATTCAGAAGTGCACTTTCCATTTATATTGAATGGAAGCAATGTTTGGGAAGAAAGATTGAGGCAGCTTAAAGAAAATAGTGAATAAAAAAACAGTCTCATTGCATTTTTTTGATTGGTTGGGTTTTATTAACATGCTGCACAACGGTTCAGGTGTTACAGGACGCGAAACAACGGGCCGCATGTATGGTAAATGTACAAAAGTTTAATACAAATGTAAACGATGAGTTTTGTGTGTAAAGCCCCTTTGGCGAGTAAAATAACACAACGCTCTCCGTAGCCTTGTGTACCGGTTTTGTGCGTTGCTGGCTACGGAGCTATAATAAAAAGCCTACCTCAGGCAGATATTCAATGCCGTAAAGTATAAGCAGCGGTTAAATGTTCAATAGGCAACAAGCCTGTTACGCCATTATAATCCCTGGCGCTGCTGAAAAGATAATTTTCGGCTTTATCAACAATACCAGCTTTAACCGGGTTGTTATGCAGGTAATTTAATTTTATTAAAGTAAACTCAACTGTTTGCAGTTGTACCGGCTGATTATCTTGCTGCCAAAACTGGCTGTTCTCATTTCTGCTGTTGCCTGAACCTGCCTGCTTAAACAGCCAGAGCATCCAGCTTTTTCTGCTTTCTTCTTTATTGCCGGCTATTTGCTGCAAAATCTCTTTAGCGGTAAAACTTTTAAAATCACGTAATAAGCCGGAGAGGTTGCCATTTTCAGCACTTAATATCAAATGCAGGTGATTACTCATTAAACACCATGCATGTATACGCAGGCCTTTGTTCTTTATACAATATTGCAGGCTGTTTAACAAAGTATCAATATAACATCGTCTTGTAAAAACATCTACCCATTGCACAACTGAAAACGTAATGAAATATACGCCGTGTTGGTCACGTATTTTATAACCATCCTCTTTCATTTGTACAAATTACAACAAAAAGCATAGTTCAGAAAGATCTTGATTTTTACAGAAAAATATTTCAGCATTTTGTTGTTGAATACCCTGCGCAGCAGGGCTTTTATTACACCTCCGTAGCCAGCCATTCTAAAGCCTGGCGCACAAGGCTACGGAGAGCCTAGGCCTAATAATGTATAACCATATATACGCCATGTCATAATGAACGGAGAAAATATCCATTTTACAATTGGATATACTATTAATATCACAAAAAATACTCTGAATAGTATCAGTCCCAGTCCAGTAACAAAAAGATATAATGATCGCATATTATTTCTTTTCTGCTGCCTTTTTGATTTTAGGTTTAAGATTATCTTTTACAGACGCCTGCATAATATTTTAGAAAGTATTCGATGCTCCTTTTGCCCTTTTTTTACTGCTTTTGCCATAATCAAATTTACTTATTTTTTAGCATCTCCACAAAACAAAAGCCCAGCTCTCTATAGCCTTATGTGTACGCTATATTTAGGCTGTCGGCGAAACAAATGATTTTGGCTCTCCTTGCGTGCTGGTTTTGTGGGCGGCTGGCTATGGAGAGCCGAAGGGAAACATTATTTTGACGCAAGTTGCGTGCCTTCCGGCAGAATACTTGCAAGAGTAAGAAAGCTGTTATTGCGGTGCAAGTCCTTTTTCTAAGTCAACGGCTATTTGATTATACAATTCTTTATCAAGTATAATCACTTTCAGCTTACCTTCTGGCGTTGTATATGTTAGTTGCAACGGGTATGAAAACCAGTTTTTTAATCTGTCAAGCTGTATATGATTATCGCCACCCGGTGTAAATTCAATTCTTCTTTTTACATCTAAAGGATAAAAGCAATGCAACAGCAGGGTGCCATCTTGTTTATTTATAGCTGTTAAAAACAGCCTGTTATCAGCCATACGGCGAGTAAAGGTGATATAAACAAAAATCGGTACAAGTAAAACCAAATACCCAATAGCAAATCCTTCACCCCGCAAAATAATTAGCATAATTACAATGTAAAATATAGCGGCGCTAAAAAACTCCAGCAGCCAGGGCTTAATTTTCAGGTTCAACGGCAAATTAGTTGCAACAGCGGCAAGGGCAGTACCAATAAATGGATTAATAACAAAATTAAAAATTGCAAAAAGCAGTAAAGTGACTGTATTATGATGTGTCATAAAAAAGGGTTGCTAATTGTTTAAGGTTAAAAAACAGGTACAAATTACAACAAATAGCATATTTAATAAAAGCTTATGCCTCCGTTGCCTTGTGTACCGGTTTTGTAGGCGGCTGGCTACGAGCGCAAGTTCGCTTATTTGGCAGACTCTTCGTTACGCGCTGAATGAGAAAAAAACTTCTAGAAAAAGTGAGACATTCCCACCTTTTGTATATATAGCTAAGGAAGTTCTTTGAAACTAATGATTGGAAGATTTAAGGGCCAGGCAGAAGGGATGAATTTTAAAAAAAATTGCATAATTTTTAATCAAGCATTTGATATTCAATTGATTATCAAAAATTGCATTCCTCCCTTATCCAACTATATCCTCCCGCTGGGCGAACCTACTGGGGCCTTTTTGAAAAAAGTTTATAACTGTTATAAAAGGAGCGCCGATTAGAAATGCCGGGAGGTGCCGGGGTGGCATGAATGACAAAAAAATTATACCATTTTTAATATAATTATTTGAAAATCAAATATTTATTACAAACAGCATTCCTCCCTTTTCCCCCGCTGGAAAGTGGAAACAAGGCTAAAACGGGGAACACAGAACACAAAACATAAAACACAAAACCCGGCCTTACCTCGCCGCGCCGCCGTCAATGGTCAGGCAGATGCCGCTTACAAAACCGGCTTCATCGCTGGCAAGGTACAGGTAGCCGTTGGCAATATCTTCCGGCACGCCCCATTTGCCAAGGGGTATATGCGGCAGGCTTTGTTTGCGCACTTCTTCGGGCATTAAATCTGTCATGGCAGTGGTAATAAAACCTGGTGCAATGCAGTTGGCGGTAATACCATAGCGGCCCAATTCCATCGCCCACACTTTTGTCATACCAATAATGGCAGATTTGGTGGCAACATAGTTGGTTTGCCCAAAGTTGCCGCGTATAGCTACGTTGGAAGATGCAGAAACAATGCGGCCGTAATTTTGCTCCTTCATTATCGGCGCAACAGCCTGCGTGCAATTAAAAACGCCGGTAAGGTTAACGGCTATTACATCGTCCCACTCCTGCTTGCTCATTTTAAGCAATGTCCGGTCTTTTGTAATGCCAGCGTTGTTTATTAAGATGTCTATACGCCCAAAATGTGCCATAGCTTCGGCAACGCCCTGCAGTACTTCGTCCTGGTTGGTTACGGAACCCTGTTTAAAAATGGCATCGCACCCCTGCTGCTTTAGCTCTTCCGCAACATCACCCACCCCGGCTGACACGTCCCATAAAATAAGCTTTGCGCCTTCCTGTGCAAAACGCTTTGCCGTTGCAAGGCCTATGCCGTTGGCTGCGCCCGTAACCAGGGCAATTTTATCTTTCAGTCTCATTCATTTTGGTTTTATGCAATGCCAGTTTATACAGAGGTATGCAACCGTTTTATTTTTACCCGGCCTGCAATCATTCAATATTTTTGGCGCCATTAAAGGTAACCAAAAACCCTTTACTGTTTGCCCCGCCTGCGGAATGGGTAATTTTAACGCGGCTCATTTTTAACTAAGCATCATTTCATCCTTTCAAAACCTTTGCTTCATTCAATTAAATGCCTATTTTTAAGCATCAAACCACTAACGTTATGAGCCGCCATGTGAACTTACTGCTTGTATTATTTGCATTTATTGTTATTGCAACACCTGCCTTTGCACAATCAAACGCACTTACCGAAGCGCCCCCGCAGGCCGGCGGGTTCTCTGCCGAACGTCTTGGCCGTCTCGATGCTGCTATGAATGACTGGGTTAAAAATAACTGGATAAACGGCTCAGCGGTACTGATAGCCCGCAAAGGCAAAATTGTATTTTACAAAGCGCATGGCTATAACGATATGGATACAAAAGCGCCGCTGGATAAAAACGACATTTTCCGTATCGCTTCCCAAACAAAAGCTGTTACCACGGTAGCGGTGATGATGTTGTGGGAAGAAGGAAAATTTTCGCTGGACGACTCGGTGGCCAAGTTTATACCCTCCTTTGCTAATGCGCGGGTGCTGGCGACCTATAACCCTGCGGACACCACCTATACCACGGTGCCGGCAAAACGCCCTATTACCATCCGCGATTTGCTTACACACACCTCGGGCCTTGGTTACCCTGCCATTGGCACACCGGCAGAAATTGCTATTTATGCAAAAGATGCCATGACAGGCGGTGTGGGCACAAAAGGGCAAACACTGGCTGGCGCGATGACCCGGCTGGGTAAACTACCCCTGTTTTTTCAACCGGGCGAAAAATGGAAATACGGCCTTAACCATGATGTATTGGGCTACCTGGTACAGGTGTGGAGCGGCATGACGCTGGAAGAGTTTTTTCAGAAGCGGATATTTCAACCACTGGGCATGAAAGATACCTACTTTAACCTGCCTGCCGATAAGGCCAGCAGGCTGGTAAACTTTTTTCAAACAGATTCTACGGGAGCAATAAAAAAGCAGGGCAGTGTGTTTGGCGGCGCGCTTGACATGAATTACCCGCTGCAGCACACCGACTATTTTTCGGGCGGCGGTGGTTTGGTGTCTACGCTGTATGATTATGCAATATTGCTGCAGATGCTGTTAAACGGCGGGGAGTACAATGGTGTAAGGCTTCTGTCCCATAACACCGTACGCATGATGACCATGAACCAGATTGGCGACCTGTTTGTTGACCTTGGCGTAAAAACGGAGAATAAATGGGGATTCGGTTTTTCCCTCACGACAGAAAATGGCAGCCGCCTTGGGCCAAGCCAGGCCGGTACATTTGCATGGGGCGGGGTATTTTCCACCTCGTTTTGGGTTGATCCAAAAGAGAAGATGGTGGTAATTATCTACCGCAATATGTGGGGGCCGCATGTGGCTGACACCGATAAACAGTTTAAGCCATTAGTGTACCAGGCGATAAATGATTGAGGGAATAAGGCGCTGACTGCGTAGTAGTTAAGACGGACCGGGCTTTAGCCAGCTACCATTGTATTCCATATTTATCATACACCAACTCTGGCAGCAGTAGTTCATCTATGGAAGCCCATGACGCGTTTTTTACTATGTAATACATTTTCGTGGCGTTGCGCTGGTTAAAGCTGGTGGAGTTTAAAAGGGGCAATTCCTCCTGCGCAAGCGTTCCGGTTATTTCCATGGAGCGAAAATCGTTGTCCACCGTCCAGTTGGGGAGTTTAGCCATATTTTCTACGTAAATATCGGTACCCATGTAGTTGAACCACCAATTCCCGTTCGAACTGATGGCCTTGCCCCGCAGTTTTACGGTTTGTCCGAGCTGGTCTTCTAATTTTACTAAACGAGCCCATGCTGTTTCTACTATATAATTCAAGTTGCCAGTTAATTGGTGAGTTTATTAAGCGTAAAAGCTAAAATAAACATCACCAGTTTTATCAGGAACCCTTTAAAGGTTACTGCATGTATTTTTCTTAAGAACAAAGCCTTTATTTCGCTAAAGGATGTTTCTATTCCTTTTCTCATATATTCTTTAATAAATCTTATCCAGGGTTCATCTTTTCTTTTGGCATTACATTTCCTTTGTATCATCAGCTCTATCAATTCGGTCTCTTTCATATCATCTTCTGCCTGGTAATCCGTATAAGCCGAATCGCCATATATTTTGCTTTCCGGCGCTACTGCCAATGGCAATTTTTTTAATGCCTGCACATCGCTTTCACAACCCGGAACAAACCCAA
>DASZPM010000006.1:0-224311 GCA_035550215.1 Chitinophagaceae bacterium | reverse complement strand
GCCTTTAAAATATCATCGATAATACAGTAAATCCCTATAATTTTATCCTCTGTGAGCATTGATAATTGAGTTTTGTGTGTGGTAACTCAAAATTATCTTTTATTAATGCTCTCTTTTACTTTACATAACTAACAACTTGGGTTAATTACCAATAACCAATGACGCTTCTATTCCGCCTTTATCGCCTTCACCGGGTTCATCATTGCTGCCTTTATTGCCTGGAAAGAAATAGTAATAACCGCGATTAATATTGCTGCAATACCGGCAACTGCAAATACCCACCATTGTATGATTATATGGTAAGAATAGTTTTGCAGCCATGCCTGCATGGCATACCACGCAACAGGGAACGCTACCAGTAAAGACACGAGTACCAGCTTTAAAAACTCTGCTGACAGCAGGGTAGCCAGCCCCGGCACACTTGCACCAAGCACTTTACGTATGCCTATTTCCTTTGTTCTCCGCTCAGCGGTATAAGCTGCCAAACCGAATAAGCCAAGACATGATATAATAATAGCAAGCGCGGCAAACACGCGGGATAATTTGCTCACCAGCGCTTCAGCCGAAAACAGTTGGTTAAACACATCGTCAGTAAACCGGTAAACAAAGGGGTAAACGGGGTTATGCTGTTTAATAACAGCTTCCACTTTAGCTATTGCGTCTTGTTTTGGCACTGTTGGTTTTAGCCTTATATACATCATCCCTTCATCTTCGTAGTGCTGTGCACAGAAAAATATAATGGGGTCTGATGTGTTGCCGTATATATTGCCATACACCATGTCTTTTACCACGCCGATTATTTTATAGGTATCATCGCCATTTTTTATGTTTTGGCCTATCACGGTTGGCATATTCATCAATTTAGCCAGCGATTCACTTATAACAATATTGTTACTGTCAACTGCCGGGTTGGTATTAAAATCCCGCCCCTGTATAATTTTAATACCTGCTGTTGACAGCATTTCAGGGCTTACATGCCGGTGCGAAATAATTTGTTTTGCGTTCGGGTCTTTACCTTTCCAGGTATACCCAAAGCTATTACCGCCGCCATAAACAAGTTCATGGTCAAACAGCGCAGCGTTCTCCACAACGCCGGTATTCAGCAGGTCCTGCTTAATAGCGCCAAAATTTTTGCCCATATCACCCTGCAGGTTTGTTTCAAGCAGGTTGTTTTTGTTATAACCCAGCTCACGGTTTTTAACGTGTTGTATTTGCTGGTAAACAATAACAGTGCTGATGATGAGCACGATTGAAACCGTAAACTGCATAACTACCAGGCCCTTGCGTATTAAGCCTGCACTATTGTTTTTTAACTTAATGCCTTTTAAAACAAAAACAGGGCTGAAGGATGACAGGTATAATGACGGGTAGCTGCCTGCTACCAGCCCGCATATAATAGTTATAGCTGCAAGTGCAAGCAGGTGAACAGGGCTGCCTAAATTAAGGGAAAGATTTTTTTCTGTAAGAGCATTAAAAAGAGGCAGCGCCAGCGACATAATAAATGTTGAAGCTATAACTGCCATTACTGCCATAAAAATAGCCTCACCCATAAACTGCATAATCAATCTTTTTTTGCCGCTGCCTAACACCTTGCGCACCCCCACTTCCTTAGACCGCTTTTCACTTCTTGCGGTGGCAAGGTTCATAAAATTAATGCAGGCAAGAAACAATATTATCCACGCAATAAGGGTAAACATACGCACATATTGTATACGGCCCCCACCTGTCTGTTTGCCATTTTCAAAGTCCCACCTCAGGCGCCAATCTTTCATAGGAAACAGGATAGTATTTGGCAGGGCGCCCTCTTCATGCTTCTTAATAAAGCCGTTTAATTGTTTACTTACGGCCGGCAGGTTTGCGTTATTGTCAAGCTCCACAAAGGTTAACAGGTCGTTGTTATCCCATTCTTTCAGCCATTGGTTATCTTTAAAAAATACTTCATACGGGCATAGCCATTCAAATTTTACACTGGTGTTTTCAGGAAAATCTTTTATTACACCTGTTACCATAAAGTCCTGCTTATTGTCAACCCGCACGGCTTTACCAATAACATTTTGATTATTGCCAAAAAACTTTTTTACAGTGCTTTCAGTAATCACAATTGAATTTGGCTGTTTGAAAGCTGATGCCGCGTTACCCTGCACAAAAGGCATGGTAAACATGCTGAAGATGTTTGAATCAGCATAATTGCCTGATGCGTACATTGACCTGTCGCCTATTTTAAAAAGCAATGTTGCTTCCCCTTCGGTAAAGCGGGCCACATTGGCAACCCCGGGTATCTCTGCCTTCATAGCGGGGGCCAGCGGGCCGGGCGTGCTTTCAAACGTGCTTATTTTACCGTTAGACGGCCAGTTATTAAGCGCCATGTAAATGTTGTCTTTCTTCACATTTACGGCATCATAACTTGCCTCATCCTCTACCCACAAAAAAATAAGCCCGGTACAGGCGATGCCTATAGCAAGCCCCATTATATTCAGCAGGCTGTATGTTTTGTTTTTTAATAATGTGCGTATGGTTGTTTTAAAAAAATTACCGAACATACTAACAGGTTTATGTGTGTTTAATGGTGTTGCAGGCAACAGCTAACCGCATATACATAGCTTGCCCTTTGTGAGTAAAAAGCCAACTAACAAAATGCCAGTAGTTTAATTGATTGAAAATCAATATGTATAAGCAAAGCAAAACGTTAAAAAGTGTTCGCTTGTGATACACTACCTGCACGGTTATGCACGGTTCTGTATCGTCCCTAAAATTTATTGATTAATACGTGTTTTACTTCGGTTTACTTTGCATCATAATCAATTACCACCCTGTTGCTTTTAGGGTGGCTTTGGCAGGTGAGTATATATCCCCCGGCAATTTCTTCGGGCTCCAGCCCATAGCAAACCTCCATTTCTACTTCTCCCTCCAGTAATTTAGCCCTGCAGGTACAGCATACGCCGGACTTACAACTGTATGGCACATCCGCGCCCTGCTGCGCGGCAGCATCAAGAATAGAGGCGTCATCGTAAGCAAGCTCAAAATTAAAACTTACACCATCCAGTGTAACAGTAATGCTGCTTTTCGTTGCTTCATTGGCATGTATAGTTTCCCGTTCAGGACCCGGGTGATTATTGCCGGTAGTAAACAATTCAATATGAATCTTCTTTTCGTCAACACCGTTTTTTTCTAAAAAATGTTTCACTTCAAGCGTCATTTCTTCGGGGCCGCAAATAAAAAACCCGTCGGCGTTTATTTGCAGGGCCTTTTCAAACAGGTGTGCACATTTCTCCGCGTTAATCCTGCCATGGTTAATAGTTGCATCTGTTATTTCGCGGCTGAGTATATGAATAATGTTGAACCTGCTTAGGTATTTGTTCTTAATTGCTTCCAGCGCGTCTTTAAAAATAATGGAATGCCGGTTACGGTTGCCATACACTAAGGTGAAGCGGCTGTTTGGTTCAGCCTGCAAAACCGTTTTGATGATAGATATAACGGGCGTTATGCCGCTGCCCGCGGCTATACCAATATAATGCTTGCTGTTTAAAGGATTAATCTCCGTATGAAAATTGCCCATTGGGGGCATTAACTCCAGTGTGTCCCCGGCTTTAAGCATTTCATTGGCGTATGTAGAAAACATACCGCCTTCCACTTTTTTAACAGCAACCCGCCATTCATCTTCCAGGGGGGAGCTGCATAATGAATAAGAGCGCCGCACTTCTGCGCCGTTAATAAGAGCCCGTAATGTTAAGTATTGCCCGGCCTTAAAAGCAAAGCGACCCACCAGAGTTGGTGGAATATCAAATGCAATGGATACGCAATGCGAAGTTTCTTTTTTAACTTCTTTAATCTTAATCTTCTCAAAGTGTAATGACATGGCGTAAAAATACCAAAGTTGAGGGCAGCAAAGAGCGTTTTAAGGGGAAATACATCAAATTGAATTGGTTACTTTTTCACTCCTTCAATCAATATCGTCAGCATATTCTCCTCCAGTTCTTCGCCGGTAATTTTTTGCGTGCTGCGGTGCCAGCTTTCAATGCCGCTTACAGCGTGCAGTATAATAAGTACGGCTGTGGAGGCATCAATATTATTTATCTCACCCTGCTTAACCCCTTCTTCTATTATGGCGGCAAAACGTTTGCGGTAAATACGTCGCTGGTTTTGGTAGTTTGACAGGTAGGGCTCGGCCAGGTAGCGCCACTCGCGGTCGGCAACATACACTTCCTCAAAATTATCAATCATCTGCCTTATGTGAAAACGAAGCAGCGTCTCAATCTTTTTTATCGGCGAAGCCTTCAGCGCTTCAACTTCGGTAATATTTTCAGTAAAAATGTTGGCAACATCAAAACATATATCATGCAACAGTTCTGCCTTTGAGCGTATATGGTTATACAGGCTGGCCGCTTCCACCCCAACTTTTACAGCCAGGTCGCGCATGCTGGCGGCTTTATAGCCTTTTTCCCTGAACAAGGCAGCCGAAGCTTTTAAGATAACCTCTTTACGGCTGATGTCTTTATTTGTTTTAATCCGGGCCATGCCACAAAAATAACGTTTCCCGTACGAAGTTCCAGTAGTTCGCAGGTTTCAAAAGTTTAAAGTTGCAGAAATTTTTCCATGGCGGGCGAAGCAGGCCGCTGCATGTGGCCTTGTATGCATAAACTGGCTGTATCCCCCTGCTGTCTTGAACTTCTAAAACTTTCCTGTATGTTTGCGCCCGAAAAATATATACGCTATGTCTGTTTTAGTGGTAGGAACTATGGCTTTTGACGCTATTGAAACGCCTTTTGGAAAATCTGACAAGATTATTGGCGGATCTGCAACCTATATTGCCTATGCCACCAGCAATTTTGTTAAGCCCGTGCAAATGGTGTCAATAGTAGGAAATGATTTTCCCCAGGAAGAAATGGACGCGCTTACCAACAGGGGAGTGATGCTGGACGGCCTTGACATAAAGGCTGATAAAAAGTCTTTTTTCTGGAGCGGCAGGTACCACATGGACATGAATACCCGTGATACCCTGGTTACAGACCTTAACGTGTTAACAGATTTTAACCCCATACTGCCCGATAATTTTAAAAATGCTGATTTTGTAATATTAGGTAACCTGATGCCAAGCCTGCAACGGCAGGCGCTGCAGCAGTTAAATAAACGCCCTAAATTGATTGTGCTTGACACCATGAATTACTGGATGTCAACGGCGTGGGATGATTTGATGGACGTAATGGGCATGGTGGATGTATTGATGGTAAATGACAGCGAGGCAAGGCAGATGAGCGGCGAATTTTCCCTGGTAAAAGCAGCTAAGAAAATATTGACCATGGGCCCGAAATACCTGATTATAAAGAAAGGGGAGCATGGCGCGTTGTTGTTTTACGAAAACAGCGTTTTCTTTGCCCCGGCACTGCCGCTGGAAGACGTATTTGACCCCACCGGGGCCGGTGATACCTTTGCAGGCGGTTTTATTGGCCACCTGGCAAAAACAAGGGATATTTCATTTGAAAACATGAAAACAGCCATTATAGTAGGCAGCGCAATGGCCAGTTTTTGCGTGGAAAAATTCGGCACCGAGCGCATAAGAGAAATAACAAAAGAGGACATTGACAACAGGCTGGAAGAATTTGTACAACTGGTTAATTTTGATATATCCCTCGGGTAAAAGCTGCCCTGCTATATAACAATAATGCCTTTACTGGTAACAGCATTACGCTTTTTATATATATTTTATATGCCGCATAATTTTTCAGTTAGCGGCTTATAAAATACCTTCATCTTGCAAAGCCCTTATTTTACTTATAAAGCAAAATAAAAAAAATGAAGAAGTTTTTATTGCCACCGGCAATAGTATTTGCAGTATTGGCTACAATAAGCTGCAACCAAAATACCCAAACCAGCCCGGAAGAGCAGACCGGTAAATTCATCGAAACATCCTATATGGACTCCTCTGTTAAACCGGGAGATAATTTCTTCCTGTTTGTAAACGGCAATTGGCTTAAAACAGCCGTTATTGGCCCAACTGAAACAAGCGCTGGTGCAGGACTTGAGTTATTCAACCGTACAAAACAGCATTTAAAAGGGATACTTGATTCTGTTGCCAAAATAAGCAGCGCAAAAGGCAGTATTGAACAGCAGGTGGGTGATTTTTACGCGTCAGGTTTAGATTCAGCTACCATAGAAAAACGGGGTTACGACCCTGTTAAGCCTTATCTTGATTCCATAAATGCATTTAAAAATGCCGGTAGCATTATGCAGTTTGAAGCTGAAATGCTTAAAACAAATCATTACTATATAATGGCTTTATATGCTTCTGCCGACCTGAAAAACAGCAGCATGAGCATTGCCAATTTTGCACAGGCGGGAATTGGCCTGCCCGACAGGGACTATTACTTTAAAACTGACTCGGCAACACTGGCTGTACAAAAAGCATACACCAATTATATTGTAAAATTGTTTACCCTTACCGGTGTAAAACCTGCCGAAGCGCTAAAAAAAGCCAAAAATATTTATGCGCTTGAAAAGAACATAGCCCAAAGCCACCGCACCAATGTTGAGCTGAGAGACCCGCAAAGCAATTATAATAAATTAGCTGTTGCAGACCTTGATAAGCAAATGCCTGTGATTGGCTGGAAAGCATTTTTCGCGAGCCTTGGCATACAGGCTGATTCTGTAAATGTTGGGCAGCCGGCTTATTACACTAAATTGAATACGTTGCTTAAAACGGTACCGGTTAGTACCTGGAAAGATTTTTATTCTTTTCATGTACTGGACGATGCCGCGCCGTCTCTCAGTGATTCTTTTGTAACAGCCAGCTTTGATTATCATAACAGAACGCTTAATGGCCAGCAGCAAATTAAACCCCGATGGGAGCGTATTTACTATGCCACTGATGCTAATTTGGGTGATGCGCTTGGGCAACTGTATGTAAAAAAATATTTTACTGAAGATGCCAAAGCAAGGATGCTTGATATGGTGAATAACCTGCAAAAAGCACTGGAAGAAAGGATAAACCAGCTTGACTGGATGAGCGACAGCACAAAAGTTAAAGCAAAGGATAAGCTGCACGCCTTTCTTAAAAAAATTGGCTACCCGGATAAATGGCGGGATTACAGTAAAGTAAATATTGACAGGGGCACTTATTTTGAAAACCTGTTGTCGTGCGGCGAAAACGAGTTTGCTTACCAGGTTGCCAAAATAGGTAAACCTGTTGACAGGACGGAGTGGCAAATGACAGCGCCAACTATTGACGCTTATTACAACCCTACCAATAATGAAATTGTTTTTCCTGCCGGCATATTGCAGTTTCCTTTTTTTGACCCGAACGCGGATGATGCTATAAACTACGGTGGCATTGGTATGGTAATTGGCCATGAAATGACCCACGGTTTTGACGATGAAGGCGCGCAATTTGACAAAGACGGTAACCTGAAAAATTGGTGGAGCCCCGAAGACTATTCAAAATTTAAAGCAAAAGCAAAACAGGTAAGCGCTTTATACAGCAGCTTTACTGTGCTTGACAGCCTGCATATAAACGGGGATTTAACAACTGGCGAAAATATGGCCGATATGGGTGGCATCGTTATAGCGTATACCGCTTTTAAAATGACAAAAGAAGGGCAGGACAATACTAAAATTGACGGTTTTACGCCAGACCAGCGCTTCTTTATTTCGCTCGGGCAAATATGGCGCAGCAAAATAAAAGAGCAGGCACAGCGGATAAGAATAGCCGAAGACCCTCATTCGCCCCCCATGTACCGTGTAAACGGCCCGGTGATGAATTTTACGCCGTTTTATGATGCCTTTAATGTAAAACCCGGCGACAAGATGTATTTACCTGACAGCGCCCGGATAAAAATATGGTAACCGAAAAACTTTTTGGTGCAATAGTAAAACGTATTTACTTTCGCACCCGTAAATGAAAATGATAATGAAACATACAAAGAACATTAAGAAGTGCATCTCCCACGGAGAAGACGCTTAAAGTTTGCGTATGATAAACATAAAAGCAAAAAGCCTTCTCCACACCGGGGAAGGCTTTTTGCTTTCAGATTCATAAATGGCTATAATGCAATAGCCTAAACCAAAGTAAACAATAACCATAAAAAAATCTCGCAGGAGGCAACAAATGAAAGTAGCGGTAGTAGGTGCAACAGGATTGGTTGGCACCAAAATGTTACAGGTATTAGCAGAAAGAAATTTCCCGGTAACTGAAATTGTACCGGTGGCAAGTGAAAGGTCAGTTGGCAAGGAAGTTGAATTTAAGGGTAACAAATACAAGGTGGTAAGTATGACCGACGGTATTGCTGCAAAGCCGGCAGTAGCTATTTTCAGCGCTGGCGGAGGCATTTCACTTGAATGGGCGCCTAAATTTGCCGAAGCAGGTATTACCGTTATTGACAATAGCAGCGCCTGGCGCATGGATGCCACTAAAAAATTAGTGGTGCCTGAAGTAAATGCCGATGTGCTTACTGCCGGAGACAAAATAATAGCCAACCCTAACTGCTCAACCATACAAATGGTGGTGGCGCTTAGCCCTTTACATAAAAAATATGGTATTAAAAGAATTGTGGTAAGCACCTACCAAAGCGTTACCGGCACCGGTAAAAAAGCAGTTGACCAGTTGTTTAACGAACGTAAGGGAGAAGAAGGCCCTATGGCATATAAATATCCAATTGACCTTAATGCTATACCCCAGATAGATGTTTTTTTGGACAACGGCTATACCAAGGAAGAAATGAAAATGGTGAACGAAACCAAAAAAATTATGCGGGACGACAACATACGTGTTACCGCAACAACCGTGCGTATACCCGTTATTGGCGGCCACAGCGAGAGTGTGAACATTGAATTTGACAACGATTTTACACTGGAAGAAGTTCGCGAACTTTTGAGCGCCGCCCCCGGTGTAGTTGTGCAGGACGACCCTGCTAATGCAGTTTACCCAATGCCTTTATGGGCACATGAAAAGGACGAGGTTTTTGTAGGCAGGCTTCGCCGTGATGAAACACAGCCCAATACTTTAAATATGTGGATAGTTAGCGATAACCTGCGTAAAGGGGCAGCAACCAACGCGGTACAAATAGCTGAATACCTTCAATCACAGGGGCTTCTGTAACTACGGGCCATCGTGATTATAAAATAGTTGTTAGTGAGTATAGTGTAAATTTTGATCCCGGCACAGCCGGGATCTTTTTTTTGTAAATTAAAAAACCGGTAATCCCTTAATTTTAACACGACGGTTCCACTTTCCCCAACGTAAAAATCAATATTACATGACAATTGAGGAAGCCCAAAAACAGGTAGATGCCTGGATTAAAACCGTAGGCGTACGTTATTTTGGTGAGCTCACCAACCTGGGCATTTTAATGGAAGAGGTAGGCGAATTGTCCCGTTTAATGGTGCGCATATACGGGGAGCAGTCTTTTAAAGAATCAGACAGGGGCAGAAAGCTTTCAGATGAAATGGCCGATGTGCTGTGGGTGCTGCTTTGCCTTGCCAACCAAACGGGTGTGGACCTTACGGAAGCGCTGCAAAAAAATTTTGAGAAGAAAAATATGCGGGACGCCACGCGGCACCTGGACAATGAGAAGCTGCAATAAGTGCTGATGCCACCGCATGAATTAAGTGTTTTTTAAAGAAGTTTTTTAACCATAAGTATATATTTGCTAGTACAAACCCACCCGGAAATGAGGAAGATTTTTTCAGCCACCCTTGCTTTGTGTGCATGCGCATTTTGCGTTACCCATGCCCAGGAAAAACTACCAGAATTTGGCAGGGTAAAAATGAATGATATGCAGTTGAAAGAGTGCCCGTTTGAAAAAGGGGCTGATGCCATGTATTTGCTGAAAACAGAAAACATAATTTATGAACAGGCCTCATTAACAGATACGGGCCGGCTAACTACCGAATTTGGAAGGCGAATTAAAATATTCAATGAAAAAGGTTTTAAAAATGCAAGTATAATAATCCCTTACATTAGTGTAGATGGTTCAACTGAAATTACTGATGTTGAAGCAACTATTTACAACCTTGATGACCGGGGTAAGATAACATCACAAAAACTTGACAAATCCCAGGTAATTTACCAGGGGGCTGATAGCGGCACAGCGGTTAATAAGGTGAGTTTTACTTTTCCCAACCTTAAAGCAGGGTCAATTGTTGAGTACAGGTACACAAAGGTTGACAAACGCATATTGTTTGTTGAACCAAAGCTCCTGGAGGATAACATACCTACCCTGCACTACAGGATAGACGTGACGGTACCAGGTGATTTTGCAAAATTTTATTATCATATTGCCGGTAACCTTCCCGATGAAAAAGGCGACCATGTTAAAACCTATTACACACCCGGTGAAAATCTTGAAACAAAATCGTTTACGTTTTTTAATATCTCTTCCTTTAAGCTGGAACCGTTAATGACTTCGGTGATTGATAACCTTGCCCGCATAAATATGTCCTTTA
Organism: Chitinophagaceae bacterium; assembly: GCA_035550215.1. Lineage (GTDB taxonomy): Bacteria > Bacteroidota > Bacteroidia > Chitinophagales > Chitinophagaceae > JABDFW01. Next base: position 213,877 of record DASZPM010000006.1, on the reverse strand, counting down.
ACAGCAAGTCTTCCCCTTTAAATGGCACGCCGGTTCAAATATGGAAATATTATAACTACCGGTTGCTTGAGGCCCCATTTTTTGGCAGGCAGTTCAGGCAGCGGATAGAAGCAATTGTTCCTTTTATGGATTCGTTAAAGCAGGTAACCGATACTCTTCAAAAAATAAAAGCCATCTATTCTTACATCAAACAAAATATACAATGGAACGGCCAGCAGGCTTTTTTTTCATTTAGTCTTGATAGTTGCTGGAAAAACAAACTGGGTAACAGCGCTGAAATGAATATTTCTTTATTGAATATGCTTCGTAAAATACGCGTAACCTGCTACCCCCTGCTGATAAGTACGAGAAACCACGGTACCCCTGACAAACAGTTTCCTGATTTAGCCCAGTTTAATGGTGTTGACGTGCTGGTGATTTTTGGCAACATGGCGTATGTACTTGATTGCACGCAAAAAGGAGTTTCATTTAAAACGCCCCCATTAAACGTACTTTACCGAAACGCTTACCTGGTTGACCCTGAGATTGAGCGCTGGATAACTATTACTGCTTCTGACGCTTTACTGAATGAGGATGCATCTATAGACGCGACATTGAATAATGGCGGCATTTTAACAGGTAAAGCGTTTATTAACTTTACAAACCTGGCGAAAGTTGACGAGCTATCCCGTAAAGGCACCCAACCTGATGCTGATGAAGAAAGGGCTATAACCCGCACACGGGAGCCTGATTTTACGGTTGACAGTGCTTCGCTTATTCATGAAGATGACGACAATGATACCCTGGTGGAAAAAGTAAAATTTCATTATACGCTTTCAAATACAGGGGATATTTACTTTTTTAACCCATTTTCATTAAGTCTTTTCCGGAAGAACCTTTTTACAGATTCTGTACGCACCACCAATATTGATTTTGGCTGCAACCAGTCATTTGGGGAACTGATGAATCTTACGCTGCCGGCGAATTTTAGCGCAGATGATTTGCCCGCAGATAAGGCAGTTGCAACGGCAGATTCGGGCATAGTATTTATGCGTTCGTATTACAAAAACGCTGCCGGGTTGCATGCAAGCCTTACCTTTAAAATAAACAAGCCGTTGTTTCTTAAAGAAGAATACCCCAGTGTAAAAGACTTTTTTAGCAAGATGTATGGTTTGCTGAATGAGGAAATTTTATTAAGGCGCACCGGCAACTAATAAACACATTAAAAGCTATTAAACCTGGTTATTACATAATTTAACAGTATTAAACAATGAGGGTAGTCTTATTTTATACGCTGGTATTTACCTGCCTTTCTTTCACATCGGCCTTAGCACAGGATTCCATTCCCGAATTTGGTACCATAAGCCTGGCTGACATGCAGTTAAAGGACTGCCCGTTTGATAAAGGGGCTGGTGCTATGAACCTGTTGAATTGTGAAAATATAGACATGTACACAACAGCATCGGGATATTTTAGCAATATAGAAAAAAGGATAAGAATTAAAATATTCAACCAGGTGGGATTAAAATATGCATCGGTAGATATACCTTATTATGCAGGCAATAATGAAAGAATAAAAAATATATCAGCTGTTACTTATAATCTTGATGGGCAAGGCAATATAATACAAACAAAAATAGATAAGAAGGATATATTTAAAGAAATAGTGAACGAAGACCAAAAGAGTATTCGGTTCGCCTTTCCTGGTGTAAAGCCCGGCTCGGTTATTGAGCTTCAATACCTGGAAAAGAGAGATTATTCGCAACGTGTTCCGCCATTTCTTTTTGATGATGACATACCAACCAGGCTATCGTTTTGCATTTTTACCCACAAATTGTCAATAGGCACTAATGAGCGGCTGGTTACCAGCCAGCGTGTAATAAAAACCTGCGACACCAGTCTTAATAATGATATAACAGAAAGGTTTGTAATGACCAATATCCCTGCATTCAAGTTTGAGCCTTTTATGACCTCGCCCAGGGACAATTTGCAACGGCTTGAATTTGGAATAATAAGAAGCTGGTATTTGGCAGGGCTTAGCGTAAACGATAAGCTTGCAGGAATAAATTTATTCCTTCTTCATTCCCCTTATTTCGGTGACCAATTTAATCGTGATGTGCCCGGTATTGAAAAACAAATTGATTCAATAAAGCAGTTTTCCTACGCTGACAAAATAAAAGCTGTTTATAACCTGGTGAGAAATACGGTAAAATGGGACGGCACTTATGACTTTTTGGCCAATAATGCGGAAGATACATGGCGTACAAAAAAAGGCAGCAGCGGTGACATAAACATTATGATGCTTAATTTTTTAAAAAAGGCCAGCGTTCAATGTTTCCCTCTCATTACCAGTACAACCGACAATGGCCGAATTGATATGCAGTACGGCAGTATTGACCAATTTAATTGTGTTGTTGTTATTGCGATTGATGGTAATACTTCTTATATACTGGATGCTACCCAAAAATACCAGCCATACACTGTACCACCCTATAGCATACTTAACAACTATGGGCTTGTTATTGATAGTAAACAATGCCGCTGGCTAAGGATTGAAGATAAAAGGCCTTTAATGCGCAATGTTGTTAACATAAAGGCTGATATAGATAGTGCAGGCGTAATGCATGGCACTGCCTCGGAGTATTTTTACGATTATGCCAAAGTGGATATTTTAACACCATCCAATAGCAATGAAGATAACGATGCAGGCAAAGATTTACTTCAGCAGAATATTGTGGACCTAAAGATTGACAGCCTGAAAGAGGAGAATAAAGATGATGATAACAGGCCACTCATCCGCAGGTTTTCCTTTACACTTGAAATGCAGCAAACAGGGGATTTCCTGTTTCTTGACCCCTTATTCCTCTCATCTTTCAGGAAGAACCCGTTTACCGATTCTGTGAGGCATTATGACATAGATTTTGGTTGCAACCAATCCTATTCAGTGTCAATGTATATTACCCTGCCACATAATATTGAAGCATCAGAATTGCCGCCCAATAAAGAGATTAGATTGGCTGACACCAGTTTTGCATACGGGCGTTTTACTGCTGTACAAAATAATGCCATTATAATGCGCACACATTTAGACTTGCAAAATGCCAGTTATACTGCGGACCAATACCCGTTTGTAAAAGATATTTTTAGCAAAATGTATACGATGTTTAATGAGCAAATTGTTTTAAAAAGAAAAAACTAACTAAGTAGCCCTTTAAAATTCAACAAAATGACCAGGCATTTTTTTATGGCAGCAATTACGCTGCTAAGTTTTCTGCCCAACAGCCATGCCCAGGAAAAATTACCTGAATTTGGCAAGATTGACATTGCGGACATGCAACTGCAGGAGTGTCCGTTTGACAGAAGCGCAAGTGCTATGAACCTGATAAAAACGGAAAACGTTGTGTTTTCCCTTGACCCGTATTCAGGGGAAACAAGAACTACAACAGAATACCGGGTGAGGATAAAGATATTCAATGAAAACGGCTTTAAAAATGCAAGTGTTTCAATACCCTATGTTGGTAACAGCCGGATTACCAAGATTACCGACCTGGAAGCTATTTTGTTTACCCTTGATGCACAGGGCAAAATAGTTTTACAAAAACTTGATAAAGATCAGTTGCTCAAGAACAAAGCCAAGGGCAAAAATTCGCAAAACCAAATCAGCTTCACTTTTCCCGGCCTGCAAAAAGGCGATGTGATTGAATATCGTTATACCAAGATAAACAAGGATGGCTTTAATGTTACCCCCTGGTTCTTCCAGGAGGATTTGCCCTGCCGTTATACCAAGTGCAGCTTTACTTACCCTTCGCGGGTTACAGAATTGAAGTATCATTTCGTAGCCAGCCTGCCTATTGAAAAAGATTCCTCTGAAAGAACATTCGGCAGGGAAATTTTTAATGAAGCCACAAGGGGTTTTGCTATGCGGAATGTGCCCGCCTTTAAGCCCGAGCCTCTTATGACGTCGCTGGGAGATAACCTGCAAAGGGTGGAGTTTGCTATTAAGGATGGCGGCTTTATTACGTTTGATGACGGCTCCCGTTGGGCTATGTACAACACATCATTACTTAAGTCAAGGTATTTTGGCGCGCAGTTTACGCAGGATGTGCCGGGTGCGCAAACCTTTCTTGATTCAGTAAACGCATTAAAAGATACAAGCGAGAAAATAAACAGGATATACCAGTATGTAAAACGGGAAGTAGATTGGAACCACGAACAAACTTTCTACTCTGCAGACCTGGCTCAGTGTATAAAAGATAAATCTGGCAGCAGCGCTGAAATGAATTTGCTGCTGTTGAACCTGTTACGAAAAGCAAAAATAGATTGCCTGCCGGTACTTATTAGTACACGCAGCCATGGCAAGGTTGACAGGTCTTTTCCAACACTAAGCCAATTTAATGGTGTTGATATAATTGCTTTTAGTAAAGACACGGTATTTGTGCTGGATTGTGCTCAAAAACACCTTTCCTTCAGAACGACTCCGTTTAACGTTCTCAACTGCGAAGGGCTGATTATTGATGAGGACGTTAATAAGTGGATAAAGATTTCTGATACCCGTAATTTAATGCATACTGACCTGTATGTTAATGCTATGCTGGACAGTACAGGATCAATGGTGGGGAATGCCAGGATTATTTATACCGGCATTGCCAAAGCGGAGGAGATAAAGGATGAAGAAGCAGAGAAAAAAAATGATTCGAAAGAATTAGTTGGTGACGAGAATACGGACTTAAAGGTGGACTCGTCTTTTGAGCAGCATGCCAATGATGACGCTGACACTCTTTTACGTGATATTAAATTTCATGCAACGCTGTCTAATACCGAAAGCCTGTACTTTCTTAACCCCTTTATGTTTTCATTGTTCAAAAAAAACCCTTTTGTTGATACTGTGCGGTATTCTGATATTGATTTTGGCTGTAACCAGGCTTATGCAACAAGAATCCTTTTAAATGTACCCGCAGATTTTTCGATAGAAGATCTCCCCAAATCAGTTGCGGTACGTACGGAGGATTCAAGTATGATATTTAAAAGGCAAATTCTTTCAGCTAATCACCAGGTGTTAATACAGCATTCGTTTATTATTAACCGGGCATTATTTACGGCAGATGAATATACTGGCGTAAAATCATTTTTCGATAAGGTATACGCGTTGATAAACGAGCAGATTGTATTAAAGAAAAAAGAATAGCAACCGGCATGCAGGGCAGCACTATTTTCACTGCCTTTTTTGGGCATCTACTTACTTACCATCTTTACCACGGGAATAATCATTTCTTCAAGGCTAACACCGCCATGCTGAAAAGTATTGCGGTAGTAGTTTACATAGTAGTTGTAATTGTTGGGGTAACATAAAAACCCATCCTCCTTCGCGAAAATAAAAGATGAATTTACATTAGGTACCGGCAAACCTGCTTCACGCGGGTCCCTGAACGCCAGCACTTCTTTGGGGTCATAATTCAAATTGCGGCCATGTTTATAGCGCAGGTTAGCAGTGGTTTGTTTATCACCAATAACCTTACAAGGTGTTTTTACGCGTACGCTTCCGTGGTCTGTAGCCAGCACGATGTTTATTTTTTTATCTGCTATTCTTTTCAGCGCCTGGTTAAGGGGGCTATGCTCAAACCAGCTTCTTGTTATGCTGCGGTAGCTTACTTCATCGGCAGCAAGCTCCTTAAGCACCTCCATTTCAGTGCGGGCGTGGCTTAGCATGTCTACAAAGTTGTAAATAATTACATTCAGGTCGTTCTGTAAAAGGTTATGTATATTATTTACCAGTTGCTGCCCGTCGTTATGGTGAATAATTTTGGTGTAACTATACCGTATATCGGCGCGTTTCAACCTTTTTAACTGCGCCCTGAAAAATTCTTCTTCCTGCATATTTTTGCCGCCTTCTTCATCGTCATTTTTCCACTCGCCCGGAAACTGTTTTTCAATTTCAAGGGGCAGCATGCCTGCAAAAATGGCGTTACGGGCGTATTGTGTGGCAGTGGGTAATATGCTGTAAAAAGTGTCTTCTTCCACCACGCGAAAATTTTCAGCAAAAAGCGGCTGTATTGCTTTCCACTGGTCATACCGCAGGTTATCTATCAAAATAAAAAAACAGGGTGTTCCTTTTTCAACCTGCGGTAAAACTTTTTGCTTAACCAGGTTGTGGCTCATAACCGGCGCATTGGCGCCCGGTTTAAGCCAGCCTGCATAATTTTTATTGATGAACTTAAAAAACTCGGTATTTGCTTCCTGCTTTTGCGTTTGAAAAACTTCGCGCATTTCAGGGCTGTCACTTTTTTCCATTTCAAGCTCCCAGTAAACAAGTCTTTTATAAATGTCCATCCATTCGTTATAATCCGGGTTACTGTTCAGTGCCATAAAAAGGTTGCGAAACTGCTGCTGGTAAGCAGTGGTTGTTTTTTCCGCAACAAGCCTCTTGTTGTCAATTATTTTTTTAAGGCTAAGCAATACCTGGTTTGGGTTTACCGGCTTTATAAGGTAATCAGTTATCTGGCTGCCTATGGCATCATCCATCAGGTTTTCCGTTTCATTTTTGGTAATCAGCACTACAGGTATTTGCCTGTTAACCTCCTTTATTTTCTGCAGTGTTTCAAGCCCGGTAATACCGGGCATACTTTCATCAAGCAGCACTACATCCACATGATTTTCTTTTACAAAATCAATTGCCTCAAAGCCATTGGTTAACGTTTGCACTTCGTACCCTTTGCTTTCAAGAAAAATTGTTTGGGAATGCAGGCTTTCTATTTCATCATCTACCCAAAGTATAGTTGCTATGGCCATATTCTTTTTTGTTTATAGGGCATTCTTCTGTATTTACAGGCGTCCCCCGCGGCAGCCCTTGCCGGCAAATTATCAATCGTTTTTACATAAATACCACAAACTGTAAACCACAAAAATGTTTCAGCCGCCTAAACTACAAACTATAAGCTACAAACCTTAAACTGGTGGCTAAAGTTGTACATTTGGGCGCTTTCTTTAACAGGATATTTAACAAATTGCGTTTGTATGCCCAGCAGCAGGAGAAAAATAATTAATGACCCGGTGTACGGCTTTATAACTATTGACAACCCCTTTATACTTGATATTATAGCACATCCCTGTTACCAGCGTTTACGCAGGATACACCAAATGGCGCTGGCCCAGCTTGTTTACCCCGGCGCAGTGCATACAAGGCTGCACCACTCGCTGGGGGCTTACCATCTTATGTGCCAGGCTATAAGCGAATTAAAGGCAAAAGGCGCAGAAATTACCCCTGCTGAAGATGAAGCTGTTAAAGCGGCTATTTTACTGCACGATATCGGGCACGGGCCGTTTTCTCATGCACTGGAAAATATACTGTTGCCGGGCACCAGCCACGAAGAGATAGGGTTGCAGCTAATGCACAAGATGAACGATGACCTTGGCGGCAGGCTTACGCTTGCTATTGAACTGTTTACCGGCAAATACTACAAACATTTTTTACACCAGCTAATAAGCAGCCAACTGGATGTTGACCGCATGGATTATTTAACCCGGGATAATTTTTTTACCGGTGTTAGTGAAGGGGTAATTAGTTACGACCGTATTTTAAAAATGCTGGTAGTGCATGAAGGCCGGCTGATGATTGAGGAAAAAGGTATTTACAGTGTAGAGAAATTTTTAATTGCCCGCCGTTTAATGTATTGGCAGGTGTACCTGCATAAGGCCGTATTAGGCGCCGAAAAGATGCTGGTGAAAATAATTGAGCGGGTTAAGGAAATTTTTAACAATAACAGTGCATCATTAAAGGTGTCATCATCGTTAGATTATTTTTTTGAAAGCTTTACAGGAGTTATGGATAAAAAGGCGCTGGATGAGTTTTGCTTGCTGGATGATGATGATATAATGTTTGCCATAAAAAAATGGAGCCATCATAGCGATGTAGTGTTATCTGTTTTATGCAAAGGTATTTTAAACCGCAGATTGTTTAAATGCAGGCTTCAAAGCGAGCCTTTTGATAATTGTATAATTGAGGAAAAAAAGCAAAAGCTTGCAGCTTATTATAGCATTTCCCTGCAGGATGCGGCTTATTTTGCATTTACCGGGGTTGCATCAAATACCACTTATCATATTACCGACGAACGTATAAACATCCTTTTTAAGGATGGTACAGTAAAGGGTATTTCGCAGGTGGATAACCCGCTCATCGATGAAACTGTTTCAATGCCTGTTAAAAAATTCTACATTTGCGAATTGGTTAATTGACTGTTTTATCCAAAACACCGCATTGCGGCAGGAAGCCTTTAGCCCCCAAAACAATAAATTTTTGACTGATTATGACATTTACGGCAGCACAAATAGCCTTGCTTATAAATGGTAAAGTGGAAGGAGATGCGTCTGCATCAGTGGGCTCATTTGGAAAAATTGAAGAGGCCCGTCCGGGGGAAATTGCTTTTTTGGCCAACCCAAAATATGAAGAACACCTGTACACCACGCAGGCTTCGGTAATAATTATCAATAATTCACTGGAGCTTAAGCAGCCTGTACCTGCGGCGCTTATACGTGTTGCTGACGCATATACCGCATTTGCCACGCTGTTACATAAATACCAGGAAATGATGACACAGCAGCTAAATGGCATTCAGCAACCGGTATTTATACATGAAACAGCAAAGCTGGGTAATAATGTTTTTGTAGCGGCGTTTACTTACATAGGCGAAAATGTGCAGGTTGGCGATAATGTAAAGTTATTTCCCGGTGTTTTTTTGGGTAACAATGTAAAGGTGGGCAACAACACCATTTTATATGCCGGCGTAAAGGTGTATAACGATTGTGTAATTGGCAACAACGTTTCAATACACGCCGGTACTGTAATAGGCAGCGATGGTTTTGGTTATGCGCCGCAGGCAGATAATACCTATAAAAAAGTTCCGCAGATTGGTAATGCTGTTATAGAGGATTATGTTGAAATAGGCGCTAATGCCACTATTGACAGGGCAACCATGGGTTCTACCCTAATAAAGGCAGGCGCAAAGCTGGATAACCTGATACAGGTTGCGCACAATGTTGAAGTAGGCAGCAATACCGTTATTGCGGCGCAGGCAGGTGTTAGCGGCAGTACAAAAATTGGCAATAATGTTATGATTGGCGGCCAGGCCGGCATTGTAGGCCACATTCAAATAGCGGACGGAAGTAAAATAAATGCCCAAAGTGGTGTAAGTAAATCTATTAAGGTGCCTAACACTGCGGTAACGGGCTCGCCGGCTTTTGAATATGCCAGCGCGTTGCGCAGCCAGGCGTTAACACGTAATTTACCAGAAATGGAAAAAAGAATTTCGGAACTGGAGAGGCTGGTACAACAATTGCTTGCTGAGAAAGCAATATTATAAGAAGCAATAATTTATATTTTTTTTATATAAGGCTGCGTTTTATTATATTTTCTTATAAAACTGTTACAAATAGCGTTTACCATTAAGCCAATTATAAAATTGTTATTTTTGCCAATCAATTTGATTACTCATTAGCTGAATGATTTCATTCAGCCCAAAGTGTGCGACGCAACTGCAGTCGAATTCAGTACAGTAGCCCGCCACATACCAAAAACATGAATTCAAACTTTAATCCTGACAAACAGCATACACTCGCGTCTTCGGTAAGCATTAGCGGCACCGGTTTACATACCGGCATTTTAGTTGACATGACTTTAAAACCGGCAAGCCCTGGTTTTGGCATACAGTTTCAGCGTATTGACCTGCCCAGCCAGCCTGTAATTAAGGCTGATTGCGACCTTGTTACAGACGTTAGCCGGGGTACCACCCTGCAGGTTGGAGACGTGAAAATAAGTACTGTTGAACATATTTTGGCAGCCCTGGTAGGGATGGGCGTTGATAATGTGCTGATTGAGCTGACCGGCCCCGAAATACCCATTATTGACGGAAGCAGCAAACCTTTCACCGAACTGATTGAAGCGGCCGGCGTTTTAGAGCAGGAAGCCGCCAAAAGCTGGTACAGCCTTGATGAGAACATTTACCACTACGATGAGGCAAAAAGGGTTGAAATGGTTGCCCTGCCCGCCATGGATTACCAGATAACCACACTTATTGATTTTAACAGCCCTGTTTTAGGCACCCAGCATGCCGGCCTGAAAACGATGCGCGATTTTAAAACTGAAATAGCTCCCTGCCGTACGTTTTGCTTTTTGCATGAACTGGAAATGTTGCTGGACAATAACCTTATAAAAGGCGGCGATATTAATAATGCCATTGTTGTTGTGGACAAACCGGTTACCGGCGAAGAAATGACAAGGCTTGCCAAGGCTTTTAAACGGGAAAAGATTGAAATTAAGAGCGAAGGCTACCTGAATAACCTTGAATTACGCTTTCCTAATGAGCCGGCAAGGCATAAACTGCTGGATGTGGTAGGCGATTTGGCTTTAATTGGTTACCCTATAAAAGCCCGTATTATCGCTAACCGCCCCGGCCACAGCACCAACGTTGAGTTTGCCAAAAAAATTAAGCATTATATACGCAAGAACAAGCACGCTATTAAGAATGTGCCGTTTTATGACCCGGCGCAGCCGCCCGTGTATGCGTTAGACCACATTGAAAAAACTTTGCCGCACCGTTTCCCGTTTTTGCTGGTTGATAAGATTATTGAGCTAACGGATACTAGAATTGTGGGTATAAAAAACGTTACGTTTAATGAATGGTTTTTCCAGGGTCATTTTCCCGGCAACCCCGTTATGCCGGGTGTGCTGCAGATTGAAGCATTGGCGCAAACAGGGGGTATTTTATGTATTAATGCAATGAAGGACGGCAAATACGACACCTATTTTTTGAAAATTGATAACTGCAAGTTTAAACAAAAGGTAGTGCCGGGTGACACAATGATTTTAAAAATGGAACTGAACCAGCCAATACGCAGGGGTATTTGTGATATGAAGGGTACTGTGTACGTGGGCGGTAAAGTGGCCACCGAGGCTGACCTGGTTGCGCAAATTGTTAAACAAAGCTAACATTATTAAACTTAAGCATTTTTAAATGGTCTTTGGGCAGGCACTGAAACAACATTACTTTACTTTTTAACTACTATTCATTTACATGATTCATCCACATACCTATATCCATCCAAATGCCAGGCTGGCACAAAATGTAAAGGTTGACCCCTTTACTGTAATTCACCAGGACGTTGAAATTGGTGAAGGCACGTGGATAGGAAGCAATGTAACTATAATGGAAGGCGCCCGCATAGGTAAAAATTGCCGGATTTTTCCCGGCGCGGTGCTTTCAGCTATACCGCAGGATTTGAAGTTTAACGGGGAAACAACCTACGTAGAAATTGGTGACAATACCACCATACGTGAGTTTGTTACCATAAACCGGGGAACTACAGACCGCCTTAAAACTAAAGTAGGCAGCAACTGCCTTATTATGGCATACAGCCATATAGCGCACGATTGCATTATTGGCAACAACTGTGTTATGAGCAACAACTCGCAACTGGCCGGCCATGTAATAATGGATGACTGGGCATGGGTTGCCGGCGTTTGCGCCGTTCACCAGTTTGTACACATAGGGCAGCACGCTTATATTGGCGGCGGCAGCCTGGTAAGTAAAGATGTGCCACCGTATATTAAAGCAGTACGTTCGCCATTAAGCTATGGCGGCGTTAACAGCGTTGGCCTTAAACGCCGCGGTTTCAGCCTTGACCAGATAAACCACATCCTGGATATTTACCGCGTTATTTACAATAAGGGCATGAATATCAGCCAGGCGCTGGAATATATTGAAGAAGAAGCGCCCGCCACAGACGAGCGGGATGAAATTGTAACCTTCATACGTGAAAGCGGCAGGGGCATTATTAAACGGTACAGCAAGGGCGCAGGAGAAGAAGACGATTAGTGTGACGGGAAATAATATCACAGGAATACCCCCGCACAATTTGTACCAGGCTGTTACTCTTTCAATTATGCAGGAAATACTTGAAAAGATTGAGTTTTTATTCAGACGGTATTCAATGGAGCGCCGGGCAACAACGCAACCCTACCTGCTAAACATAGTAAAGGAAAAGGTTGAGAATTATGCCTACAACCCAGCCGATATATTGGTTCGGGAAAGCCTGATGGAGCATGTTGGCTCAATCCCGGTAATTGCCACAACTCTTTATCCTTATATCGACGACCCCGAAGTAAATCTTGGCGACGCACTTACCATGCTTGCAATTCACGACATTGGCGAACTTATTACAGGTGATGAAATGACGTTTACCAAAAAAGCCGGCAGTGCTGATGCAGAATTTGAAGCTGGTTTGCAGTTACTTCACCCGGTATACCATTCCCTGTACGCTGATGTTGAAAGCAAAACAAGCAAATCCGCAAAGTTTGCCAAGGCTATTGATAAAATTACACCTGATATAATAGATTACCTAACGCCTGCCGGTATCACTGCCAGCCGGTATAAGCATTTCGTTGGCATAGAACCTAACCAGGTTATTGATAAGATTGTAAAAGCTAAACGGCCATATATGCTATGGAACCCATTTATGACAGAATTTCATATCTATCTCATTGAACAACTCAGGGTAAAACTGGAAGCTGCCGAAAAAGAGTAGTGCGGCGGCTTTTCTGTCTCTAACAGTATAAAAAAATTTTCTGAAAACCCCGGACATAACAGCGTTTTTCCTATATAGCATAGAAAGGCATTATAGTTTTGAGGAAATAAGCAGGAATGAATTTTTTCAAAAAAAAGATATTTTTTTTCTTAAAGTGTTGAAAAATAATATTTTACGTGTTTTTAAATTCCTCCCTTATCCCTTCTTTTTCCTTCACCCGGAGCTGCAGGGTCTTTTTATACCTGGCCGGGCAAACGTCAATTTTTGGGATAGCGAGAGTGAGCTGTCACTAATGCGCAAATAAGGTATCGCTGCGACTGTAAACTTTTACTTATTTTGCTTTTTATGGAGATAACTTTAAGCGGGGCGGGCAAAAGATTTAACAGGGACTGGGTATTTCGTAAACTAACATACACTTTTACCAGTGGGCAATCTTATGCCCTTACTGGCCCTAACGGCAGCGGTAAAAGCACCCTTTTGCAGGTGATAGGGGGCGCGATAAATGTGGCAGAGGGAAGCATACAATATTCAGCAAACGGGGCGAAAGTCGCTTCCGATGCGGTGTATAAACATATTGCCATTGCCGCACCCTACCTGGAGTTGATAGAGGAAATGACGGCAAAGGAATTCCTGGGGTTTCATCAAACTTTTAAGCCTCTCATAAAGGGATTGTCAATTGATGCTATACTGCAAACGGTGGATTTACAGAAAGCTGCAGACAAACAAATACGGTATTACAGCAGCGGCATGAAACAGCGGGTAAAGCTGGCGCAGGCAATTTTTTCAGATGTTCCTGTTGTATTGCTGGACGAGCCATGCACGAACCTTGATTTACCGGGCTATGAACTGTATCACAAGCTGGTGGCAAACTATTGCGGCAACAGGCTGGTGATAGTTAGCAGTAACGACACCAACGAATATAATTTTTGCACCAATCGCTTAAATATCCAGGATTTTAAATAATTGCGCTTTATACCCGTTAATAGATTGTAATGTTAAAATAACCAGGTTGATTGCAGCATTAGCCTATTTTTATGAGTCAATAACGTATGTTGTTTAGAATAATACCAATACCCCTGCTGCTTATATTTTGCCTTGGTTTTAAGGCGGGTGCACAATGCGTGGAATTGGGACAAACGCCCGCAACGGCCTTTCCTGTTTGTGGCAGCAGCGTTTTTCACCAGGATACGGTACCGGTTTGTTACAACCACGATATTTTGGTGGTAGGCTGTACCGGCGATGGCGCCGTTTACCAGGACCAAAACCCGTATTGGTATAAGTTTACCTGCTTTAAAAGCGGTACACTGGTTTTTAATATTGTTCCCCGTAACCCGGGAGATGACTATGATTGGGAAATATTTGATGTAACAGGCCGGGATCCATCCGTAGTTTACAGCAACAACGTTAATACGATAAACGCCATTTTTGTAGCCTGCAACTGGTCTGGCAATACGGGTAAAACCGGAACAACAACCGGTGCGGCAAATTTGTCAGAATGTGCTACAATACCTCAAAGCAATCCAAATCCCCCCACATACAGTAAAGCGCCTAATCTTATAAAAGGGCATAATTATCTTTTAATGATAAGCCATTTCTCCGGGGATAACCAAAGCGGTTACGACCTTTCTTTTGGTGGTGGTACCGCAAGCATAACAGACACAGTGCCCCCAAGGCTCCAGTCTGCTGTTGCTAACTGTGCAGGTACTAAAATTGGGGTAAAGCTGAACAAGAAAATGCAGTGCTCCAGCCTGGCCGCTGATGGCAGTGATTTTGTGTTGAGCCCCCAATTAGCGACTGTTACTGCTGTTAACGGCAATTCCTGCGCCGCTGGTTTTGACATGGACTCGGTTGTTTTAACGCTCAGCAATGCCCTGCCGGATGGAAATTATACACTAAAGGCTAAGGTTGGTAATGACGAAACCACCTTACTGGATATTTGTTTAAACCAGGTGCCTGTTGGCGACAGTGTGACTTTTAGCGTTTCAGCGGACAAGCCCGTGCCTTTTGACAGCCTTACCGCAGTAGGGTGCGCACCTGATACGCTGCAGTTCGTGTTTCAAAAGGCAATAAAATGCAGTTCAATTGCAGCGGATGGAAGTGATTTTGTTATCTCCGGTACTCACCCCGTCGCCATTCAAAAAGCCTTTGCCAATTGCGATGCGGACGGATTTGCCAGCACAATATATGTGAAACTTACATCACCCATCTACCAGGCCGGCAATTACCAGGTTACACTGGTTACCGGCAGCGACGGAAACACATTAATTGATGAATGTAATCTTGAAACACCGGCGGGTGAAACGCTCAGGTTTACGACAGCGGATACTGTATCGGCGGCATTTAATTCGCAGTTGTTATTAGGATGTAAGAACGATACGATTGCCCTGGCCCACAATGGCAACAACGGTGTAAATAACTGGCTTTGGGTATTTGACGACAATGCAACATATACAACACAAAATGTAACGAGGATATATGCCGATTACGGCAATAAAAGTGTAACGCTGCGTGTTTCCAACGGTACTTGTTCAGATTCAGCCGCTACAGCTTTTGTGCTGGATAACCAGCTTAAAGCCATGTTCAACGGGCCATCCATATTATGCCCCGATGATAAAGCCATTTTTGTTGACAGCAGCATTGGCAAAATAACTTCATGGAACTGGTATTTTGGCAATGGAAGTACAAGTACTATTGAAAACCCTCCTGCCCAGCAATACCCGTTCTCAACAAGGACAAAATATTACCCGGTGCGGTTAATTGTGCAAAATAGTTTGCCCTGCTACGATACAACTTACCACGAGCTGCAGATATTATATAACTGTTATATAGCTGTGCCGACAGCTTTTACACCCAATGGCGATGGGGTGAACGACTACTTGTACCCTTTAAATGCATATAAAGCAAAGGAGCTCGAATTCAGGGTGTATAACCGCTGGGGGCAACAGGTTTTTGAAACAAAAGACTGGACAAATAAATGGGATGGTACTATAAACGGCGTGCCGCAGGCAAGCGGCGTGTATGCATGGTACCTGAGCTATACTAATACAGACACAGGGCAGAAGTATTTTTTGAAAGGGACGACGGTGTTGATAAGGTAAACGCGCAGGTGTGAAAATAAAAAAGCTGCGTTTTTACACGCAGCCATTTACTTGTTTCAATCTCTTTTTATTAGAGTAATTTGATAGCAATGTTTTTATACCAAACATTATTGCCGTGGTCCTGCAGGGCAATATGGCCTTTTTTGAAAGTGCCAAAATCCGGCCACTGCTTAAACTTGCTGTTGGCAACCATATTTTTCCAGTTGTCGTCCCACATGGTAGTGGTTACCACGTTAACGCCGTTAAGATAAAATTTAAGGCTGCCATGGTTGCAAATAATTTCAGCCTTATTCCAGTCACCTACAGGCTTTACATTATCCGGCCCCTGTATTAAATCGTACAGGTTACCGGCGCGGTGTTTGGGAATTTTGCCGTCAGGGTGCTTATCATTATCAAGTACCTGCATTTCAGGCCCTGTCATATAAGTATCTTCATACTTTGGGTCTTCCTTTACGTCAAAAATCACCCCGCTGTTTCCGCCTTCAGATATTTTCCATTCGTATTTCAAATCAAAATTCTCGTATTCACCGTCTGTAACCAGGTCGCCCCTGCCTTCTTTTGCAGAAGGATCAAGATGAAGTGTGCCGTTTTCAACTTTCCATGCTGCACCGGCTGTCGGTTTAAGATAGGTATGCCAGCCGGTAGTTGTTTTACCGTCAAAAAGATTTATCCATGCATCGCCCTTATCTTTTTTAACGGTAGTAAAAGCAAACGCCCCGGCAGTAAGTGCTGCCATTAAGATATATTTCATATGTAGCTTTTTTTGCTGCTATGCAGCAGGTATAAAAATATTACTGTGCTTATTGTTTATCAAGCAGCAGTATATATTTTACTATTTGTTTTGCTGAATCTAATGCCAGTGCAGGATGCGGTGTCATTGGTGTTGCACCCCAAACGCCGCTGCCGCCCGCAATTATTTTGTTGGCCAGGTAGTTTACCGCAGTATCGTTGCCGGCATACTTTTTTGCCACTTCAACATATGGGGGGCCGATTTTTTTGTCTGCAATAGCATGGCAGGTAAGGCAGTCGTTTTCCTGCACAAGCGCCAGGCCTTTTTGGTAATCGGGGTTTGTTGTAATATCACCGCCGGAAGATGATGACGATGCTGTTGAATCTCCTGAACTACCGCTGCCGCTACCGCCGCCGCAGGCTGCAAATACGCCCGCGAGGGCCAATACTGCTAAATACTTTTTCAAAACTGGAAATTTTTAAGGTTAATTAATTTACGCGTTAAAGTTATTGCTATTAGTTTATACCTAAAACACTACGGTTAAAATTTTCATCAGAACCGGTGTTGGCAAAATCATCAAAGGCTTTTTCGGTTACCCGTATAATGTGGTCTTTAATAAATACAGAACCCTCCCTGGCGCCATCTTCGGGGTGTTTCAGGCAGCATTCCCATTCCAATACCGCCCAGCCCTTATAATCATAAGCTGCCAGCTTGCTGAAGATTGATTTAAAATCAACCTGGCCATCACCCAGTGAGCGGAAGCGGCCGGCGCGGTCAATCCAGTTTTGATACCCGCCATAAACGCCCTGTTTGCCCGTAGGATTAAACTCAGCGTCTTTTACATGAAACATTTTTATCCTTTCATGGTAATTATCTATGTATTCAAGATAATTCAAGCATTGCAAAACAAAATGTGATGGGTCGTACAGCAAACATGCCCGGGCATGATTATTTACTTTTTCAAGAAACATCTCATAAGTGGCGCCGTCATGCAGGTCCTCGCCCGGGTGAATTTCGTAGCAAACATCCACGCCGCACTCATCAAAAGCGTTCAAAATAGGCAGCCAGCGGTTGGCAAGTTCTGTAAAGCCGGTATCTACCAGCCCGGCGGGACGTTGCGGCCACGGGTAAACTGTATGCCAAAGCAAAGCGCCGCTAAATGTTGCATGCGCGTTCAAACCCAAATTTTGGGATGCTTTTGCTGCGTACTTTAACTGCTGTACGGCCCATTCTGTCCTGGCTTTGCTGTTACCATGCACTGCTGCAGGGGCAAAACCGTCAAACAGCACGTCGTAAGCGGGGTGTACAGCTACTAATTGGCCCTGCAGGTGGGTTGACAGTTCGGTTATTTGCAAACCGGCGCCTTCCACTATGCCTTTTATTTCGTCAGCATAGGTTTTGCTTTCTGCCGCTTTTTGCAGGTCAATACAGCGCGCATCCCAGGTAGGTATTTGCACCCCGGCAAACCCGATGCTTTTTGCCCATTTGCATATACTTTGCAATGAGTTAAACGGGGCTTCGTCGCCCATAAATTGCGCTAAAAATATTCCCGGCCCTTTTACTGTTGTCATATAACTTAAAATCGTTTAGTATTCTTTACTCAATAGTTACAATAGTTCACAAGTTCCGGGAGTTACTTAATAAGCCCGGAACTTGCAAAAAAAACACACTTAACTATACATTATGTGCAGTCCATTTTTGATCGCTGTGGGCTGAAGCTACTACGTTGTCAATAAATGCCATCCCTCTTACACCTTCATCTACTTTAGGATAATCCTGCATTTCAGGGGTTGGTTCACCGCCGGATAATTTTGCGGATAAGGTTAAAGCGAAATTGCGGTAAATATTTCCAAATGCCTCTAAGTAGCCTTCAGGGTGGCCGCCTGGTGTGCGGCAGTTATGTGTAGCGAATGAGGAAAGCCTGTCGCCGTAGTTGCCGCCGGCGCGTAAAATTTGGGTGGGTTGGTCAAGCCATTTAACCAACAGGGTATTAGGCTCATGCTGTGCCCATTCCACACCTCCTTTCTCTCCGTATATTCTTATCTTAAGTGCATTCTCTTCGCCGGCAGCTACCTGGCTGGCCATCAAAACACCCGCCGCGCCGTTTTCAAACTTCAAGAGTACATTTCCGTCATCATCCAATGCTCGTCCTTCCACCATAACGTTAAGGTCAGCGCAAAGGTGGGTAATTTTTAACCCTGTAATATATTCGGCAAGGTGTGCGGCATGTGTACCAATATCACCCATACAACCGCTTTTGCCGCTCTTTTTCGGGTCAGTTCTCCATGCGGCCTGGGCATTGCCTTCGCGTTCGCTCAATTTGCTAAGCCAGCCCTGTGGATATTCAACCCAAACCTTTCTTATTTTACCCAGGGCGCCGGCCTTAACCATTTGTTTTGCCTGCTTAACCATGGGGTAGCCGCTGTACGTATGTGTAAGGCATAGCAGCAAACCGGTTTCCTCCACTTTTTGCTGCAACTGTTTGGCTTCATCAATGGTGAAGGTTATAGGTTTTTCAATTACCACGTTAAACCCGTGCTCAAGCGCCATCATTGCCGGGGCAAAATGCGCAAAATTTGGTGTAACAATGGTAACAAAATCAATGCGTTTGTCAGCAGGCAGTTCGCTTTCTTTTTTTATCATTTCATCGTACGTCAGGTAAGTCCTGTCTTCCGGCAGAAATAACGACTTTGCGGAGTCAACGGCAATGGCGGGATTTATACTTAACGCCCCGCAGCTTAATTCAATCAGGCCGTCCATGTTGGCAGCAATACGGTGAATGGCACCAATAAAGGCGTCTTTTCCGCCTCCTATCATGCCCATTCTTAATTTTCTGTTTAGCATTTGTGTAAATTTTTTTATCGGTAAGCGGATTTAAAAGTAAAATATTTTACATTTACTTGCTACAAACAATAAAAATTATCTAACGGTTAAATTGTTTGCTGGCTGTAAAACTAATTGCTGTTGTGTCACGCGGAAAATGTTAAACGCTGTTGGCTTTTATAGCCGTAACTTATTGAAAATAGCCGGTTGTTATACGGATTGAATGGTTTTAATAAAAGCAGCCCTTCGTTTTATTCTGTTATTTATACGCAATGAAAGAGTTAAAAAAGAAAAAAGTTTTTGTTGTCAATTTTACATTTAATACTTTAACCAAAAATTTCTAACGATTATGCCAACAATCAACCGCAAGCAATTATTTCTTGCAAGCCGCATAGCTTTAATATTCACAGCTATGACATTTGCTTTCCGCGCATCGCTGGAAGGTGTTTGGGGAACGGAGTTTAACTTAACTAAGGAACAGGTGGGCTGGATTTTTAGCCCTGCTTTTTGGGGATTTACATTGGCCATGGTTTTTGGCGGCCCATTATGCGATGTAATAGGCATGAAAAGGTTGTTGGTTCTTGCGTTTATTGGGCACATAGGCGGGGTAATTATATACCTGGTAGCAAAAGATGCCACAATGTTATTTATCGGTACTGTTTTTATTGGTGTTGGCAACGGCATGGTTGAAGCAGCCTGTAACCCGCTGACGGTAACCTTGTACCCGGAAAATAAAACTACGATGTTAAGCCGGTTTCACATGTGGTTCCCGGGCGGCATTGTAATTGGCGGCCTTCTGTCTTATTTAATGATGGACACGCTGCATTTGGATTGGCGCCTGCTTATTGCAACACTGTTTATACCGGCAGCCATCTATGGCTTTATGTTTGTAAAATTGAAGTTTCCTGCTACTGAAAGGGTTACTTCAGGCGTCAGCACCGGCAAAATGTTTGCTTCTTGTTTAAAACCATTGTTTATTATAATGCTGCTATGCATGTTTATGACCGGCGCTACTGAGCTGGGTACTAATACATGGATTGTAGCCCTGCTGTCAGGCGCTAATGTTTCAGGCATCCTTGTACTGGTGTTCATAAACGGCCTGATGGCTGTTGGCCGTTCTTTTGCGGGGCCTGTGGTACATAAACTTAACCCTAACGGCATGCTGATAATTTCTTCTGCACTGGCAATAGTTGGTTTATACCTTATGAGCCAGGCCAGCGGCTACTGGGCTTTTGGGGCTGCCTTTGTTTTTGCAGCCGGTGTTTGTTTCTTTTGGCCCACTATGCTTGGTTTTGTTTCGGAGTACCTGCCGGAAACAGGCGCACTGGGTTTATCACTGATGGGCGGTGCAGGCATGTTTTCTACCTCGCTGATTGTTCCAATAATGGGTAAATGGTACGATGGTTTTAAAGCTACTGCGGTTGCAGCAGGCAATACCGCCAATGCTGATGCGGTTGCAGGCTCAAGCACCCTGTTAAAAGTAGCCATTATGCCTGCCATACTGGTGGTAGTTTTTTCTCTTATTTATATAGCAAGAAGAAAGCAATACAAAGGCGGCTATGCTGCATCGAAAGTTGTGCTTGACCCGGTTTCAGAATTATAACCAATTATTAATAAACTCATGTCAAATTCTCAAAACAGAAGAACCGCAATTAAAAATTTAATGGCAGGGTCGGCGGCACTTGCAATGGCGCCAACATTTGCCAATGCTAAACCAAAAAAAAATAAACCATTGAAACTTAAAGGCAACATTAACCACTCAGTATGCGCATGGACGTACAGCTTTCTTACGATAGAAGAGCTTTGCAAGGTTGTAAAAGATATTGGCTTTGGCGCTATTGACCTTATTGGGCCGAAAGACTGGCCAACACTGCAGAAATATAACCTGTACAGCAGTATGTGTTATACCGCGGGTAAAAACAGCTTAACGGAAGGGTGGAACCATACGGAATACCACCCGCAGTTGATAAAAGATTTTACAGAAGTAATACCTATGATACCTAAAAACGGGTATAAAGATGTTATTACTTTTAGCGGCAGCCGTATGGGCATGGATGATGAAACCGGCCTGAAAAACTGTGTAGACGGGCTAAAGCAAATTTTACCGCTGGCTGAACAGAACGGCGTTACCGTGCACATGGAATTGCTGAACAGCAAGATTGACCACCATGATTACATGTGCGATAACAGTAAATGGGGTGTTGAGCTTTGTAAAAGACTGGGCTCACCTAACTTTAAGCTGCTGTATGATATTTACCACATGCAGATAGATGAAGGTGATGTAATACGCACCATAAGAGATAATGTGCAGTATTTCGGCCATTATCACACCGGGGGGGTACCCGGCAGGCACGAAATAGATGACACGCAGGAATTGTATTACCCTGCAATAATGAAGGCGATTGTTGATACAGGCTATAAAGGATACGTTGCGCAGGAGTTTATTCCCGCAGCGCAGGGTAACGAAGCCAAAATAGCTTCGCTGAGAAAGGCAATAGAAATATGTGATGTTTAGTCGCCCGGCGGTGTAAATACCATAACGGCAATTATTACTATATCGCGTTAGCAACCTGATTTTATAATTCTAAAAAACACTCCTCCATAAACTTCGCAACATGAATTGTTTAATGGAAGATACAATTGCGTAGTTTATAGCCCCCCTCCAGGGGCGGGGGCATACTTATTGACATGGCTGAAAATACTTTTGATGCAATCGTTATTGGCTCGGGCATCAGCGGTGGCTGGGCGGCAAAAGAACTAACTGAAAAAGGCTTAAAGACCCTAATGCTTGAAAGGGGGCGTGACATTAAACACATTAAAGACTATGTTAACGCTACAAAAGACCCCTGGCAATTTCCGCACCGGCCCATATTGCGAACGCAGAAAATGATAAATGATTACCCGGTATTAAAACGTGATTACCCGCTGAGCGAGGCCAACCTCGACTACTGGGCAAGCGATAAAGACAGCCCTTATACTGAAATAAAACGTTTTGACTGGTTCAGGGGTTATCATGTAGGCGGCCGCTCACTTATGTGGGGCAGGCAAAGCTACCGCTGGAGTGATTTTGACTACGAAGCGAACGCAAAAGAAGGCATTGGTATTGACTGGCCCGTGCGCTACGCTGAAATTGCACCCTGGTATGATTATGTTGAAAAATTTGCGGGCATCAGCGGCTCTATTGAACACCTGCCGCAGTTGCCTGACGGGCATTATGTGCCTGCCATGGAAATGACCTGCGTAGAAAAAGATGTTTCAGCACGTATAAAAGAACATTACAAAGGCCAGCGCCACATGATAATTGGCCGCAGCGCTAATATTACTATCCCATACGGCGGCAGGGCGGGTTGCCAGTTCAGGAACAAGTGTGCGCTGGGTTGCCCTTTTGGCGGCTATTTCAGCACACAATCTTCTACATTGCCTGCCGCAATGAAAACCGGTAACCTTACCGTTCGCCCGTGGAGCATTGTTACGAAAATACTGTATGATAAAGACAAGAAAAAAGCCACTGGCGTAGAAATACTGGATGCAGAAAATAATCAAACCTATACTTTCAACGCCAAAATAATTTTCCTTAACGCTTCTACGTTAAACAGTGCGTGGATACTGATGCAGAGCGCCACCGATGTTTGGCCCGACGGCCTCGGCAGCAGCAGCGGCGAGCTTGGCCACAATATTATGGACCATCACCTGGGCGTTGGCGCTTCCGGCCACGTGGAAGGTTACGAAGACAAATATTATTACGGGCGCCGCGCCAACGGCATTTACATACCCAGGTACCGTAACCTGTTTGGTGATAAAAGAGATTACCTGCGGGGGTTTGGCTACCAGGGCGGCGGTAACCGCGGCAACTACAACCGGTCAGCAGAAGAAATTTCTATCGGGGTGGATTTGAAAGATACCCTGACAGAACCAGGCGGATGGACGATGAACATCGGTGGCTTTGGCGAAACATTGCCCTACCATGAAAACAGGGTTTATATTGATAAGCAGACTTATGGAGATAAGCTGGAGTTGTTTAAAGACCCTGTAACAGGGAAAGACCTTGGTATGCGGCCTGTGCCGGATAAAAACGGTAAGCAAAGGCTGGATAAATGGGGTTTGCCGGTACTGGCAATGGACATTGAATACAAAGACAATGAGAAAAAGATGCGGCAGGATATGATGAATGATGCCATTGAAATGCTGGAGGCCGCTGGTGTAAAAAATGTAAAAGGAAGAGATGGAGATGGTACCTTAGGCAGGGGAATTCATGAAATGGGCAGCGCCCGCATGGGTAAAGACCCCAAAACATCTGTGCTGAACAAATTTAACCAGGTGTGGGATGCGCAAAACGTATTTGTTACGGATGGCTCATTCATGGTGTCGTCAGCATGTGTAAACCCATCGCTTAGCTATATGGCGTTTACGGCACGTGCTGCAGACTATGCAGTAAGCGAACTGAAAAAGGGTAATATTTAATAAAACAGGCGGCAGTTGAAAAACTGTTGCCTGTTTGCAAGTGTGCAGCTTTAAAAACATGTAAATTGTAACTGTAAAGTCAGCAGTTACCGGTACTGTCAAAAACAATAAGGCTAACAGTTGCGTTTTTAACTCGCGTTTTAATAATACTTCTCGCAATATGAATTTTAACCAATAAACGGCAAAAAAATGGCAGACAATACTTTTGACGCAATTGTAATTGGGTCAGGCATCAGCGGCGGTTGGGCAGCAAAAGAGCTAACCGAAAAAGGTTTGAAGACAATCATCCTTGAACGCGGTATGGACATTAAGCATATTAAGGATTACACGGAGGCGACCAAAGAAGCGTGGGACTATCCGCACCGCGGCCAGCGCACGCAGGAAATGATAAAGAATTACCCTGTATTGAAACGTGATTACCCGTTAAATGAGCGGAATCTTTCCTGGTGGGCAAACGACCAGGATTCACCTTATACCGAAGTAAAAAGGTTTGACTGGTTTCGTGGCTACCATGTAGGCGGCCGCTCATTGTTATGGGGCAGGCAAAGCTACCGCTGGAGCGATTTATATTTTGAGGAGAACGCTAAAGACGGCATAGCCATTGACTGGCCCGTGCGTTATAAAGATATTGAACCCTGGTACACGTATGTTGAAAAGGTTGCCGGTGTAAGCGGCTCAGTAGAAAATCTCGCAGAATTACCTGACAGCCATTTTCTCCCTGCGATGGAAATGAACTGCGTTGAAAAAGACCTTGCCGCAAGGTTTAAAGACCATTATAAAGTGGCCAGGAAAATGATTATCGGCCGTTGCGCGCACGCTACCGTACCATTGGACGGCAGGCAGTGTATGTACAGGGATAAATGCTGGTATGGCTGCCCCTTTGGCGGCTATTTCAGCACACAATCTGTAACCATGCCAAGGGCCATGGCAACAGGTAACCTCACCGTACGCCCGTGGAGCATTGTTACAAAGATTCTGTATGATAAAGACAAGAAAAAAGCAACAGGCGTGGAGATACTGGATGCAGAAACAAACAAAACGTACCAGTACTTCGCTAAAATAATTTTCCTTAACGCGTCCACGTTCAACAGCGCATGGATATTAATGCAGAGCGCTACTGACATTTGGCCCGACGGCCTTGGCAGCAGCAGCGGTGAACTTGGCCATAATGTAATGGACCACCACCTTAATGTGTATGCAGGCGGCCTTGTGGAAGGTTACGAAGACAAATATTATTTTGGCCGCCGTGCCAATGGCATTTATATACCGCGTTTCAGGAACTTTTTTGGCGACAAGCGGGATTACCTGCGTGGGTTTGGCTACCAGGGTGGTGCAAGCCGTGGTGGTGCAGGCAGCAATGCAGGTGAGGAATACTCAATTGGCGCTGAATTTAAAGAAGCATGTACAGAGCCGGGCGCCTGGAGTTTTGGCATGGGTGGCTTTGGCGAAACTTTACCCTACCACGAAAACAGGGTGTACATAGATAAAACACTTTATTCAGATAAACTGGAACCATATAAAGACCCCGCAACCGGCGAAGACTTAGGTATGCGCCCCGTGCCCGATAAAAACGGCAAACAGCGTGTTGACAAATGGGGATTACCGGTGCTTGCTTTTGATGCGGAGTTGAAGGAGAATGAAAAGAAAATGCGTATTGATATGCTGAATGATGGCAAAGAAATGCTGGAAGCAATTGGTGTAAAAAATGTGCAGGGCGGTGACTCACACCCGTATCTTGGCCGTGGTATACATGAAATGGGTACAGCCCGTATGGGTGCAGACCCCAAAACATCTGTTTTAAACAAATGGAACCAGGTATGGGATGCACCAAATGTATTTGTAACAGACGGTTCATTCATGGTATCTGCAGCTTGCCAAAATCCATCGTTAACATACATGGCATTTACTGCCCGCGCTGCCAACCATGCTGTTGAGGAACTAAAGAAGATGAATATTTAAGATTACGTTTCGTCGCTC
This sequence comes from Chitinophagaceae bacterium, assembly GCA_035550215.1. Lineage (GTDB taxonomy): Bacteria > Bacteroidota > Bacteroidia > Chitinophagales > Chitinophagaceae > JABDFW01. The sequence goes on along the minus strand of DASZPM010000006.1, from coordinate 188,236 downwards.
CTTAAATGGCACTGTAAGCTTCGTGATATTTTTAACTATAAAGGGGGAAGATATTGCGAAGCTTCTAAAAGCGGGCCGGCGTAATAATAACCTGGTATAAATTAAACATACACTGTTCCCTGTTTCTCTTTAGGTAAATGGGGAGGTGTCATTCTTTCATGGGAGATACATTACATATTAATTCAGGCGGGGTTGCTCAAAACACGTATGATGCCATAGTAATCGGTTCGGGCATCAGCGGCGGATGGGCAGCAAAAGAGTTGTGTGAACACGGCCTGAAAACACTGGTATTAGAACGCGGCAGGGATGTAAAGCATTTAAAAGACTACCCCACTGCTACGATGGCGCCCTGGGAATTTAAACACCGTGGACGTATTACGGCTGAAGATGCTGAAGCTAACCCGCTTATTTCACAAGCTGCGGGCTACGACGAAAGCACAGAGCATTTTTTTATAAAGGACGCAGACCACCCCTACGTGCAGGAAAAACCTTTTGAGTGGATACGCGGTTACCAGGTAGGCGGTAAATCGCTTATATGGGGCCGTGCCTGCCCTAGATGGAGCCCTTATGAATTTATAAACCCGGCAAGGTATGGCTACGGCATTGAATGGCCGATTGGCTATGAAGATGTTGCGCCGTGGTACAGCCACGTGGAAGAGTTTGCGGGTATCTGCGGTAATAAAGATGGCCTTGAAGCAATGCCCGATGGTAATTACCTGCCTGCCTTTGAATTTAACTGTGTAGAAAAAGAAGTAAAGAAAAGGATTAGCGCCAAATACCCCGACCGGTACATGATACAGGGCCGCTGGGCACACCTCTCGCAGCCCAAAGATATTCATTTGCAGCAGGGCCGCAGCCGTTGCCAGGCAAGGGATATGTGTATGCGGGGCTGCCCGTTTGGCGGGTATTTCAGCTCCAATTCCTCTACCTTGCCCTGGGCAGCCAAAACGGGCAACCTCACTGTGAGGCCGTTTTCAGTGGTGCATTCCATCATTTATGATGAAAAGAAAGGAAGGGCGACAGGCGTACGGGTAATTGACACAAATACAAAACAGCAAACAGATTATTTTGCCCGTATTATTTTTTCTAATGCATCTGCGCTAAACAGCAATTTAATACTGCTCAACTCAACATCAGCGCGTTTTCCCGACGGCCTGGGTAATGATAACGGATTACTTGGCAAATATGTTTGCTTTCAAAATTACCGCGGCGCAGTGGGCGGCCGTATTGAGGGCTTTCTTGACACATATTATTACGGCAGGCGGCCATCTGAAAGCATGATGGCGAATTTCAGGAACATAAAGAAACACGAGATGGATTTTGTAGGTGGTTATATGGCTTTTATTGACATTAACCGCGACAGGGGTATACGAAACTCCGAAGAACAAATAGGCGCCGGGTTTAAGGATGCCATGAGTGAAGCAGGCGAGTGGGGCGCTTATATGTATATGCAGGGCGAAACTATACCAAAAGAAAGTAACAGCGTATATTTAAGCAAGGACAAGAAAGACCAGTGGGGCATACCCCTGCTTACCATGAATGTTGGGTATGATGATAACGATGAAAAAATGCTGAACGATTTTTTAACAGAGGGGCAGGCTATGCTGGACGCTGCAGGCGTGAAGGATATTTACACTATTGACAACCATTGGGCGCCCGGCCGGGATATACATGAAATGGGCGGCTGCCGGATGGGTAAAGACCCGAAAACATCCCTGCTTAATGGCTGGAATCAAATGCACCAATGCCAGAATGTATTCGTAACAGACGGGGCCTGTATGGCAAGTACTGCCAATCAAAGCCCATCCATTCTGTACATGGCATTAACAGCAAGAGCAGCAAACCATGCCGTGGAGGAATTGAAGAAAGGAAATGTATAATATGCGGGCAAAATCACTGGAACCATTTCAAGAAATCACGTATAAAAAACCATAGGATGCCAGGAGATACATTACATATCAATTCAGGGGGTGTCGCACAAAACACCTACGATGCAATCGTCATCGGTTCAGGTATTAGCGGCGGCTGGGCTGCCAAAGAACTATGTGAGCATGGCCTGAAAACGCTCGTGGTGGAACGGGGCAGAAACGTTGTGCACCTGAAAGATTACCCCACTGCCACCAAAAATCCGTGGGAATTTGCCCACAGGGGAGAGATGCCTTTGGAAGTAACCCAAAAAAACCCGGTAGTCAGCCGGTGTTATGCTTTTGGTGAATCTTCCCAGCATTTTTTTGTTAAGGATACTGAACATCCCTACATACAGGAAAAGCCTTTTGACTGGATACGCGGTTACCAGGTGGGCGGTAAATCGTTGCTATGGGCACGGCAAACACAGCGTTGGAGCAAATTCGATTTTGAGGGCCCTGCCAGGGACGGTTTTGGAGACTGGCCCATACGGTATGAAGATATTGCACCATGGTACAGCCATGTTGAACTTTTTGCAGGCATAAGCGGTAACAGGGATGGAGTGGAGACGCTGCCCGATGGAGAGTTTCTTCCCGCATGGGAAATGAACTGCCCCGAAAAAGAGGTACAGCAAAAAATAATGGCCGGTTTTAAAAACCGTTATGTAGTACAAGGCCGTTGCGCGCACTTAACCAAACCAAAAGAAATACATATACAGCAGGGGCGCAACCAATGCCAGGCAAGAAGCCTGTGTGAGCGCGGCTGCCCATTTGGAGGATATTTTAGTTCCAATGCATCTACCCTGCCGTGGGCGGCAAAAACCGGTAACCTTACTATAAGGCCCAACTCGGTGGTACATTCCATCATTTATGATGAACAAAAAGGCAGGGCAACGGGAGTTAAGATAATAGACGCAGAAACAAAGCAATCAACAGACTTTTTTGCCCGGGTTATTTTCGTAAATGCCGCCTGTTTAAATTCAAACCTTATATTACTTAACTCAACTTCAAAACGCTTTCCCAACGGGTTGGGCAACGATTATGACGTTTTGGGTAAATACATAGCATTTCATAATTACCGCGGTACCCTGTTTGCGTCTTACGACGGGCCGCCCGATAAATATTATTATGGCAGAAGGCCAACACAGCCAATGATGCCAAATTTCAGGAACGTGTATAAACAGGAAACTGATTTTCTGCGCGGATATATGACTTTTTACAGCGTATTCCGCAGCAGGGCTACGCCTAAAGAAGGTGATGAACAAATAGGCGCATCATTTAAGGATACGATTGATGAAGCAGGGGATTGGTATGTATCTATGATGATGCAGGGCGAAACAGTGCCAAAAGCCACCAACCATGTAAGACTGAGTAAAGATAAAACAGACGATTGGGGTATTCCGCAGCTTATAACATCGGTTGACTATGACGACAACGATGTAAAACTGATGAAAGACTTTTTAACACAGGGCGCTGAAATGCTGGATAAGGCAGGCTGCAAGAATATAAGCCAGAACGACAGCAAACAGGCACCCGGGCTGGACATTCACGAAGTGGGCGGGATACGCATGGGTAAAGACCCCAAGACGTCTATGCTGAATGGCTGGAACCAATTGCATGCCTGCAAAAATGTATTTGTTACCGATGGAAGCAGTATGCACAGTACCAGCACACAAAACCCGTCTTTAACGTTTATGGCGTTAACGGCAAGGGCAGCTAATTATGCAATAGAGCAGTTGAAAAAAGGCGAGGTATAGAGAGCAGCACTATTACGATGAGCAGGAATAGCAGGTTAAGAGATTATTTATCTTAAAAGACAATGATGAACTAAAAAAATGCCGACGGATTCCTTACATATCAACAATAGGGCGGTAGCGCAAAATACATACGACGCTATTGTTGTTGGTTCAGGCATAAGTGGAGGCTGGGCGGCTAAGGAATTGTGCGAACGGGGCTTAAAAACGCTGGTACTTGAACGGGGCAGGAACGTTGTGCATATAAAAGATTACCCAACAGCAACCAAAGCACCATGGGAGTTTGCGCACAGGGGTGAATTAAAAAAATCTATCAAGGATGAAAACCCAATAGTAAGTAAATGTTATGCTTTTGATGAAGGCGCGCAGCATTTTTTTGTGAGGGATAAAGACCATCCCTATATACAGGAAAAGCCGTTCGACTGGATACGCGGCTACCAGGTAGGCGGCAAATCGTTAACATGGGGCAGGCAAACACAACGGTTCAGCCGTTTTGAATTTGAAGCTCCTGCCAAAGACGGTTTTGCTGTTGACTGGCCGATACGGTATGAAGACATGGCGCCATGGTACTCGTACGTGGAAAAATTTGCAGGCATAAGCGGCAATAAAGATGGTCTTGAGCATTTGCCAGATGGTGAGTTTTTACCTCCGTGGGATTTAAACTGTGTTGAGGAGCATATACAACAGTCCGTCGCGCAAAACTACAAAGGCAGGTATGTACTTAAGGGCAGGTGTGCACATTTAACGAAGCCAGAAGCCATTCATTTTCAGCAGGGGCGCGGGCCGTGCCAGGCACGGAGTCTTTGTGAACGGGGGTGTACGTTCAGCGGGTATTTCAGTTCCAATTCAACCACCTTGCCGTGGGCGGCAAAAACGGGCAATTTAACCGTCAGGCCGTTTTCAGTGGTACACTCTGTTATATACGATGTGCAAAAAGGCAAAGCAACAGGCGTTAAGGTTATTGATGCAGAAACAAAAAAGGACACCGAATATTATGCAAGGATAATTTTTGTAAATGCCGCCTGTTTAAACACCAACCTGTTGTTGCTTAATTCAACATCAAGCCGCTTTCCCAACGGGCTTGGTAACGACAATGGGTTAATGGGCAGGTATATAGCATTTCAAAATTACCGGGGCAGGGTAACCGGGACGATAGACGGTTTTGAAGACAGCTATTATTTTGGCCGTCGGCCGACCGAAGTAATCATGCCCACATTCAGGAATGTTTACGGGCAGGAAAAGAACCTGGATTTTATGCGCGGTTATATGGTATTTATGGGCGCGTGGAGAAGCAGCCTGGATGACCGTACTGCTTCGGATACCATAGGCGCAGCGTATAAGGTAAGCCTTACCGAACCAGGAGGCTGGAATGTATATATGACCAACCAGGGCGAGACAATACCCAGGTATGAGAACCATGTAAGACTTAGCAGGGATAAAACGGACGAATGGGGTATGCCGCAACTAATAACTTCCGTAGGATATGATGACAATGACGAGAAACAGTTAAAAGATTTTATTACACAGGCATCTGAAATGCTTGATAAAGCGGGTTGTAAGAACATAACGCCTTTTGACACCAAACAGGCGCCGGGGCTTGATATACACGAAGTAGGTGGGGTGAGAATGGGTAAAGACCCAAAAACATCGTTGCTGAACAAATGGAACCAGTTGCATGCGTGCAACAATGTATTTGTAACAGATGGCGCGTGTATGACGTCAACAGGTTATCAAAACCCGTCGTTAACCTACATGGCCATTACCGCGCGCGCGGCAAACCATGCAGCGGATGAAATGAAGAAAGGAAATATATAGTTGACATAAAATTTAAACAGAATTACTTAAGTTTATATTGTGAAACCTTTTTAAATATCAAAAAACCATGAACAGAAGAGATGCCTTATCAAGAGTGGCCCTAATATTAGGCGGCACTATTATTGGAGCAGAAGCTTTCCTGTCGGGCTGTAAAAACCCAACAACATCAACGGCCTCGGGTACGTTTACCCCCGATACTGTTGCGCTGCTTGATGAAGTGGGTGAAACAATTCTGCCCGCGACAGCCGGCTCGCCGGGTGCCAAGGAAGCAAAAATTGGTGCATTTATGCAAACCATAGTGACGGACTGCTACGACGAAAAGGATCAAAAAACGTTTGCCGACGGCATAGCCAAATTGGGTGATGCAAGCCAGAAAAAATTCAGCAAAGACTTTATGAGCCTTTCTGCACAAGAAAAGCACGACTTGCTGGTTGACCTGGATAAAGAGGCAAAAGATTACAACAAAACAAGGAAAGAAGGTGACCCCAACCATTATTTCTCTATGATTAAGCAATTAACTATTTGGGGCTACTTTACCAGCGAACCGGGAGCGACAAAAGCATTGCGTTATGTGGCGGTTCCGGGCAGGTACGACGGCTGCATACCTTACAAAAAAGGCGACAAAGCATGGGCTACATAGGCCTTTTACCGTTTGAAATTTAAATTGCTTAAAAATTAAATGAGGTTGCCGGGTAACAAAGGGCATGCTATGCTCTATTTTACCGGTATACCCCGCTCCGTACGAAAATGAACAGAAGTTTTAGCAGGCGTAAATTTTTACAATCAACCGGTATGGCAGCGGCAGGTACTCTGCTGGCTAAAAACGCTTTTGCGGAACACCCGGGATATAAAATTAAAAATTTCGGGCTGCAATTGTGGACGGTGAGAGAAGACATGGCCAAAGACCCCAGGGGTACGCTAAAACAAATTGCTAAATTTGGTTATACGGAAATAGAAGGTTTTGAAGGCCCGCAGGGTATGTTTTGGGGAATGACGCCGGCTGATTTTGAAAAATACACACGCGATGAACTGGGTATACGGATGATAGGCAGCCATTGCAGCTACTCGGCGCTTACGGGTGACAAAAACAGCCTTGAGGGCAAAGCGGTACAGGCAATCTCTATCGGGATGCCATATTTGATATGCCCGTACAAAGGCCCGCAAAAATCAATTGACGATTTTAAACGCATTGCCGAAGAGTTTAATAAAGCCGGTGAAGTTTGCAAGAGGAATGGTGTTACTTACGGCTACCACAACCATGATTACACTTTTAAGCCGGTGGACGGCCAAATACCCATGGATGTGCTGCTGGAGAACACAGACCATGAATCCGTTGTTTTTGAGATGGATATTTACTGGGCCATTACGGCCGGTGTTGACCCGGAGCATTATTTTAATAAATACAACAAGCGTTTCAGGCTGGTACATGTGAAAGACAGGAAAAAAGACGCAGCGCCAACAGATACCGACGCTTCTTGTGATTTGGGTACGGGTTCTATTGACTGGCCGCATTTGCTGCATCGTGCCAAGTATAAGGGAGTACGTTATTTTATTGTTGAACAGGAGCGGTTTGATAACAGCACACCAATGCAAAGTGCAGAAGTTGACGCAAAGTACTTAAAGCCACTTATCCCGAAAATTTAAAGGAAAATGGTTTTAAAAATATTGAGCGGGTTGCCATGCAGCCCGCTTTTTTATTGTGCATTACCTTTGCGTGATTATGAAAAAAGAAATAGCAGCAATACGGCAGGATTATAAGCTGGCATCACTTAACGAAAGCGATGTTATTAAAGACGGGATAGAACAATTTACCAAATGGTGGATTGAAGCGTTGAATAGCGATATAAGCGAGGTAAATGCCATGACGCTTGCTACGGCCACCAGAGACGGGGTGCCTGCGGCAAGAACGGTATTGCTGAAAGATTATGACGAAAGAGGGTTTGTTTTTTTTACCAATTACAACAGTCACAAAGGCAGCGATATGGCCGAAAACCCCAGGGCTGCATTGTTGTTTTTTTGGAAAGAACTGGAAAGACAGGTTCGCATAGAAGGTGCTGTAGAAAAAACGACTGCAGAAGAAAGTGATGAATACTTTATGACACGCCCCGAGGGCAGCAAGCTGGGTGCATGGGCAAGCCCGCAAAGCAGCGTGATAGGCGGGAGGGAATTGCTGGAGATGAATATAGAAAAATATGCGGCCGAGTTTAACGGCAGCATTCACAGGCCGCCGCACTGGGGCGGGTACCGCGTGGTACCTTCATCTATTGAATTTTGGCAGGGCAGAAGCAGCCGCCTGCACGACAGGCTGTTGTACACACGTACAGCCGATGGCTGGAAAATTGAAAGGCTGGCGCCTTAGTGACAGGTTATTCAACATTGCCTGTGGATAAAACGGCCAGCCCTTAACGCAGTATGGTGTAAATTTGCATAACCAAATGATGTAGCAAGAAAATGAAGTACACACAACACCAACTTGATAAACTGGAAGATATTTTGGGCGAATCAGGCTATGTAACGCGCTATGAAAGGGGCACTTTTCAAAGCGGCTGGTGCCTGCTGGAGCAAAGGAAGATTGTGGTGCTTAATAAATTTTTAGATACAGAAGGGAGGATAAATACCCTGCTTGAACTTATACCCCAGCTAACTATAGAGTTTGATAAGCTAACCCACGAAAGCCAGAAGTTGTACGAGGAGGTGATGAAAAGACAGGTGGCGGCAGAGTAACTCATTAATCCCTCTCCTTTTCTTCATTTACCCTTAGATTTGCCCCGTGGCTTATCCTCAACTTAACATAACATTTTTGGGTACCGGAACCAGTACCGGCGTGCCGATGATTGGTTGCCCCTGCTATGTGTGCGCATCACCGGATGAAAAAGATAAACGCCTGCGGAGCAGCATACTTGTACAATCAAACACCACTACAATAGTGGTTGATACCACCCCCGATTTCAGGCAGCAGATGCTGCGCATAAGCAATAAGAAATTAGATTCAGTGCTGTTTACCCACCCGCATAAAGACCACACTGCAGGCCTGGATGATGTGCGGCCTTATAACTACTTTCTTAAAAAGCCTATTGAAGTGTATGCCAACTCATTAACGGAAGAAGCCCTGAAGCGTGAGTTTGCCTATGTGTTCTCTGACTTCAGGTATCCCGGCATACCCGATATTGACCTTATAACCATTGATGATACGCCTTTTGTAATTGGCGACATACCCGTGCAGCCAATAACCGTTTGGCACCACAAGATGCCGGTATATGCTTACCGTTTTGGCGATTTTACTTATATTACTGATGCCAACCGCATTGATGAAAAAGAGAAGGACAAAATACGCGGCAGCAAAATTATGGTGGTAAATGCGCTTAGGCATGAGGAGCATATCTCCCATTTTACCTTAAACCAGGTAATCGCCCTTACCAAAGAACTGGAAGTGCCTGAAACATACTGCACACATATAAGCCACCAGTTAGGCAGGCACCAGGAGGTGGAAGCATCTTTACCTGCGGGCGTTCATATAGCATACGATGGCTTACATTTGCATATATAGGCACACCTAAACGCCGTAACTGCTATGCCAAAAGGAGAATGGAAAGAATATTTTGTATTCTCTAAAAAAGAGAGGGTAGCAGTATTTATTTTACTTGGCATAATGGCCGTGGTTATTTTTTGCATGGCCTGGTACCAACCAGTGTTTAATAAGCCGGTTGTTGACGTCAAAACACAGCAGCAGCTTAATACTATTTCGGCAGCGCGGCATAAATCTTTTGTTGATACTGCGGATGAAGAAACAGTAGACAGCACAAAAGAATTGTACACGGCAAGTTCAACTCAAATTGAACACAGGCTGTTTGATTTTGACCCCAATATACTGGACTCAATGGGCTGGAGGATATTAGGATTTGGTGAAAAGACAACCAGTCATATATTGGCCTACCGCAAAACAACCGGAAAATTTACCAAAGGCGAAGATTTATACAATGTTTACCGTATAAAAAAGAAATTGGTGGCAGCAGTGCTGCCGTATGTACGCATAGGGTCGGGGTTGAACCAATACTCAAAGCAAAACAAAAGTATTGCTGTTCCGCAAACCACGGCAACAGCCGCCTCTGTCAATAAGGCTAATTACAAGATGATAAATATAAACACGGCGACACCCGATGATTTTAAAGTTTTCCCGGGGGTGAGTGATGCTGTGGCTGCGCGTATTATTAAATTCAGGACGAGCCTGAAAGGCTTTACTTCCGTGGATGATGTGGCAAAAACATACGGCCTGCCTGACTCCTCATTCAAAATAATGCGGCCTTATTTAAAACTTAATTAAACCACATAAACCTTGCAATATGAAAAAGCTATTTACTCTTTTATTATGCGCTGTAGTATGCAGCAGTTTTTACGCACAAACAAAAGATGAGCAGGCGTTAACTGCACGCATGCAAACCCTGCACGATGCTCTATTAAAACCCGACAGCAGCACACTTGCAGGCATAGCAGATGATAATTTAACGTATGGCCACTCCACCGGGCTTATTGAAGATAAAAAAGCTTTTATTGAAGACCTGCTTACCGGCAAAACAGTATTTCACTCGCTTACCTTCAGTAACCAAAGCATTAAAATTACAGGCAGCATAGCCCTTGTGCGTAATCGCTTTATTGGCGAGGTAACAGCAAATAACGCCCCCAAGCAGGTTGACTTATTAGTATTACTTGTTTGGCGCAAACAAAAGGGTGAATGGAAATTATTAGCAAGGCAGGCTGCTAAAATACCGCCGGCAAACTAATGCGGTGATGAATTAAGATATTGCGATATTTTCTGTTTGGCCGGGCCAGTTTCCAAACCTTTCTTCCGTTGCTTTAAAACGGAAAGAAAATATTTTGCGCAATTGTTTGCGTATAATCAAACTGTTTAATACATCCCCCAAAAACCAGCCCGCCACTTTGTAATGAACAATATCCGTCATTTCAACACCACCCTCTATAACAGTAAAATGGTGCTGGTGATGCCAGAACGAATACGGGCCAAAACGTTCTTCATCAACAAAAAATTTCTTATCCCTTACATGCGTTATTTCGGTCATCCAGTAAAAGGGTATTCCCCACAATGGCTTTAACCTGTACTCAATTACCTGGCCGGGGTACATGCTGTCGTCAACATATTCGCTTATCACTTTAAAATCAACATCCGGCGGTGTGATATTTTGCAGGTTCCGTGGATTGCTGAAAAAAGACCAGGCAACGCTAATATCAACAGGTATTTTTTGAACGGCTTTAATGGAGTACACTTTACTCATAATAAGCGATTGTTATTCATGCATACTGCGCCTGCAAATAAATGTCAGGGAATTACCTCGAATAAAAAGAATTGTGTTTTTTCCAGCGCATTAAAGTTATTGTCTGCAACAAACACCAGTGTTTTATGGCCATTTGGCAGTACAGGGCCAAAGGTCATACCTTCTACATTATCTATGTAACGTCCCAAAGAGTCCATGTTAAGTAATAACTTTTTTGTGGCGGCGTGAACAGGCGGGTGTTGTTTTAATGACGGCACCACAGCGATATTGGAAGCGCCTTTTAAGTCGGCCATAAAGATTTTAATGGTGCATTGCAGCCTGCCCGTTGAAAACGCGCGTTCCATCACCAGCAGTTTGTTATCTCCTGCTGAAAGAATATCGGGTAACCCATTTATCATAAACGCTGTTGAAGGTATGGGTGCATAAGGCACAGGGTCGGGATGATAGGCATACTGCGCCAGCAGTTTTTTTGATGCAACATTGTATTTTAATATCCGTATCCATGTGGCTGTGTCTGTAAGTCCCGCGCGCGGCCCGTCGTTATACAAAGGCTCTTCAACATTTACATACAAAGTTTTATAGTTGTCAGCAAAAGTCATTCCTTCAAAAACACCGTTTTGCCTTGGGCCACTTTCGCTGGCATGCATGTGTAGCTGCCCCGGTATGGGGAAGGAATCAATGTACTTTCCTTCCATGTTTATAACAGTAATGGCAGGGTCTTCCAGCACCGTGTCGCGCCTTTTTACAATGCGCTCCCCTTCACTGCTCCATACCATAAGGTGTTGCAATGGGTTGTAGCGGATTGCTTCAGGGTCAGGCGTACGTGCCGGCTGCTGCTTTGAGTTGGGGTACAACTCACCATTTTGCTGCTGCAGCAATGTTACAGCGGTAAACGCCACACTGTCTATTCCTTTGCCGCCGGTATAAATTTTTGCCGTATAAAAACGCGCGGGGTTTATTGCGGAACGGTCGTCGCTGATAAGATAATACACTTGTTTTTTCTTGTCATAGTCAATGCCGGATAAACCGCCCACGGTTGTATTGTCAAACTGCAGGTTATGTGGCACATCATATTCCCCGAGCAGCTTTAAACTGCTTATGGTGTTTTGCGCACTTACCCCGGCTGTAGTGCAACAACCGAAAACTATACATAAAGGAAGCCACTTTGTAAATGATGAAAAAACTTTCATTCGGCAAAATTGCTGAAAGAGCCGGAATACCCGTTAGTACCCGCTGTTAATCTATTTAAATCTTTTTGGCTTACATAATACCTTTTAAATAAGCAGCCAGCTTATTCAGTACGTCCGCATCAAGGTTAATTTGTTCCTGCGCCTCTTTCCAGTTGCGCTCTTCAATGGCTTCGCGCACACCGGGCATGGTTTTTACGCCATAGCCTGTATAAAAACCGGGGGCATACAAAGCATGCTTATACCACGGACGGCGGGGCAGCCCATTCATTAAAAGCAATTGCTGCTCTGCCTGGTATAATTTAGTGTTCAATTCGTCATGGTTGCCGCCTGTTGTAACTGCTTTTGCGCATAGTTGCGTTAATGAATCAGTGCTTTTCTGCAAAGCAGCCAATGCATTCTGCAGGGGCGAGAAGTCGAGATAAGGCACTTCATCCTTTGGCGTAGGTACAATAAATGTTTTGGTGGGGTCTGCAGCAAGCTTATAATCGCCGGAGGTTATTAATTTATTTTCAACTTCTGTATTTTCTCTTGTTTTCTGCAGTAATGCCATTAACTGGTTTACATAACTGTCAACCGCTTTATACAAGTCTTTAAAATTAAAGGGCAATACATCTGCGTCAGCCATGCGTAAAGCAACCCTGCCCGCAGTTTGTGACAACGCTACCCCATAATGAAAGCCCGGGTCTTTAAAGCGTGAATAATCATCATAAGAATCATAAATGGAATGATACTCGCCACCGGGGTCTTCACCGCCATAACCAATGTCTAAGGAGGGAAGGCCGAGGTGTTGCAGGAAGGAAGAAAAATCTGACCCCGAACCTAAAGCGCCTAATTCCAGTGCTTTTTTATTAAGCGCCTCTTTCTTTGCCGCGTCAGAGCCGGCATTAACCGCTTCAGCGGCTTTATCCCTTTCAAATACAGTAACGTTGGTTTGCGGGTCAATTACAGATTTCGCCACTTCATCAACCATATCGGTAAGTGCGTGCGAACCTCCTGCGCCCAGGAAACCGCGCCCGTTACCATCTGAATTGATATATACCACGCATTTTTTTTGCAGTTCATCCGCGTGCTCCTCCGCCCATTCTGTTGAGCCAAGTAATGCAGGTTCTTCCCCATCCCATGCGCAATATACGAGGGTGCGTTTTGGCTTCCATCCATTCTTCACCATCACACCGATTGATTTAGCCTCTTCCAGCATTGCCGCCTGCCCGCTTATCGGGTCGCCGGCGCCATTAACCCACGCGTCGTGGTGGTTACCCCTTACTACCCATTCATCGGGAAACTCAGCCCCTTTTATCATGCCGATAACATCATAACAGGGCACCAGCTTCCAGTCAAACTCCAGCTTTAAATGTACGGTTGTTTTGCCCGGCCCTACATGGTAAGTAATAGGCAGCGTGCCTGCCCAGCCTGCGGGGGCTACCGGGCCTTCCAGGGCTGCCAGTAATGGCTGCGCATCATGATAGCTTATGGGCAGCACGGGTATTTTTAATATTGTCTGGGCATCTGCGCGGTTTAATCTTTTTGCATCTTCCGTAGCGCCAATACCGGGGGTAAGCGGGTCGCCGGGATAAATTACCATATCCATTACCGAGCCTCTCTGCACCCCATACTCATTTTTAAAAGCGCCTTTAGGGTAAACATCGCCTGCTGTATAACCATCATCATGCGGGTCAGAATAAATTATGCAGCCGATAGCGCCATGCTCGTAGGCCACTTTAGGCTTTATACCACGCCAGCTACGCCCATACTTTGCAATAACAATCTTTCCTTTAACATCTATCCCCATTTTTGCCAACTGCTCGTAATCGTCAGGCAGGCCATAGTTTACAAATACAAGCTCACCGGTAACGTCGCCGTCAGCGCTCCATGCATTATAGGTAGGCAACTGGCCGTCCTGGCCGGATGTGGCATCTTCTTTTAACGCCGGCTCTTTCAGCAGTGCTTTATATACGGTGGGTGATGTCATTTCCAGCACACGCGTTTTAGGTGTGGGGAATAACACACTGAATGTTTCAATGTGGGCATCAAAACCGTAGCTTTTTAAACGGGCAAGTATATTTTCCGCCACCTCTTTGCTGCCCGCCGAACCAAGGTTATGTGGCTTTGAAGAAAGGTCTTTAATAGTGCTGCCAATGTTTTCCGCACTAAGGTTGGCATCAAATTTTTGTTCTGCGGAAAGTTCTGCCTGTGCAGATTGGGGTGTAAAGCCCGAGATAGATTTGCTTTGTGCAATTGCCTGCTGTTGTAGCAAAGCCGCAGCGGCGGCCATGCATGCAATCATAATTTTTCTCATATTGTATATACGCTGGTTAATTAAGCCTTTTTAATTTCAACGCCAAGCAATTGTTGTAATGTTTCAGCAATCAACGCTGTGTGTTTATCATCCAGGTACACCAGCGGAATGTGTAAGATAGTGAACTTTTGCTTTTGTTTTGTATGCAAAATAAATTTTGCACCCCCGCCCTTGCCGCGCCGCACATGCAGTATAACAAAGTCTGCATCCTGCGTGGGAATGTTGATTTGTTTTATCCCCGCAAGTGTTTTTTGCACCATAAATATATTGCCTGCCGCTATTTTTATTTCAGAAATATACGACCTGAAAAACAACAGTAAAATAGCCGCCGCGCTTGTAAATATAAATACATAGTTAAAGCCCATGGGTATTTGTGCACTTTCCTGCTGTAAAATATACCACACCATTAAAAAAAGGCCGATAGGTACGGCACGGTATACCACAAATAACATCCGCTCCCTTGCATCGCTCAATTTAAGATGCAACATATCCGGCGTGTCCGCCAGTTCTTCGTATGGCTGGTAAATATTCATAAGCTTCCATCACAGGTGTAAATATACGCAATTTTAGCGCGGGCTGCCGGTAGTTATACATGTGTTACCGGTAAACAAAAATGCTTAAAGATGCTGAAAAATAATCCTCACGCCCACCAGTGCCAGTGACACCGCCAGCGCCTTAATAATAGCATGGCCTTTTATTTTGTGGGAAAGGTACGCGCCCAATTGCGCCCCGATAATAACCCCGACAGCAAGATAAATTACCAGTTTAACAATATAGGGGTCGTTATAATTGCCTTCGGTGATGTGAACGATAACGCTGGTAACCGACATAATGGCTAAAATAAAATGCGATGTTGCGGTAGCCACATGCACGGGAAATTTTAGCCAATTTACTAATGCCGGCACGTGTATAATGCCGCCGCCTATGCCCAAAACCGGGGAAATAAAACCTACTATAAGGCTTATAAACCACCCCAGGTATTTATTATACACATAGTAATATGTTTGCCCAGTGGCATCAGTAATGTGCGCGCCTGTATGGGCTGGCTGGCTTATTACAGGTGTGGCAGCGCCGGTTTCGTCTTTTTTGAAAAACAGGTAGAGAGCGAGAATAATTAACAATGAACCAAAAATGATGGTAAATAATGTTGCAGATATATACCGTGTAATAATTACCCCGAGTATGGAGCCAGGTATGGTAAAAAAAGCAAACTGTATGCCTGCTTTATAATCAATACGCTTTGCGCGCGCATAAGCCACGGTGCCTGATAAAGCATTACATGCAACAATGGCCATTGATACCGCGGTTATTACCGCAGGCTTTAATGCCGGGTGCGTAAAAATTAAAATGGGTACCAGTATAAAACCGCCACCCGCACCAATTAATGTTCCTAAAGTACCTACAGCAAAACCAATAGCAATTAAAAGCAAAATATTATCCATACTGTCCGTTTCCGCAATTATAGTGCTATAATGCTGTACCGGGGCAGCATTAAGCTGGTGCAAATTAATTTCTTTTTGCCAGTGCGCATTAAAACTAATTTTAGTGTAGATTTGACACTCAATTCACTTAAACACATAACGATGGCTTACCACTCCAAGAAATTATTGGGCATACTGCTGCTGCCCGCCTGCCTGCTGTATTGTTCTCTTACTGTAAATGCACAAACATCACTACGCTCAAGAACATTATTTACAAAAGACTGGCGATTTTATTTAGGTAACGATGATAATGCAAAAGAAGCAAGTTATGACGATGCGGCGTGGCGAAAACTTGACCTGCCGCATGACTGGAGTATTGAGTTGCCTTTTGATGAGCATAGCCCTGCAGGCACCGGCGGCGGCGTGCTGGATGGCGGCATTGGATGGTACCGCAAAACATTTACATTGCCAGGGGCAGATAAAATAAAAAAAATATTTATTGATTTTGATGGTGTGTACCGTAACAGTGAAGTTTGGATAAACGGGCATTATCTTGGCAAGCGGCCTTATGGCTTTAGCTCATTCAGGTATGAGCTTACACCGTATCTCAACTTTGGAACAACGGCTAATGTAATTGCGGTAAAGGTTGATAACTCACAACAACCCAACTCACGCTGGTACAGCGGCTCGGGCATTTACCGTTATGTATGGCTGGTTAAAACAAATGATATTTATGTTGACCACTGGGGCACACATATTCAAACGCCAAAAGTGGATGAAAAATCCGCAACGGTTGTAGTAAATACAAAAATAAATAACGTTAGCAGCAGTGGTGCGGATATTACGGTTAAGACATCTCTTTACAACGATGCGGGCCAGGTGGCAAAAACAGCATCATCCCGTATTGATATAAGCAGTGATGATAAAAATGAAGTAGCGCAGACACTTGTTGTTGCTAATCCATCGCTATGGTCAATTGAGCACCCGCATTTATATAAAGCGGTTACGCAACTTATAAGCAAAGGAAAAGTGGTTGACGAATACACTACAACCTTTGGCATACGGTGGTTTACTTTCGATATTAACAACGGCTTTTTTCTCAATGGCAAGCATGTGAAGATATGGGGCGTATGTGACCATCATGACCTCGGCTGCCTCGGCACAGCTATAAACAAACGTGCATTGCAAAGGCAACTGGAAATATTGAAAGACATGGGTATTAACGGCATACGCACTTCCCACAACCCGCCGGCACCTGAACTGCTTGACCTGTGTGATCAAATGGGCTTTATTGTAATGGATGAAGCATTTGACATGTGGAAGAAAGCGAAAACAAAATACGATTACCATCTTGACTGGGACGAATGGCATAAACGCGATATGGAAGATTTTGTTACGAGGGACAGGAACCACCCGTCAGTTTTTATATGGAGCATTGGCAATGAAATCCCGGAACAGTGGAAAGGCCGCGACGGTAAAGATACTTCAGGCACAGCTATTGCCCGCGAGCTTGGCGGTATCGTTCATTCACTCGATACCACAAGGCCCATCACTTCAGCATTAAACCAGCCCAGCCCCGATAATGCCATCTGGAAATCGGGCGTGATAGATTTGTTTGGCTACAATTATCATCACCAGCAATTTAAAGATTTTCAAAAAACATATCCCGGTGTAAGGTTTATAGGTACAGAAACAGTATCGGCTCTTGAAACGAGAGGCCATTATGATATGCCGTCAGACAGCATACAGCGCTGGCCCGGCAGGCGGCGGGACACCACACACAAATGGGGCAATGCAGACCTTACTGTTTCCGCGTACGACAACATTTCTGTACCGTGGGGCTCAACACACGAGGAAACAATGAAAGAGTTTTTGAAATACCCGTACGCGAGCGGCATGTATGTATGGACGGGCTTTGATTATATAGGCGAACCTACTCCTTACCCATGGCCTGCAAGAAGCTCTTATTTTGGTATTATTGATTTGGCGGGTTTCCCTAAGGATGCTTTTTACCTGTACCAGAGTGTTTGCACGGATAAACCGGTTTTGCACCTGTTCCCGCACTGGAACTGGACACCCGGGCAAACCATTGATGTATGGGCCTATTATAATAATGCTGATGAAGTGGAATTATTTGTAAATGGAAAATCGGCAGGCATTAAGAAAAAAGAAGGAGATGACCTGCATGTAATGTGGCGTGTGCAATATGAGCCGGGGAGTATAAAAGCTATTTCAAGAAAAAATGGAAAGGTTGTGCTGACAAGGGAAATAAAAACAGCAGGAAAGGCTGCCAAAATTGTGTTGAGTGCAGACAGGAGTAATATTCATGCAGACGGCGATGACCTTTCATTTATAACCGTAAGAGTTGAAGATGCAGATGGCAACCTTGTTCCCGATGCGGCAAACGATGTGAAGTTTTCAGTTACAGGCCAAGGAAGTATTGCCGGTGTTGACAATGGCAGTGAAACAAGCCTCGAATCTTTTAAGGCAGACCATCACAAAGCGTTTAATGGCCTGTGCCTGCTGGTTGTGAGGGCAAAAGATAAATCGGGCGCTATACATATTGCTGCTACCTCTGATGGGTTACAGGAAGCAACATTGGTAGTAACGGGCAAGTAAGGTATTTTTACAGGTATGAGAACACTTGCAACCATAGTTATGTTATTTGCCATACAGGCCATTGGTTTAACTGCAGCCGCGCAACAAAGCAATATTGCTGTAAACCAGGCAGGCTACTATGTGTATGGCCCTAAAACAGCAGTTGTGGTTAACGACACAACCGCGGGGTATTTTTTTGTTATCGCTGACGGTACCAGGGATACGGTGTATAAAGGCCTGTTAGGCCCCATGCAGTCGTCTTTATACTCATCCTGTAAAACCAATATTGCAGATTTCAGTGCATTGCAGCTACCGGGACGTTATTTTATAGATGTTCCGGGCGGCGGCGCATCATATAATTTTACCATAACCAATAAGCCGTTATACGACGCAGGCGTTGCGTTGTTAAAAGGGTATTATTACCAGCGTGTATCTATGCCGCTGGAAGAAAAATATGCCGGCAAATGGCACAGGCCCGCCGGCCACCCGGATGATAAAGTACTGGTGCATCCTTCCGCAGCTACCGGTAAAAGGCCGGCAGGTACGGTTATATCAACGCCGGGCGGTTGGTATGACGCGGGAGATTATAACAAGTACATAGTTAATTCCGGTATCAGCACCGGCACATTACTGTCTGCTTACGAAGATTTCAGGACGTATTTTGATACACTCAAAACAAACATCCCAGAAAGCAGTAACCGCGTACCGGATATATTGGATGAAATATTGTATAACGTAAGATGGATGCTAACCATGCAGGACCACAACGATGGCGGCGTATATAACAAATGCACCAATGCGGCATTTGACAGCATGGTTATGCCCGGCATAACAAAACTGCCCCGTTACGTGGTGGCGAAAGGTGCCGCGGCGGGACTTGATTTTGCAGCAGTAATGGCACAAACAGCGCGTATTACAAAAAGGTTCAGTAAGGTTTTGCCGGGGCTTAGTGACAGTTGTTTACATGCGGCGGAATATGCGTGGCAATGGGCGCTGCAACACCCGGATATGGCATACGACCAGAATGCGATAAACAAATTGTACACACCTAAAATAACTACAGGCGCCTATGGCGACGGCCATTTTAGTGATGAATGGTTTTGGGCCGCATGCGAATTATTTATTACCACGGGGAAACAACAATATTTTGATACAGTGGAAGCAGGTATGCATGTCCCTTTCAGCATACCGTCATGGTCAAGCGTACACGCATTGGGCTACTACACGCTTATAAGAAATGAAAATAGTATTCCACACAAAACACCTGTGGATGTTAGCAGTGTAAAGCGGCGGCTGATTGAGTTCGCCGACAGCCTTACCGCAGGCGGAAACAAAGCATTTGCAACAGTAATGGGGCAAAGCAGGCGCGATTTTATATGGGGCAGTAACTCTGTAGCGGCCAACCAGGGCGTAGCCTTAATAAACGCTTATTTAATAAGCGGCAACAAAAAATATATAAATGCCGCGCTCAGCAATATTGATTACCTGTTTGGGCGCAATGCAACAGGGTATTGTTTTGTAACCGGCTTTGGCACAAAAAGCACCATGCACCCGCATCACCGGCAATCAATATCAGATGGTATTGCTGAACCGGTACCGGGGTTATTGGCGGGGGGACCGAACCCCGGAAGGCAGGATGGTACAAAGTATGCGTTTGCTGAGCCTGAAACGGCTTACAGTGATGCCAGCGGCGCTTATGCAAGTAACGAAATTGCTATAAACTGGAATGCCCCGGCAGTTTACCTTGTGAACGCTGTGGAAGCGTTACAGTATAAAACCGGGTATTCAAAAAAATAGGTACGACGGCAAATTGATTTTTGCCGGCAGTTAACTTTTAAAACTATTTTCTTATATAAAACAACCATGTATTATGAAAAATCTGATGATTGTATTCTTGCTTTTCTGCTTCGCTAAACTCAATGCGCAAAAGTTTGAAGGGCTTGCGCCTACTCCCCCCATGGGCTGGAATAGCTGGAACACCTTTCAAACGCATATTGATGAAAATCTTGTAAAGGCCACCGCTGATTTATTTATATCTGACGGCCTTAAAGACGCCGGTTACACTTATATTGTACTGGATGATGGCTGGATGACGATGCAGCGTGATAAAGACGGCAACCTTGTGCCTGACCCGCAAAAATTTCCGCATGGCATGAAAGCCCTTGCTGCCTATGTTCATTCCAAAGGCTTAAAATTCGGGTTGTACAACTGCGCGGGCACTAAAACATGCGCTGGTTACCCCGGTACAAAAGGGTATGAAGAGCAGGACGCCCGCAACTATGCCGCATGGGATGTTGATTACCTGAAATTTGACTGGTGTAATACCCAGGGCCAGGATGCCAAAGAATCTTATACCAAAATGAGCGAAGCCCTGAAAAAAGCGGGCAGGCCTATTATTTTCAGCCTTTGTGAATGGGGCTCACACAAACCCTGGGAATGGGCAGCGCCCGTTGGCCAGTTGTGGCGTACTACCGGCGATATAGGTATTGTATTTGACTCCATTAAAAAATTTGGCGGATGGACACCCATGAGTGCAATGTACATAGTTGACAAGGAAGCCGATATTCGCCAGTATGCAGGCCCCGGCCACTGGAATGACCCAGATATGCTTGAAGTAGGTAATGGTATGACCGCCAGCGAAGACCGCGCGCATTTCAGCATGTGGTGTATGCTTGCCGCGCCGTTGATGATGGGCAACGACCTGCGTAAAATGACCCCTGAAACAAAAGCAACATTAACCAACAAAGATGTTATTGCCCTTGACCAGGATAAGCTTGGCATACAGGCCTTTCGTTATTCAAAAACAGGTAAAACAGAAGTTTGGTTTAAACCGCTAAGTGGTGGCGACTGGGCTGTGTGCTTTTTAAACCGCGATAATGTTGCGCACAAAATGAGTTTTGACTGGAAAGCGGAAAACGTTGCGGATGACTTATCTAACAGGACACTGGATGCAGCAAAAAACACCTATAAAATAAAAGACCTGTGGAGTAAAGCCAAACTGGGCTCTACTGCAAAAACCACTGAAGTGGATGTGCCTGCGCACGATGTAGTAGTGCTGCGGCTAAGTAAGTAACGGACCCACTCTTTATTTATACATTCAACACCCGGTGGCCGCATAGTGCTATCTGCGCTGCAGCCTGTACCGGGTGTTTGATTTTTAACTACCGGAATACAGCAATTAATTCTTGGCAGAGATTGCTTTGCTAATTATTAGGTTAAGCATAGGTGTTTAAATGCGTATCTTTCATTACCACATCAAGCAATTGTATTATGCAACGGAGAACATTTATTAAAACTGCTGCCGCTGCAACGGCAGGCGCTACATTGGCACAATTACCATTACTGGCAGCTACAGCAAAACCAAAAAATAAACTGCCGCGCTGGAAAGGGTTTAACCTGCTTGACTTTTATTCGCCCAACCCGGCACGTAACAATCACCCAACGCCGGAAGATTATTTTAAATGGATGCAGGACTGGGGTTTTGATTTTATACGCATACCCATTGCCTACCCCTGCTACCTTGATATTGACCGAACAAAAGATATTGCGCCGGAAGACGTGTACAAGATTGATAACAGTATGGTTGACCAGGTAGACGCGCTGGTACAGCGCGCGCATAAATATAACATGCACGTAAGCCTTAACCTGCACCGCGCGCCGGGCTACTGCATAAACGCCGGTTTTCACGAGCCGTTTAATTTATGGAAAGACCTGGCGGCATTGGATGCCTTTTGTTTTCACTGGGGCATGTGGGCAAAAAAATATAAAGAGGTATCACCCAAAAAATTAAGTTTTGATTTGGTGAACGAGCCCAGCATGCGCGAGGATATGAACGACCAGCATTCCAAATCAGGGCCTGTACCGGGGGATGATTACCGCCGCGTGGCGAAAGCCGCCGCAGAAGCAATAAGAAAAGAAAACCCGGGCCGTTTGATAATTGCAGACGGCAACAGCGGCGGCAGCAATGTAATACCTGAACTTATTGACCTTGGTATTGCGCAAAGCTGCCGGGGTTATAATCCCGGCGCGATAAGCCACTACAGGGCATCGTGGGCGAATAAAGACCCCGACCACATGCCCGAGCCTAAATGGCCGGGGCAAGTGGGCGATAGATATTTAAGCCGGCAATTACTGGAAGATTTTTATAAGCCCTGGATTGAATTAGTGAAACAGGGTGTTGGTGTACATTGCGGCGAAGGTGGTTGTTACAACAAAACACCGCACGATGTTTTTTTAGCCTGGTTTGGCGATGTGCTTGATATACTTACCACGAACGATATAGGTTTTGCCATCTGGAATTTTGCCGGTGATTTTGGCGTACTTGACAGCGGCCGTGCCGATGTAGCCTATGAAGACTGGTACGGCCATAAACTCGACCGGAAGTTTCTGCAACTGATGCAGAAGCAATAATACACTGCGATATTACCTGTTTAAAAACCATTCCGCGGTTGCTTTAATACCTTCTTCATAACTGGTGGGTGTAACATTGAAAGCCCTTTCAAATTTTGAGGAGTCAAGCACCAGCGGAAATTCGTACTGGTACATCATTTCGTACATCTCCTTCATAAACGGGTTAAACCAGCCTAATATCTTCAATAACCATTTTGGCAACACCTGTATTTTGGTATTGGCATGCATATATTTTGCGGCCATTTCAACAAACTCCTTGCCGGTAGGCGTGGGTTGCGCAACAGGCAGGTGCCATACCTGGCCGAATGATTCATTATGCGTTGCAAGAATATACAAGCCTTTGGCACAATCAGGCGTATAGCTGAATGCGCGCGGCAGTTTTGCATTAATAAACCATTGTGCTGACTGTTTCTTTTTCATCCTGTCAAAAACAAGCACGCCGGGCGCACTTTTATCGGTACAGCGCGGGCCATAAAAATCAGTCGCTTTAGCAATGGCTGCCTGTAATGTACCTGCTTTCATTTCATTCAATAGCATGGTATCAACCTGCGCGCGTACTTCGCCTTTTTTGCTCACCGGTTTAAAAGGGGCGTCTTCTGTTATTTTGCCTGTTACTTCACCATACATGTAAATATTATCGAAAAAGATAAGTTTTGCATTAGTTGTTTTGCAGGCATCAATGACATTGCGCATAAGTTTGGGCCAGCTTGCGCGCCATACGTCAATTTTATATTCAAGGCCAACAAGCAGGTAAACAACATCTGAGCCTTTTATCGCTGCCAGCACCTGGCTGTAATTCAATACATCGGCAGGCATTGTTTCCGCGCCGCTTACCGGTTTTGGGTTGCGGCTTACAAGCCTTACCTGGTGATTATTTTCTAATAACAGGGGAACAAGTTCTGTGGCTATTGTTCCGTTTGCGCCGATGATAGTATGCAGTGCCATAGTGTTTAATTTTATGACACAAAACTATACCCGCCCGATGCCTCAAACCCTTGACTTTGGTTAAGAAATCGCTTTTTGCATAACTCTTTTGCGTATGCGGCTTAAACTTTCCGGCGCAATACCCAGGTATGATGCTACATAATGCAGGGGTACCCTTTCAAAATAAATGCTGTTATCTGTAAGGGTTTTTAAATAGCGTTCTTCCGGCGTTTTAAGTAAAAGGCTGTGCATCCGTTCCTCCAGGCAGCCAATTAAATACTCGGCCATCAGCCTGCCGAAGCGTTCAAACGTAATGTAGTGCTGGTACAGGTACTGCATATCATCATAACCCAGTACCAATACTTCTGTATCTTCCATCGCCTCAATGCTTACAAAGCTTGGCGACTTACGCAAAAAGCTGGTGTACGCGCTCACCCAGTTATGTTCAAAGGAGAAGAAGGTAGAAACTTCGATGCCGTCAATTATTTTGTAGTAGCGGAACGAGCCTTTGCCGATAAAAGCAATTTCGCGGCATATTTTTCCTTCTTTAATAAAAAGTTCTTTTTTCTTGTATGTGCGGGGTACAAGCCGCTGATGCATATCATTCCATGCGGCATCTTCCAGCCTCACCATCTGCAACATAAAAATTTGTAAAGCCATTAATGCATCCTGCATGGTATAAAGTTAGCGGTTCTTTTTTTATGGGCAAACGGCTGTGATTACGGGTGTGTTAAATTGAAATGTTTCCCGGCTACAATATCCCGTCGCCTGTTTAACTTTACCGCCATGAGCAAGATATATGCGTTAATATTTTTTATTTTTTTTATTGCCGCAGCCACCCAGGCACAAGCACCGGTTAACAAGGAAACATTGCACCAGTTGCAGCAAAAATTTATTGACCTGCGGTTTGGTATGTTTATCCATTTTAATATTCCCACGTATGTTGACCAGGACTGGCCCGACCCTGATGCAAGCCCCTCTATTTTTAATCCTGTAAAATTAAATTGCGCGCAATGGGCAACGGCAGCCAAAGCCGCTAATATGACTTATGGATGCCTTACCACCAAGCACCACAGCGGCTTTTGTATATGGGACACAAAAACAACTGATTATAATGTAATGCACAGCCCTTTTAAAAAAGATGTTGTGCGGGAATACGTAAATGCTTTTCGTGCACAGGGGTTAAAAGTGATGTTGTATTATTCCATTTTAGACACGCACCACAAAATAAGGCCGGGCTTTATTACACGCAAAGATGTTGATATGATTAAAGCGCAGTTGACGGAGTTGCTTACAAACTATGGGGACATAACCGCGTTGATTATTGACGGCTGGGACGCGCCCTGGTCGCGCATTTCGTATGACGACGTGCCGTTTGAAGAAATTTACACATTGGTAAAGTCGCTGCAGCCCAATTGCCTGCTGATGGATTTAAACTCTGCCAAATACCCGCCCGAGGCATTGATGTACAGCGATATTAAAAGCTACGAGCAAAATGCGGGGCAGCATATTTCAAAAGAAACCAATAAACTGCCTGCCTTGAGTTGCCTGCCGCTGAATGACGCGTGGTTTTGGAAGACAAGCTTTCCCACTACTAAAGTGAAAGACCCGGCGACGCTGGTAAATGATGATATCATCCCGTTTAACAACGCGTATTGTAATTTTATTTTGAACGTGGCGCCAAACAGGGACGGATTGATTGATGATAATGCCTTAGCTGCCTTGACGGAAATTGGAAAATTATGGAAAAATGAAGGCCCTGTCTCACCCCTTGGCAATATTGAAGCGCCCATTATAAGCCATAACCTTGCTAAAAAACAAAAAGCGAACGCAAGCTGGAGTGATGATATGTGGATTATGGACTTTGGCAACGATGATAATTTTAAAACTGCCTGGCAAAGCAACCCTGCTGTGAAAAAGCCATGGTATGAAGTTGATTTTGACAAACCCACCACATTTAATACGGTGGTAATTACTGAACCTGCTGCTAACATAAACAGTTACCGCCTTGAATATTTTGCGGATAATGCCTGGAAACCGATACTCGCAAGCGATAATAAAAACAGGGTAAAAATTAACCGTTTTAAAAAAGCGCAGGGAGAAAAAATACGCATACTGGTAGATGGGTTTGACAGCCCGCCCGCCATTGCTGAGTTTGGCGTGTATAATGAAAAGCGAACAGGCGGGAACAAATAAAAGGGTATTTAAACGAATATTTGTAGCTTTCAATATGGACATAGAACTATTAAGAAGTTACTGTTTGGCAAAAAAAGGCGTGGAAGAGACTTTTCCTTTTGGAGAGGACACCCTGGTATTTAAAGTGATGGGCAAAATGTTCCTGCTTACCTCCCTCTCGCAAACACCGTTGCAATTTAATGCCAAATGCGACCCTGACCGGGCTGTGGAGCTGCGCGAACAGTACGACGCCATACAGCCGGGCTACCACATGAATAAACAACACTGGAACACTGTTATTGTTGACGGCCGTGTACCTTCAAAATTATTATACTCACTCATTGATGAATCCTATACACTGGTTGTGCAGTCTCTTCCCAAAAAACTGAAAGGAGCGCTCGCCGGTTAATCAATTTTATTTTGATGCAATAAACCCCTCAAGGGCAACCTCACTGCTGTAAGCCCTGTTTTCTTTAGGGAGGCCGCCTGTATTATTTAGTATATTCGTAATAGTCAAATCAAAGTAAGCGCCTGCCAAATTTATTCACCCTCATGAATAAACACTGCATCATATCGTTTTTGTTTTGTTGCATAATAAGCAGTGGAATAGCGCAAATATCACCCGACAGCCTTGTGTTGTATATGCCCTTAAACGGTAATACCGACGACCTGAGCGGCAATAATTACAATGGGGTATTATATGGCGCAACACAGGCACTGAGCTTTGACGGCAATAAAACAGGGGCTTTTTATTTTGATGGCAAGGACGCCATTGTTATACACAACGTAAAAAAACTTGACGGGCCTGTTAAAGCATTTTCTGTGCTGATGCGCATCCGGCCGTCAATAGCCCGTGCAGCCGGTGTACCCTTTTACAACTTCTTTTCATGGCAGCGGGAAACGGCCGACCCGCAGCAGGCATACCTGCATGGTAAACTGAGGATAGGGTGGGCGCCGCCCAACGTGAATTATCACCCGCGGTATGATTTCCTGGGTTATTTCGGCGACTGGTGTTCAGGAAACGAGCGAACATCAAACGGCTATGAAATGGATACGGTGACGGCCAACAACCAATGGCAAACTATTGCGATTGTTTATGACCAGGGGGATATGCGGGTTTATTTTGACTGTAAAATAATGAGTTTCTGGGTAAATAATTTTCCGCCGGTGAGTGATTTGTGCGGCAGTGAGCCAATAGAAATAATTTTAGGCAGCGTTTCACCCGATGCATCTGTTGCGGGTTTCAGGAATTTTGTGGGAAGTATTGATGAGGTGCGGGTTTATAAAAGGGCTTTAACAGATGATGAGGTACGTTATTTTTCAGACAGCGTTTGCAGGGGGCTGGCGCCGCCGGTACCCGCCATCAGTTACGCGGTTAACCCGTGCCAGCCAAACGAAGTGGTATTCAGCGATTCATCATTTGTAAGTAATGCGTTAACCATTGACCGGCGTGTATGGAAAATTAGTAACGGGGATTCTGCCGAAGGCAAAGATTTCACCTACAGGTTTCCGCATACGGGGCAATATAATGTTGAATTGCAGTTATATACCGGGGGGCGTATATTTTCCGCTGATACAGTGGTAAATATATCAACCGTTGACGCACTGAAATTTATTAAAGCCACACAAACAAATGTTGTTTCATGCGGGGGAGCGGCCACACAACTGGCGGTTTCAGGCGGTGTGTCGTACACCTGGCAGCCTTGTACAAACCTGGATAACTGTAACATCGGTAACCCGGTTGTTACCCCGCAGGGCGATATGGTATATACCGTTACCGGGACGGATGAAAACCATTGTGTTGACAGCGCCCAAATTTCAGTAACCGTATTAAATGGTAACGACACCCGTGTGCATGTGCCTACTGCTTTTACGCCCAACGGTGACGGCAGCAATGATACCTGGGGCCCTTTAAGCAGCTACCCTTTGAGCGATTTTAGCCTGAGTGTTTATAACCGGTGGGGACTGAATGTTTTTAACACCCGTAATCAGGGTAATAAATGGGATGGCACAACCCATGGCGTAAAAGCCCCGCCGGGCACGTATATATGGGTGCTTAACTATAAAAACGGCAGCGGTTGCGATGCCCTTTCAACCAAAGGCACGGTAGTGCTTATACGATAATAGGAGAGCGTATCTTTAATATCGCCAGCTTGTTAAATCAGCGCCTGCCGGCGCCCTGTGTTTAACTTCTTCGGCCCACTTAATAATATACATTTGGTTATAGTGTAAACGGCTGAGATAATTTGGTTCGGAATGATCGCCGTTCCAGCAATGTTCTGCACGGTCGCCATAATCAACTTCGCAATCACAGTCGGGATTTTGTAATTTTTTCAATACATCTTCCGCGTTGTACACGGCATCGTTAAGATAATAGCTGTCCATGGTACCTACATACACATGTATTTTTCCCTTTAACTTATCACCAAATTTTGGCCAGTCGCGCCGGATGATGTTTGTAAGGTCATAATGCTCCTTCCAGTAAGCTGCTACGGAGGAATCAATAGCGCCTGTGTATTTATCATAAATACGTTTGGGGTAACCATCATCCCCCGCGGGTGAAAACACGGCTTCCCAAATATCAAACTGGTCACCGCTGCGGCTGCGCGTGCCGAGCGCCAGTTCACGGTGGTTCATTTCTTCTATTGTTGCACTTACATGCCCCAAATAATCACGGTGGCCCGGGCGCGGTGTCTTTTTAAAATCACTTTCAACATAGTAGGCGTTTTTGTTATTATAAATGTCAACAGTGGTGTAGTGGTGAAAATCAACCGGGTCGGGGCACGCCGCATAACAACCATTATATTGGTCGGGGTAAAAAACCTGTACAGCCAGCGCTTCCCACCCGCCCGTTGAGCCGCCATATAAAAACCTTGCCCAGCCCTGGCCAATGCCGCGAAACCTTTTTTCTATTTCGGGTATTAACTCATACGTAATGGCATCCCCATAGGGGCCGAGATTTTCAGAGTTTACAGCGTATGAATCATCATAATACGGGTTGGCATGTGTTATTTTGATGGCAATTACCCGCGGAAAATTTGGCCCTGTCCACTGTTTGTAAAAAGCATAATTTTCCTGTTGCACTATTTTGTTATAGCCTGTAATGCGAAACCGGGCACTGCTGTCGGGTTTCAGGTTTTCATCGGGTGGCGTGGTGCGAAACCCGTCAAAATCATGCACAAAATGGTCGTGAAAAATGGCCACAGGATATTTAACATTGGGATGCTCATCAAAACCTTCCGGCAATAAAATTTGTGCGCCGATATACATAGGCCTGCCCCAGAACTCGGTAAGCAGCTTACTTTGAATTTTTATGTGCTTTATATATTTGGTATCCTCAGGCTCTTTAATGGACGGAATAATATTGCCGATAGTGATGCTTATTTCGTTGGAGGTTTTGGGGTCAAAATGTATCTTAACCGGCGTTGAATAAATGTTGCCCGGCGCAACGTTCCAGTGCTGGCCTTCACCCCTGTCCATAGGCAGTTTTACCGTGTGCCCGTTTTTTAAATGGAAGGTTTCGTATTTATGCAGCAACACCTGTGCGTAGTAATCCCCCGCAGGTACATCGCTTAATTTTTCAATTGGGTAGCCATACGCATGTACATCCACCAGTTGCGATGTGCCCGGTTGCCAGTTTTCCACATCTACGCCGAATATCACTTGCGTTTCTGCTTCGTCGTTTATTTCAAAACGCGGCTCTGCCCTGTTATTGTTGGAAAGCATTAACAACAGCCTTCCGTCAAAAGCAGCAGTGTGTAATGAAGGGTCAATTGTTACCCTGAATGTTTGCGCATTGCAAAACATTGCCAGCAGCAATGCGGGCACGCAAATAACAAATTTTCTCATGCGTATAGCTTGATGTTGCTACAATATACTAAATCTATTCCAGCGCACGGTTTATAAATTCAATCAACGGCTGAAGCGCCGCGTACGCCGCCAATACTTTTTTTTCCAGGTCTTTGCCCGCCAGGTCAGCATCTGCCAGTTTTTGCATGGCTACAAAGCTTTTAAGCTTGATGAATTCAATAGCAGGGTTATCTTTTTCATAGCCTTTCGGCTCGCGGCTTAACAGCATATCATCACCTTTGTGCAACTCTTTGTAAACACCGGTGAATTTTTTATTGCCAATGAGTTTTTTAAACTCGTCAAAAGAGTAATCTATTTCCTGCCTTACCTTTTTAAGGTTTTCAGGCTCCGGCATCCACAGCCCGCCGCCAACAAAGCTTTCGCCACCCGGTTCGCAATGAAAATAGTAGCCCGCGAAAATTCCCTTTTTGCCACCCCGGTTAATATATGCGCCAAAATTTGTTTTGTAGGGAGATTTATCCTTGCTGAACCGTATGTCGCGGTTAATGCGAAAAACGCAGTCTTTGGGCTGCAATGATGCTATGGTTTCATCTTTTTTGGCGTGCGCTGTAATAATGGCTTTAACAAAGGCGGCAAAATCTTCTTTGGCTGCTTCGTATTGTTTCCTGTTGGCATCAAACCATTCTTTGGTGTTATTTTTCCTGAGGTCTTTTAAAAATTTTAGTGTAGCCGGCTGCAACATATTGTAATCATTAAAAATTAATTATGCCAATTTACGTAACTGTCCTGTGCATTTATCGCTTACATAAATTTTTTTTCATTCCCCAACCTTTGGCTTCATCATCACCGTTAATGGTACAAAACAAAAACTATGAAAAGGTTAATGCTGGTTATTACTGCATATTGTGCCCTTTTTGCTATGTCCTGTCAAAAACAACTTTCATCGGTAGATATATCAAACGGCGGCGACACTACCTTGTCACCCAATACTGGTAACCTGCTTGGTAAAATGATATCAGTATCCAATACACGCTATACAAACGCTTCCTTATCAAACACAAATTACACTGACAGCGAAGTAATAATATTTAGCTATGATGCCCAAAACAGGCTGGTTGGAGAAACACAAAATAGCTACACGTATGACTCAGCAAGCAACACTGCCGGCAGCAGCACCTATTTTAATACTTTTATTCGTGACGGGTTGGGAAGGGTAACCAGGTTTTATTATGGCGGAAGAAACGGCGGTACGGGTATGGTTGACAGCTTTTATACTGATTATTATTATGTGAGCAGCACCTCGCCACTGGTGGCTTATGAAAAGCCGGGAGGTGCAGACAGCAATGCATACAGGCGTAATGCGGCGGGCCAGGTTGAACGAATTGATGATTACAGCTATAGTAACGGAAACTTTACATTGGGCGGTTACCAGGTGTTTTTATATGACGCTAATAATAATACTACAAAAATAAATGTGTATGGCTTTTCTGATGAAAACGGCCTGCATACCGACTCATTAGCCTTTACCTATACCTATCAATACGATAATTATGTAAACCCTTTGTACACAGGTGATGATATTATGCCGCAATGGATATGGGTAGACCCCAAAAAAATGCATAATAATGCCACAGTGTACATGCAGGAAAACAATGCACTTGAGGCCGGTGGCAGCAAGCTGATTACGACTGACAGCCGTACATATACTTACAGGCCTGACGGCAAGCCACTGGGCTGTGCAGAAAGTATATATGTAACGCCTGATGTTGGGCCGCACACGCTTACAAAAACGACTTATTTTTATAAATAGTAAGCTGAACAGGTAAAAGAAATTTTTTGAACGAGCTGCAAATATTAATAAACCAGTGTGCCGTAAACAACAGGCGCAGCCAGGAAAAGCTGTACCTGATGTTTTACCCTGAACTGTATGCACTTACGAGGAGGTTTTTTGCGGACAGCCACGAGGCTTTGGAAGCATTAAATGACGGCATGCTGAAAGTTTATAAGAGCATTGGAAGTTTTGACGGGTCAAAAGGCTCTTTTTTTAACTGGATGTACACAATAATACGCAACACAGCCTTAGATAAACTGAAAATAAAAAAGCAACCGGGGACGGGTGAACTAAATGAACTAATACTGAATACTGCTGACAATAATCCTTTGCAGGGTTTGGAATGGAAAGATATTTATGCAATGCTGGATGTATTAGGGTCAACAGCAAGAGTGGTGTGTACCCTTTTTTACCTGGAGGGGTTTACTATAAAAGAGATTGGTGAAAGCCTTAGCCTAAGCGAGGGTACTATTAAATGGCATTTAAGCGAAATACGGCGCAAGCTAAAACCCGTTTTAAAATCATATTGTTCATAAATGAGTAATGAAGTAGAAAATAATCCGTTAATGAATGCAGGCGACTTCCCTCCTGGTATGCCTTCGCCGGCTGCGGCATGGGAAAATATGCGCAAAAAGCTGGATGACGAAATTCCGGTTGCCGGGTTGCCCCCTGGTAACCTGGCCATTTACGTGAACAACGGAATTTTGTATCGCCCATTTTTAATAGGTTTATTAATGATGTTTGCTACCCTTGCGGGGTACATGACAAAGACACCTGTTAACAACCTCGCTGACGGCCATCTTAAGAATAGTCCTGTTGCAAATGCCGGGCAACATCACGATGATGTTAGTTTGAAGCAGGAAAATGATACGGTGCAACGTGTAAATTTTAATAAATTCTCAAACAGTATAAAAGGCAGCGAAAAGCGTGTAGCGGCTATAAAAAAAGGTAAAATAGGAGAATACGGCGCAAACAGCAAAGTAACCCCCGGCATTTCAAACCCGGTAAATGATACTTCTGCCAATATGGAACCATTAAAGGCCGGCGATGTACATATTGCGGCTGCCGGTACGGAAACAACAAAAGCAGGGGGCAACAATAACACCAGGATAAGTTCTTCAAATATTGCAGGTGGCACTGATGACAATAAAGAGGATGAACCGAATATAAAATGGCAGGCAGGTTTAGGGTGGCAGGCACAATTACCTTTAAATAGCGCCAGGCATTATTTCGCGGGCCCGAACGCTGCATCCCAACCCTACAGGCTGCTTTTGCCGGGAGTTTGGGTAAGTGCAATGGCTGATAAAAATTTATTTGAAATTGAATTGAACCCTTTTGCTGCCACAGTATATAAGCCACGATTGTTCAGCAGCTATCTAACTATAAATAGCAGCAACCGACCCCAAACAACTGCCAGGTATGTAAATAAACTTTTTGGCGTATCACTTTTAGGGGAATACAGTTATAATATGCAGGGCAACTGGTGGGCAGGGGCAGGTATACAGGCGAAAGTTTTAACAACCGGTGTTGAAACAACAGAAGTTTATGTTAATGATACCCAGCTTACATCGGCAACATTTGATAAAATAAGCGACAGCAGCTGGTCAAACATAGTAACCTTCCAGGCGATGCTGAACGCACAGGTTTTTTATATGGCTAAGCACTGGAATGCAGGAGTTAGGGCAGGAGTGTATTTTACCCCCATGGCAAAAAATTACGGGCACGGTAAAAACCCCTTGGAAGTTGACTTTTTTTTCAGGCTGCGGTTATGGCAAAACAAGCGTAAATAAATTTGCCGAAGCATTATTTTGAGTGCGTTAAATCGCGAAAGACTTCCTCAAGGTTGTCACCCCGGCTGCCTAAGGACACTATGTCAAGATTTTCACGGATAGAAAGCTCCAGTAATTGTTTGCGGGCTTCATCAATATTGCTGGCGGAAAGCTGCCACGCCAGTTCGTTCAATTTAGTAACAGTAATAACTGCAGGCAAACCCTTCAGCAATGCCTCATTTACCGGCGCTTTAAATGATACATTTACAACGGTGCTGCTTACATTCTGCTGCAAATGGGTAAGGCTGTCGTCTGCTACCAATTCGCCTTTGTTAATAATAATCACCCTGTCGCAAATAGCCTGTACTTCCTGCAATATGTGCGACGAAAAAAGCACCGTTTTGTCTTTCCCCTGGGTTTTAATCAGGTTGCGTATTTCAATTACCTGGTTGGGGTCAAGGCCGCTGGTTGGTTCGTCCAGTATCAGCACCTCGGGGTTATGTACCAATGATGCTGCCAGCCCAACACGTTGCTTATATCCTTTTGACAACTGGCCTATCCTTTTCTTTCGTTCAACAGTCAGGCCGGTTAACTCAATTACATTATCAACCGCCTGTTTAACGTTGTGTATTTTATGTATGCCGGCAACAAAACTTATGTATTCGCGTACATACATGTCGTAATACAGCGGGTTCGATTCAGGCAGGTAGCCGATTTTCTTTTTTACTTCCAGCGGTTTTGCCTGCACATCCATGCCGCAAACCATGGCCGTGCCTGCATCGGGTGAAAGATAGCCGGTTATAATCTTCATGGTGGTGCTTTTACCTGCGCCGTTAGGCCCGAGGAAGCCCACAATTTCACCCTTATTTACCGTAAAAGAAATATTGTTAACTGCTTTTTGCGTGCCATATATCTTCAACAAACTGGTAACCTGCAGCGACATGAAAATTTATTTACTGTTTAAACGTACAACAGTTAAAAGTATGTATATAAAAGTTATTGTTTTGCAAAAAGCAGGGCCATAAACAAAAGCATCGCGGCAGTAGTGTACAGCACTATGCTTATTAAATTTTGCAGCCGCATGGCAAAGCGTTCAACTGTATTTTCGGCCAGGTCCCGGTCTATAACCCCATACCATTTAAAGATGGCATACACCACGCCAACAACGCTGCGCTCATAATTTTGAAACAGCAAAGCCAGCAATAATTTTGAAACGATAAAAAACCCCAGCAGCATATAGCCGTACCTACTATAATTTGCCAGGAAGTATGCCCACATATTCTTTTTTCAATTTTAGTTTGCAAAAATACAACTTGTCATGGCACAGCCTGCATAAATGCCGTGGTTGTGTTAATATTGACCATGAACGGTACTAAAATCAGGCCATAGTATTTTGGGCAGGAGCAGTTGAATCGTATTCCCCGGTAAATGCGTATTTGCCAAATATTACAAGGCCGGCGGCTATCGGCAGAAATATGATGATGATAATACTCCATTGTAAAATGGTATTGGTTTTTGCCGCCTCTGCCGCAGTTTTAGCCGCTTCTGTTGCGGCGGCTTCAATGGCT
This sequence comes from Chitinophagaceae bacterium, assembly GCA_035550215.1. GTDB lineage: Bacteria > Bacteroidota > Bacteroidia > Chitinophagales > Chitinophagaceae > JABDFW01. Next base: position 153,483 of record DASZPM010000006.1, on the reverse strand, counting down.
TTGTCAGCCTTAGCAAAAGCATGCAGCGCGTTGACTATAAGAAAATACAGGCAAACAGGGGCAAGTAAAATCCAGATTATACCAAATATTCGTTTTATAATATTCATATAACAGTATTGAGGGGGTTAAAAGATGCGTTGCTATCGTCCAAAACATTCTGATTGGCTTTGGGCGACAGGTATAATAAACCAATAACAAAACATACGGCCGCTACAATAACAGGATACCAAAGCCCCGACAAAGGAGAGTTTGTATATGTTATGATGAGCGTGCTTAAAAATGGAACAAGGCCGCCGAACACCCCGTTGCCAATGTGATATGGCAATGACATTGAGGTATAACGGATGCGTGTGGGAAACAGTTCAACAAGAAATGCTGCAATTGGCCCATACACCATGGTAACATACAGTACCTGTACAAATACCAGGAACACAAAACACCAATAGGCTGAAGATGTAACCTTTTTTTCAGCATACACTGTTTTTGCATGCTGCGGCTGGCCCTGCATATCTTTATTAACTGTGTCTGTTATGGTTTGCTTATAGGCAAAACCATTTGCCAGCGTAACAGTGTTTGTTGTAGTAACAACTGAATCTTTATTATCTAATGTTGCAGTGGTTATGACAGGCACGGTGCTTTCTTTAACGGCGGTTGTTTTAGCTATTTCAGTTACGTTGGTATTGTTTAAAAAAGTGCGGTAAATGGGGAAATAAGTAAGCACGCCCAGCAGCATACCTAACAACATTATCCACTTCCTGCCTATTTTATCGCTGAGCCAGCCAAAAAAGATGAAGAATGGCGTGGCAAAAATAATTGCCTTCATTACAATGCCAATGGCATCATCAAAGTTAATTTTACACGTATTTTCCAAAAAGCTTAAGGCATAAAACTGGCCCGTGTACCATATAACTCCCTGCCCCATGGTTGCCCCGAACAGCGCCAGTAAAACCATTTTAAGGTTTAGCTTGTGTGAGAAGCTTTCTTTAAGCGGGTTAACTGATGTTTTGCCGTCGCTTTTTAATTTAGAGAACAGGGGGCTTTCGTTCATCCGCATCCTTATGTAAATTGAAATAATTACAAGTATGGCGGATACCAGGAACGGGATGCGCCAGCCGTAATCATTAAACTGGCCGGTACTCATATTTTCACGCACCAGCATAATAACAATCAACGAAACAACAAGCCCTATGGATGCGGTAGTTTGTATCCAGCTTGTGTACAAACCACGTTTTTTCGTGGGTGAGTGTTCGGCAACGTAAGTAGCTGCGCCGCCATATTCACCTCCCAGCGCCAGGCCCTGTATAAGGCGCAGCGCCAGCACTATTAAAGGCGCAGCAAACCCAATAGATTTATAGCCCGGTATAAGGCCAATGGCAAATGTTGAACTGCCCATTAAAATAAGCGTAAGTAAAAAAGTGTATTTACGGCCAACTATATCGCCCAGCCTGCCAAAAACCAATGCGCCAAAAGGGCGCACGATAAAGCCTGCTGCAAAAATAGCGAGTGTGCTTAACAGTGCGCTTGTGCCTGCGTTTGCCGGAAAAAACTGTTTGGAAATTATTGGCGCCAGGCTGCCAAAAATATAAAAGTCGTACCACTCTATTAAGGTGCCGACGGATGAAGCAGAAATGACTTTCCAGATTCCGCTTTGTGAGCCTTTCATATGGGGGTTCGTTTTGGTTTAAGACATTGATGGAAGAAGCAGGCTTTGAAGATACATTTTTTGAACATATATGCAAATTTTTCTGCGCATACAACTTTAAAAGTGCGCAATTATTTTGCAACAGTCTTTTTATTTGCGTGAATAATACACATAACGCAGCAACATTGCCTGGCAGCCGGTTACTTTTAAGAATTACATCACAATGAATCAGCAATTTTTTTTATGTTTACCACCTAATTATAATAACCATGAGTACATACACACGCAGAAAATTTTTACGTGATGCCGCCGCTGCGGGCGCTGCAGTTAGTGCGATAACCACACCATTAAAAGTACTGGCTGCCGAAAAGAAGCCGGTTGTGCGCATGGGTATGATAGGCGTGGGGTTGCGCGGCCAAAGCCACCTTGATGAATTTTTAAAGCGTAATGATGTGGAAGTGATTGCTATGGCAGACCCCGATAAGAAGATGATGGCTATGGCGCAAAAAATTGTTGCACGGTATAATAAAAAGGCGCCTGTTGAATATACCAATGGCAATTATGATTTTCAAAACCTTGTAAAGCGCGATGATATTGACGCGGTACTTATTGCATCGCCATGGGAATGGCATATTGAACAGGCGTTGGCAGCAGTTAACGCGGGCAAGAAGGCCGGTGTTGAAGTGTGCGGTGCAATAAAATTACAGGACTGCTGGGATATTGTGAACGCGGTAGAAAAAACAAAAGTGCCGGTGATGATGATGGAGAATGTTTGTTACCGCAGGGATGTTATGGCAATAATGAATATGGTGCAAAAAGGCATGTTTGGTGAATTGCAGCATTTGCAGGGTGGCTACGAACATGATTTACGGGAAGTGCTTTTTAATAACGGTACTGATGGTGGCCCGGGTGTTGGCTTTGGCGACCAGGGGTTCAGCGAGGCTAAATGGAGAACAAACCACTATGTAAAACGCAATGGAGAATTATACCCCACGCACGGGCTTGGGCCTGTTGCCACAATGATTGATGTTAATCGTGGTAACCGGCTAACCGCGCTCTCATCTATAGCAACAAAAGCAAAAGGGCTGCACAGGTTTATTGTTAACAACCCGCTGGGCGGGCCCAATCACCCCAATGCAAAAGTTAAGTTTAAAGAGGGTGATATTGTTACCACGCAAATTCAAACCGCCAACGGCGAAACAATAGTGTTAACGCACGATACATCGTCACCACGGCCATACAATCTTGGGTTCAGGGTGCAGGGCACCAACGGGTTGTGGATTGATAACCATGCAGGAGGATTTACCGAAGGCCTTATTTATTTTGAAGATAAAAGCCCGCAAAAACATACCTGGGAAAATACCAAGAGTTATATGGAAGAGTATGACCACCCTTTGTGGAAAAAGTATTCAAAAGATGCGGAAGGCGCAGGGCATGGAGGCATGGACTTTTTTGTAGACAATGCTTTTGTTGAGTGTATAAAGCGTGATGCTGAATTTCCCCTGGATGTGTACGACCTTGCTACATGGTACGCTATTACACCTTTAAGCGAAAAATCAATAGAAGAAGGCGGCATGCTGCAGCAGATACCCGATTTTACCAAAGGCAAATGGCAAACGCGCAAACCTGTATTTGGTTTTAGTGACGAATATTAACCTATTGCCCTGCGGGAAGTTTTATTATGCAATTTTCCTTCAGCGATATATTGTTTTTAATGGTGCTTTTTTTAGCGCTGTTCATCGCCGTATTTTTTTGTACGTCAAACAAGGGTAGGCGTGTAAGCAATATATTGCTGGGCAGCTTTTTTCTTGCCATAGCGCTTAACCTTGCCGATACATTTTTGCTGTTAAAGCAGGTGTACTTCAGTTTTCCGCCGCTGGCATTGTGGGGCAGCAATATGCTGCTGGTATGCGGGCCGTGTATTTACCTGTACACACAGTCAGTTATTTATAAGGATTTTCGTTTTGATAATAAAAAACTACGGCACTTTTTACTGTTCATCATTCTCTTTCTTGTTACAGAGGTAAGTTACCTGTTAGCGGGCCGTGAAAAGCAAACGGAAATACTTACCGCCATAGTGGAAAGAAAAGTGCCCCCGGGCGTTTATATAGGGTCGCTGGTTATTTACATTCATTTCTTTGCCTATCTTTTTTTAAGCCTTCGCCTTGTAAAACGATACGCGGCTGCAGCATCTAACCAATATTCCCAGGCCCAAAAAATTACCTTGCAATGGCTCAGGGCGCTTATTGTATTTTTCCTGGCGCTTATGCTTGTGTCCCTGGTGGGTGGCTATCTCTCTTTTCAATCATTCACCGGCGCTTATTTTTTTGTGCTGGGCCTTACCATTTTTTTATTGCTGTCGTTTATTGTATTTATGCTTTTTAAGGCTTTGCGTAACCCGGAGCTCTTTGCCGTGATGGAAGAAAAAGAAATACAGGAGGCGGCGCAACCGGCAAAATACCTTTCTTCCACGCTGGCTGATGACGAAAAAACACGGCTTTTAAACAGATTACAACAATATATGCAAAGCTGGAAACCTTACCTTGAGCCGGAAATAACCCTGAATAAACTGGCTGCCCAAATTGAAGTAAAACCAAAAACACTATCCCAGGTAATTAATGAGCTTTTGCAGCAAAACTTTTTTGAATTTATCAATTTTTACCGCGTAGAAGAAGCCAAGCGCCTGCTCACCAACCCCAAAGACAAAAAGATTACGGTGCTCGAGGTAATGTACGAGGTGGGGTTTAACTCAAAATCATCCTTCAATACCCTGTTTAAAAAGGCCACAGGGGTAACCCCCAGCGATTTTAAGCGGCAAAACATGGGGTAAAACCGTTCGACTTTACGTTTTCCTGTTTTCGAACCAATTAAATGCGTTCGACTTTACAACGGCGGCCTTACAGGGCATTTTCATGCCTGAATATTTGTGAAAACAATTTTTATGACACTTCATTCCTCTCCCCGCTTAATGCCTTCCTCCAAATGGCTGTTTGCAGGCATACTGGCAGCCGGGGCTGCCGCTAACGCATTGTTGTCGCCTAAATGGGCTATTCCGGTATTTGCCTGGTTTGCACCGGGTTTATTGCTCTTTTATTTTCGTAATGCTGTACTGCGTTTTAAAATGCTTTGGTTTATTGTGGCGTTAATGGCATCGCAAATTGTGTCGGCGTATAATGTATTCCCTTTCCCCTGGCCGGTTACCGTGGCGCTTACCGTTATTAACACCGCAAAACTGCTTGCCATATTCTTTATTGATAGATGGGTAAGCAAAAAAAGCGGTCATTTTATCACTACACTTGTTTTCCCGGCGGCTTTTACTGCTAAAGAGTTTTTTGATATTGCCACCGGCGGCGGGGCATGGTGGTCAATCGCCAATACGCAATATTCATTTTCATGGTTAGCGCAACTGGCTTCAGTTACCGGCCTTGCGGGCATATCATTTATGGTGTACTGGTTTGCAGCGGTAACGGTTTGGGCTTTGCAAAACTATTATACAGGTAAAAAGTTTACCAACGGCGTGACATGGTTTGCAGGATTTTTTGGAGTGATACTTTTATTTGGCGCTTACAGGCTGTACAGCGTGCAAACGACCAGGATGGCTGATGTGAAGGTAGCTGGCCTGTCCGTGCCAACTTTCGGGCTGCTGGAAGGTGTGTACAAAGATGTAACAGGCAAAACTGTAACTATTGACCCGCGAACATCGCCAACCTCCCCCCAACTGCAGCAGGTTAATGCTGCCCTGTTGCCCTTTATTGAAAACCCCGATACCGCAAAATTTGCCAATGGCTATAAGGCATTATATGCCCTGCATGACAGCCTTTTTGCAGAAAGCAGGCAGGCGGCGCAGGCAGGCGCGAAAATAATTACCTGGAGCGAAGCCAACGCTATTATGCCCGTAACCATGCAGGATGCTTTTATACAACGCGGGCAGAACTTTGCAAAAAATAACAGCGTGTACCTGCTGATGGCGATGGGTGTTTTTGATACCGGCAAGCTAACGCCCGCAAAAATGTTCCTGGAGAATAAAACCCTGTTAATATCGCCGGAAGGGGAGATTTTGAACGTATTTCACAAAAACCATCCCGTGCCTTACGCGGAGCGCTGCAAACCGGGGGATGGAAAAATACCGGTAGTGAGAACACCTTATGGAAAAGTGTCTGTATCCATCTGCTATGATGCGGATATACCCGGCAGTATGCGGCAGTTAGGCGCGGAAAAATCAGGCATCCTGTTCCTGCCTTCCGGCGACTGGTATGCTATTGCCCCTTACCACAGCTACATGGCGATGTTTCGCGGTATTGAGAATGGATGTACTGTAGTACGGCAGGCCAGCGGGGGTTTATCGCTTGTTACAGATTACAGGGGTAAAAAACTGGCTTCATTCGACTTTTACAACCCGGGCGAAAAGCTTTGGGCGGCCAATGTTATAACAGGCCATGTTGCCACAGTGTACAATGTTATTGGTGACGCCTTTGCGTACCTGTGCATGGTTATTACCTGCGCAGCAGTGCTGTACCTGGTTGCCGGCTTATTATGGAGAACAAAGAAAATACCAGCACGGAAAAAGATGGTGGCATGATTACCGGTATATTTTTGAAGGAGTGGGGTTTTGCAAAAAATTTCACTCCTGCAAAAAATTGCTGACATTGTTTTTAAACATTTTCTCTTTTCTCATCAAATCTTCCAGCAGTATCATTTGGTTAGCGGCGCGGTTATAGTTGTGTAAAGGGTACTTTGCGCCATAATAAACATCATTGTTAAGGTAATCCGTTAAAAAACGCAGGGCCTGCATGTATATCATAAATTCCCCGGCATAAACAAACGCATCCAGTTCTTCATCGCTTAATTCCTCTTTCATCTCCCCCAGGTACCCGCGCATAACGGCGTAAAAATATTCATCGCGCACGTACACTTTGCTCAGGTCGGTTTCCTCTTCGCCTGCGGCTGAAAGATAGGTGCGCAGCATATCGCCCACATCGCTAATAAAATAACCCGGCATAACTGTGTCAAGGTCAATCACGCAAATGCCTTTATCCTCTTTGTCAAACAATACATTGCTTATTTTGGTATCGTGGTGCGTAACACGTTTTTTAAACGCCGGGTTTATTTGTATGTCTTCAAAAATATCTACCAGCGGCGCGTACTTTTTTACATCGTATATAAGCACCCCGGCATGTTTTATACGTTCCGCATCGCCTTTTTGCGTTGCTTCTTCAAACTGGCAATACCGCAGTGAGAGGTTGTGAAATTCAGGCAGTGTTATTTTAAGGCTGGCGGAATTAAAGCCGCAGAGCAGTTTTGTAAACCTGCCGAATTGCTTTGCCGCCTCAAAAGCCTGCTGCGGTTTTTGCAATACATCGTACGTGCGCGAGCCTTCAATAAATGCAAACATCCTGAAAGCGCCGTCACTTGTTATAACCAGGGTTTTGCCGCCCGGCGTGCTTACCGGCACAGTAAACGTATAGCCCGGGTTGTGCTGCGAAAGAAACCCAGCCAGCGCCCGTATATTGTCGTCAATATAAGCGGGGGTTTTAAACACATTTTGGTTAATACGCTGCAGTATATAGTTTTTGCCTGCGTAGCCAACAAGCCATGTATTATTAATAAGGCCGGTGCCAAAGGCATTTACCGTACATAAACTTTCATTAAAACCGTATTGCTGCAGAATAGATTGTATCATACTAATTTTTACCGGGCGGTAAAATTAGGGGTTAAATAATACAGTCTGTCACGAAACCGGCTATAAAAAAGCCGCCGCGTACAGCAGGCACGCGGCGGCAAGCAATTTGTTTACGGCAGGCTACTGTTGTGAGTGAAGGCCAACGCGGTTGCCTTCTGAATCAATAAAAAATGCCATGTAACCAATTTCATCAGAAATTTTTGTTTTAGGCATGGCTACCTGCCCGCCGGCAGCTTCAATTTTGCCGGTTACCGCACTAAGGTCGGGATTGGCATTAAGATAAATGATAGCGCCATCCTGGCTTGGGGTATGGTATGGGCTTTCGCACAGGCCGCCGGATGCCTTACCGCTGCTCGGTTCGGCAGGAAAGAAGGCCATTTTCATCCCCATCATATCCATTGTTTCCATGGTAATGCCGAAGATGTTTTCATAAAATGTTTTGGCGCGGGCGATATCTTTCGCCGGAATCTCAAACCAGTTGAGAGAGTTTACTGATGCATCCATAGTTGTAAATTTTAGGTTTACCTAAAGGTTGTGCTTTTTTGTGTACTTAATGTTACCGTTTGAAAAATAACGGGTGGCGTTCCGCCTGAATTTATTGCGCAATTACCGTATTAATGCCGGTGCAGCAGTTTATAGGCCTATCTTAGCAGCGTACAACAATCAATATATGAGAAAAATTTTGTCCATTGCTGTAAGCCTTTTTGTAATCGTTAGCTGCTCATCTTCCCATAAGGTATATACTACCCACCCCGACACCTCGGGGAAGAAGTGGAGCAACCTTTTTAATACAGAGCTCACCAATGCTATATACCCAGCAGGCGTATGGACTGTTACCGACGGCGTGCTTACAGCATCAAAAGACGAATGTATATGGAGCAAAGATGAATATGATGATTTTGTGCTTGACCTTGAATTTAAAAACGCGGATGGCACCAACAGCGGTGTAATTGTACATGCAACAGATACAGATGAATGGATACCCCATTCAGTAGAGTTACAGATTGCAGACGATTATTCAGACGAGTGGAGCAAAGCCCCTGCAACATGGCAATGCGGCGCCGTATTTGGCCACCAGGCTGTCACCAAACGGACCGTAAAAAAAGCCGGCGAATGGAACCATTATACCATTACCTGCAAAGGCAAAAAAATATGGATAGTATTAAACGGTGAACTGGTAAATACCTGCGACATGAGCCTGTTCACTTCAGCCAAAACGAACCCTGACGGCTCACCTATACCCAACTGGCTAAGTACACCCATGGCAGTTTTGCCATTGCACGGGCATATTGGGCTGCAGGGCAAACATGCCGGGGCGCCGATATATTTCAGGAACATTAGAATAATGAAGCTGTAGCGAATATTGAGTTATTGCAAACCGCAAATATGATAATTTTTTATAACGAAAGACATCGTATTTCACCGAAAAAAAAGGCCATTTTGCATTGCTTTACAAGCCGTTAAAAAACATTACCTATTTAATTAAACAACCCGCCGACACATTAATTGCAGCACAATAATTGTGTGTAGGTTTACATCTCCTGCTGCCTCAAAAAGCAAATAAAAAACGAGGCATTTATGAAACAACGTTACATACTCCTTTTGATAAGCATGCTGTTTACAGTTACCTGTTTGCATGCACAGGACAGCACGAAAAACCTTCGCGGAATGCTAAAGGGCCGCCTTGCCGATACTGCCAGTCACCAGGTATTACAGCAGGCGGCGATAAAAATAATGCGGCCGGACTCTACCACCGTCACCCAGGTGTTGTCTGACGCGAACGGGCTTTTCACTATACACAACCTGCCGTTAGGCAACTACAACCTGCAGGTTACTTTTAACGGGTACGATACACGTAACCAGCCATTTACCATCTCAAAAGACAGCCTGTTACTTGATGCCGGTACTATTTATATGAACCAGCATGCAAATGTTCTTGCAGGCGTTACCGTAGAAGCCCCGCCCATTATTATAAAAAAAGATACTACGGAGTACAATGCCACGATGTATAATGTTAAGCCCAACGCCACCGCGCAGGACCTGCTGAATAAGCTGCCCGGTATTGATGTTGCCAAAGACGGCACCATAAAAGCGCAGGGTGAAACAGTACAGCGTGTTACCGTAAACGGCCAGCGCTTTTTTGGGGACGACCCCAAATTGGCTACCCAAAACCTGCCCAGTGATGTAATTGAAAAAATACAGGTGTTTGACGACCAGAGCGACCAGAGCAAGTTTACCGGTTTTGACGACGGTAACCGCGTAAAAACAATAAACATTGTTACCAAAAAGAACATGAGCACAGGGTATTTTGGTAAGGTAATAGCCGGTGTGGGTAACAAAGGGTTGTATGACGAGGCGGCAAACCTTAGCAGGTTTAAAGGCAACCAGCAAATTTCTTTTATAGGCCAGTTAAACAACACCAACAAACAAAACTTTACGGTGCAGGATATTTTAGGTGGCGGCGGCGGCAGGGGCGGTTATGCCGGTGGTTTAGGCGGTGGTGCAGGCCGTAACTTTGGTGGCGCGGGTGGCAACAGGGCCGGTAACGGCGGCGGTTTAACTACAGGGTTTACCAACAATAATAATGGTATTACCACTACTGCGGCGGCCGGGCTTAACTACCGCGACAACTGGGGCAAAAATACCCAGGCAGCGGGCAGCTATTTTTACAATAACCTGTTAACGGAAAAAGACCAGAACAGCAATACGGAAAATTTTATAAAAGGCGATTCCTCCATTTTTAATAACCAGGACCAGGCGTCAAGGAACAGGAATGTAAACCAACGGCTAAACTTTAATATTGAAACCAATTTTGATTCGGTTAACTCGATGATAATACGCCCTAACGCAAGCATACAGCAATCAGACGGGTCGTCATCCACCACTACAAGCACAACAAGGGGTACAACAGTGCCAATCAGCAATTCAACTGCCCACACCAATACGCACAACAGCGGGTATAACGGCAGCGCGGACATATTGTTCAGGCACAAGTTTGCCAAAAAAGGCAGGACGTTTTCCCTGGGTGTGAGCTTTGGCGGCAACTCAAATACCGGCAATGGTGAAAATTACTCAAAAAGCGTTTACCACATAAAGGCTACGGATTCAACCAGTATTATTGACCAGCACTATAACAGCAAAGTGGAAGGCCAGAATATAAGTGCGAATTTCGCTTACACCGAGCCTTTGGGGAAACATTCAATACTGGAGCTGAACTATAATTACTCGTACAACAAAAACACGGCAGATAAGTATACGTTTGATTATGACAGCGCGGCAAAAGCGTATAACATACCCGACAGCCTGCTTACCAATACTTACGAGAATACTTATTTTTCACACCGTGCTACGTTAAGCTACCTGTACCAGAATGAAAAGGTTAATTTCAGCATTGGCTCGGGCGTACAGTTTGGTAATTTAACCAGCAATAACAGCAGCAAAAACATAACGCTTACGCAGCATTACACCAATATTTACCCGTCGGCAAACCTTACTTACCGTTTCACTAACTCAACCACGCTGCGGTTTAACTACAGCGGGCGCACCAGCCAGCCTACCGCACAGCAGTTGCAGCCTGTAATAGATAACAGTGACCCGATGAATATACAGATAGGCAACCCTAACCTTAAACAGTCTTTCACCAACTCGTTCAGGTTGTTGCTTATTTCCTTTAACCGGACGAATTTTCATAACATGTTTGCGTCCATCAATGCAAACTTTGTGAGCAATAATATTGTAAACAGCACCATTACCAATGTGGTTACCGGTGTTGACAGTATTAAGCCGGTTAACCTTAACGGTACCTATAACCTGTCGGCGTTTTTCAATTACGGTTTCCCGATTAAGAAGCCGAAATCAAACATAAACTTTACCACCAACATCAGCGATACAAGAGGTGTAAGCCTGCTTGACACCACCGGCTCTATACAAAAACTTACCAGCGGTACGCCAAGTTATACCACCAATTACACTTTGGGTGAAACCATTAAATGGACTACCAACCTGAAGAATAATTTTGACATGAACTTCGCGGCATCGCCAACGTATAATATTGCCAAATATTCGCAGTCGCCGTCGAGCAACCTTAATTATTTTTCGCTGGCGCTTACCACTGATTTTACCTGGTACAGCAAAAGCGGGTGGCTGTTTTCGCCTGACTTTACCTATACGTATTATGGCGGCCGCGCGGCGGGTTATAATACCAGCGTGCCTTTGCTTAACGTAGGTTTTGCAAAACAGTTTCTTAAGAATAAAGCGGCGGAACTGCGTTTAACCGTATATGACCTGCTGAACCAAAATGTATCTATACAGCGTAATGTTACAGAAAACTATGTGCAGGATATACAAACAAAAACACTTACCCGTTATGTGTTGCTAACGTTTACCTATAACTTGCGCAGCTTCCAGGGCAGCCAGCAAAACAGGCGTGGCGGGTTTGGATTCCCCGGTGGCGGCGGCTTCCGTGGCGGCGGCGGTTTCGGCAGGCCGGAACTATAACAATTAACATACAGTAACAAACCATACAGCAGGCGGTGAAAATATTCATCGCCTGTTTTGTTTTAAAGGGTTAATCGCCCTATTGGGCTACCGGTATCTCATCTCTACGAGATGAAGCTGATGCAGTTGTTGCGGCACAACAGTGCGACGCAACGGCAGCCTAATAATATTACCAAAGCCGGGTACAAAAATATTTTTACTTACTTGTCCAATCCGTCTTCTTTCATTGTATGTAGTTGTGTAACGTATATTTAGTAACCGCTTTGCCCGCAGGGCAGGCACAAAAAAATGTAGTATGAGACAGTTAACGGTGTTCAACTTTATGTCGTTAGACGGCTATTTTAAAGGTTCTGGCGGGGATATTAGCTGGGCCAAACGCGGCGACGAGGAGGAAAATAAGTTTGCCATTGAAAATGCCCAAAAGGAGCATATTTTGCTTTTTGGCCGTGTAACGTACCAAATGATGGAAAGTTTTTGGCCTTCGCCCATGGCGCTGCAGCACAACCCCGTAATGGCAGAGGCGATGAACAAATCGGAGAAAATTGTGTTTTCGACTACGTTGCGGCAAGCAACGTGGGGGCCAACAACCATTATTGCCGGCAATATGATTGATGAGGTTAAGAAATTGAAGGAACAGCCCGGTAAACACCTTACGGTGCTGGGCAGCGGCAGTATTATTACCCAACTGGCCGATGCCGGCCTTGTGGATGGATACCAATTTTCCGTTCACCCCGTGGCCATAGGCAGCGGCACATCAATTTTTAAAGGTTTAACCACCAGGCTTAACCTTGAACTTACCGGAACAAAAACGTTTAAAAGCGGTGTAGTGCTGCTTGATTACAAACCCGCGTAGCGGTTTTTACAGTGCCCGGTTGTCCCAATCGCCCCCTTAATTTGTCGTTTTGTACCGTGTGTATTAAGATATAAGCTTGGTAAGTTTGTGGTGAAAAAGCGCTTTATCCCTATCCGGAGAAGAATATGGAGAAAGTAATTGCAAACGAAACAAGCAAACATGGACGCCATAATATTTGATGATGATGTTACAGTACTGTATGTAACGGCAACCTCCTTCCCCGCAGGTATTATGCAGGCATTTGCACAACTGCGCGAAAAGGTGCAGGGCATGGAAGGAAGGAAACTGTTTGGTTTGTCACGGCCTGAAAACGGTATGATAACCTACCATGCGGCAACGGAGGAAAAATTTGAGAGCGAAGGAAAGCAACTACATTGCGATACGCTGGTGCTTAAAAAAGGCAAATACATTTGCCACACGGTTAACAATTTTATGAACAACCTTCCGGCAATTGGCAACACTTTTCGTGAGCTGTTAGCGCAACCGGGAATTGACCCGCAGGGTTACTGCGTGGAGTGGTATTTTAACGATACAGACGTGCACTGCATGGTGCGGCTGGCAGAATAATTTTACAAAAACTGCGCGTTTGTTGTCCTGTTTGGTAACTCCCGGCCGTTATTATATACAGAGAGTGCTGTATGATTGCCGGTGGCAAAAAAAAATAACATGGAAGAATATTTACTGCTGATGCGCCTGGATATTTTAACAAAGGAAGCACAGCCAGGCCCCGAACAGTTGCAGGTATATATGAAGATGTACCATGACTGGGTGGGCAGCATTGCCGCGCAAAATAAATTTGTTGGGGGCAAAGGCCTTTCCACGGAAGGGAGGGTTTGTAAGCATAAGGGTGTTATTACCGACGGGCCGTTTGCTGAACTGAAAGAATCGTTGGCGGGGTTTATCATCATACGTGCCGTTGACTTTGACGATGCGGCTGCTATTGCCGCTGCCTGCCCTATTTTAGGCGGCGAGGGCAATACGGTAGAGGTAAGAAAGGTGGTGGCGCATGATATGGGGGAGAAATAAAAACCTGGTTGCGGATAATGAAATGTTCAATGCTCTACCCTCAATGCTCAATGAAAAACGGGCTAATGATATACCTGTTGGCCGTCCCCCAGGGACGAAATATTGGTAGCGTATGCCGATCTATTTTATGCAGGAAGATAACCTTATACCGCATTTGTTCAGGACGGAATACAGCAAGATAGTGGCTGTGCTGTGCCGTTACTTTGGTTTTGAGCAAATAGAGGTGGCGGAAGACATTGCCAGTGAAACGTTTTTAACCGCTGCGCAGTCATGGGGTATAGAAGGGTTGCCGGTAAACCCTGTGGCCTGGTTATACAGCGTGGCAAAAAATAAGGCGAAAAATTATATGCACCGGGCGGGCATATTTCAAAAAAAAGTTACCCCGGTTATTAAAGCAGCATGGGGAGCTGAAATAACACAGGAAGATATTGACTTGTCGCCCCAGAACATTACCGACAGCCAACTGCAGATGATGTTCGCCGTATGCCACCCCGCCATACCTGCTGAGGCACAGGTGGGGCTGGCGTTACGGGTACTCTGCGGTTTTGGCATAGATGAAATAGCCAGTGCTTTTTTAACAAATAAGGAAACGATAAATAAAAGGTTGTACAGGGCCAGGGAAAAACTTAGAGAAGAAAAAATAGCCATTGAACTGCCTGGAGAAGAACATATTGATGAACGGTTAGGCCCTGTATTAACCACTATTTACCTGTTGTTTAACGAAGGATATTATTCCGTTAGCCGGGATAAAACCCTGCGTAAAGATTTGTGCCTTGAAGCTATGCGCCTGTGCACTATGCTGGTGGAAAACCGCGGCACTAATAAACCGCAGCCCAATGCTTTGCTGGCGCTGATGTGCTTTCATGCCTCCCGGTTTGACGCCCGGCTGAATGAAAACGGCGAAATAATTTTGTATGATGAGCAGGATGAAAGCCTGTGGAATACGGACTTGATAAGCAAAGGGGCATATTTTTTGCACAGTGCTGCCAGCGGCAACACCTTGTCAAAATACCATCTTGAGGCGGGCATTGCGTACTGGAGCACCCAAAAGGCTGACACACCGGAGAAATGGGAAAATATATTGCAGTTTTATAACCGTCTTTTACAACTGGAGTATTCACCCATAGCGGCGCTGAACCGTACATTTGCACTGGCCAAAGCCAACGGTAAACACGAAGCTATTAAAGAGGCGGAGAAACTGCAGTTAAATGACAATCATTTTTATTTTACGCTGCTGGGCGAATTGTATTCAGGTATTGATGATGACAAGGCAAAGCAGCATTTTACCCGGGCCATTACAATGGCTAAAACACAGGCGGACAGGCAGGCAATACAGAAGAAGATAGACAGGTTGTAAGATGTTAGATTGACAGTTTGTAAAAGGCTGTTAAACCACGGCTAACCCCCAAGTAAACACCTATGGTAGAAGTTTTTAAAACAAATGTTAGCAAGGTTAAACAGGCAAAGGCGCTTGTGCACCAACTTGCGGCAGTATTACCTGCCTGCAAAATAAATTTTGACCTTACCGACTGCGACAAAATACTGCGCGTGGAGGGGGAGCATTTTTTACCGTGTAAAATTATTGAACTGCTGCAGAGATATGATGTTGAATGTGTGGTGCTGGAGTGATTAATGCCGGCCTTTTTGCTTTGTGAACTAAATATCCTTTTAAGTAATTTTACCAGCAAATAGTATTGTTATGCTCAATAAGATACTGGCTGATTTTTACGTGCGTGACATACGCAAGATGATGGAAGAAGTGAACTTGTTTAACGAGGAAGAAAATCTTTGGAAAACCACCGGCTCTTTAAAAAACCCGGCGGGCAACCTTGTGCTGCATATTATCGGCGGCACCAATTACCTTATTGGCACTTTGCTGGGGCAAACCGGGTATGTGCGTAACCGCCCGGAGGAATTTGCCAGTAAGGGCGTGGAACGAACAGCACTTATAACACAACTGGAGGCGCTTGTTCCTATGATTGAAAAAGTGCTGGGCAACCTTACCCCTGAACAAATGGAAGCGGAATACCCTATAATGTTTGATGATGGCAAGCGCCCGGTAAGCTATGTGCTGGTGCGGCTGCTGGCGCATTTAGACTACCACCTCGGGCAGGTTAATTATTTGCGCAGGGTGCTGGAATAGGCACTGTACAGCTTTGGCCATCAATCAAAAGTTACCTTGCTAAAGGCCACGGCTATGTTTAACGTTGTTTTTCCCTCGCCTGCAGTGCCTTTAAATTCCTGTGTTTTTTTTTGCAGCACCAGTTCAAGCAGTTTTTTATCTATTGCCTTGCCCTGGCTTGTACCCGGCTGCACCGGTACCGTATCGGGATGGCCGGAAGCTGCTGTATCTGCGGGGCCCTGCAGCTTAAGATGCAGGGGTGTTAACACAAACGACGACTGGTTGCTGAAGGTGGAAAAAACGCCATGTGCCGTAATGCTTGCATCAAAGTTTTGGGGCAGGTGAAAGGTTACAAATTTGATATTGTCTGACTTGAGCAGGAACTTATAAGCGCCGTTTACAAAGCCTGCCTCTAATTTATCCCCTGCGGAAAGGCCGCACTCTACATTGCCTGCAATCGTGTCAATTTTTATTGTGCCGAAACCGGTGGCTTTTATTGCTGCATTTGCCAGTGAGGCAACGGATAAGTTGGCTACCGACAGGTTTAAAACGCTTGGGCCGAATACCCTGTTACAGGTTACCTGGCCGAAGCTTTCATCAATATGCAACTCACCCGTAACATCGCCGAGATTAATATTACCAAATTTGTTTGTGAGCTTCAGCGGCGTATGCGGTGGTACAAAAACAGTGTAATTGATGGCGCACCTTTCATTTAACGAACTTATTTGAAAATGCGCCTCATTTTCTTTTTTCTCACGCTTGTTTAACGCAGTATCTTGTAATGCGCCTATTTGAAAGTAAACAGTATTTGGTTTACCCGTTTTTGTTGAAAGCTGTATCGCAGTATCACTGCGGGCGGCAGACAAAGTAACGAGGTTCAGTAATTTTTCCGCACCACTTTTTGTGGCAGATTGCGCGGTGAGGGTAATTTTTACCAGTATTTGCTTTTTGTCCCAGGCGTGTATGTATATTTCGCCATATTCATTACTTATGGCGAGTGCTTCACCATTTAATTTGTTATACAGTTTTGTAATCTTTTTTTCCAGGGTTACCTGCGCGCTGTCCCTGCTTGCGTTGCATAACACCGTTATACAACAGCAGCAGGCAAGTAAACCGCCTTTAACCATTTTTTTGTTCATCTGCATTTTTTTGTAAACTTTTCAATGCCTCCAACTGGCTGTTTAAAACGCTTTCCTGCATTTGCAGGTTTTTAATAATACCCTGCAAAATCTTTTCCTTATCAACACTTTGCGGCAGGGTTACCTCTAATTGTTTTATAATCGCATCCAGGTCGTCAATGGCGCGTTTAAATTCCTTGTTTAATTCCGGTACGCCGGCCAGCAATTTATCAACCTGCTGTTCTTTTGTTTTCACCACCGCTTCGTAATATAAAATGGAGTGGTTATATTCATCGCTGGTAGTACGGGCAGGCACATCATTTTGTAATGTATGTGCTCCTGCAATTTCTTCAGCCGGTTGTTTTACCGTAAGGCTGTCTTTATTTGCAGGCAAAGGTTTTACATACTGCTGCGGCTTGTTTTTATCCTGCACGGCAATAACGGCCTTTTGCCGGTGCGGGAAAAATACAGCGGCGCCACCTGCTGCCAGCAACAATATTGCCGCAGCAGCCCAGCGCATCATCATTACTTTTTTGGCCTGCCGCTTTTTTGCATGGCATGCCTCCACGCCTGCTTTAATATTTTGCCATACCGCTGGTGCGGGCGCCCCTTTTTCAAAGGCGGCGCGGTTATCATCCACGTATTTTTCAAAATTGTTTTCCATGTATCACGGTTTGGTTATCATGGTTAATATTTTTTGCCTTGCCCGCAAATACTGGCTTCTTACAGTGGCAGAAGGTATTTGCATCATGCCGGCTATTTCTTCAAAGCTCATCTTTTCAAACACATGCAGGTTTATTATTGCACGGTATTTAACAGGCAGGGCGGTAATAGCTTCATTAATGGCGTCTATCTTTCCATAAAACCCGTATTCATCCGTTTTCTCTTCTTCCTGCATGTCCTGCACGCCGGCTATCTCTATGTCCAGCCAGGCGGTTTTTGTGCGGGAGATAAAATTTATTGATTTGTGTATTACTATCTGTTTAAGCCAGCCCGCAAAAGCATTTGCGTTTTTAAGAGTGTCAAGCCTGGTAAATGCTTCTAAAAATGCCTCCTGTAAAATATCTTCGGCGTCATGTGTTCCTGCAACAATGCGCAGGCATGTGTGGTACATAGCGTGGCAATACCTGTTGTATAACAGTTCATAGCTTTTAATATCGCCTTTTTTGCACCGCTCAATTAAAACAGCCTCGCTTATAGTAAATATTTCTGCCAGTTATGCCTGCAATTTTTATTGTTATCAATAAGTAACATAAAACATAAAAATGTTGCACCGCAACGCCGTATTTTTTTACATTATTTTTTTTGACGATTTTTTTTAATAGTTAATGCAACAAAAGCACGCGGCCGGTTACCTAATGTAAACCTTATTACGCAATGAGAAGATTTTTACGGCCCTGTTTTACCTTTTTATTGACATATATATTTTGCGCAGCGCAGGCACAACA
The DNA here is from genome assembly GCA_035550215.1 of Chitinophagaceae bacterium. Taxonomy (GTDB): domain Bacteria; phylum Bacteroidota; class Bacteroidia; order Chitinophagales; family Chitinophagaceae; genus JABDFW01. The sequence goes on along the minus strand of DASZPM010000006.1, from coordinate 135,097 downwards.
AAGTGTTGCCGTAACCGGTATTGTACAGGACACATCAGGCCACCCGCTGCAGGGCTGCACCGTTAAACTGGTGAAAAATACAGGCGATACTTTAACTGCCATAGCCGGCGGCAACGGGCTTTTTTATTTTAAGGGCATTGACGCCAAACGCATAACGCTGGTGTTAACTTTTAGCGGCTATACAGGGGTGATAAAGCATTATTTGCTGGACAATGACTCGACTCTTATGAAGCTGGGTATTATACAACTGGAGCCGCACGCAAACATACTTGACGCCGTTACCGTTGACGCCGCACCCCCTGTGACCATTAAAGAAGACACGGTAACCTATAACATGAGCGCTTTTAAGGTGCGTGATAACGCCATGCTTGAAGACGCTTTGAGAAAGATGCCGGGTATTGATGTTGATAAGGATGGTAATGTAACAGCACAGGGCAAGCCGGTAAACAAAGTAACCGTAAACGGGAAGGATTTTTTTGGGGGAGATGTAAAAACTGCCACCAGGAACCTGCCGGCTGACGTTGTGCAGAATGTACAGATAATTGACGATTACGGAGACCAGGCGAAGCTTACCGGTATTAAAGCCGGCGAAGCGAATAAGACAATGAATGTTACGATAAAGCCTGATAAAAACCACGGTATTACAGCCCAGCTAACCGCGGGCGAAGGCAGCGATGCGGTGCCTGTAAAGCCCGGCATAAGCAACGACAGCCGTTATATTGGCCTGGTAAACGCCTTTAGTTTTAACGGAGACCAGCAACTTGCCCTGCTGGCCGATATGAATAACACCAACGTAAATACATTTTCTTTTGGCGCGGCCCCCGGCGGCGGGGGTGTTATGGGTATGAAAATAGCATTAAACAACATCAGCCTTAAAGGGATGTCTTTTGGCGGTGGAAATTTTACGCCACAATCTTCGGGGCAAAACGGCATTACCACTAACCGTTCCGCGGGTTTCAATTACCGCGATAATTGGGGCAAAAAATTATCAGCGTACGGCAGCTACAATTTCGGGGATAATACCGTTGTTACGCAAACCGGCATGCTGCAGCAAAACACATCGCTCACCAACCCCGCTGTTACACGCCAAAACAGCAGTGAAACCAGCAGGAACGTTAATCACCGGTTTACCTGGAACATGGAATACAGGCCAGATTCGCTGGATTATCTCAAAATAACACCAGTGTTTTCTTATGCTTCTGTAAACAGCCAGTCAGGCCAGCAGGTAACTTCAACTTTACACAACATTGTTAATACAGCATACAGCTCATCCACGCAAAACAGATCAACATCTCCGTCTTATGGCATTACAGCTTTGTACAACCACCGGTTTAACGCGCGGGGGCGCAACCTTAGTATTAACGTAACCGCCAACACAACCGGGAACACCCAGCAGCAAAACATAGGCTACGTTTATAGTACAGGCACAGCCATGGCGCCGCCGGTACAAGTAATAAACAGTAACAGCCGCACCACTAATTATGGTGTTGCGTTATCCTATCTTGAACCGGCCGGCAAGTACTCTTTTTTTGAGTTTAACTACGCCTTTAACCACAGCATTACAACAAACAACCGGCAAACCAGCACGCCTGACAGCGCTACGCACGGTTTTATTATTGACAGCGCTTTAAGCAACCGGTATAATTACACGTTTACCACCCACCATGCCAGGGTTACATATAAGTTTGCAAAAAAGAAATTTAATTACACACTTGGCCTGGGTGTTGAGCCTTCCGTACTTAACGGAACCACGCCCGCTGCGCATGCACCAACACAGCAGGCCGCTGTTAATATAGTGCCTGAGGGCAGCCTGGTGTTTGGGTTAAACAAAAACAGGTCGCTCAGGTTTGATTACAGTGGTTACAGCAGCCAGCCCACATTCAACCAACTGCAGCCCGTTATAGATTTTTCCAATGCGCTGTACCCGGTACAGGGCAACCCTGCGCTAAAACCACAGTTTACCAGCAGGTTCTCCGCCGGGTATAACAAATTTGATTTTTCATCGGGCAACACCTTATTTACCAACGTATCCTTTTCGCAAACGCAGCAGCAGGTTATTACCAACACCACCAGCTACCCCCGTATATACCGGCCCAACCCGGCGCTGCAAAATACCTATCTCACCCAGTACCTTAATGCCAACGGTTATTACACGGCATCTGCTTTTGCCAGTTTTGCCAAACCCTGGCACAGCAGGCGCTATACCATATTCCTCAGTGGCAATTTCACCTATACCAACAACATCGGCTATCTTACCAGTGTTGACTCTGTAACATATAAGCAAACAACGGTGAAAAATACCGCAGGCAATATATCTTTTACGCCATCGGTGCGGTTCAGGGTTGATATACAGGATAAAATTGACGCGGAGTTTTTTACGCGCTATGCTATGAGCAAAACCAACAATACGGTAAATAACGCCTTTACCGCAATGGCCGCGCATACGCAAACATTAAGCTTTGGGGTAAACGGCAAAGCTTATATACACAAAGACTGGACAGTAAGCTATGAGTATTATAAGGATATTAATTACGGTTACCTGGTACCTGTAAGCAACCCAAACATACTAAACCTGTACGTGGAAAGAAGGTTTTTGAAAAGCAATAAAGCCGCGATACGGTTTGCAGCGTTTGATGTATTTAACCAAAATACGGGGTACACCACCACCGCCACTGCCAGCGCCATAACACAAACCAGCACCAATAAACTGGGGCGGTATTTTTTATTGACTTTTACCCTGCGGCTGCAAAAATTTGCGGGGAAATAAAAGGATGTTTTTAAAATACTGTACAGGTTTTAAGGACTTTGGGGATGATAAAGACTTGCGATTTTCCCAGTGGCTTAGTGTCCCCAAAGTCCTTATTGTCCCTTTAACCCTTGTGTGCCCTACCCCCCAAAAAAAATTTCCCATTTTTAGCGGACACTTTGCCGTTTTTGCTATTTATAATAAATAGTAGTTATGGCCTATAAATTACAGCCCGCCGATATGCGGGAGAAGTGGGAGGAGTACCGCCGCCAGTGCGACGAAAACATTGAAACCGTACGTTACCGGGACAAGCTAATACAGGTACCCAAAAAGATTATTTACACGCTGGAAGGTTTTTGCCTTTTTATGGGTATGGGAGAGGATGACCTGCAGAAATACGAAAACAACAAGAACTACCGGGCGCTGTTTAAAAACATACGCTACTGGGTAATGTGCCGCAAGATGCATGCGCTGGTAAACGGTGAGGGTAATACCCGCGGCCTGGTTTACGACCTTAAGGTAAACCACGGGATAGACCCCAAACAGGTCAGGCAGGAACAGGACTGGCAGGTAACGCTTAACCTCAACTATGATAACATTGTAAGCGAGGGAGAAAGAAAGCCGGGAAGACCGGAAGACGGAAAGTCCGAAAGTCGGGAAGATAAACAGGAGGTGATTGTACCACCGGGTGAAAAGGCTATTGAGGAACGGGAGCCAGGAAGACGGCAGTATGAAGCACCAAAAAGAGATGAAAGCCCCCCGGCAGCCAATAATGGCACCATAAGCCTGAATAAGGCGCCGGCCAATACAGCGCCGGGCCCACCAAAGATGAACCCGTATAGTGTATGGTGAGATAGTCGGGAAGACCGGAAGTCAGAAATTCCGAAAAGCCGGAAAGTCTGGAAGTCCGGAAGAGTGGGAAGTTAGGAAGAACAGGTGGAGAATGAAGAGAAGCTGGAATGACAGGAGATTAATGCGCGGTTGCCTGCGGTTAGGATGATTTTATGAAGCCGCTGAAAATGGTCACGCGGAAGGCCGCCAGGCGGGGGATGCGGGTCATGGTTTTGGTTAAAAGAGTAACCGGGTATAGGTTGTATGTTAAGTTTTATGGTTAAACTCCGGGAACGAATTCAAAAAAAATTCAACCACATTTTGAATTAATTACTTGAAAATGAATAGTTTAATACTTTTTATATTCCTCCCTTTTCCTCCTTTCCAGGTTAATTTTCCTGCCTGTAAAACAGCTTCGCAGGGCTTTTTGCAGGGGGCAAAAAACATAATTACTAATATTGTACACCTAAAGCAACCGCATGAACAGGAATATAATGCTGCAAAACCTGCAGAATGAACGGGAATGGGATATCATCATCATCGGTGGGGGCGCCACGGGGCTCGGCGCTGCGGTTGACGCTGCTTCAAGGGGTTATAAAACCCTGCTGCTGGAGCGGTTTGATTTTGCCAAAGGCACCAGCAGTCGTGCCACCAAGCTGGTGCATGGCGGTGTGCGCTATCTTGCCCAGGGTAATATAAAATTGGTAATGGAGGCGTTGCGCGAGCGTGGGTACCTGCTTAAAAATGCGCCGCACCTTACGGCAAAACTGGCTTTTGTAGTGCCCGCCTACAGCCTGTGGGATAAAATGTTTTACGGCATAGGCCTTAAACTGTATGACGTAATGAGCGGCCGGCTGGGCATTGGTAAAACAAGGCTGTTAAGCAGGAAAAAAGTTTTGGCGCAATTGCCGGGCATAAGCGGCAAAAATTTACAGGGCGGCATTTTGTATTACGACGGCCAGTTTGACGACGCACGCCTTGCCATAGAGCTTGCCACTACGGCAGCAAAACACGGTGCAACCCTGCTTAATTACTGCAAGGTAACAGGGCTGGTAAAAAATAATAACAGGGTGAGCGGGGTAGTGGCGGAAGATGCAGGCTCAGGCAAAAGATATACGCTTAAAGGCAGGGTGGTTATAAATGCAACGGGGGTTTTTACCGATACCATTATGCAGATGGACGCGCCGGAGGATGATATGCTGGTAGCGCCGTCGCAGGGCATTCACCTGGTGGTTGACAGGAAATTTTTTCCGGGGGATAATGCCATGATGATACCCAAAACGGATGACGGCCGCGTGTTATTTGCCGTTCCCTGGCACAACAAGGTGGTATTGGGAACAACAGATACGCCGGTGGAACATGCCGCTGTGGAGCCAAAACCCCTGGAAGAAGAGATTGCGTTTATTCTTCACCATGCCAACAGGTACCTTGCAGCCAATATAACCAGGCAGGACGTAACCAGTATGTTTGCGGGGCTGAGGCCGCTGGTAAAACAGAAGCATGCTAAAAAAACATCGGTGCTCAGCCGGGACCATGTAATACTTGTTTCAAAAACAGGGCTTATCACCATAACCGGCGGCAAGTGGACAACCTACCGAAAGATGGCCGAGGACGTTGTTAACAACGCTATTACCGTTGGCGGCCTGCAACCTGCAGCCTGTATAACCAAAAGGCTTGCCATTGGCAGCCACACCCCCGATGGAATAAAGGTGCTGCACACGGCGTTTAAGTGCTCGGCGGAAGATGTGCGTTATTTCGTAGAAGAAGAAATGGCTATGACGCCGGAGGATATACTGGCACGCAGGACACGCTTTTTGTTTTTGGATGCACAAAAGGCCGTTACCATGGTACGCGACATAGCAGCACAAATGGCCGCTCTATTGAAAAAAGATGACGGATGGGTGAGCGAACAGGTGTCGGCATTTGAACAGCTTGCAAAGCAATACAACGCGTAATATTAAATACAAACCCTAATTTAGGGCAGCCAAATAATGATTGCAGTTTTGTAAATAATTTCTTTCAACCACAAAATAACTTGCTGTATGACACCTTTTACCGGTGAATTTTTAGGCACGGCAGTGCTGGTTCTTTTAGGCGATGGCGTAGTAGCTAATGTAATACTTGCAAAAACAAAAGGTAATAACGGCGGCCTTATAGCCATTACATTCGGCTGGGCTATCGCGGTGTTTACCGGGGTGTTTGTAGCCACGGGGCTGGGCAGCGGCGCGCACTTAAACCCTGCTGTAACCATAGGGCTGGCGTGGGCCGGTAAATTTAACTGGAGCGATGTGCCAGTGTATATAACCGCGCAGATGCTGGGCGCCATGCTTGGCGCGCTGCTGGTGTGGGTTACCTATAAACAGCATTTTGACGAAACGGCCGATAAGGATGCCAAGCTGGGAACTTTTTGCACTTCGCCATCCATACGCAATGCATGGTTTAATGTTATGTCAGAAATAATAGGCACGTTTGTTTTGCTTTTTGGGGTGCTTTACATTACCAAGGCACAGGGTGGCCTTGGCTCATTAGATGCGTTGCCGGTTGCGTTGCTGGTATTAGGCATAGGCCTTAGCCTGGGCGGCCCTACGGGGTATGCCATTAACCCGGCAAGGGACCTTGGCCCGCGTATTATGCATTTTATACTGCCCATTAAAGATAAGCGCGACAGCGACTGGAAGTATAGCTGGATACCTGTAATAGCCCCTGTTATCGGCGCCGTACTTGCAGCAGTATTATACGGGGCGTTGGTGTAGGGGATGCAGCGGCAGGCTTTAAGCTACCTCAACTATAAATCTTGCCCAGTATCTTGCTTTGCTCTTCCGTTATATCACTAATCATATAAAACTGGTCGGTGATGGTTTTAAGGTCTGACAGGGTATTGCGTACCCCCATATTGTCCTGCCGGCCGGTAATAAGTTCTTTCTTACGCTGGTCAAGCAACTGCTGTACACGCATGTTAATTGACAGGCCTGCTTCGGGAGCATCAACTGCTGCAGGGCGTTCGTTTTCAACAATGGCCAGCGCTTTATCAAAGTGCGTATTTACTTCGGCAATCAGCGGCTCAAAATCGGCTGACACATAGCTTTGCTGTGTGCGCTGCGCATAATAAGAAAGGGCCGCGATATTGGAGGTAAGCGTGTAACTGGTAACAACAAACTGGTGGTACAGCTCAAGTTTCGGTTGCCGGTTTTTTGGCTCAGATATCATGCGCTGAAAATTGTCGCCAAGGTTAGCGAGGCGCACAAAGGCTTCTTTACGTGCCAGCTTAAATTCAGTATTATGCAGGGTGCCGGACAAAAAATTTGCAGCGATTACTTTAAAGTATGCGTTGTTTGCTTCAATGGCATCTTTTATATAACCCGTTATCTGCTCATGCTCCCATTTGGGTAAAATAAAAGCCGCTATGATTGAGGCGATAGCCGAGCCGATAAGGGTATCAATCACGCGGTCTTCCAGCGCGGTATGCAGGCTCTTAGGGCTTAAAAAGTTAAGGCTGAGCAGCACATATACTGTAATGCCAGCCACGCCGATAAAGTAATTTATGCGCAGGAAGCTGTAGGCGATTATCATGGCAAACAGCATCACGGCAAAAAGCGCCGTTGTGTTATCCTGGCTAAGGTAAATCGCTAAAAAGCCAATAGTACCCCCGGTGAGCGTGCCGAGCAACCTGCTGATGTTGCGCTGTTTGGTTATGCTGTATGCCGGCTTCATAATGGTGACGATGGTAAGCAATATCCAGTAACCATGGCCTAAAGGAAAGAACAGCGAAATGATATACCCAAGCAGCAAAGCCAGCGTAATACGTATGGCGTGCCTGAAATGACTGGAGTGCAATGAAAGGTTTTCCACCAGCAGGCGCGGCTCAAACTCCTGGTGGCTGATGAATTTGTCCAGGTCGTTGCTGCGCTGGTATTGCCTGCTCACCTTGCGGTCATAGGTAGTGTACAGGTGCAGCCTTTTTATCCGGTCGGCGATGTCCTGTATGCTGTACAATATCTGCCGCAGCGGGATAAGGGATTCGATTGTTTCGGGTGACAGTTTCTCTGCTCGAAGCGCCATAAACTCTGCCGTGAGTTTTTCCATCAGCAAATCAATATCGTATTGCTGCTTTGATGGAATGCCTGCCTGTACAGCAAGGCCTATTTCGTGCAGTTCGTCTGCCAGGGCGTCAATAGTATTGCCATAGCTGGTGAGGATGCCCGTTTCATCAAAACCTGCGTGCAGGTTGTTGTAATCCTGTTGCGAAGTCATAAGCCGCTCAAATAGATCAAGCAGGTCAAGGAACATCAGCATCAGTATCCTGCCCTTGCGGGTTGATTCGGTTACTGCCTGCCGCGTTTTGTATAGCAGTTCGCGCAGGTTTTGGTGCTGCTGCTGAATGTTAACCTGGTACTTAATCAGGTCGTCGTACAGCTTCGTATTATCGGGATTGGGTTTGTAAAAAGCAGCTTTTGTGTTTAGGTAACCGGCAGTTTCAATAATGCACTCCCCCAGTAACTGTTGTATAAGCTTGTAAGGGCGCAGCGTATTTTGCAGCAGCGCAATAACAGTGTACAAAAGGCCACCGCCTGAAAACAATAAGGCCGTTTTTAAAACGCCCCGGCTGCCTGCATGCGCGTCGATGTTGAAAATAAATACCAGCAGTGCAATAAGTCCGATGGAGTTTGCACGGCTGCCATATACGCCCAGCAGCGAGAAGAACATACCGAACAAAACAATTTCGGTAATGATGAGCGGCGGGTAAACCCTTGAATAGCCTGCTGCCAGCACCATGAGGAAGTTGATAAGCAGCGAAGCCGCCAGCGTATTGCGGCGGTGCATTGGTGGCGCCGGGCTGTCAGTCAAGCCCGTACATAAAGCCCCGATTGGCAAGGCGGTGGTAGTACTGATGATGTCGTAATGGTAGAGGACGATAGCAGGCACAATCACGCTTATTGTGAGTATGATACCCATGTTTAAATGCTGGCCGGAAATAAATTTTCTAAACGCCCTGCTGTAGTCCATAATGCAAACTTATAAAACCTTTTTTTGGGAATAAATTGTCCTGTTTTTGGAACAAAGTTTTAATAGAGGGTATATAGTAAAAACAGAATGTTAAAAAAAACATTAGAATATCTTAAAAAAGAAATAAATGTGTGTATTTAAGCAGGATTATAATCTTATTTAAGGCGACTTTAAACATTGGCATTAAATTACTGGCATAATATTGTGTCAGATAATTAATAAAACAAAAAGTTATGGAAAGAGAATTACTATTAACTGTTAAAGGCGATAGCTACAGTGAAAAGAAGATAAATGTTGAGATAAACACTATAAAAAGATTTCTTCCATTTATAGAATCATTTTCATCATTTTTATTGAATTGCGAAGTATTAGACCTGGCGAAACATTCGGTGGTTACAAGGACCAGCAGACTAAGAAATATTTTTGAAGAAGGGGCAGACGCAAAATCGTATTATTTTGTTATTTGCAAAAACTAATATGAGGCCGCAACGGCATCACTAACCCTTGCCTTTTCTTCCACTCAAAAACCTGTTCCTCCTCACCCGTTCAACAGGTATGTTCTGAATCTTACTCTCCAGCCAGCCCGTAATATCCAGGTACATAAATGAGCGCGTTTCAAGCGGGTTACCCTTATACCGTTCAAGCTTCTCCTTCAATAATTTAAAAGCGGGAATAATCTTATTTGGCGCAAGAGAGAAGGATTTACGTATAAACTTAAATATCTCCTCTTCCACCACGCTAAGGTTTTTCATTTTGGCCATAAAGCGGTAAACTGATTTTATCAGGTACTCCAGTATGTCGTAGTTGCCCAGTTCGTAATGGGCAATCAAATGCAGCAGGCGTGCGTAACACTGCAGGTCTGTGCGGAGTTCAAACTTCCAGTTGATGATTTTGTTAAGGTATTCTATCGCCTTTTCATTATCGCCGCTGCCAAAATACAGGCAGGCAAATTTGTAATAGAACACCATGGTGCGGTGGCGGTCTAAATGAAGCTTGTATTCGTCAAGCTTCTCTTCAATCATCGGCACAAGTTCAAGGCCTTTGGTAAAAGTGCCTTCAAGAAAGTGCTTATTAATGCGGGCGATGTTAAGGTACACAAAAGTTTGAATGCGGGCATTGGCATTCATGTCAGCGTTCTCAGATGCTGCGAACCGTTCAAACTGTTTTAAAGCCTCCTCAAATTTGTCGTAGTTGTTTAAATCGAAATGAGCGCTAAGCACGTTATGCATGGCTTTAATGTACTGGCCGGGTTCAACGGTTTTCATCATAGGCTCCTGTTCAAAAAGGTCAACCCATTTTTGCGTGTAGCGGTAGTACATCAGCAGGTCCTGCAGAATAAAACCGTACCAGCAATAAGACTGATACAGGTACATCTTTTCATAAAACTCCAGCTCATGTAACTTATAGGTGGGCAGGTTAGCGTCAAAAAACATTTTAACGGCGGCAACATCCTTTTCATCCCTTGCATGCCCCATTTTAATATACCAGCTATACAACTGCAGGGAAAGGTTTGACAGGCTGCTTATCAGCGAAAGGTGCGCGTTTACTTCGTCAGACTCATGGGACAACTGCTCCGCCCTGTTTTCAAGGCTGCGGGTAATATGCAGCGCTTCAATCTTCTTCTCAAATATAAGCGCCTGCATCTGGAAGGTAAATTGATGGTTAGCCCTTGCCGACTGCTTTATTTTATCGAGCATCTTCAGGCTTTGCATATACAGGCCCTTGTTGTACAAAATACGGGCATAAGCCATCTGTTCGTTCAGTATAATGTCAATATTGTTGTCATTCTTTACCTGCCGCAGGCTGGATAACAACTGTTTGTAAAGGTGAGCCTTCATGTTGCTCAACTGTTGCTTTATTATGCTTTTGTTTTTCTTTAACAAAAGCTCTTCATCGTATTCTGTCATGGCATCCAATGCGTCAAACAGGCGTGTTATCTTAAGGTCGTCACCGCCTGCTGAACGCTTCAAATACAGCTTAAACATCCTCTTTTCGCTCTTGTCAAGCGACCTTATCAGTTGAAAAAGCTCGTCTGTTGAACGGTTGGGCATCGTAATTTTATTTTTACCGAACGCTTGCTACGCCTGTATCGTAGCCTGTTTACACCTGTTTGTCTAACGTAAAATACAACATACTTTAGCTTGGAACAGGTAAATATATATTATTATTTTTGAAGGATGCAGGCTGCTTAAATAATAAGGCAGGCAATCAAAATTAAGCAGTCTGCACCTTTTCATTTATAAAAACACGCTATGCCGCAGAAAAAGATTGACATTTTTGACACCACTTTAAGAGACGGCGAACAGGTGCCGGGTTGCAAGCTGAATACAAAAGAAAAGATTGAATTGGCCCTCGCCCTTGAAGATTTGGGGGTTGATATTATTGAGGCGGGGTTTCCCATATCCAGCCCCGGTGATTTTTCGTCCGTACGGGAAATAACAAAAGTAATTAAACATGCCTCCGTTTGCGGGCTAAGCCGCGCGGTGCAGAAAGACATTGAGGTTGCTGCAGATGCGCTTAAATACGCCGTCAGGCCGAGAATACATACGGGTATTGGCACGTCGGATTTTCATATAAAGTCCAAGTTCAATTCCAACAGGGAGGACATATTACAACGCGCCGTTCAATGTGTAAAATGGGCGAAGAATTTTGTGGATGATGTAGAATTTTACGCGGAAGATGCAGGCCGTACAGATAATGATTACCTGGCCCGCGTGGTTGAAGCAGTTATTGCTGCGGGTGCAACAGTAGTTAATATACCCGATACCACGGGCTACTGCCTGCCCCACCAGTATGGCGAAAAGATAGCTTATCTTGTAAACAACGTTTCAAATATTGATAAGGCCACCATTTCCTGTCATTGCCATAACGACCTTGGCCTTGCAACGGCCAATTCTATAGCCGGCATTATTGCAGGTGCAGGCCAGATTGAATGTACTATTAACGGCCTTGGCGAAAGAGCGGGCAATACCTCGCTGGAAGAAGTGGTAATGGTGATAAAACAGCACCATTCTCTGGGTTTTTATACCAATATAAAAACCCAGCAGCTAAACCCCATGAGCAGGCTGGTGAGCGATACCATGCGTATGCCGGTGCAGCCTAATAAAGCAATTGTTGGCAGCAATGCTTTTGCGCACTCGTCAGGCATTCACCAGGACGGCTTTTTGAAAGACTCCCTTACCTACGAGATAATAAACCCGGAGGAAGTTGGCGCAGGGGAATCAAAAATAGTATTAACAGCACGCAGCGGAAGAAGTGCCCTGGCACACCGTTTCAGGAAGCTTGGCCATGAATTTACCCGCAACGATGTAGATGTGTTATACCAGCAATTTCTGCAGGTGGCAGACAGGAAAAAAGAGGTGAACGACGAAGACCTGCTCGAAATGGCAAAAGCCTACCAATTGCAGGAAAGCCATGCATAAATGCAAACAACCTTTATTGCTTAAATAATTATTATGAGCAAAACATTATTTGAGAAGATTTGGGAAAAGCACGTGGTAAAAGAAATACCCGGCGGCCCATCTGTGTTTTATATTGACAGGCATTTTATACACGAGGTTACCAGCCCGCAGGCATTTAAAGGGCTTGAAAAAAGAGGCTTGCCCGTATTTCGCCCGAAACAGGTAGTAGCAACGGCAGATCATAATGTTCCTACACTGCACCAGGATTTACCCATAAAAGAGGAACTGAGCCGCATACAGGTACAAACACTTAAGGAAAACTGTGAAAAATTTGGCATTGAACTATATGGCCTCGGCCACCCCTACCAGGGCATTGTGCATGTAATAGGGCCCGAGTTGGGCATTACACAACCCGGCATGACAATAGTTTGCGGCGACAGCCATACCTCAACACACGGGGCATTTGGCACAATTGCTTTTGGCATCGGCACCAGCGAGGTTGAAATGGTGTTTGCAACACAATGCCTTATGCAAAGCAAGCCCAAACTTATGCGCATAAATGTAGAGGGTGAATTGAATAAAGGCGTAGTTTCAAAAGATATCATACTGTATATTATATCACTTATATCTGCCAGCGGCGCCACCGGTTACGCGGTTGAATATGCAGGCTCGGCCATACGCAACCTTTCGATGGAAGCACGCATGACCATTTGCAATATGAGCATTGAAATGGGTGCTCGGTGCGGCATAATAGCGCCGGACGAAACCACTTTTGCTTATGTAAAAGGAAGGGAGTTTGCCCCTGCGGGTGAAAAATGGGACGAGGCGCTGACATATTGGAAGACCTTATACAGCGATGACGGTGCAAAGTTTGACAAAGAGATAAACATTAATGCTGCCGATATTGAGCCCATGATAACCTATGGCACCAACCCTGGTATGGGCATTGGCGTTACGGGCCATGTACCGGCATTGAGTGAGATTGATGATAAGGAAAAACCTTCTTTTGAAAAATCACTGCATTATATGGGGCTTGAACCCGGCGCTGACATAAAAGGCAAAAAGGTTGATTACGTTTTTATTGGCAGTTGCACCAACAGCCGTATTGAAGATTTGCGCATGGTTGCATCATTTGTAAAAGGCAAACAAAAAGCAGGCGATGTGGAAGTATGGATTGTGCCCGGCAGCAAACAGGTGGAACAGCAGGCAAAAAATGAAGGTATTGACAAAATATTTGAAGAGGCAGGCTTTATGCTCAGGCAACCCGGTTGCAGTGCATGCCTGGGAATGAATGAAGATAAAATACCCGCCGGTAAATATTGTATCTCTACCAGTAACAGGAATTTTGAAGGAAGGCAGGGGCCTAATGCAAGAACATTTCTCGCAAGCCCGTTATCAGCCGCGGCTGCCGCTATTACCGGGAGGGTTACTGACGTTCGTGAAATGTTAAACGCTTAAAATTTCCCTTTAGGCCGCCGGGTGAAACCGGCAGGTCAAGGGACTGAAGTGATATATGCCACAGATTACCTGGAATGCAGATTTATATAACAGCAAGCACAGCTTTGTTTCAAAGTATGGCGAGGATTTAATTGGCTGGCTGCAGCCGCAGGCAGGCGAAAAAATACTTGACCTTGGCTGTGGCACAGGCAGCCTGGCAGATGAAATTACGAATTATGGCGCTGAGGTTACGGGGATTGACAATTCGCCTGAAATGGTGGCGAAGGCAAAAGCTGCGTACCCGCATATACATTTCGGGGTAAGGGATGCTACTGGCTTTGCCTTCACCGAAAAGTTTGACGCCGTATTCTCTAATGCAGTGCTGCACTGGATAAATGAGCCTGCTAAGGTAATAGCTTGTGTATATGATGCTTTGACGCCAGGCGGCAGGTTTGTGATGGAGATGGGCGGCAAAAACAATGTTAAGAGCATAACTGCGGCAGTAAAAAAGGCTATGGTTGAAGAAGGCCTTGAAGATAAACTGGCCGGCGACTTTTGGTATTTCCCTTCTGTGGCGCAATATATCGCGCTGCTGGAAGCACAGGGGTTTACGGTGAGGCAGGTATTGTATTTTGACCGGGATACGGAATTAACCGGTGAAGATGGCATGGCCAACTGGATTGAAATGTTTTGGCCCTTTTTCTTTAAACATATTTCTCAGCAGCAGGTGCAGGCAGTTACAGCAAAGGCAGTGGAATATTTAAGGCCTGGTTATTACAGGAATGGGAAATGGTATGCCGATTATGTAAGGTTGAGGGTAAAGGCAATAAAAAATTAAATGCGGAAGTTAACCGTGATTTTTTAAGATAAAAATCCCCGGAGGGAAGTTTGGTATGAGCAAGCAGATAAATGTCATAAAATCAACAGTGGTTCCTGTAAATATCGAAAATATAGATACAGACCAGATAATACCTGCGCGCTTTTTAAAGGCTACGACAAGGGACGGGTTTGGCAAAAATCTTTTTCGCGACTGGCGTTTTAATAATGGTGATGAAAACCAGCCGAAGGCTGATTTTCCTTTAAACAACCCAACGTATAAAGGAAAGATACTGGTAGCCGCCAAAAACTTTGGCTGCGGCTCCTCCCGCGAGCATGCTGCGTGGGCAATAAAAGATTATGGTTTTGATGTGGTGGTAAGCAGTTTTTTTGCCGATATTTTTAAAAACAACGCATTAAATAACTTTCTGCTGCCTGTAGTGGTAAGCGATGCCTTTCTTGATAAAATATTTTCGGCAGTAGAGAAAGACCCTGATACAGAAATTGAAGTAAGCCTGCCTGAACAGTACATTAAAATTGTGGCAAGCGGCGAACAGGAGCGTTTTGATATTAACAATTATAAAAAGACCTGCCTGCTGAACGGGTATGACGATATTGATTTTTTGCTGAGCATTAAAACGGAGATAGAGGCATTTGAAGCCGCGCAATAAAGTAAAAAATAAATGCTGTTTAATTGAATAACGAAACGAAAAATATAAAAGCTTCTGGCAGTCCTTTATTACAGGTTAAAGGGTTGGCCGTTCAGTTACAGCAACAGCCTTTGCTGCACCATATATCGTTTTCGTTGCAGCAGGGCCAGCACCTGGCTGTTACCGGGCCTTCCGGCAGCGGCAAAACAATCCTTGCCAAAGCGCTCGCCGGTAAATTATTTCACCAGGGCGATGTTGTGTTCAACGCTGATAAGCCGCGCATAATTTTTGTTGAGCAGCATTATCATTTCAAAAACCTGTCCAATACTTCTGATTTCTATTACCAGCAGCGTTACAATAGCTTTGACAGCACCGACGCGCTTACCGTGATAGATGAACTGCGGGCTGTTAATAACGACGAAGCTGAAATAGATGCCCTTTTAAACCAGTTGCAGTTGCAACACCGCAAACAATCACCCCTGCTGCAATTATCCAGTGGTGAGCATAAACGCTTCCAGCTAAGTAAATCCTTTTTACAGCAGGCCGATGTGCTGGTGATAGACAGCCCTTTTACCGGCCTTGATGTAAAAAGCCGGGAAGAACTGCACAGGCTTATCAACAAAAAGGCGGCAGAAGGTACAACCATAATCGCCATAACTGACGGACGCCAGTTGCCAGCCTGCATCACCCATGTTGCTTTTCTGCAAAATGGAAGACTGCAGGTGTTTGAAGAAAAGGAGATTTTTCTTTCGGCCCATATTCATCATTTGCAGAAAATAAACGATATTAGTACAGGCATTCCCTTTGAGAAAACTGCGGATGATTTTGAGGTAGCTGTACGAATGGATAATGTGCGTGTTGCCTACCAGCAAAAGACGATTATTGAAAATATTACCTGGCAGGTAAACCGCGGCGAAAAGTGGTTGCTGAAAGGGGAGAACGGTGCGGGAAAGTCAACCTTGTTAAGCCTGGTAACGGGCGACCACCCGCAGGCTTACGCCAATAAAATAGTGTTATTTGACAGGAAAAGAGGTACGGGTGAAAGCATTTGGGACATTAAAAGAAAGATAGGCTATGTGTCACCCGAATTGCACTGGTATTTTGATACCGGCATAACATGTTACAATGCCATAGCATCAGGTTTTTTTGATACTATTGGTTTATATAAGAAGCTAAGTGTTGAGCAACAAACATTAGTACAGCAATGGTTGGATTTTTTGCGAATTTCTTCTCATGTGCAACACAAGCCGCTTGCGACAATTTCAACAAGCCAACAACGATTGACTTTGCTGGCAAGAGCTTTAGTAAAAAATCCGCCATTGCTTGTTTTAGATGAGCCCTGCCAGGGGCTTGATGAAGAACAAACACAACAGTTTGTTAGCCTTACAGATTTATTGTGTACCGAATTAAATAAGACGCTTATTTACGTTAGCCATTACGAGCATGAAATACCTGCCTGCATAACTAATGTACTTGAACTGAAAAAAGGCGCATACGAAGCAAAAACTATTGATAAAAAAATAAAAGCTGCGTAACAGCCGGCAATACCTGCCGGCGCAGCCGCTTTATGGAAAAGAATATTACGGTAATAATGGGCGATGGGATAGGGCCGGAAGTAACACGACAGTCAATTAAAGTGCTTGATGCAGTGGCGGATCAATATGACCACAGCTTTAATTACACTTAT
Organism: Chitinophagaceae bacterium; assembly: GCA_035550215.1. Taxonomy (GTDB): domain Bacteria; phylum Bacteroidota; class Bacteroidia; order Chitinophagales; family Chitinophagaceae; genus JABDFW01. The sequence goes on along the minus strand of DASZPM010000006.1, from coordinate 118,525 downwards.
TGCTTAATGGGCGCTGATGCCATTGATAAAACAGGCAACCCTTTGCCCGATGCAACGATTGAAAGTTGCCTTAACAGTGATGCCGTTTTGTTTGGGGCGATAGGCCATCCAAAATATGACAACGACCCAACGGCAAAAGTGCGCCCTGAACAGGGCCTGCTTAAACTGCGCAAAAACCTGCAGTTGTTTGCCAACATCCGCCCAGTAAACACTTACCCTTCGTTGCAGCACCTGTCGCCGTTAAAAGCAAAACAACTGGAAGATGTAGATTTTATTATTTTTCGCGAATTAACCGGCGGCATTTATTTTGGTAAAAAGGAGTTGAACGAGGATGGTAACACTGCCAGCGATGATTGCGTATATACGCGCCCTGAAATTGAAAGAATAGCGCACCTTGCCTTTAAATATGCGCAGCAGCGCAGGAAAAAATTAACTCTTGTTGATAAAGCCAATGTGCTGGAAACAAGCCGCCTTTGGCGAAAAGTGGTGCAGGAAATAGCCGCCCAATACGCTGATGTTACGGTGGATTATATGTTTGTGGATAATGCCGCCATGCAAATAATACTAAACCCCAAACAGTTTGATGTGGTGCTTACGGAAAATATGTTTGGTGATATTATAAGCGATGAGGCAAGTGTGTTAAGCGGTTCGCTGGGCTTGTTGCCGTCGGCTTCTGTAGGTACCGGTACAGCGTTGTTTGAACCGATACACGGCAGTTACCCGCAGGCTGCGGGGAAAGATATTGCCAACCCGGTCGGTTCAATCTTATCGGCTGCCATGATGCTTGATTATTTGGGGATGCATGCGGAAGCAGAGCATGTACGCAATGGTGTTAACTGGACGCTGCAAAACAATTTTGTAACAAAAGATATTGACAGCGTAAACTTTTATTTCACGTCAACCATCGGAGAGCTTGTTGCTGATTTTGTAAGTAACAAAATAACCGGCGACGTGAACAAAGGGAATATCGAATTGAGGAAGTCGACGATTATATGAGTGCCACTCCTAAAAGGGTTTAACAACTAAGGCAGGCAAAAAATGTTCTTTGAATTTTAAAATGGTTTTATATATTCGCAGTATATAAAACCGGTATGCTAAAAAGCAGGATAAATAATATAATCAGCAACATCACTATCGTGGTGATTGTCATTATTATTTCTGCCCTGCATGGCGGTGTTAGTTAATTATAATAACAAACTGATTATAACGAACCCGCCTCCAAAAAAGGCGGGTTCGCTCGTTTATAACTAAGATTTTGACCTGATATTACTGATTCGCCTGTGACGGAAAAGCGTGCTAGTAATAAGAGGTAAAATTCGACTATGGAATATAAGTATAGCGATGTTACCGGAAGAATAATAAAAGCTTGCATGAATGTGCATTCGGCTTTAGGCAATGGCTTTCCGGAACTGCTTTACCAAAGGGCGTTGGCAATAGAACTTGTTTGTATGGGAATTATGTTTAAGCAAGAGGCATGCGTTAAAGTGTACTACCGGGAAAAATTAATTGGGGAACGGCGCGTTGATTTTTTGGTGGATGATAAAATTACGGTTGAATTAAAGGCAGTTTCACAATTAGATAATAATCATTTGAACCAGGGCATAAATTATTTGGAAGCGTATAATTATGAAGTGGGTTTATTGGTGAATTTTGGGGCATCGCAATTAGAGTGGAAAAGGTTGTTTAATAAAAAATATAAGCCTTGATTAGCGTTGATGAGAAAGCAGGTGAACTCAGAAAACAAAGATCAGGCGAATCAGTAATATCAGGATAAATCCTAGTCGATGTGGACATGCCCAAAATGCGGAAGAAGCTTTAAGCGCGCGGAACAAAACCACGCCTGCAAACTGGTTGATAAAGAAGACCTGTTTAAAAAGCGGCCTGCTGTGTTGAAGGCATTGTATAAAAAGATATTTGACATTGTAAAAACATTTGGAGAGTTCAGGGAAGAAACGGTGTTGCCCGATGTTATTTTTTTTAAAACAAGAAGTACCTTTCTTGGCCTGAAAGTGAAAAAGGAGTGGTTAGAGGTAGAATTTTTTCTTGACCACCTTGAAAATGTGCCGCCGGTGGCAAAGTTTTTACAAACATCCAAACACAGGGTTGTGCACCTTGTAAAGATTGATGATGAAAGTGATATAGATGCTCAATTGGTAAACTGGATGAGGCAATCGTACCAGTTAATAGTATAAAGCATGGTGTTAAGAAATTTGCCGGATGGCAGGATAATTAAAAATCTCTTTGTGAAAGAATTGGGTGAAGCAAACATATAGTAAGCTGAATAAGGAACAGGAGGCACAAGAGAGTGACACAACAAAAGCTAAATAGCGAACCAAAGGCGATAACAAATAAATAAAACGCGATGGCAGAATTAAACAAGCACAGTAAAACGCTTACGCAGGACCCTACACAACCGGCGGCGCAAGCAATGTATTATGCAATTGGCTTTAAAGATGAAGATTTTGATAAAGCGCAGGTAGGCATTGTAAGCATGGGCTGGGATGGTAACCCCTGCAACATGCATTTAAACGGCCTGGCCGATAATGTACGGGACAGTGTAAATGCGGTGGATGGGCTATTAGGGTTGCGTTTTTATACCATTGGTGTGAGTGATGGCATAAGCATGGGTACGGATGGTATGCGCTACAGCCTGGTTAGCCGCGACCTTATTGCCGATAGCATTGAAGCCAATGCTGGTGCCCAGTATTATGATGCTGTAATTGCCATACCGGGCTGTGATAAAAATATGCCGGGCAGCATTATGGCTATGGGCAGGCTTAACCGCCCGGGTATAATGTTGTACGGTGGCACTATTGCACCGGGCCATTATAAGGGCCAGGATTTGAATATTGTGTCATCCTTTGAAGCGCTTGGTCAAAAAATTGCGGGCAACTTAAGCGAAGAAGATTTTAAAGGCATTGTTCGCCATTCCTGCCCCGGCGCGGGCGCTTGCGGCGGCATGTACACTGCCAACACCATGGCCAGCGCTATCGAGGCATTGGGTATGAGCTTACCTAATTCATCGTCAAACCCGGCATTGAGTAAAGAAAAACAGGAAGAATGTGCCTCTATTGGCTCTTCCATAAAACTGCTGCTCGAAAAAGATATTAAGCCGCGTGATATTATGACACGCAAAGCTTTTGAAAACGCCATAACAGTAATAATGGTGCTTGGTGGCAGCACAAACGCGGTACTGCACCTTATAGCCATGGCAAGAAGCGTGGGAGTGCCTTTGTCGCAGGATGATTTCCAGGCTATCAGCAACCGTGTGCCGGTGTTGTCTGACTTTAAACCCAGCGGCAAATACCTGATGCAGGACCTGCACTCAAAAGGTGGTGTGCCTGCTGTAATGAAATATTTATGGAGTAAAGGATTACTGCACGGCGATTGCATTACCGTTACCGGTAAAACCGTAGCGGAAAACCTGGCCGGCGCACCTGACCTTGATTTTGAAACACAGGATATTGTTCACCCGCTGGAGAACCCTTTAAAGAAAACAGGCCACCTGCAGATACTGTACGGTAACCTTGCCGAAGGCGGCAGCGTTGCCAAAATAAGCGGTAAGGAGGGTGAGCGTTTTGAAGGTACTGCCCGCGTGTTTGACGGCGAGCATGATTTGATAAAAGGGCTTGAAAGCAAACGCGTACATGCCGGAGATGTGGTGGTGATACGCCATATCGGGCCAAAAGGCGCGCCAGGCATGCCGGAAATGCTGAAACCTACAGGCGCTATTATTGGCGCGGGTTTGGGCAAATCTGTGGCGTTAATTACGGACGGTCGTTTTAGCGGCGGTACGCATGGTTTCGTGGTGGGCCATATTACGCCCGAGGCGTATGAAGGTGGCTTGATTGCCCTTGTGCAGGACAATGATATTATTGAAATTGACGCGGTTAAAAATACCATCAGCCTTAAAGTGAGCGATGAAGAAATAGCCAAACGAAGGGCAGCATGGGTAAAACCTGCGCCCAAGGCAACCAGCGGTGTATTGTTTAAATATGCGCAATGTGTAAAAACAGCGGCTGAGGGTTGCGTAACAGACGAAATATAATAAACCCTGGAACCGCCAGACCTTTTATGAAAAAGATATTGTGTATAGTAATTTGGCTTACAGGCTTTGCAATACTGGGCAGCGCGCAAAATATTGAAACGCGCTACATTGATAGTAATGGGCACTATGTAACAAAAGAAAAGGCGTACTATTACATTGAGGTTACTCCTCATGATAGTGTATATACGTACATCACTCGTTGGTTGGATGATAACAGTGTTTATATTAGAGCTTCTGCAAAAGACACTGGTTTGTCCATGCCTGTTGGGCCTTCAATGGGGTATTATAAATCGGGCCGCGTGAAAGATTCTATGATGTATGACAGGCCGGGCAGCCTTGCTTGGGACTATCATTTTAAAGAGGACGGAATGCCTGACTTTTACGAGTGGTACGACAAGAGAAGTGATAGCTGGCTGGGGCAGAAATATGACAACACGGGCAAACTGCTGCCGCAAAAATCTGTGTATATGGAAGCTGCAAAATTTCCCGGCGGTGTACAGGGGTGGATTGATTATTTAACCAAACACCTTAGGGCAAAAACGGTAGCAAAACATAAAGCGCCCCCCGGGCTTTACACGGTGATAGTTACCTTTTTGGTTGATAAGGAAGGAAAAATTTCTGAGGTAACTGCAGCCAACGATCCCGGCTACGGTGCTGCAGAAGAAGCAGTGCGGGTTATAAAGGAGGGCCCTGACTGGATACCTGCACAACAGTTTGGCCGTAAGGTAATATACAGGCAAAAGCAAAGTATAACATTCAGCATATCGGAAGATTAAATTTTAAACCTGTAAAAACCTGCGTATTAAATGTCAGAAGAGAAGATAATTAAACATACAACAAAAGCGGTACGTATTGTTACAGACAAAAAGCTGAGCCTGCAGCAAAAACTAAAAGAGATAGCGCTGGAAATTGTGATAATAGTTTTTGCCGTAAGTATTACGCTGATGTTTCATAACTGGAACGATGCGCGGCACGAACATGAAATTGAAATTGCTTTTTTAAAAGGAATAAAGGAAGATTTGACTGCAGAGGCGGACAAACTGGATGGAAATATCAGGAACTTTCAGCCGGTGGTTGATTTTTATAACACAGCATGGAAGCAAATAAAAGAGAACAAAATTGACCCGGCTTTTTTTGACAGGAATGTAAGCCAGCTAACCAATACAAGTTACTATGTTGCGGATAACGGCCGTTTTGAGGGGTTCAAATCATCTGGCTATTTAAGACTGATACAAAACCAGCAGTTAGTAAAGGATTTGATGAGTTTATATACCATAGACATGCCTTTCCAGGAGCAGATTGATAAGAACCTTTTTGCTGAACGAAGTGCGGACTATGACAGGTATGTAGGCATTAAAGGGGTTACAGATTCTTCGGGAACACATATTTCGCGGCTGTTAAACGACCCCGCAGTAAGATACCTCATTATAAGGTATGTAACTTCTTTCAATGAAAGAAAGCAACAGCAGGCGGCGCTGGCAGAGGAAATAAGGCAGGTGGTGCTTGAAATTGATAAAGAATTAAATAAATAAAGCAGGAGATGGCAGCAACAAAATACCGGTTATATCATCGAGTCAGTAATAACGCAGGCAGGTAAGTAAGCCTGCAGTTAAATGATAACAGCAAACAAATAAAATCATTCTTAATAAATATAGTTATGAGTACTATCGAATTAACAGAAGAAAAAATTGCAGCACAGCCGGCGCAAAAGCAAAATATCAGCGGCAGCGAAGCTGTGTTAAAAGCATTGATAGCGGAAAATGTAAAAACAATTTTTGGGTACCCCGGCGGCGCTATCATGCCGATATATGACGCGTTATTTGACTATGAAGATAAACTGGAGCACATACTTGTTCGCCATGAACAGGGCGCTATACATGCAGCCCAGGGTTATGCAAGAACTTCGGGCAAGGTAGGAGTGGTATTCGCCACCAGCGGCCCCGGTGCAACCAACCTGGTAACTGGCTTGGCCGATGCGCAAATTGACAGTACGCCGGTTGTTTGTATAACAGGCCAGGTGTTTGCGCACCTGCTGGGTACCGATGCCTTCCAGGAAACCGACGTGATTAATATAACCACCCCTGTTACTAAATGGAACTACCAGGTAACCGACGCTACAGAAATACCGGCGGCTTTGGCTAAGGCTTTTTATATAGCCAAAAGCGGCCGCCCGGGCCCGGTAGTAATTGATATAACCAAAAACGCGCAGATACAAAAATTTGATTACGAAGGTTACACGCCCTGTAACCATATACGCAGCTACCGGCCAAAACCAATAGTGCGTAAAGAGTATATACAGGAAGCAGCAAAACTTATTAATGAGGCACAAAGGCCTTTTGTAATATTCGGGCAGGGCGTAATACTTGGCGGCGCCGAAAAAGAATTTAAGGCCTTTATTGAAAAAGGCGGCTTGCCTGCAGCATGGACAATTCTTGGGCTGAGCGCCCTTGAAACAAGCCACCTGCTTAATGTTGGTATGCTGGGTATGCATGGCAATTATGGCCCCAACGTACTAACCAACGAATGTGATGTGTTAATAGCGATAGGCATGCGTTTTGATGACCGCGTTACCGGCAGGCTTGATAAATATGCCAAACAGGCCAAAGTGATACATCTTGATGTTGACCCCGCTGAAATTGATAAAAATGTAAAGGCTACGGTACCTGTTTGGGGCGACTGTAAAGAAACATTGCCTTTGCTCACTGCCTTGATTGATAAGAAGGAGCATAAAGAGTGGTTGCAAAAGTTCGCGGATGCCACAGCTAAAGAAAATGAAGAAGTGATATTTGATGAGTTGCACCCAACCAAGCATGAAATGAGTATGGGTGAAGTTATAAATGTGCTGAATGAATTAACCAAAGGTGATGCTGTTATAGTAACAGACGTAGGCCAGCACCAGATGGTAGCCTGCCGTTATGCCAAATTTGTAAAAAGTAAAAGCAATGTTACTTCAGGTGGATTGGGTACCATGGGCTTTGCGTTACCTGCCGCCATCGGCGCGAAATATGGCGCGCCGGACAGAACAGTTGTTGCTGTAATTGGCGATGGTGGTTTCCAGATGACTTTGCAGGAGTTGGGTACCATAATGCAGTTTGGCGCGGAAGTAAAAATTATCATCCTCAATAATAACTTTTTGGGCATGGTGCGCCAGTGGCAGGAATTGTTCCATAGCAGGAGGTATTCTTTTGTGGATATTCAAAGCCCTGATTTTGTAACCATCGCAAAGGGCTATGGAATTGCAGGCAAAACAATAAACGACAGGAGCGATTTGAAAGATGCGTTGAGAGAAATGCTGGACCATAAAGGCAGTTACCTGCTGGAAGTAATGGTAGGTAAAGAGAACAACGTATTCCCGATGGTGCCACAGGGCTGCGGGGTGAGCGAAATACGGTTGAAATAAGACCACGGTAAACTGATTTTTCGGGTTAACCTGCCTATGCAGGAAAAGATAATAAAATGCGAGATGATATTTTTTTAGATATGCCCGCCCAATATGAAAATATAGCTGCAGCTACAAGGCAGCTTGCTTTTAACATGGCTTCAAATTTATATACCGGCAGCTTGTTAAAAACGCTTGTAGCTTCAAAGCCCGGCAGCAGGATACTGGAGCTTGGTACAGGCAGCGGGCTGGCAACAGCTTGGATATTACAGGGCATGGATGAGGACTCAAGATTGGTTACGCTGGAGAATAATGCCGTGTTGCAGGAAATAGCACAACAGCAGCTAAATGATAACAGGATAGATTTTGTACTGGCAGACGGTTACCGGTGGTTGGCAGAAAACACCGGCAACCAGTTTGATTTGATTTTTGCTGATGCCATGCCGGGCAAATACGACCTGTTTGAAGAAGCATTCGCCATGCTTAAGCCGGGTGGCTTTTATATTATTGATGATATGTTGCCCCAGCCAAACTGGCCCGAAGGACATGCAGAGCGAGTCAGCAATTTTGTGGCTATGCTGGAAGAGCGGAAAGACATAACCTTAACAAAGCTCAACTGGTCAACAGGCATCATTATTTGTGTTAAGGTTAATTAGCAGGAACGGAAACTTATTATAAGAATTTTAAAACTCCCCTTTAGGGGTTGGGGGCTCTTATGAAACAGGAATATACGGTAACAGTTTACACGGAAAACCAAATTGGTTTATTAAACCGCATCGCGATAATATTTTCGCGCAGGAAAATAAATATTGAAAGCTTAAATACTTCACCGTCTGAAATTGACAGTGTGCACCGCTTCACAATTGTTATAAATGAAACAGAAGAAGTGGTGCGTAAGCTTTGCAGGCAAATTGAAAAGCAGGTAGAAGTATTAAAGGCATACTATAATACCAATGAAGAGCTTGTTTGGCAGGAGCTTGCATTGTATAAGGTACCGACGGATGTAATTGCGGAAAAAGTAAAGGTGGAGCGGCTGTTGCGCCAGTATGGTGCACGTGCTGTAGTGATACGGCATGACTATACGGTGTTTGAAACATCAGGCCACCGGGAAGAAATTGAAGGACTGATAAAAGCGCTGGAGCCTTACGGCCTTATTGAGTTTGTACGCAGCGCGCGAGTGGCCATTATCAAAGCAAGCCATGGTTTCCATGCCAAGCTGAAAGAGTTTGAGCACGGCGAGCCGGGTGAAGTAGTAATTGAGAATGAATACCTGGGTAAGCAGGAAGAAGTGTTCAGCATGTAAAGTGCCAATGCAAACTTTGTCAATATGCAGGATGTAGTACCTATGCTATCGTATGAAGATGGTTTTGCCGCGCTGGCATGGCTGAAACAGGCATTTGGCTTTGAAGAAAATGAGGCTATGCGCTTTACCGATAATGAGGGCAGGGTAAGCCACGCGGAACTGCATACGGGCAACGGTATTATTATGATGGCTGCTTCCATACCGGGATATGAAAACAATAGCAGGCACAGGCAGCATTGTGAATATGCGGATAAATGGCTGGCCGTGCCCTGGATAATAAACGGCCTGCTGGTATATGTGGATGATGTAGATGCCCATTTTAAGCGGGCTAAAGAAAACGGCGCTGAAATATTATCCGAAATCGAAGACGGGTTTCCCGGCAAACGTTACAGGTGCGCTGATTTGGAAGGCCAACGCTGGATGTTTATGGAAAGAAGTAAAGAAAATAGTTAGTAACAATGGAGAGCGTAATAATTATAACTGGCGGAAGCCGCGGTATTGGCCGCGCAACGGCAATTAAAGCTGCCGCCAAAGGTTATGCCGTTGTTATAAATTACCTGTCAAACACGGCGGCTGCCGGGGAAGTGGTTGATGCTATAAAAGCGGCAGGCGGTAAGGCTGTTGCGGTGAAGGCTGATATTTCACAGGAGGCTGATGTAATAAATCTTTTTGCTGAAGCAGGTAAACTGGGTGTAATTACGGCATTGGTTAACAATGCCGGCATTATTGCCAGCAAACAATCCACAGTGGCGGGTATGGACGCGGCACGGTTGCAAAAGGTGTTTGCCACCAATGTTACAGGTTCATTTATTTGCGCGCGCGAGGCAGTGAAGAGGATGAGTACAAAAAATGGTGGTAAAGGCGGTGCGATAGTAAACGTTTCATCCAAAGCGGCTGCGCACGGATCTCCGTTTGAGTACGTGGATTATGCTGCCTCAAAAGGCGCGATTGATACCTTTACGATTGGATTGTCAAAAGAGGTGGCAGACGAAGGAATACGTGTAAATGCGGTCCGGCCCGGCATTATCGAAACTGAAATACATGCGTCTGGTGGTGAGCCAAACCGTGTGGCCCGCATTGCGCCAACTTTGCCGATGAAACGTGGCGGTACGGCTGATGAAGTGGCTAATACTATTTTATGGCTGTTGTCGGGAGAGGCGTCATATATAACCGGCGCGTTGGTGGATGTTGCGGGGGGAAGATGAATAATAAAAATTATGCTGGTTCACCGTATGCCCGAAAGGGAAACCAAGACAGGTTAACCAGTAATGCCAGGTAAAAATTGTAGTGATGGTAGTTGGTATGATAATATTTCCGGGGTTAACGCAACTGGACCTTACAGGTCCGTATGATGTGTTAACACGGCTGCAGGGCACAAAAGTTCTTTTAATTGCAGAAACAATGGCAGTGGTAAAAAGCGATGCCGGCCTTGTGCTGACCCCCGACGTTGCTTTTGACCAAGCGCCGCAAGTGGATATTTTGTTTGTGCCGGGCGGCAGGGGTGTATTTGAAGCCATGCAAAACAGCAGGCTGATACAGTTTTTGCAAACACAGGCAGCGAAGGCAAAATATGTAACATCGGTTTGTACGGGAGCATTGGTATTGGCGGCAGCCGGGTTATTAAATGGTTATAAGGCAACTACACACTGGCTTTCGTTACATTTGCTGCGCCTTTTTAAAGTGGATGTGGTGGAAGAAAGGGTGGTGATTGACAGGAACCGTATTACAGGCGGCGGTGTAACAGCAGGCATTGATTTTGGCTTGTACCTGGTAAGTATGGTTGCCGGTGAAAATGCAGCAAAGGAAATTCAGTTGATGATGGAGTATAACCCCGCCCCGCCGTTTAATGCAGGCTCGCCGCATACAGCCGGGGAAAATATTGTAGCACGCGTAGTTGAACAGAGAAAGGCGGTACAGGAGGCGAGAGAAGAAATGATAAAAACAAAGATTTTAGGTTAATGCAAGCAATGTGCCCGGTTGAGCGAAACAATAAAATGTGTGAGCCGGGGAACGAACGGAACGTTGCAGAGAGTGACACAACTAAAGATGAATAACGATGTATAGCTGGCAAATAAAAATTTTTAACAACCAACTCTCATAATTTAAAAACAGGCCGGTAAAACTGCCCTTATTGGGTACAGGCGGCCACAAATAACAAACAATGGCAAAACTAAATTTCGGCGGTGTAGAAGAAAATGTAGTTACCCGCGACGAATTTCCGCTAAGCAAAGCACAGGAAGTATTAAAAAATGAAACCATAGCAGTTATAGGGTACGGTGTGCAGGGCCCCGGCCAGGCATTAAACCAGCGCGACAATGGCATTAATGTTATTGTTGGCCAGCGCAAAAACAGCAAAACCTGGGATAAAGCGGTTGCCGACGGCTTTGTACCCGGCGAAACATTATTTGAAATTGAAGAAGCGCTTGAGCGCGGCACTATTATTTGTTACCTGCTTAGCGATGCGGCGCAGATACAATTGTGGCCTACAGTTAAAAAGCATTTGACTGCAGGCAAGGCCTTATATTTTTCGCACGGCTTTGGCATAACCTTTAATGAGCAAACAGGCATTGTGCCACCGGCTGACGTGGATGTATTTCTTGTTGCGCCAAAAGGTTCTGGCACATCGCTGCGCAGGATGTTTTTGCAGGGCCGCGGGTTAAACAGCAGCTACGCTATTTACCAGGATGCAACAGGCAAAGCCAAAGACAGGGTAATTGCTTTGGGTATTGCGGTAGGCAGCGGCTACCTGTTTGAAACAAACTTTAAGAAAGAAGTGTACAGTGACCTTACCGGGGAGCGTGGTACATTAATGGGCGCTATACAGGGTATTTTTGCGGCACAATACCAGGTGCTGCGCGATAAAGGCCACAGTCCTTCTGAAGCGTTTAATGAAACAGTGGAAGAGCTGACACAGTCGCTTATGCCGCTGGTGGCTGAAAACGGTATGGACTGGATGTATGCCAACTGTTCAACCACCGCACAGCGTGGTGCGCTGGATTGGTGGAAAAAATTCAGGGATGCTACCGCCCCTGTTTTTAAAGAGTTGTATGAAAGTGTTGCAGCAGGCCATGAAAGCCAGCGTAGCATTGACAGCAACAGCCAGCCCGACTACCGCGAAAAGCTGAACGAAGAGTTGCGCGAATTGCGTGAGAGCGAAATGTGGCAGGCCGGTAAAACCGTGCGCAGCCTTCGCCCGGAAAACCAATAGAATTTACAATGATTAAATAATAAATAAGGATGGCATTTTTAAGGTAAAATGTCATCCTTATGTTTATGTAAATTGGTATTTTTCCATAAATCAATTTTGATGGAAGAAAATTTGCCTGTGGAAAATGAGCCTAAAGCGGAAGCCGCTCCAACACCCGCGAAGGGAAAAAAGCAACTGCCCGAGGTACTTACCGTGCGTAACTGGAAGGAATACCTGGGTGAATCGTTACTGATAATATTCAGCGTTGCATTGGCTATTGGCCTCACAGAATATTTTACCAGCCTGCATGAAAAAGAGCAGGCAAAGGAGATATTGCACCAGTTGCGGGAGGAGATGATACAAAATAAAAAGGCAGCGCAGCTTCAATATGAGTACGACCTGCATGTATTTGCGCTTATTGATTCTGCCAAAAAAAATCCTGCATTTGCCAAACAGTTTTTAGACAGCGGCAAAATTCACATAAATGTTCTTATGCCCCACGGTGCAATTTACCAGGACCTGAACGATGTTGCGTGGCAGGAAGCAAAGCAAAATGATATTTTCGCAAGGATTGATTATGAAACGTACAGCCTGCTAACGGACGTTTATAATAACCAGGAACGTTTTTTAAACCTTGAGCCCGACCTTGCAAGACTACTGATATCGTTTGACGCGAGGAAAACGGAAAACATACAGGTTACCCTTACAATGGTGCATGATATATTTTACGCATGGATAGTAGAAAGAACACCATCATTGCTGCAAAAGTACCAAAAGGCCATTGACAAGTTGGCGGAGTATTGAGAAATTTATACGCATAATTTTAATTTATGCGTATTTTTGTGAAAAGGTAAGTTATGAAGGCAAGATTGAATTTGACAATAGAGGAAACGCTTTTGGATAAAGTGAAAGATTACGCCGCTAAACAGGATTCAAGTGTTTCAGAGATTGTAGAAGCATATTTTGAGAAAATTGTTGAAAAGAGGGTAAAGCCTTCTGTGCTCGACTTGCTTAAAAGCATGCCAAAACCCAAGACACAGTATCCAGGAGATTTTGATTTTAAGAAAGAATATTACGAAGAGCGAAAGGAACGGTATGGCTTTTAAAATTATCCTTGATACAAATGTGATATTAGACTTAACGCTTCAGCGGTCAAATGATTACCTGGATTTGGAAAAAATATATCTTAGAATAATTGCCGGCGATTTTGAATGTTACACTACAACGGTAATAATACAAACCAGTTCTTATTGGCTTACTAAAGAAAGGGGTGCGTTACAGGCAAAAAAAATCCTGGTAGCGTTATTAAATGATGTAAGAATTATTGATGCTTCACAAGATATAGTGACCGCTGCTTTGTTGTCGGATATGCAGGATATTGAAGATGCATTGCAATATTATACCGCGCTGCATCATAATTTGGATGCTTTTATTTCACGCGATAAAGCGTTTATAAAATCTGCCACCCCTAAATTACCGGTTTATACCCCTTCCGCGTTCATAAAAAATTTTTTTTAGCCTCATTTCCTGGTTAGAGTTATGGATAAGACAGCAATAAATTATCAATTGGATTTTACCGCAGCAAAAGAACGTCTTAAAAAGATTGTGCATAAAACACCTTTGCAAAAAAACACCAACCTTTCACGCCGCTACAAGGCAAATGTTTACTTAAAAAGAGAAGACCTGCAGGTGGTACGCAGCTACAAACTGCGCGGGGCTTATAATATGATAAGCACCTTACCTGCGGACAAACTTAAGAACGGCGTTACAACAGCCAGTGCGGGCAATCACGCTCAGGGCTTTGCCTATAGTTGCCGCAAACTGGGCATAAAAGGTGTTGTATTTATGCCCAGCATTACGCCAAAACAAAAAGTAAGGCAAACCATGATGTTTGGTGAGGATGCGGTGGAAGTTGTTCTTATTGGTGACACCTTTGATGATTGCGCGGTGGCGGCCAAACAATATACAGAAAAACATGGTATGACATTCATCCCCCCGTTTGATGATTACCGCATTATTGAAGGGCAGGGAACGGTTGCGCTGGAGATATTGGAGGAGATGGATAATATTGATTATGTATTTGTGCCTGTTGGTGGCGGCGGCTTAGCGTCAGGGGTTGGCACTTACTTTAAAACACGTTCTCCCAACACGAAAGTAATTGGCCTTGAACCGGAAGGTGCTCCCAGTATGCTGGAGGCATTTAAGGCAGGCCATCCGGTAACATTGGATAGCATTGACCGTTTTGTTGACGGCGCCTCAGTTAAACGCACAGGTGATATTACGTATGCTATTTGTAAAGAAGTGCTGGACGATTTGCAATTGGTACCCGAAGGAAGAATATGTTCCACCATATTAAAGCTGTATAACGAAGATGCGATTGTTGTTGAGCCGGCGGGAGCGTTATCTATAGCCTGCCTTGAGGATTATGCAGACGCTATAAAAGGCAAGACCGTGGTTTGTATTGTAAGCGGCAGCAACAATGATATTGACCGCATGCCTGAGATTAAAGAACGCAGCCTGCAATATGAAGGACTGAAACATTATTTTCTCGTGCGTTTTGCACAACGGCCCGGTGCGTTGCGCGAATTTTTAAACCATGTGCTTGGCCCTAATGATGATATTACCCGGTTTGAGTATATACAAAAAACCAACAAGGAAAGCGGGCCTGCCCTTGTTGGTATAGAACTGCAAAACAGGCATGATTACAAAGACCTGGTTGCAAAAATGCGCCAGTACAACATTGACTTTACCGAGCTAAATAAGAATGATACATTGTTTGGGTATTTGGTGTAGTATAGGTTAGCAACTTACCCCTATATAATAAAAATATGCGCAGCTTTTAGCGGCTGACTATTAATTTTTCATGCGCTATAAATTGCTTGCCGGCATTAATGCAGTTAACAAAATAGGCGCCCGCCGCAAGGCTGGTTGTTTGCAGGCTGATATTGTTGGTTCCTGCAAAAAGCTGAATATTTTTTATACGCATTATTCTGCCATCACTGGCTACCAAATACAATACGGCTTTTTCGTCACCGGTTGCAGTAACCTGCAATACTGCATTATCATTTTGCCAAACCGGGTTTGGCAGCAGTTTACAGGCTGTGTTGGCTAATACACCGGCGTCAATAGCAATAATACCTGAATAGCTGTATTTGCCATCTTTGTCAAACATCTTTAAACGGTAATAGGCTCCACCGGCTGTCGCGGTAACATCGGTAAAGCTATATTGCAGCGTTGTATTACTGTTGCCTGCTGCATTAACACGTGCTAGTTCTATAAAACTTTTTCCGTCCGTACTTTTTTCCACGGCAAAAACATTGGTATTTATTTCTTCACTTGTACTCCACTGCAAAATATTTTCTTCTTTTATTCGCGATCCGGTAAATGAAAGCAGCTTAACCGGCAGCGAACCGTCTGCAACAGTAATGGCAATCACCAGCGTGTCAGTGTAAATGCCATTGTAAGCAACTAACTGCACGGGATATTTACCGGCATTGGTATAAACGTGTTTTGGGTTTATTGAAGAAGATATTTTTCCGTCTCCAAAATTCCATTTATAAGATGTGGCGTTGATACTCAGGTTTTGAAAGGTAACTGTATCATTTACCGCAGGTAATAGGGGCAGGTAAGTAAACAACGCCTGCGGCTGGTCAGTCACAGTAATATTAATCACCACAGTGTCGGCATAAGGGCCGTTGTATGCAATTAACTGAACGGGATATTTACCGGCAGCGCTAAAGGCATGCTGGGGGTTTATAGCGGTGGATGTTTTCCCATCCCCAAAATCCCATGTATAGGATGTTGCGTTGGCACTTAAGTTTTGAAAAGTTATGGTATCATTTACCCCAGGCAATAAGGGTATGTAGCCAAACAGCGCCTGCGGCTGGTAATATTCATGCGCTGCCAGGTATTGAACACTTTCAGTAATATAACCCGCTTGTGTTTTATCCTGCTTTACATACAATACGGGGTAGCCTTTAGAAGTATCTAACCATTTTAGTTCCCTGTATTCGGTAGTTACGGCAGGTAGCCCTATGCCGTAAAAAGAAAACGTATCAGTTTGTATAACGGTTGATGTTACCCTGAGGCAATTGCTGAATGTGCCGTATGGCGTAGTAACGCTACCCCACCCGTCAACCTTATTACTACGGTTCACAGCCTGCATATTGTAGTATACGCCGGGAATGGATGTTGTATAATTGCCGTTTGAAGCAGAAGAATCAGTATAATGCAGCGGAAATCTATATAAGGTATCAGCCGCAGTATAAACGTTTTTTATGTTGATGGCAATATTATTATATGCCACACTGTAAGAACTGGCTTTTAATGCAAGTGCGCCATTGTTGAGTAAATAGTAGTTGTTATAGTTAGTCTCTTCAATAGTGCCCACGTTAATTGTTTGATTGTTGGTAGAAGAAAGGTTTGTATTGGCTGTGTTATAAATATAGGGCCACTGAAACTGTGTAAAGCCGGTGGCTTTTGGGTTACGGAAAATAATTTGCTGTTGCGATACCCCTTTCAACGTTGAGAAGTTCCATGTTTTGCCCGGTCCGGCAGCGTAAAAATTAATGGTATCAGGGGTGGCGGCAGTCATATAAACAGTGTCGCCCGTTTTGGCATAGTACGATGAATTGTAAATTGCCTGTGCCTGGGTATAGTAGCCAATAAGTATGGAGGACAAAAGGGTAATAAATTGTTTCATAAGCGGTTTTGTTTAGAATTTAATTAACCCTCCCGTTTTTTGACGGGAGGGTGTTGAAAAATAATCAGCCCGGTACATTAAACACCAGTTTCTCCTCCTGCCAGTGCCTGCGGTACCAGGCAATAGCCTTTTGCTTTTTCGCTTCGTATAAGCCGAATTGTGCGGGTGTAAGAATAGTTTTAATCTTCGCTTCCTCTCCTTCAAACAAGCTTTTTAATTGCTTGCCCTTGCTCATCCTGCTGTCGTCTCCCTGCATAATGGGTGCTGCTTTTTGTGCGCCGTCAAGCATAACACTGTACATATTGTTATATTGGTCTGTTGTTAATGCCAGGATAACATTAAAGCTGTCTGTAACCAGTTTGGCTTTTTGTTCAGCCGGCATTTTCCTGAAATCGCCGAGGGTTTGGGCATGGGCGCTTGTAAAACAGGTAAGTGAGTAAAGGCTTACAAATAGCATCATTATTTTTATATGCTTCATTATTAATTGTTTTGCGTGTGAAAATTTTATTACCAGGATATATTATAGCTTGCCCCGCCTGTTATTTGCAGCGTTGCTTTTTTATTACCGTTAAATGTTATGTTGCCGCTAAAGCTGAAGGACTTGCCGGAGGAAGACTCGCCGCTGATTGTAGCCGCTGCTGTACCTCCTGTTATTTCCTGTGTTACTTTATCTACCGTAATGTTTGAGGAGGTAATGGTTATTTTACTGGTGAACGAGTTTTTGTTGTTCACCTTTGATTGCTCAGAGCCGTTACGCACATAAGTAGAGTTAAAAGTGTATGCATTATCGGCAGGTGCTAGGCCGGTAATAACAAATGAGCCGTTGCTGCTGTCGTTTGAGGATATGCGCGGTGCATCATAAGTGGTGTGGCCGTTAAATGATGCGGTAAAATTTGCCGGGCTTGTACAACTTAATTTCCAGTTCCAGGCAAGGGTGAACGAGTATGATATAGCCGCACCCGATGCGCTTGACCTTGCAATGGATGAATCATAGGATGTGCCGCATGTAAAAGCGTTTGAGGTGGCGATAACAGTAGCGTCGTTTACCTGGGCGCTCAAGCCCGCGCTTTCAGGTGTTACCGCTTCCGTAATGGCATCTGCTGCATCCTGTTCTGTTACTGTTGTGTTTGTTGATGAGGAGCCTGAAGAGGCATCTTTATTGCAGGACGTGGTGAATATAAGAGCAAAAAAGCCTAATGCTGCAATAGTACCTAACGTGGTTTTCTTTTTCATAATGTTGATTTTCATTTTTAATGATGTAATGCTTTTTTCGACTGTTTGTTAAGCATGATTTTCGCCGGGAAAGGGTGAAGCTGACAAAACGGGGGGTGAGCTATGCTGTTTTTTGGGCAGGGCTTTGGTTTTGAAGAGATTGATGAACCCCTGCATTACAAGTTTAAAAGGATTATAGGTTACGGCCTCGCCGGGAATACCATAAACAACTTTTTCTGTTTCGGGTTGGTAAGTGTGAAACAGCCTGTCCCACCACATAAATACTCCCCCAAAATTTTTATCAATATATATGTCGTTACTGCCGTGGTGTACGCGGTGTGCGGATGGAGTGTCCATAACCCCTTCAATAGCGCCCATTTTACCAATAGCTTCGGTATGCAGAAAGAACTGGTACAATAGGTTGAGCGCGTAGGATACAGCAATAAATGCGGGTGGCAGGCCTAAAATTGCCAGGGGCACAAAAAACAACGGGCTTATTAAAGCGGAAAACCAGTTAAGCCTGTAAGCTGAAGTGAGATTCATTCTTGGGCTTGAATGGTGTATGTGGTGAAAAGCCCATAATGGCAGCCAAAGATGTGATACGCGGTGAAACCAATAGTAGATAAAGTCAGCCAGCACAAAAGTTAGGAGAAAAACCCACGCATTATTACTGAAATGAAATATTGCCATGCTTGACGCAACCCCGAGAATAGCCAACTGGTAACCCGCGAAAATTATTTTAGAGAAATGGAAGCCAACCAATATAACGGTATTGGTAAATGTTTCTTTAAGGTTATATACTTTTTTGTCGTTTTTCCAGCTCCATATTATTTCCGCGATAATAAGCAGCACCAAAAAAATCAATACGCCGCCGCGGTAATTATCTGATATAAAGCCGCCCTGTTGTGTTAAATACTGTTTCATAATATATTCTTTGTAAAAGTGACAATCATTCCTGCCGGTGAGAACGGTAAAAGCGGTGAAGCTGCAAAACAAGGGGGTGAAACAGGCTACGCACAAAGAATGTGAAAATTAAAGAGAGTAACCAGCCACATAAGCGATGATTAAAAAAGAAGGGTAACCCAACCAATGTATATTTTGTGATGCTGGATTAAGATTGTATTGTGCAGTCTTTGCCTATTTCAGGTTTTCGGTCACTAACTGTTCATCCATTGTTTAAACTCGGCAACCCGTGCCTTGCTGATGAGTATATTTTCTTTTGGTGCGGGGTTAACTTTCAGTAGCAGCCTTCCATTAAAAAAGAAATTAACCTCCTGTATTGCATGGCGGTTTATAATAAATTGCCTGTTGGCACGAAAAAACTGTGCAGGGTCAAGCTGTATTTGCAGCTTTTCCAATGTGTCTTCAATAACATAATTGCCGGTAGCGGTTGCTGCCTGTACTGTTTCATGCTGGGTATAAAACCATTGTATATCTGCAGTGTTAACAGGTATAAGTTTGTCACGGTAATGTACAAGAAACGACCTTTTATATGCCGGTTGCATTTTTAGCTGTTGTAAAACATTTTGCAGTTGCGGCAACAGCATATCACCCCCGGGGTTGTAGAATTTCTTAAACTTCTCAATACTTCTTGCCAGGGCTTCTTCGTCAAAAGGCTTTAATACATAATCAATACCATTTGCTTTAAAGGCTTTAAGGGCGTATTCGTTATAAGCAGTAATAAAAATAACAGGCAGGGTTAAATCTAATTCATCAAATATTTTAAAAGACATGCCATCGGTTAACTGTATGTCCATAAATAACAGGTTACAGTTATGGGCGTTCGCCTGCAGCCACTGTATGGCAGAGGCCACACTGCTTAAAGTAGCAAGCACTTCAATACCCGGCTCCAGTTCTCCCAGCAAATGTTTCAGGTGGCGGGCTGTGGCAGGCTCATCTTCAATAATAGCTACACGTAAGTTCATGCCTGTTGCAGGGGTAATTTTACAGTGAATGATGTTGTTTTATTAATCTCAATATGTTTATGCAGCAATATACTGAAACGTTCATCAAGGTTGGAGAGGCCTATGCCTGTTGTTTCAATCGAAAATTGCGCCGGCTGCAGGTTGTTTTGCACGGTAAGCATATCATTCTCCACGTATAATTTTACTATTAGCGGGTTTTCAGTTGAGGCTGCATTATGCTTTGTAATGTTTTCAAGCAACGGCTGCAGGCTCATATAAGGCAATTGCCATGTAAGATATTTTACAGGTATGTCAGTAGTTATTTGAATACCGCCTTCCAGCCGCAGCTTTAACAATGCGGCGTATGAATCAAAAACAGTAAGTTCTTCTTTCATTGCCACAAGGTTTTTATCCTGCCTGCTTAAAGTGTAGCGAAAAACCCTGGAGAGATGGCTGATATATTGTTGCGCTTTCTTTGGGTCTTCATGCACAATAGCCGAAAGGCTGCTGAGTGTATTAAAAAAGAAGTGCGGGTTTAACTCATCCTTCAGCAATTTTAGTTGTGCATTAAGGTAGGCAGAACGTAATTGCTCATTCTCCCTGTCCTTCTCCTTGCTTTCGCGGGACAGCAGCATTATTTTTACCAATATACCCATCAAACCCTGGCTGGCAGCCAGTCGTAAAGTATATGCCGCATCATATATATGCAGAGGTGTACCCTCGTAAAATAATTTTGTTTGCAGGGTTATGCCCCCTGCCGATAATATAATCAGCACCAGAAGGTTGGTTATTACAAGTAATGTAACTGTTTTATAAATGTTAAGCCGGTAAAAAGCAATTTTGAAATTGAGAAACGCCGCGGCAATGCAGCATACAAAATTTAAAGCCGCCTGCAATACCAGTTCGTACCCGTTAAAATGCCAGTATTGGGAAATAAATGCATCCCGCCGCAATGCCATTAGCTTGGTAATATTAAATATTACGGCTATAAACAGCGCAGTGTAATAAATAAGTTTTTTTTCGGTTGAGGATAACATTATGCCAAAGTTGGGTAAACAAACTGTAGAAATAAAAGAAAGCAGGGGCGAAGCTGCTTAATTGGGGGTTGAAATAGCAAAATTTTACCATAACATTAAAAAGCTTAAATAAAATTTAATAAAAAATAATTCTTGTTATAGATTATCTAAGTCTTATATTTGTGGTGTCTTACATGAACAAAAGGTACATCCATATCATCTCTTCTGCATCGTTTGTGGCTTCACCGGCTGCAACAACTACTATTACAACAACCCTGTAAAGGGTTAAACATTATCATATCGCCTCATGGCCTCCCCCGCGGAGTGAAAAACAAAAGAAGAATTATTTATCTCCCTTAATGCCGCTGCTGCGTGAAATATCAAATGGTCAAAAAGAATAATGCCGCACAGCGGGTAACAGGATGAAACAGCAATAATAAAATACTGGCGTAATAAATTGATAATACGGTATGGAAGATAAGAGTTTGAAACAAAATGCAGGCAGCCCGGCAATACAAAAAAGCTTTTTAGACAATATAAAAGTGCTGAAGTTCGGCGGCACTTCCGTAGCCAATGCCGAAAACATACAAAAGGTGATAAGTATAGTTAAGGGAAACGCGGTGCCGCAAATAGTAGTGGTATCTGCCCTTGGCGGTGTTACAGACCTGCTGCTGAAGGCGGGCAGCCTTGCCGCTACTGCGGATGAGGCCTATAGGGAAGTGTTACAGCAACTGGAGAAAAAACATTTAGATACAGTGCGTATGCTATTGCCGGTAACACATCAAAGCAGTTGCCTGAGCATGGTGAAACAATACTGTAACGAGATGGAAGAAATTTGTAACAGCATATTTTATTTGCAGGAGCTGTCGCCACGAAGTAAAGACCGCATCGTTAGTTTCGGTGAGCTTTTGTCCTCAAAAATTATTGCTGCATATATGCAGTCCGCCGGGATAGAGCACGAATGGATTGACAGCCGCGGCGTAATAAGAACAAACGGCAACTTTGGCTTTGCAGCTGTTAATTTCAGCGTTACAAATGATTTAATTGCCTATAAAATAACATCATCGGGAAAAAGAATATTTCTTGCCCCGGGTTTTATTGCCGGCGATGACCATGGCCATATCACCACCCTGGGCAGGGGTGGCTCTGATTACACTGCGGCCATATTTGCGGCTGCAGTGCATGCAACTTGCCTTGAAATATGGACAGATGTTACAGGCATGATGACTGCTGACCCCCGCTGGGTGCCGAACGCAAAAACCATTGGCCATATATCGTACCAGGAAGCAATGGAGCTATCGCATTTTGGCGCGAAGGTTATTTATCCCCCTACCATTCAGCCGGTAATGAAGATGAACATTCCGACATGGATAAAAAACACCTTCCTGCCGGAAGAAGAAGGCACAGTAATAGGCAAGCCTGCAGAGGCCCACGCCCCGGGAAAAAAAATAAACAGTGGCGATATTATCACGGGTATATCAAGTATAAACAGTATAGCATTACTTAGCCTTGAGGGAAGCGGTATGGTTGGAATACCGGGCTTTTCAAAGAGGTTGTTTGAAGCCCTGGCAAACGAAAAGATAAACGTTATCCTTATTACGCAGAGTTCCTCCGAACATTCTATTTGTGTGGCTGTAAACACCGCGGATGTTGATAAGGCCATGGCAAGTGTTGACGCAGCTTTTGATGTGGAAATAGCCCATGGGAAAGTTGAGCCGATAAAGGTAGAGAAAGACCTTTCTATTATTGCTCTTGTGGGGGATAAAATGAAAAGCCACCCCGGCATAAGCGGGCGTATGTTTGATGCCCTTGGCCGTAACGGTATAAATGTAAGGGCTATTGCACAGGGTTCTTCAGAAAGAAATATTTCCGCGGTTATTGCAGCGGCAGATGTAAAAAAAGCAGTGAATGTTTTGCATGAGGCTTTTTTTGAAACCACGCACAAACAACTGAATATTTTTATAGTGGGTACCGGCAATGTGGGCAGCAGGTTGCTTGCACAATTGAAACAACAGCAGCAATTCTTACTGCAGCATCTTAACCTGCAGGTACGGGTAACAGGTATTGCCAACAGCAAGAGAATGTTATTTGTGGATAATGGCAGCGAAATTGATTTAAGTACCTGGAAAGAACAATTGCAAAACGCGGACCCCAATAACCTTGATGTATTCGTGGAGACGGTTATTGATAAAAACCTGCGCAATTCAGTGTTTGTGGACGTTACCGCCAATGACGAAGTGGCCACCGTATATGACAGGCTGTTATCAAAAGCGGTATCAGTAGTTGCGTGCAATAAAATAGCCGCTTCATCTCCCTACAAAAACTATGTGCAGTTAAAGTCATTGGCAAGTGAATACAATGCGTTGTTTTTATTCGAGACAAATGTAGGGGCAGGATTGCCGGTAATAGGAACGCTGAATGATTTAAGAAGAAGCGGTGATAAAGTAAAAAAAATACAGGCAGTTTTATCAGGCACTTTAAATTTTGTGTTCAATAATTATGACGGAACAAAACCTTTTGCAGAAGTTGTAAAACAGGCGCAGGACGAAGGATATACTGAGCCCGACCCGAGGCTTGATTTAGGTGGTACCGATGTAATGCGTAAGATAATGATACTAGCACGTGAAGCAGGCGAAAAAATTGAGATGGAAGACATAACAAATAACAGCTTTTTGCCTGCCAGTTGTTTTGAAGGAAGTGTTAGCGATTTTTACGCTGAGATGGCCAAACACGAAAGCCATTTTAAAGCATTGTACAATGAAGCAGCGGCGAAGGAGTGTAAGCTGAAATTTGTTGCATCTTACCGGGATGGTAAAGCATCTGTGGGCCTGCAGCATATTGCGCCTGGCAGCGATTTTTATCATTTGTACGGTAAAGATAATATTGTATTATTTCAAACCCAGCGTTACCCGGAGCAGCCCCTGGTGGTAAAAGGCGCGGGAGCCGGCGCCGATGTTACCGCCAGCGGCGTATTCGCGGATATAATAAGGGTTGCAAGGGTGTAAGGCCTGGCTGAAGGATATGGATGTAAAGGCATGCAACATACAATCCATAAAATTTTTAAATAATAAGATGACTGAAAATAAT
This sequence comes from Chitinophagaceae bacterium, assembly GCA_035550215.1. Taxonomy (GTDB): domain Bacteria; phylum Bacteroidota; class Bacteroidia; order Chitinophagales; family Chitinophagaceae; genus JABDFW01. The sequence continues at coordinate 94,687 of DASZPM010000006.1, read as the reverse complement.
AACCTCGTTATGAAAGTACCTGCTAAAGGGGTCGGTCCACAAGTTTCTGTTTCCTCTCCTGCAACAGTTGCTAATGTTGTTTGCGGGTTTGATATACTTGGGTTTGCGCTGGATAACCCCAACGATGAATTAACTATCGAATTGAGTGATGAGCCGGGCGTACATATCATTAACTATGATGACTTTAACCTGCCCACCATTGCCGAAAAAAATGTTAGCGGTGCAGCGCTCCTGGCAATGCTTGAAGAAACGCCCGATATAAAGGGTTTTACGCTGCACAGCAAAAAGCATATCATGCCCGGCAGCGGTATAGGTTCAAGCGCCGCCAGCGCCGCCGGCTCGGTAGTGGCGGCTAATTACCTGCTGGGTAACCGTTTCAGCAAGCAGGACTTAGTCCGCTTTGCGATGTTTGGAGAAAAAGTTGCCAGCGGTGTAAAGCATGCCGATAATATCGCGCCCTGCATTTATGGGGGCGTTACACTAATACGCTCCATCTACCCGCTTGATATTATCAGCATTGAAGCGCCACCGTTGCACGTAACGGTTGTGCACCCGCAGATAGAGGTACGCACTGCCGATGCGCGTCAAATTCTAAAGCAAAAAGTACTTCTGAAGGATGCGATAAAGCAATGGGGAAATATCGCAGGGCTTGTTGCCGGTTTTATTAAAGGCGATTATGACTTGATAGGTCGCTCGCTGGAAGATGTTATCATTGAGCCGGTGCGCAGCATACTTATCCCCGGTTTTGATGAAGTAAAAAGAGGCTGCAAAGAAGCTGGCGCTTTGGGCGGCGGTATTTCCGGCTCGGGCCCATCTATATTCATGCTTAGCAAAGATGAGCCAACAGCAAGCGCTATTGAGGCAGTAATGAAATCGGTGTATGAGAAAATAGGGGTAGCGTACCAGACACATGTAACGACCATTAATATGGATGGGGTAAAAATAACCCCAGCGTTGCAGGCGCCATAAAGCAAATATTTTTAACCGGCTTAGCCACATTTAACTATTATGAATTTAGATATCACAAATACTATTCAATTTACTCCTCTAAGAGAAGGCGTCTCGCACCATAACCCTGTAGCAGCAAAAACCCCGGCCACTTTTTATTATAGCCTCAATCACAATGCACCAAAAGCTACGTTTGCTGAGGTCGCTATAACTGGCCAGGCGCCGGATAAAGGGTTGTATTTTCCCAAACATATTCCCAAACTGTCAAAAGAATTTTTTGATAATATCCGCAATTATTCAAAGGAAGAAATTGGTGTTACAGTAATGAAGCCCTACATAGGCAATTCAATGCCGCCTGGTGTACTTGAACATATTATCAGTGAAACAATCAATTTTGATTTTCCACTGGTTAAAGTGACCGGTGACATTTATTCTCTGGAGCTTTTTCATGGGCCTACATTGGCATTTAAAGATGTTGGCGCGCGGTTTATGAGCCGTTGCCTTGGGTATTTTAACCGTAACAGCGACCGGAAGACAACAGTGCTGGTGGCAACATCCGGCGATACAGGCGGAGCCGTAGCTAATGGATTTTTGGGAGTGGAGGGGGTTGATGTAGTGATACTTTATCCTTCCGGGAAAGTAAGCCCTATACAGGAATTACAATTAACCACTCTGGGCCAGAATATTTCAGCGCTGGAAATTGAAGGCACTTTTGACGACTGCCAGGCAATAGTAAAGCGCGCGTTTGCTGACGTGGACTTAAATAGTAAGTTTTCTCTTACATCGGCAAACTCAATCAATGTTGCACGATGGCTGCCCCAACAATTATATTATTTCTATGCTTTTCAGCAGTGGCCGTATAAAGAGGCGCCGGTTATTGCTGTTCCAAGCGGCAATTTCGGTAATATCTGCGCAGGCATAGTTGCGTTTATGTCGGGCTTGCCTGTTAAACATTTTATTGCTGCTTGCAATGCCAATGATGTAGTGCCCGAATTTTTAAAGTCAGGCGAATACCATGCAAAACCTGCCATAGCAACTTTTAGCAACGCAATGGATGTAGGCAACCCCAGCAATTTTGTACGGGTTATGGAATTATTTGGCCAAAGGCTGAATGACGTTAGGCGAATGTTAAGTGCATACAGCGTAAGTGACATAACTACCATGCAAACCATTAAAACAGTATTTGAAAAATATCATTACATGCTTGACCCGCATGGGGCTGTTGGGTATTTTGCGCTGGATGAATATTTGAAAGCCAATAAAGGCGATAAAGGCATATTTTTAGAAACGGCACACCCTGTAAAATTCCCCGGTGTGGTAGAGGCAGCGACGAACACCATTATACCGTTCCCGCAGGGTGTTGAATATTTGCTGGGTAAACAAAAGCAAAGCATAAAGATGCAGGCGGAGTTTGATGTGCTGAAAGATTGGCTGATGCATAAATAACACTGGCAATGGCAGTTACAAATACCTTAAAAACCTTTCCCTGTTTTCAAGAAACGATTTATACACATGGTAATGTTCCGTGTCTTCATAAGCAAGCACTTCAGGGCCATTATCACCAAGATAGTAAATGGTGCTGTTGGGCATACCCATAATTACCGGCGAGTGTGTTGCAATGATAAATTGCGCGTCTGTTTCTTTTGCAGATTGCATCAACAGTGATACAAGCGCCAGTTGCTTCATGGGCGAGAGGGATGCTTCAGGCTCGTCCAGCACATAAACGCCATTACCATGTATACGTGTGGTAAGTATTTGTAAAAAGCCTTCCCCATGCGACTTTTCTTCAAGCTTGCCATTATACCTGCTCTCCAACTCATTAATTTGCCCGCGTAATGCGCCCTGGGCTAATTGCAAGCCCTGCCCGCGTAAATACTCTTTCATCTCTTCAATATCTTTCCCCAATTCGCCTTTAAGCGTTTCAATACTTCTTACAAAACCAACATAATCTTCTGCGCGAAAGAACATTCCGTTATGTGTTTTGTTCTTCCAGTTAAAATGTATGTGCTCGTACAGCGCTCTTGCTCCTGCAAATGTATTGTCTGTTATGGTTGAGTAACTGCCTATAGTAGGTAAGCCCAACTTGTGTGCAATGGCTTCAAGCAGTGTTGATTTGCCTGAACCATTGTCGCCCGCAATTATAATAACCGGCGTATCAAACTGTATGTCGAATGGCTTTTTAAAAAGCGGTAGCATAAACGGAAAACTTATGCCGCCGTGCGTATGTATACTTATTTGCGAGAGGTGTTTCACTATACTAAGATAGCCATTTATGCTTTTTGCTGCATGCATTCCCGAATCTCTGCAAAGCCGCCAAAATCAAACACCGGGCAGCCTTTTATCGTTTCAATGGCAGCATCAATATTTGTATCCTGTATCAGCAGGTAACCGCCTGCTATTTCATCATCGCTCCTTGTGTATGGGCCGTTAAACACCATGCCATCTTTTATAACTGCACCGTTAAGCGTTAACGGTGCTCCGCCCAGCAAAATATTACCGGCAATTATCTTCGTCATCCAGGCATTCCAGTGTTCGCGGTGTTGTTGTATATCCTCTGCTGTATGTTCATCCTTTCTTCCATCCGGTTCACGGAAAAGCACCAGGAATTGTTTCATTAATCAAAATGGTTGATAGGTTAAATGTTTTTTGAAATGCGGCGGCAGAACGTCAATCTGCAATACTATTTACCATGGTATCTGTCCTTCTTCTCCAAAATAACCGCCGTTGGGGCCATCATCACCAACCATGGCATATTGCACAATGGGTGCTACCCCCGGAAGCTACCGTTTTGTAGCCGCGGTAATTATTAAAGTCCGTGGCTGTGTAACCGGGGTCAACCGCGTTTACTTTAAAATTTAAATCTTTTAAATCGTATGCCAGCGCAATAGTGTATGCATTTAACGCTGTTTTAGATGGTCCGTAAGCCGCACCTTTTAATGCGTAATACTCCCAATTGGGGTTGCTCTGGTAAGTAAGCGAACCAATGCCGCTTGTTACATTTACTATGCGCGGGGCAGGTGCAGTTTTTAACAATGGCAAAAAGGTTTGTGTAACGTTTATAACCCCGAAAAAGTTGGTTTGAAATACACGTAATACATTCTCTGCAGGGTAAGATGTTGCCGGCTGGGGAAAGCCACCGCTAATGCCCGCATTATTAATCAGCACATCAAGGCTTGTAGTTTGTGCAGATACCGCCTCAAAAGCACTTTTGACAGATTCGGGGGAGGTTATATCCATTTGTACAAAAGCCACATGGTTAAGCCCTTCTGCTTTTAATTGCTGTATGGCTTTTTCGCCGCGTTCAACATCTCTTGCGGTAATAAAAATAAAATATCCATGCTGCGCCAGTTGCCTGGCTGTTTCGTAGCCAATGCTTTTATTGGCGCCTGTTATTAGTACTTTTTTCATACGGCAAAGCTACCCTGCCGCTGAAGCCATGGCAATGGACAAAGCCTGCTTTTAATGGTATTTTTCGTGGTTTTGTTTGCGAAACTCAAGTGGTGTTGTGCCTGCCAGCTTTTTAAATACGCGGTTAAAATACGCCGCATCTTCAAAGTTTAGCTGGTAAGCAATTTCTTTTACAGATAATTTTGAATGAAACAATAACCGCTTGGCTTCAAGTATCAGCCTTTCCTGCAACAATTCGGTTATTGTTTTGCCACTTTGTTGTTTTGTTACCGCATTTAAATGGCCTACAGTAACGTTAAGCGCGTCAGCGTAATCAACCGCCTGGTGATATTTATTAATACGCTCATCAACCAGCTTTGTAAGTTGTAAAAACAAAGTATTACCGCTTTCACACGCTGCGTCGCTGGCAAACACGGCATCATACAGCCTGCTTACCTGCACCAGGAACAATTTTATATATGCCTGCAGGGCAGCTTGCCTGTACGTGTTGCTGCTGTTATACTCCTGTACGCTTTGTTGCAGCAGGCTATCAAGCAATGCTTCATCTGCTGCGGTTAAAGGCAATGCATGCCTGTTAAATTTGTTCTTAATAACAGGCAGGTGCTTAAGCGTTTCATCGTTGCAAAGGGTTAAAAATTCTTCCGTAAATGCCAGTAATGTGCCCTGTGTGGCTTCTGATTTTTCTTTTACATGTACTTGCCGCGGTGTTGTTAAATATAAAGTATGCGGCTGCACCTGGTAGCTTATAAAATCTACCCAATGCCTGCTGCCGCCGTTTTTTACCAGGAAGAAAAAGTAATAATTTCTTCGGTGTGGCAAAAACATTTGCTCTTTTAAATTGCCCCTGCCGCCATCAATATTCTTAACCTGCAGTAATGCGTTTGCATCATTACTAATATCTGCAAGGGTGAAAGTGGCAATGTGGTTTGTGGTGTTAGCTGCCATGCAACAAAAGTATTGCAGATTACGCTGTAATTTTACGGCAAATTACTTACCGATGGAACGGCAGGCGGCATTTGGCATTGTAACTGAAGAACTGATTGATAAATTTAAGGCTATAGCAGGTGACAGCCATGTGTTGTTTGATAATGAAAGCAGGCAGCATTACGGGCATGATGAAACAGAGCATTTATTATACCTGCCCGAGGTAGTGATAAAACCGTGCACCGCTGCCGAAATAAGCGCCATTATGCATATATGCCATCAGTACTGTATACCGGTAACCCCGCGTGGTGCGGGTACAGGACTTAGTGGTGGAGCATTGCCGCAGTTGGGCGGCGTGCTGCTGAGTATGGAGAGGCTTAACAGCATTTTATTTATTGACGAGCGAAACATGCAGGTTACAGTTGAACCCGGTGTAATAACAGAGGTGCTGCAAAACGCTGTACAGGAAAAAGGCTTGTTCTATCCACCTGATCCCAGTAGCCGGGGCTCTTGTTTTATAGGGGGAAACATAGCGGAAAATAGTGGTGGCCCGAAAGCGGTAAAATACGGCGTAGTAAAAGATTATGTGTTAAACCTGGAAGTGGTATTACCCACCGGTGAAATAATATGGACAGGCGCGAATGTGCTTAAAAACTCCACGGGGTATAATCTTACACAGCTCATGGTGGGCAGTGAAGGCACGCTTGGCATTGTAACAAAAATTGTACTTAAGCTAATACCCCTGCCTAAGTATGATTTACTGATGCTTGCCCCTTTTAAGTCGCTGGAAAAAGCAAGCGAAGCGGTAAGCGCTATATTCAGGGCAGGTATTACACCCAGTGCGCTGGAACTGGTGGAAATTGATGCGTTGAAAATAGTGAGCGCTATGATGGATAGCGTGGCTATACCGGTTACAGATGATATTGAGGCACACCTTATTGTGGAAGTGGACGGTAATAACATGGACGTTTTGATGAGTGAAATGGAAACCGTGGCCGAAATATTACATAACTATGAAGCCGGGGAGGTGTTTTTCGCGGATGATGCCCAGCAAAAAGCTGAATTATGGAAACTGCGCCGCCGCACAGCCGAAGCAGTTAAAATAAACGGATTTACCATTGAGGAGGATACGGTAGTACCCAGAGCGGAACTGCCAGCGTTAATACGTCGCGTAAAGGCTTTGGGGGAACAATATGATTTTAAGGCGGTTTTTTACGGACATGCTGGTGACGGTAACCTGCACATACGCATAAAGAAGGAGGGGGTGAGCAATAGCTTTGAGAATACCGGGATGAACATTATCCTGCGGGAACTCTTTACCATTGTAAAGGAGCTTGGGGGGACGATAAGCGGTGAGCATGGGGTCGGGCTTGTGCAGAAAAGTTTTATGGACATAATATTTGACGATGCAAACCTGCGGCTTATGCGGGATATAAAACGTGTGTTCGACCCAAATAACATTCTTAATGCGGGTAAAATATTCGACCTGTAAAGCAGAAAAAAGGGGTAAAATGACAAAAAAGAGGGCATAAATGGCTGTTTTTTACTCATTTTTAGCCATTTAGGAGATTATAAGCCCTTGTTTTTTCAGTTTAATTTTTTTAAATTTGTGTATTGCAACGCTGCACTCACTATGTGGCGTTGTATTTTTTTTATCTCTAATTAAACCGGGATTCACTATGAGTGATGTTATGTATGTATCGAAAGAGGCATTCGATAAAATGAAGGAAGACCTGCAGAGGATGAAATCTGTAGACCGGCCGGCTGCCTCGAGGGCTATTGCTGAAGCAAGGGAAAAAGGCGATTTAAAGGAAAATGCGGAATATGATGCGGCAAAAGAGGCCCAGGGGATACTGGAAGCAAAAATGGCGCAGCTTGAAGCACAAATTTCCATTGCGCGTATTGTAGATACCAGCAATATTGACACGAGCAAGGTATCTATATTTACAAAAGTTACCATTACCAACGTAGCTACTAAAAAAACCTTTACCTACCAGATTGTTGGCGAAAAAGAAGCTGATTTGAAAGCTGGTAAAATTTCCGTCGGCTCACCTATCGGCAAGGGGCTTATTGGCAGGCAAAAAGGTGAGGTTGCTGAAGTGCAGGCGCCCACAGGTATTATTAAATTTAAAATTGAAGAAATAACTGCATAGAGCGATTTTGAAAGCATTATAAGCCCGGTCGTTCATAACAGGCGGCCGGGTTTTTAATTAAGTATCACCTGGTAAGCATATCAATAATACCAGAAAACATCGGGAGCCTGCGTTTCAATGCTTCCCTTTCTGCCAATTCAAAATCAGCAAAATCAAAACCGGGCGCTACGGTACAGCCAACCAAACTATAATCTGTCGAAGCAGCCGGGATTGAGGCGAACCAGCATCCCGCAGGTACTACATGCTGGAATGTTTCCCCGTTTAATACATTATTGCCCAGTTTTACCACCTGCAGCTTAGCCTCTGTATTAATTATGTAAATAAGCAGCGTGCCGCCAGCATAAAAATGCCAGCATTCATCGCTCTTAATGCGGTGAAAGGCAGAAAAATTATCTTGTTCCAGTAAAAAATAAATGGCAGTTGAAAAGCTCCTGTTACCGCCAAACCGCCGGGGTAAAGCACCTTTTTTTATTGTTTCCGCGGCCCGGTAGGTTTCTTTAAAATAGCCCCCTTCGGGGTGCGCCTGCATGCCGTAATGCTCAATAATATCTTTTACATCCGGTAACATTAATATCGTATTTTGTTTAGGGTTAGCCATTCTTCAAACATTTTTTTTGCCTCGTCCACTTTTATACATTGCATACTTATGGAGCGTTTTTCAATGGCCAGCTCCATTTCATTGTAAATAAATTCATCGGCAAATCCTGCATCCCGGGCGTCAAAACGGGTATTACTGTAATAAACTTTGTCAGGCTTACTCCAGTAAATGGCGCCAAGGCACATGGGGCAAGGCTCACAGGTGGTATATAATTCGCAGCCGGCAAGGTTGCCCCGCTCCAGGTTGGTACAGGCGTCACGTATTGCCATTATCTCCGCATGCGCAGTAGGGTCATTCTTGCTTGTAACACTGTTGCAGCCACGGCCAATAATTATATCATCTTGTACTATTATACACCCGAACGGCCCTCCAACATTATTTCGCATGCCTTCCATGCCAACCCGCACAGCTTCAGCCATAAATTTTTCTTCCCTCGTCATACCTGCGTCTTTACTGCAAGATGAAGATTTTTGTGGAAATGAAACAGGAAAAATAGCCCGGCTGTTGGGGCTTTTTACAGTATGCTGCCTGCCAGGATGCTCAAAGCGGTTTTTATAACATAAAAATTTGCAGTGGTATGGTAAAGTAAAATTTGCTTGGTAAATTGGCCTGCCAATCAACTACCTTATGCGAAAGCCAAAAAATATACCTGCCAGGGCTGTATTGAAGCAGCTAAAAGCTGATTTAATCGGCAAGGATTCTTACCGTGGTATAACACTAACTTATGCATGGCTGGCTAATCAATTCGGGCATTTTTCTCTTGGGTTTATTCCCACTTTTGTGTTATACAGAATTTTTACTTACAACCATGCTTTCCATAATCCCGCCCGTTGGGCTGTTTTATTTATTACGGCAAACTGGCTTTTATTTGAAACGTATAATTTCCTGGGTCCGCTTTTATTGAAAAAACGTACAACTTCAAAAATATTTTACCTGCCAAAACAGCATTATGTTTTTGAACCCGCGTGGTGGAATGTTGGGTACGATACGCTGACAGACCTTGGCTTTTTTTGGTTAGGCGCATTATGTGCAGGTTTGCTGTGTCATTTTAATACGTCGTTTTTATGGCTGATTATTTTATTTGCCGTGCTGTTGGTAAAGCCAACGAGGTATTGGTTTATTACTAAAATGTACCTGCAAACGGCCGAGTACCCATTTCAGTTCAGGTTAAGCCAGTGGGATGTTGAGTTGATTGATGATAGCCACAAAAAGACTATACAGGCATTCGTGGATAATGAAAATACAGGCAAGCACCTGCTGTTATTTGGCTCTGAAGGGTGTGGAAAAACGAGCCTGAGTATTGGTATTGCCACAGAAATGTCCATAAGGCACAAAACCTGCGTGTACACAACGGGCACAAAATTATACAGCATGTTTTGTGAAGGCCGCCGCAGGCGAAAGAAGAATGACTGCCTTTGGGACTGGTGCTCAGCCTCCCTTATTGTAATAGACGATATAAATAGCGGCGGCGATGTAGAGGATACTATTACGGCAGGGAAGTTCCTGGATTTTGTCGACCGTCACGATGATAACCGGGATATTTTAAAAGAGGCAAATGTTATTTGGGTATTGGGTAATTACCAGGCAGGTCATCACGCTGTGCATGGCTGGCGGGCGATGCTTGAAGACATAGGTGTTGCGGAGGAGAATATTTGGGAAATAAATCTTGTTGAGTGCGCAAATGCCCAACCCGCGTTTGCTTAAGGTAAAATGTGATTGTCGTATGAAAAGCTTATTAAATGCGTAAGGCTTTTAACATTAAACCTTTTGTACATGGGGATGATACGCTTTTCAATGGCAGATTGTGATACGTTATAATGACTGGCTATTTCTTTGAATGAATAGCCCTGGGCTACAAGCGACAGCGCTTCTTTTTCTTTTTGCGATATGGCGTAATATTTAAACAATTGCTTATTAAGTTCTTCTTCAAACTCCGATTTATCAGGGCCATAGGCGGCATAACGCATTACATTGCCAAATTTCAGGCTGTGGTTTATTTGGGAGCGCCCTATTATGGCGGTAACCCTGCCGTTTTCAGCACTGAACACCCCTACTTTTGATATTATTGGTATAGCCTTGCCGTTTTTGTGTATTTTCTTCAGTTCAATGGTAAAACTGTATTTTTCAAGCTCTTCTGTTTTGCCCTGTATAAACATCAGCGCTTTATCGTTAAGTTCATTACTAAATGGGGCGTATTCAGGAGATGTGATATTTACTATTGTTAGCATATTTATTTCATCATCCCTGTACCCTAAAATATCTTCCCATCCATAGGCGTATATCATCCTGTTTTCTTTAAAGGAGTATATGTAAACAGCCTCATCCGGAAAGGTGAGAATTGTATTTTTGAAGTTTTTTGCCTGCTCGCTCTGTAAATCTGCCGGTATATCAGTAATAAAAGACTTTGAGTAATCGCCAATCGCCTGCCTGGAAGACATTTTTTAGTATAAACTTAATAAAAATTTTTAAAACTGCGAATTGTCGCAGTTGATTTCACCTGTTGCGCGGGATAATTTTGGGTAACAAAGCAGGTATTTTTTGAAAGATACACTTAAAAAAGTAGTTGCTTTTAAAACTTTATCGCTAACCTCTGTGCAATAACACCACTAAATGCCTGGTCAAGGGCTTTAAAGCTCTTTAAGTAATAATAGCTTCTTACAGCAGCCTTTAAGGCATTGCTGGTAGCAATCCAAATGCCCTCTTTATTGAGGGGATAGTTTTCAGCCCTCTATTCCTAATCCGGGCTGCCTCATGTTTGGGGCAGCCTTTTATATGCTGAAGAAAATAAACGTAAATTAATTTAGCCGGAAAAGAATTTCTGCGGGTAGGTAGTAAAATAAAAAAGGGGCCTGAATGAAAATTCTACCCCGTCTTAAATCCAATATCCTATGAAAAACCGATTTATAAATGCCAATAATTGTACCAATTTTATTTTCAATGTAAATTCATCATTTAAGCTGCCTCTTTGTGTCGTTTTGGGAAAAAAATTGTTTCATTTTTGGAAAAACGGCTATGGAATATTTTTATTGCAATGCCCTTTGATTTTAAGAATACTGCAACAAAGACCCACGGAGAGTTAGTGCAAAAAACACAAACAGCCTGTATATTTATAGCATCATGTTAAAAATGGTTGGGTATGCATTTGCCCTTATAAGCGTTTTATTCCAGGCTTGTAAAAACACCAGAGAAAAAAGCGGTGTGGCAAATAGCGGGGCAGTATACCGGCTGGTACCAAACTGGCCGCAATTACCAAAAGGGTTTGTGCTGGGCAATCCTTCAGGCATAGGTATTGACACAAATCAAAATCCCGTAGTTTTTTACCGTGGCCGCAGAACCTGGCCGGCATTATGGCCTATGCCTTCTTCGCCTATTAAGCAAAATACAATAATTGTGCTTGACAGGCAAAGTGGTAAAATAATAAAAAGCTGGGGTGCAGGTATATTTGTTATGCCGCATGGTTTAACGGTTGACAGGCAAAACAATGTTTGGGTGACAGATTGCGGCCTGCAGCAGGTATTAAAATTTAACAGCAATGGAAAATTGTTGATGAGGGTAGGAACCGCAAACGAGCCCGGTAATGACAGTGTACATTTTAACAGGCCGACCAATGTAGCTGTGGCGGATGACGGATCTTTTTATGTAAGTGACGGCTACCGCAACAGCCGGGTAGCCAAGTTTTCGGCACAGGGTAAATTCCTTTTTCAATGGGGGGCTAAAGGCAGCAGTGCCGGCCAGTTTAATATACCGCATGGAGTAGTATTGGATGAAAAAGACCATGTATTAGTTGCAGACCGGGAGAATAGCAGGATTGAAGTATTTGACACAACCGGGAAATTTTTGAAAGAATGGAAAAATGAAAATTTTGGAAAAATGTATGCACTTGTGTTTAACCGCGGCAATAATACAATTACGGCAGTTGACTATATAACAAGCTTTGCAATACCCAAAGGCAGCGATGTAATAATACTTGATACTGCTGGTAATATTGTTAACCGGTTTGGCAGAAGCGGCGGATATAACGGGCCGGTATGCAGGTATCACACGGTGGCGGTTGACGATGATGCTAATATTTATACAGGCGATATTTTAAATAACACGATACAGAAATTTGAAAGGGTTTCACCTTAGTTTTTACATTGCTTATTTTTCACCACAAACCTGTTTTATCTTTATTGTATGGAACAAACATTGCATTTGCTGGATAGCGTGGAATTGCGCGTATTGGGCTCACTGATGGAAAAAAGCCGCACCACACCTGACTATTACCCAATGACGATTAATGCGTTAACTGCGGCATGTAATCAAAAAACATCAAGAAACCCGGTGGTGCAATTTGATGAAGAAACGGTTACCGCTGCATTAAACACGCTGCGGCGTAAAGGTCTTGTTGCCACCGCTACAGGCGGTGCAAGCCGTACGATAAAATACAAACATAATTTTGCCCTGGTGTACCCGCTTACAACAGCAGAGGTAACGGTTGTTTGTTTGCTGTTACTGCGCGGTGCGCAGACGGCGGGTGAATTAAATACTAACGCGGGCCGAATGTATGAATACGAATCGCTGGAAGAGGTACAAGAGATTTTAGAAAAGCTTTCTTCGGGTGAAATGCCCTTTGTTGTTCAACTGCCCAGGAAGCCCGGCCAAAAAGAAGTACGCTATATGCACCTGCTGGGTGGCACACCTGCCATGGCGGAAGATGATATTGCAGAAGATACTGCCGTTTATTATAATAACAGCCTTGAGGCAAGGTTAACTGCGCTGGAAAAGGATTTTGCGGAGTTAAAAAGGGCTTTTGATAAATTAATGAGAGACCTGGATGGATAGGTATTAGCCCTGCCGCTAACCTGCACTTTCTGCTACAATAATGCCGTCTTTCATGTGCAGTATCCGGTCACTCATATCGGCAAGCTCTTCGTTGTGGGTAACAATTAAAAAGGTTTGGTTGAATTGTTGCCGCAATTGAATAAACAAATCATGCAGTTCCTTCGCGTTATGGCTGTCAAGGTTACCGGTAGGTTCATCCGCAAAAACAATGGAAGGTTTATTTATTAGTGCCCTTGCCACTGCAACCCTTTGCTGCTCGCCGCCGCTTAACGCCTGCGGTTTATTGTCAAGGCGGTCAGCCAGCCCCAATATCTCAAGCAATTTTGTCGCGTCCCGCTCTACGTCTTTCTTTTTTTTACCCAAAATCCAGCCGGGGATACATACATTTTCAAGTGCCGAAAACTCGGGCAGTAAATGATGAAATTGAAACACAAAGCCAATGCTATTGTTGCGGAAAGCAGCCAGTTTTTTGCCGGTTAATGTATGCAGTGCAACGTTGTTTAAAAATATTTCTCCCCTGTCAGGCGTATCAAGTGTACCTAAAATATGCAGCAAAGTACTTTTACCCGCGCCGGAAGAGCCCACGATGGAGACAATTTCACCTGCATTTACTGCTATATTAACCCCTTTAAGCACCTGTAACTGCCCGTATCGTTTTTGGATATTAACCGCTTTTAGCATTTATCCCCTTTTTTAAACGTAATTATGGCAAACCTAACTACAAAGCGGGTAAAAACCGTGTTTTTATAATTTTATAGATTTATTTAGCCATGGGGACAATTGCACATTTGGTTATTTCGTTACAACGCTTACATTTGCGCAAAAATTAAGAGGCTATGTTTTGGACACTAGAATTAGCCAGCTATCTTGAAGATGCTCCCTGGCCAGCCACAAAGGACGAACTGATTGATTATGCAATACGTTCAGGCGCGCCTATTGAAGTGGTTGAAAACCTGCAGGAGCTGGAGGACGAGGGAGAGGTATATGAGAGCATAGAAGATATTTGGCCTGATTATCCCAGCCAGGAAGATTTCCTGTTTAACGAGGATGAGTATTAGCGCTTAAATTCATTATCCGAAAAAATATTAACCGCCCCGTGTGCTCACGGGGCGGTTTTATTTGGTAGGTACAAAAATCTGATAGTAGCAATGTTCCTGGTAATTTCAGGAGGTTAAACCCCGAATAATGAAAAAAGCGGATATGGGGGTTCTGCAAAATAATGTGTTATTCCTCCCTCATCATGGCAATAACATCCGGTGTTACACCTGTAAAGCTGAAGCCGCCGTCGTGAAAGAGGTTTTGCATGGTTACATATTTGGTAAGGTCGCTAAACAGTGTTACGCAATAATTAGCACAGTCATCTGCTGACGCGTTGCCCAGCGGGCTCATTTTTTCAGCATAGGTAATAAAACCATCAAAGCCTTTAACACCGCTGCCGGCTGTAGTACGCGTGGGAGATTGTGAAATGGTGTTTACTCGTACTTTCTTTTTTGCCCCATAATAATAACCGAAACTGCGTGTTATACTTTCCAGCAGTGACTTTGCATCAGCCATTTCATTATAATCGGGAAAAACCCTTTGTGCGGCAATATAAGTAAGCGCCACTACGCTACCCCATTCGTTCAGGGCATCCATGTCCCAGGCGGTACGCAGCACCTTGTGCAGGCTGGTTGCGGAAATGTCAAGGGTTTTTTGGTTCCACGCGTAATCAATCTCTGTATAACTTTTGCCTTTTCTAACATTCAGGCTCATACCGATACTGTGCAGTATAAAATCAATCTTCCCGCCAAAATGTGCCATTGATTCTTCAAAAAGTTTTTTGATATCATCCATGCTGGTAACATCCGCTCCTATCACCGGGGCATTTACCTGCTCTGCCAGTTTATTTATTTCACCCATGCGCAAAGCCACGGGTGCGTTGGTTAATACTAACTGGGCGCCTTCTTCATGGCAACGCAAAGCGGTTCTCCATGCAATTGATTTTTCGTCGAGCGCGCCGAATATGATGCCTTTTTTGCCTTTTAGTAAGTTGTATGACATATAGCAATATTTTAATTAACTGGCGGCAAAAATAGATTATTTGTGTAAACCAAATAGTTAGTTAATTTGTACAGTTAATTCCCTCCCATAATTTTTACCCGCTGCCGATGAGAAAGTGTTTACTTTTTATCACTACCCTTCTATTTTGCAAGGCAGGCCTGTTTTCGCAGGGTGTTGATTCATTGTGGCGAAAGTTTAGATTAGAAAAGGATGAAAAGCAAAAGCCGCTTTTGCTTGCCAATATTGCATTTGCGACGGCAAATACCAATCCTGGCAGTGCTATAAATCTTTCAAAAGCCGCGATGGCATTGTCTATAAAAGTTAAGAACGATACTGCGCTTGCAGCAAGCAACAATTCATTAGGCTGGGCGTATTACAGCAGCAGTAAAACCGAGCTTGCACTGCAATACCTGGAAGTTGCACGCGCTTTGTACCGGGGTATAAACTGGCCGCGCGGTGAGGGGAGAGCTATGTTAAATATAAGTACCGTTTACCAAAGCCAAAAGAACTATGAAAAGGCGCTAACCTATATTTTACAGGCTGTAAAGCTTTTTGAGAAAGTAAATGATGAACGCGCGTTGGCTTATGCGCAAAGGCAGTTGGGCATTACATACCGCGACCTTGGCCAACCGGCAAAAGCTAAAGTTTACCTGCTTTCGTCACTGGCGTCGTTTAAACGGCTTAATGAAAAACTTTATACCTGCGATGCCCTTTCTGCCCTTGGTAGTTTGTACTTAAATGAGAAGTTGTATGACTCTGCATTGTATTTTCATAAAGAGGCTTTGAAGTTAACGGGGTCAGAAACAAGTATATCGGCTGCCTACTCATGGGATAATGTTGCAGATGTTTACTACCAGTTGAGCAGAAACCGCACAATACACCCGTATATTGATTCTGCATTGGAGTATTATAACCAATCGCATGATATTTTCCAGCGGCTAAACAGTGCGGCTGATGTTGCTTACGAAAATATTAAAGTAGGCAAATGCCGGCATACGCTTAAAGAATACACAGTTGCCATTGACCTGCTGACCGCATCATTGAACTATTTTAAACAGGATAGTGAAATTGAGTACGAGTTTGATGCCGCCAAAGAGTTGTCGGAAACATACCGCGACCAGGGCGATTTTGAACTCGCGCTGAAATATTTGCAGCAAAGCACCGGCTTTAAAGATTCAATAGATGCCCATAATAATAAAGACCTTATGGCTAATATGTTTGCAAAATACGAAGCGGACAAAAAGGACAGCACTATTGTGCTGCTTAACACAGAAGAAAAACTGGCGAAACAGGAAATAAGCAGGCAGCATATAATTACCATATTTACAGCAAGCCTTATTATTTTGGGTGGCTTTCTCGTGTTTATTTTGTGGAATAGGAACCGCATAAAGCAAAAACTTAAAGAAGTGGAAATGCGTAACCAGATATCCAGCGACCTGCATGATGATATTGGCAGTTCGCTCAGCAGTATTTTATTATTGAGCAATATTGCAGTGGACGAGAGACTGGATAGCCCGACAAACAAACACCTTTTAAGCAAAATTAACAGCAATGCAAAAGAAGTAATTGACAGGATGAGCGATATAGTTTGGACGATGAACCCTAAATATGATGAAGGTGAGAGTTTGAGAGAAAGAATTGAAAATTACATTGTACGGCTTAAGGAGATTGGCAATGTTAATATTATTGTTAATATAGACAGCAAAATTGACCAGCACCACTTTACCATGGAGCTGAGAAAAAATATATTTCTTATTATTAAGGAAGCGATAAATAATGCCTTAAAATATTCAGGCGCTACTCAAATCCTCCTGGATTTTGTTACAGGTGACAGATATTTCATTTTGTCAGTAAAAGACAACGGCAAAGGTTTTGACAAAAACGCAGTTCAGCCGGGCAACGGCTTTGAAACAATGATAAACCGGGCTAAGGCAAGCCAGGGCGCATGCGAGATAGTTTCAGCACCTGGCAACGGTACGGTAATAAAGGCTGTAATACCTATCCCTAATATTCGGTAGAAAAGAATCATAAAATTTTTCATCCTTTTGCAGCATGGATAATAATGGAAAAATAAAAGTGATGATTTTTGAGGATAATAAGCATTTGCGGGACTCCTTATATTTCCTGGTAAATACGTCTGCCGAATTTGAATGCATAGCTGCTTTCCCCGATACAAGACAGGCTTTACAACACGTAAAGCATTTTAACCCTGACGTAATTATAATGGATATTGAAATGCCGGTAATGAACGGCATTGATACCACGCGCCTTATCAAAGGCGAGTTTCCGGGAATGAAAATAATGATACTAACGGTGTTTGAAGATAAGGAAAGGATTTTCCAGGCGCTTTGTGCGGGCGGCTCCGGCTACCTGTTAAAAAATTCTACGCCACAACAAATAATACAGGGCCTTTCTGATACTTATAAAGGCGGCTCACCGCTTTCTCCTTCGGTAGCAAAAATGGTGGTGCAATTCTTCCAGTTAACAATGCCCGTTGTAAACGCGGAAGATTATAATCTCACTCCAAAGGAGAAAGAGTTGCTTGAATGCCTCGCCGACGGTAAAAGCTATAAAATGATTGCCGATAAAATGGGTATATCCATTGAAACAGTAAAAACGCACATTAAGAGTGTTTACCGGAAATTGCACGTAAACAGCAGCCATGAGGCGGTGGCCAAGGTAATACGGCAGCGAATTGTCTAGGCAAGCTAAATCAATCACACCGTTACGCAGGTTTGCCCTTCTTACAAATATTTCAAAGTATTTATGAAAAAGCTTTGTAACAAAACTCTCAACATGCACTTGTTACTACCGAATATTCGGTATTCTGAAGGAGTTTATGAAAGAATAGCTTTGTGACCTTTACAAAGTTTAGGTAACTTATTGACCATCATAATATTTTT
The DNA here is from genome assembly GCA_035550215.1 of Chitinophagaceae bacterium. Classification (GTDB taxonomy): domain Bacteria; phylum Bacteroidota; class Bacteroidia; order Chitinophagales; family Chitinophagaceae; genus JABDFW01. Next base: position 76,889 of record DASZPM010000006.1, on the reverse strand, counting down.
AAACTTTTTTTTCTTGGGGGTACTATGCGGGCGGCTTTTTGAGGCTGCCCTTTTTGTTGCGTTTATTTTTACAATGCATCCTGTAAATGCCCGGCACTTAAACTATTTACAATATATTTGAAGCCTGACATTAACGCTGCCATACTAATGAACCGGAGAAATTTTATCGAACTTTCTGCATCTTCCACCACCGCATTAATGCTTGCATCATTACAAACATTTGCTTCATCCAATAAACCGACGTTTACTATGAACAATAATTTTCAACTCAAAGTACTTGCAACAAACTGGGGTTATAAAGGAACCCTTGACGAATATGGTGCACAGGTAAAAAAAGAAGGATACGATGGAATAGAGATATGGTGGCCAACTGACCAGGAAGGCCAGGATGAATTGTTTAATATGCTGAAAAAATACGGCCTTGAAGTTGGCTTTCTTACTGCCGGGCATGAAAGCAATTATGAAGAACACTTTAATACGTTTAAAAATATGATTAATGCGGCTGCTACCAATACCGTGCAGCGGCCATTATATATAAATTGCCACTCAGGCCGTGATTATTTTAGTTACGAACAAAATAAAACGCTGATTGGCCATACACTGCAACTGGCAAAGCAAACAGGCATAAAAATATGCCACGAAACACACCGCAGCCGTATGCTGTTTGCCGCGCCGGTAGCACGGCATTATATTGATACGGTGCCTGAACTGCGCGTAACGTTCGATGTGTCTCACTGGTGTAATGTAAGCGAAACACTGCTGCAAGACCAGCAAGAAACGGTTGATTTAACCCTGCAAAGGGTTGACCATATACATGCCCGTATAGGCCATCCTGAAGGCCCGCAGGTGAACGACCCGCGTGCACCTGAATGGAAAAACGCCCTTGATGCCCATGTTGCATGGTGGGACAAAGTAATGGAAATGAAAAAGCAGAAAGGGGAAGTAATGACCGTACTTACTGAATTTGGCCCGCCGGATTATATGCCCACAATACCGTACACTTATCAGCCCGTGGCTGACCAATGGGCTATTAATGTACACATGATGCATTTATTGCGCGACAGGTATGGTAAATGAGGATATTCTACAGAGGCTCGTAAAAATTAACTATGTCGGCATCGTGGTAACGGCCTCTTTTCTTTTTTGTTTTTTTTGTGTGGTGTTTGTGTAATGCCTTATGTTTTTTAGGCTGGGCAATTGTAACGCCAACTGTAAAAATGCTTAGAGTAGCTAACAGCAGTAATTTTTTCATGAAGCTATCGCGGGTTTAGGGTAGTGAAGCTACTTATTGCTGTTTAAAAATTGTGTTAAAGAATTAAAGCGGCTGTACATGCACTGGCAATTTTCATTTGCTCCCAATTTTTATATCAATTATTATTGTATCTAAATTCTTTGCGTGCTGCTTTCCATACCTGAGTTTATTGGCCATTTACATCCTGCGCTTATCCATTTGCCCATTGGCATTTTGCTTACAGCATTGCTGTTGCTATGGCTGTCGCGAAAGCCAAGATATACCGGTTTAAAACAGGCGGTACCTATTATATTGCTGGCAGGCGCATTTTCGGCATTACTTTCTTGCATAACAGGGTACCTGCTTTCTATTAGCGACGACTACGACGAAACCCTTGTTAGCTGGCATATGTGGATGGGGCTTGCTACTGCGTTGGTTTCTTTTATGTTGTACGCTAAAGAAAGAAACCCGCAGTTTGGGGTTAATAAAACATTGCTTTCTGTTGGTTTACTCGTGTTAATATTTGTAACTGGCCACCTTGGTGGTTCACTTACGCATGGTTCGGACTATTTCACTAAACCTCTAAAAAATATTTTTTCCGGCGATAGCGTTTCTTACGGTGCCATCAAGCCCATTCCCAATGTGCAGGAGGCAAATATTTATAGCGACGTGGTGCAGCCGGTCCTACAGACAAAATGTTACTCCTGCCACGGACCGAATAAACAAAAGGGCGGCCTGCGAATGGATGACAGCGCAAGGTTAATGAAGGGCGGCAAAGATGGTATTGTAATAAAGCCTGGTAAAGCAGATGAAAGCGATATGATAAAGCGCATGCTGCTTTCACCGGATGACGATGACCACATGCCGCCTAAAGAAAAACCACAACCAACAAAAGAACAGGTTGCCCTTCTTCATTGGTGGATTGAGAACGGTGCGGCCTTCAATAAAAAGGTAAAAGATATTACCCAGCCGGCAGAAATAAAACCAGTTTTACTGTCCCTGCAAAAAGCCCCCGCAGCAGCAAAAACGGGGCTAGCCGATATACCCAAACAACCGGTTGAACCGGCAGACGCAAAAGTGATGGAGCAGTTAGCATCAAAAGGAATTGTTGTATTGCCGGTAGCTCAAAATATAAATTACCTGCAATTAAATTTTGTAACCGATACAGTTGTGCCGGTTAATGTTCTGCAACTGGTAGCCCAGTTAAAAAAGCAGGTTATATGGCTTAAAATAAACGGCACTAATATTAATGACTCATCATTGCAGATTGTGTCGCAGCTTACCGGGTTAACCCGCCTGGATATTTCGCGCACCAATATCACCGATAAAGGGCTTGCCTCACTGCAAACCTTGCAGGCACTGCAATATTTAAACCTTGTAGGCACAAATATTACGGCAGAAGGATTAATGCAGCTAAAAGGGCTTAAAAAACTGCATTCATTATTTGTTTATCAAACCGGCATAAACAAGAGCGCTTATGCGCAGTTAAGAACTTCTTTTCCCAAAACATCCATAGATACCGGTGGTTACATTGTGCCTACATTGGTAACAGATACCACTATAGTAAAAGCAAAACAGGCGTATTAATTTTGTGTTATAGCTATGTTTTTGTTGCGCGCCCTTGCTGGCTTGCCAATAACACAAAGGCTTTTATAGAAGCGGGTAAAATAAATTACCTGTAAAAGAGTGACTTGATGCAGAAGCTTTTTGCCGTATATTGCCGCGATAATTAAGGCTTACATCTTTAAAAACGCTGGCCATGAAGATAAAAGAGCTTAGCAAAAAAATATTGCAGGGTAATTTCAGTTTTTTATCGCTCTTTAAGACGAATAAAACAGAAGCACTGCACCCGGCGGAGATGGCGAAGATATTGGTAAGCCTGCCTAACGACGCGGTGCTAAGGGCATTTGAGCAGCTTCCGCAAAACATGCAGGTGTCCGTTTTTGCATACATGGATGAACAGCACCAGAAATTTGTAATAAAAAATGTACCGGATACTATTGCCGCTGTTATACTTAACGGCCTTTATTCAGATGACCGGATGTCTTTTTTGTCTGAATTTGAAGGTGATGAATTAGAGCATTATATTAACCTGCTTGATGAAAAAAGCCGCAAGGCCGCGCACGATTTATTGGGATACCCCGATAGCACTGTGGCGCGGTTAATAAATACCGATGTGGCTGCGATAAAAAAAGGCATGACGATTGAAGAGGCGATGGACTACCTGCGTAAAACACATAAAGACACCGAAGCCGCCAATGTAATTTACGTGGTAGATGATGAAGGCCGCCTGGTGGATGATATACCCGTAAGAAGGTTAGTGCTGAACGATCCAACCCTGAAGATTGAAGACATCCTGGACGGGTCATATGAGGCGCTGAACATAAAGGATAAGCGTGAAACAGCCGTTGATAAATTTAAAGAGTATGATCGCATAGCCCTGCCGGTAATAAATGACGAAAACATGCTGCTGGGCGTTATTACGATAGATGACGTGATTGATATTGCGGAACAGGAAGACACAGAAGATATTCAGAAATTTGGCGGTATGGAAAGCCTGGACTACCCGTATGTTAAAACACCCGTTTTAACGCTGATACAAAAAAGGGCAGGCTGGTTAATTATATTATTTATAAGTGAAATGCTTACTGCAACCGCCATGCAGCATTTTGATGTTGAGATAGCCAAAGCGGCTGTGTTGGCCATGTTCGTTCCCCTGGTAATATCCAGCGGCGGTAATGGCGGGTCACAGGCTGCAACCCTTATTATAAGGGCAATGGCATTAAAGGAGCTTAATTTAAAAAGCTGGTTTTATGTAATGCGCCGGGAGCTATTGTCTGGGTTGGCACTGGGGCTGATACTTGGCTGTATTGGTTTTTTACGCATACTGCTCTGGCAGAAACTGCATATATATGATTACGGCGAGTACTGGATGTCACTTGGCTTCACGGTTTTCTTTTCTTTAATCGGTATTATTATGTGGGGTACTTTGAGTGGCTCCATGATACCAATGGTGCTTAAAAGGTTCAAGCTTGATCCTGCAACATCATCAGCGCCTTTTGTGGCTACATTGGTTGACGTTACGGGGCTTATTATTTACTTTACCATCGCGGCCATATTATTAAAGGGTAAGTTGTTGTAGCAAACACCATGCAGTTCACTTTTCCTTCATTACATCCAAACTTACAGGTGCCCACACCCTGTACCTGTTTGATGCTTTCCACTCATTGCCCGCGGATGAAAAGTCAACCAGCGGTACATTCAATTGCACCGGGTCTTCACCTGTACCAGTGGTAAAGTTGTATGTATATGCCAGCCAAACACCAGGCAGGCTTATAGGCGTTAAATTAATAAAGGTGCTGTCATTGCCACTATTGGTAAACTCATCATCAATATCATAATTACCAAACCTGCTGTCGCGCGCAAGCACGATTGGGCCACGCATTACAGCCTTGTATTGGGCATAATTGTTACGAAGTGTTAGTACCCGGCCGCGCATGTCAAATGTTAGGTGTATAACATCGCCAGCCTTCCATTCGCGCTGTAAGGCAACATAGCCCCCTGCGGTAATTGGCTCGTTAATAGCGCTGCCGTTTACCTGTATAGTGGTTTTACTGCTCCATGAGGGTATGCGTAAATAAACCGTAGTGTTAATGGGCAGGGATGGATTTATATGTAACTCTATACTGCCGTCTGCGGGATAAGATGTTTCGCATTGTATGTTAAAAGCCTTGTTGTTTAATTGAAACCGGGCATTACCCGCATTATATAGATTTATATATATGCTGTTGTTATGTTGCATCACGGCAAGGTCCTGCAGTAACATAAGCCCGCGTGGGCCATTGGCCATGCAGCAGTTTATCTTCATGTTGCATTGGTAATCGTCAAGGTCGCGGAATCCCTGCAGGCTGCTGTATTTGCTAAAGCGGCTGCCATCGGGCAGCAGGCTGCCCAGCAGGTTGTTGTATGCAGATGTTTCAATGTTTTCCACCAGCGCCGCATCCCCGGTAAAGCGGTACAGCTCGTAACATAATTTCATCCAGGTAATAGTAACACAGGTTTCCATGGTGTGCATGGTGGGATATGCCTGCTTTTGCGCGCCGCCATACCAGCATTCAAATGCTGCACCACTGCCAACGATATTTATTTCCTCCTTTTTTATACTTTTTACAGCATCAGCAACAGCTTCAAGATATTTTTTCTCGCCGGTCACCTGGTAAAGTTTTAGTAATCCGTCATAACAACTCATCATTTCATAAGCCTTCCGGCTGTTTTGCCAGCTCCACCAGTTGTTGGTTAGGGTATCGCTAAAGCGCCTTGCAACAGGCACATCCTGCAAAGCCTTGCTGATGAGTTGCGGCCCCTGTGGTGTTTCCCATTGTGCAACAATGTATTTGGCAAAATCCAGGTAACGTTTTTCAGCGGTGCGCTGGTAAAGCAATACTACAGGCTCCAAAATTGAAGAACTCGGCATTCCGCGAAAAGCGCCTGTTAAAACAATATTTTTCCTGCCGGGGTCAACCTCGGTTAATGTAAAGTCAAGCAGGTGGCGCGCAGCCTGCAAAACCGCCTTGTCGCCGGTAATATCATAGTAATATATTAAGCCCAGCAGGGTATATTTTCTTCCCCAAATATCCCAGTTACCTAAATGTTTCCCGTCAGCATAATTACCTATATAGCCATCAGGCGTTTGTGTGGCTATTATTTCGGCGGTGGAAGATTTCATTGTATCAAAAAGAGCCTCGTCTTTATTATATTGGTAAGCCTTGGCAGCGCTTAACAGCCATTTGCCCCAAAATTCTGTTTGCCAAAGGCTGGTTTCGTTGCGGTGACGAAATACATCCACCAACGATGCTACATCTTCTTTTTTTATGTTGTTTTGAATTACAGCCTCTACTTTATCGCCCAAATAACCACTAAAACTAAACGGTGCAGCGGTTCGTATCTCTTCCACCAGTGGTTTTACAATAACATACTGCGTGTTAGACACCTGGGCCCACAATCGTGTACATAGGCTAAAAAAAGCAATGGCTGGCAAAAATAATTTCATATAGTTAAAGCTTAGGCCTAAAAATAACTAAACGCTTTATTAAGCAAACGATGCCACCTGTGTATTTCCTGGTTTTGTTTTTCACATCTTATCAAAAAAGCCGGTTTCATCCGCTTCCCTTTTTATCTTCGCTCACCGGCATTGTCGGCAGAAGTAGGCAAAAAACAGTGGTAAATGCAATTTAAAGATATTATAGGCCTGCAGGAAACAAAGCAGCACCTGCTTGAAATGGTGCATCAAAACCGCCTTAGCCATGCGCTGTTGTTTTTGGGTAAGGAGGGCGGCGGCGCCCTGCCTTTGGCTCTCGCATTTGCCCAGTATGTTGCGTTGCAACCCGCAGCGCAGGTCGCGCCCGTTGCAGGCGCGTCATTGTTTGGCGATGAACCCCCGGTTGCGCCTAAACTTCCTTCTACACCCGCGGAAGCGGATGCCTGGATGGAAAGGCAGCCTGCTTTTTTGAAGGCATCAAAATATATTCACCCTGATATACATTTCACTTTTCCCGTAATTCCCAAAAAAAGCGGTGATAAGCCCACCAGTGCTGATTATGTGAAGGAGTGGCGGGAGTTTATTACCCAATATGCCTATGGCAATGTGTTTGACTGGCTGCAGTTTATAAACGCCGAGAATAAACAGGGAAATATTACGGCAGAGGAATGTAACGAGATTGTGCGCCAGATGAGCCTGAAAAGCTTTGAGAGCCCTTATAAAATATTGATTATCTGGATGCCCGAATACCTTGGTAAAGAGGGTAACAAGTTACTGAAACTTATTGAGGAGCCGCCCCCCAACACCTTATTTATACTGGTGGCAGAAAATGAGGAGCAAATACTAATGACCATATTAAGCCGTTGCCAACTGGTAAAAATTCCACGGCCCGGCTTGTCGGAAATTGAACAGGCGCTTATAACCCGTGCAAATGTTTTGCCCGACAAGGCGAGGCAAACTGCCAGTATTGCCGCCGGCAATTACCGGGAAGCACTGCAACTGCTGCAGCATGCCGAGGAAGACTGGCAGGGGCTTTTGCGCGAATGGCTTAACGCCTGCATTAAGGGTGGCCCCGTGGCGCAGCTTAAATGGATTGATGAAGTAAGCAAGCTGGGGAGGGAGAAGCAAAAGCAGTTTTTACGGTATTTTACGCACCTGCTGGAACAGAGCCTGCGTATAAGGGTAATAGGAGCGGACAACCTTGCCCTGCCCGAAAATGAAAAGGATTTTGCCCAGCGGCTTAATAAAATAGCCTCCGTAAGCCAGCAGCAGGCAATTATTGAGGAGCTTGACCAGGCGGCTTACTATATTGAGCGCAATGCCAACGCCAAAATATTGTTCCACGCCCTTACAATTAAACTGTTCCACATAATTCAACATAAAGCCTTAATTTTGACGGAGTAGCCGGTTAACGGGTGTATTAAGCCTTTTGCCGGCGGAGAGGAGGGATGTGTGTAACCGGGCACCGGTGTTAATGTGAGCGAATATTGTTTTAACAACAATTGAGTAAACGTTGCACCTTAGTACTGTAGAATATATACCAGCATAGACGTTCACTAAACTTTTGGAATATATTGATTTTCAAAGTTTACCATATAGCTCAGCAGTAAACACGCTGTTGCAGCCAGTGACGCTCCGCAGGAGTTCCCAAAGGGACAACCGCCGTTCAATAGTACTTCTATAGCATGCCTGTAAGCATTCTTTCCTGTAAACAACAATCATAGACCAATATAAACCAGCGATTATGGGTTGTGGTTCATGCGGAACAGGAAAACCAAATGGTTGTAAAAGTAATGGAGGTTGCAGCACCGGTGGCTGTAACAGGCTTAATGTGCATGACTGGCTGATGAACCTGCCAATAAGTGACACGGAAAGCAGTTGTAAAATAGTTGAAGTAAGCTTTAATAATGGCAGCCGTAAAGATTTTTACCGCAATGCCACACTGCAGCATTTTGAAAAAGGCGAATATGTTACCATTGAAGGTGTAAGCGGTTTTGATGTTGGCGAGGTAAGTCTTACGGGGGAACTGGTGCGCATACAAATGAAGAAAAAGAATGTTGACGAATTTAACCCGGATATAAAAAAAATATTACGCCGCAGTACAGACAAAGACCTTGAAATATGGAAGCATAATAAAAGCCGGGAGAAGGCGGGCCTTATGAAAAGCCGCGAAATTGCTTTGGAACTTAACCTGCAAATGAAGCTTACGGAACTGGAAATACAGGCTGATGGTAAAAAAGCGACATTTTTTTACACGGCAGATGACCGCGTTGACTTTAGGGAACTGATAAAAAGATACGCATCAGAGTTTAGGGTAAAAGTGGAAATGCGCCAGATTGGTATACGGCAGGAGGCCGGCAAGGTAGGGGGCATTGGAAGTTGCGGACGCGAGCTTTGCTGCAGCACATGGCTTACTGATTTTAAGAGCGTAACAACCACAGCGGCACGTTATCAAAATCTCAGTATTAACCAGACAAAGCTGAGCGGGCAGTGCGGGCGCCTGAAATGCTGCCTTAATTACGAACTGGATACTTATCTTGACGCATTGCAGAATTTTCCGGACAATGCCGACATGCTTGACACTACCAAAGGCACCGCAACACTTATAAAAAAGGACATATTTAAAAACCTGATGTGGTATGTGTTGCCGGAAAGCAGCAAACAATACCCGCTATCAATAACCCGGGTAAGGGAAATAAAAAAGCTCAACTTTCGCGGTGAAAGGGTTGATGAATTACAGCCCGTTGAACTGGTTAGCAGTAAACCATCGGAAATGGAGCACAATTTTGTGGATGTAGTAGGGCAAATAAGCCTTAAATCATTGGAAAAGGACAGCCGCCGCAGGAACGAACAGCGCGGGGGGGGCGGGGATAATCAAAGGAACCAGCAGCAACAAAAACAAAACAACAACCAGCGTGGCGGGGGACAAAAGCAACCTCAGCGCCCGCCGCTGCAGGGTAACCAGGGGCAGCAACGCCCGCCAAAGCAAAGGCCCACTTTTAATAAGCCACCGCAAAGACCGGGGCCGGACAAAAAGCAGCCTTAGTAACCCTTACTTTGGCGCGACGCTGATTTTATGTACGGATAACCACCTTTTAGCAATAAATATGAGTAGTTTTACGGGTAGTATATTCATTTCCCTTAAATCATTCAGCGGCTTGTATGAAATCAATCCTTAAAACCATCTCATTGCTTATTGTCATTGCCGGCATGGGCTGTATGCACGCGGCGCAGGATATACTTCCCTGGCGCTGGAGTTTTTCCGGTGTTTATATGAATAATGAAGAAAGTTTTATTGATTCCATAAACAGGGAAGATGACCGCGATGAGGCCATGCATAATTTTTTCCTGGATTATAAGCTGGTATTGAGGAATGACAAAACCTTCGACCTGGTGATTTTTAAAAAATATATGCACGGGACATGGTTGTACACTGACCCGACGCGAACCCTGTCATTAACGGATGAATCAGCACCGGGGCAGCCACTTACTATGAAGGTTGACAGCATCTCGCCGGCGGTACTGGCTTTGCGGGTTGATCAGCACGATTTGGACAGGCTAATCCCTTCCTTCGCACAAAGCGATAATGGCTTTTCTTTTTTTAAACATAACGGGCCGTACGTTTTTGTATTATCTGCCGATAAAGAAACATACCGAAGTGAAAAAGACGACCCCTACAGCAAGCAAAATAATTTTTGGCGTATTAAACCTTCAAAGCCTGAAACTGGTAAACAGATAGCGGCAAGAGTGGAAAATCATATCTCATTTTTGAAATTATTAATGCAGGATGTGGCAGACGGCAAAAAAAATTACGTTTCGCTTCATTCGTTCCGTACTCCTCTTATTATTGCTTCAGATGATATACGGCTTCAGCATTACGAAGACACCCGCGATGCCTGGGACGAAAACTTTTATGACAGCGCACAAGCCCGGAAAGGCTATGACCTGCTTGAAAAAGCAGTTTTATATGATGGTGTTAAGCCTGGTAACACGAATGACCGCTTTGTAAACAATGCCAATATGCTGGAGCAGGTGTTGCAGCACCTTAAAAATAAATAACCAAAAGTATTGTATCAGGGCTGTTTTTGAGATACCATTACATCGGTTATTGCTTCTGCAAGGCTCACGCCGTTTTTCTCCAGTAATTCAATTATTTGAAGATTTACCGTTTGCTGCAGCTCAAGAAATTCGGCAAATGTTTGGGACATTGATGCAAAATATATAATGGTAATTACATGAGCATTTTTGCCTGTGTTGCTTAGGTAAACCATACTGCTTTCAATTACATCCTGCTGCAAAATTTCTTTAACGCCCGTAGAAACAGTTTTAAGCTCTGCCGCTGTCGTAAGTAAATCAATCTCGAGGGATATATCTACCCGGCGCTGTGTGCGCAGGGTGACATTATCAAGAATGGTGTCAACCATTTGTTTATTGGGAACGGTTATATACGTTTTACTGTCTGTGCGTATACGCGTACTGCGTAAGCCTATTTTTTCAACTACGCCGTTAAAACCCTGCACTTTTACAGTATCGCCGGTGCTGAAAGGCTTGTCAAAAAAAATGATAAATGAAGCTATCAGGTTTTCAAGGCTTTCTTTGGTAGCAAGCGCAATGGCCGCGCCCACAATGCTAAGCCCGGTAAGAAAGTTGGTAACACGGTAGTGAAATGAAAAATGAAGTACCAGCAGAACGCCTATAAGTATAAGAAATACGTTGAAAAAATCTTTAAAAAAAACAATTAGCTGGTTAGTATTGTCATTATCGTTGTGACTGGCTTTTTCTTCCAGGATAAGGGCCACGAATTTTATAAACCGTATACATAGCCGTATAAAAACCACAATCAAAGTACCGTCCGTTACTGCCTGCAGCAACGTTTTAAAATCAATATCCCTGAATACATTGAAATGAAGGAAATTAGGGAGTGTAAGTTTATCAAAGGCAAAAATGATGATAAATAAGAATAAAAATATTTCCAGCGGGCCGATAATAAGGCTTAGAAAATATTCTTTATGAAAAGTCTTTCCTGCCCGTGTAAAGAGTTTGTACAACAGCCCTGCAAGATACCTTGAGATGAACCGCTTAACAATAAAGGCAACCAAAACGGTAATAAATACCTCCAGGTAGTCTTGTATCGTGTTATTGAACAATACTTTTTGTAAAAAGTCTTCCATGCAGCAAATGTATTAAAGCGTGTACATTGAAAGGCCCTGTTTTGTTAAAGCAATAAATATATTGCCTGCTTTCTGCAGTTTAATAACCGCTTGCAGGTTAATATTTGTTTTTACCTCCTGTATATCAAGCGCTTTTGGGTTGGCAAAATAAAGAAATGAGCCTGTGTGCCCCATAATATTTTTCCCTGTAACCTGTACATCGCTCCAGCCGGTTACCTGTACCCGCTGCTTAAACGCACCGTAATAATCAAATACCAGCCAGCCATTTTTTGGGTCGTACAGGTAAAGCAGGCCGTCATTATCTATTAACTGCACTGGGTCATATTGCTCTGAAAACAGTACCCTGAAATCAGCACTCTCCAGCAATATATTGCCGTTGTCATCAATTTTTTTTATTTTATTATCCAACTCGTCAAATATCCAGTAGTTATTATCGTAGCTCTGCGCAACAGCCTTTGCCTGTAATATGCCCGACTTACGAAGGTCGATGGTATTGCGTACGTTCAAAAAGCGGTCGAGTATAAGAATGGTATTAAAGTCGCGGTAATAAACAATTATTTTGAGGGGGTTACTTACGTCGAGTGAATAAATGTCGCCATACCTGCGGGTATCGTTAAATACAGCAACAGAATCATAATTATTATCCAGTTTTTTTACCTGGTTATTGTGGTTTACCAGGTAAATATTGTTGAGGTTGTCAACATAAAAACTGGCATAGTCCCCATTGATTGTCTTAACCTGCGTAAGTTGTAAAGTAGTATCGGTCGCCGCCAGGGTTACTATGGAGGAAAGCAGTGTTGCTGATACCAGGAGTATTTTTTTTAGCCTTCCCATTTTTTTAATTCAACGTCTTTACCATCAAACGTTGCATAGGTAAAGGTACGTATCCAGTCACCAAGATTTATATAGCGGCTTGTTTCGCTTAACGGGTGGTTAATAGGTAAATGCCGGTGGCCAAAAACAAAATAATCAAAATGCTCTTTGGCAAGTACCTGCCGGCAGTAAATTATCAACCACTCACCGGTTTCGCCATAAAAATGCGCATCCGCCTCACCGGTTTTTGCACGGCTCTTCCGGCTGAAATAGTTGGCAAGGCCAATACCCCACGTTGGGTGAAACTGGCCAAACGCCCATTGGCAAAGTTTATTGCGGAATATTTTTTTCAGGAATTTATACCCATGATCCCCGGGGCCAAGACCATCGCCATGGCCAATAAAAAACCTCTTATTATTCCATTCGTACACTTTGGGCTCATAATATACCGGTATATTCAGCTCTTTCTCAAAATAGCCGCTCATCCACATGTCATGGTTGCCAATAAATACATAAACAGGGATTTCGCTATCAGTTAATTCGGCTAATTTGCCTAAAAGTCGCACATATCCTTTTGGAACCACCGTTTTATACTCGTACCAAAAATCAAAAATATCGCCCACTATAAACACCATTTCCGCATCATGCCTTATACTTTCCAAAAAAGCCACCACTTTCTTTTCACGTACCAGGCTGCTCTCATAATCCGGCGCGCCAAGATGAAAATCGGAGAGGAAATAGATTTTTTTATTCGGTGAAATATCCATCAGGTAAATGTAATGCTAAAAAATTTTCAAGTATTACTGCTTCTCTACCAAAAAGCAAAATACTTCCTTTGGGCCATGCACACCTACAACAAGTGTTTTTTCTATATCTGCCGTACGGCTGGGGCCGGTTGCAAGGGTAATAAGTGAGGGTAGTTTTTGGTATTTACCTTTTACACCCAGCAATGCATCTTTTATATCATACCGCAACTGGCTGGTATACGCAATACAAATATGCACAGGGGCATATACACTGGTTGTTCTTCCGCTTTGCTGTGCACTGCTCATTACTATACTCCCGGTACGCGCTATCAGCGCTTCGCAGCCGGTAATGCTGGCATCGCAGTTTATAAGGTCGGCAGTATAATCTGCGGTAAAGCCTGCTTCGTTAAGCATGTCTCTTACAGCAGTTTCGCGGCAATAAATTTTATCCCAGTTGCGCGTTACCGCCAACTGGTGTAATTGTTCAGCAAGTTCTTTTTCTGAAAGGCAAAAAGAAAACCTGCCCTGCAGCTTTGTGAAATTTTCCGCAAACTCTATTTCAGGCTCCTGGGAAGGTGGCTGGAAAACGCTGTCCGTTCCCTCACTTTGAGGAAACGGAACAGGCACTGTATTGCTCAGTGCCTGTCTTATTTTTTTTAAAATATTTTGTTTTGCAGGTGATATTTTCATCAAGCATTACGGTTTATCAGAGTGGTTTTGCAGGATTATTTATTATGCCCGGCACTCTTTCTTCCTGTTCGCCAAAACCTGTTTCTGAATGTTTGTTATCCACCGGGGGTTCATTGGTAACATCAAGCAGCTTCTTTTCCTCGTAAGGGCGTTTGCCAATCAAGGTTTCTACGTCACTCTGGAACAATACTTCTTTTTTCAAAAGTTCCTGTGCCAGTTTTTCCAACTGCTCTTTTTTATCAGTAAGTAATTTCTTGGTACGCACGTAAGCTTCTTCAATCAATTTTCTTACTTCCTCGTCTATTAACTTGCCGGTTTCTTCGCTGAAAGGTTTTGTAAATGAGTTTTCCTGCGCGGGGTCATAAAAGCTTACGTTACCCACTTTGCTGTTCATCCCATATACTGTAACCATTGAGTATGCCATCTTGGTTATCTGCTGCAGGTCGTTTGATGCACCAGTTGATATTTTGCCGAAGAAAATTTCTTCCGCAGCACGGCCACCGAGTGTCATACATATCTGGTCCATCAACTGGTCGGTGTTATAAAGATATTGCTCCTTAGGTGTGTATTGTGCATACCCCAAAGCGGCGGTACCGCGCGGCACTATGGTAACTTTTAACAACGGGTACGCATGCTCCAGGAACCAGCCGCAAATAGCGTGACCAGCTTCGTGGTAGGCAATTATTTCCTTTTCTTCAGGTAATATTATTTTGTTTTTCTTTTCAAGCCCGCCAATAACACGGTCTATCGCATCCTGGAAATCAGCCATGTCAACCGCATCTTTTCCCTTACGGGCTGCAATAAGCGCTGCTTCGTTACAAACGTTGGCAATATCAGCACCCGCGAAACCGGGGGTTTGCTCTGCCAGTTTATGTATATCGAGCGTCTGAGAAATTTTTATGGGCTTTAAATGCACTTTAAAAATTGATTCTCGGCCTTTTACATCGGGTTTGTCAATGCTTATTTGCCTGTCAAAACGGCCGGGGCGTAACAGCGCGCTGTCTAATACATCCGGCCTGTTGGTGGCGGCCAGTATTATGATGCCTGCATCACCGGCAAAACCATCCATTTCAACCAGCAACTGGTTAAGGGTGTTTTCTCTTTCATCATTGCTCATTATAGCGTTACGGCCACGCGCACGGCCAATGGCATCAATTTCATCAATAAAAATAATACACGGCGCTTTTTCCCTTGCCTGCTTAAACAGGTCTCTTACACGGCTGGCGCCTACACCTACGAACAACTCCACAAAGTCTGAACCGCTCATGCTGAAAAAGGGTACCTGGGCTTCGCCTGCCACAGCTTTTGCCAGCAGGGTTTTACCTGTGCCGGGAGGGCCAATTAGTAAAGCGCCCTTGGGTATTTTACCGCCAAGAAGCGTATATTTTTTGGGATTTTTAAGAAAGTCAACTATCTCCATTACCTCAACCTTAGCCTCGTCAAGGCCGGCTACGTCGGCAAAATTTATATTAACCTTGGTGCCTTTTTCAAACAACTGCGCTTTTGATTTGCCAATGTTGAAAATGCCACCGGGCCCACCGCCGCCAGCGGGGCCACCCATTTTGCGCATAAAAAGGAATATCATTACCACAAAAAGCAACACGGTAATTAAAATGTTTGCAACAGGCCCGTACCATTCACCTTCCTGTAACACGTTAACGGGGGGAGCTTTAATGTTGTTATCCTTTGCAAATGCATTAAGCCTATCCCTGAATTTTCCCGCATCTTCCACCCTGAATGTAAAAAGAGGGCTGGTGTTATCAGGCGCAATATTTTTTGGCGCCCATTTTTGATAATAATCGCTTCTCTTGCGCAGGCTGTCGTTATCAATATAAACCCTTACTTCTTTCTTGTTATCAATAAGGTCAATTTTTGTAACGTCGCCATTCAATACCATTTGCATAAAATCCTGCTCGGTAACCGTAGCGGAGTCGGGTGTATGTTGTGCAAATACCTGGTAGCCAATTAAGCCAACAGCAATAAGGGCATAAATCCAGTAAATATTAAAGCGCGGGCCTTTTCGCATGTTTTTATCATCGCCGCCCCTGTCAATAAGGTTGGGTTTTATATTTTTATCATCTTGTGCCATACTTGCTTACTTCACGATTGTTAAATGTTTTTTAGGAAAAAATGTTTAATTAGGCGGTGTTTTTTATTGGCTGTTGTATTCTTCCAGTTCCGCATCGCTCCACATTTCTTCCAGTTTATAAAACTTTCGTGTTTCGGTATGCATAACGTGTACAACAATATTTACATAGTCAATTATTATCCACTGGCGTCCCTGCTGGCCTTCGTGCCTGTAAGGCAGTTCACCGCATTCGTGTTTTACGGTGTCTTCCACAAAGTCGCTGATGGCTTTTAATTGTGTGGTGTTTGTAGCTTCGCAAATGATGAAAAAATCGGCAACTGCTTCAGGTATTTTCCGCAGGTCAAGAGAAACTATATTTTCTCCTTTTTTTTCACCAATAGCCTTTATAATACACTTGAAAATTTTAGAATTGCGGTTAAGCTTAACGACGCTTGTTTTTTTGCGCTCAGCCAAAACAGATAAAGGTGCCAATAATCAATTTAGTTTATATGTTATATAATAATTAAACCACAAGGCCGGCTGCAATCAGCTAATTTTGGCCAAAAATACTAATTCTTTGTCACCCAACACCAATATTCGTCCTGTAGGGCAACCATTTATACAATTAATAACGGTTGACAGTACCAACAACTATGCCATGGCAAAGTTGCAAAACCATGAGACACAGCATGGTACAGTATGGTTTGCCCATAGCCAAACAGCAGGTAAGGGGCAGCGGGGCAGGCAATGGCACAGTGAGGCGGGGCAGAATATTGCCATGTCTGTCGCTTTAAATACCAATGGTTTAGCAGTTTCCGGCCTGTTTTATTTGAGCGCTGCCATTGCTGTAGCGGCGCACGATTTTTTTAGCAAATATGCAGGTAGTGAAAGCTGTGTTAAATGGCCTAATGATATTTACTGGAATGACAGAAAGGCAGGCGGCATTTTGATAGAGAATATTATACGGGGAGATAATTGGCAGTGGGCGGTGGCCGGAATTGGGATAAACATTAACCAAACCGCTTTTGGCGAAGGTGCAGGCAGGGCAGTATCGCTAAAGCAAATTACCGGTAAACAGTTTGATGTTATAGCACTCGCAAAAGAACTATGCGAAGCTATTGACAGGCGCTTTGATGAATTGCTGAACGGGAAAGAAAAACTTATTGCAGCCTACAATGCCGTTTTATACAAAAGGGATAAAACAGTTCGGCTTAAAAAAGACAATATTTTGTTTGATGCAAAAATAAAAGAAGTAACCCCGGATGGACGGCTGCATGTGCAGGGCGCTATGTGGGATTCCTTTAGCTTTGGCGAGGTTGAGTGGGTTATATAATTGAATGCTGGCTGCCATGCTTTAAAAGCATATCAGCTTCCAAACGCTTTTACTATTTCCTCGGCATGCGCCTTGTTTTTTGGTTTTTTAAATATTTTGGCAATTTTTCCTTTTTCATTAATTAAAAAGGTGGTGCGGTGTACACCCATGTAGTGGTTGCCAAACATTTGCTTTTCGCCCCAAACGCCGTACTGCTCTAAAACTTTGTGTTTGGTGTCGGCAATAAGCGTAAAGGGCAACTGGTATTTTGTTTCAAATTTTTTGTGGCTTTTTTCATCATCCGGGCTTACGCCCACCACTTCAATACCCTTTTGCTTAAGCAATACATAATTGTCCCGCAGGTTGCAGGCTTCAATGGTACAGGTTGGGCTGTCATCTTCCGAATAAAAGAACAGCGCGAGTTTTTTGCCTTTAAAATCCGCCAGGGAAACTTTATTGCTGTTTTGGTCGGTACCCTTAAATACAGGGGCTTTATCGCCTTCGTTAAGCGTTATCATTGAAAAGACTTTACAGCGAAGGAAAAGAATTTTATTGATATATGCTGATGATTTAAACAGTATAAACGATGCGATATTGCAGCCGCCATATATTAAATACACTGCTTCATACAAGAAAATTCTTCTTTTTTCGTTTTAACAGTATTATTTTGCATACTATGCGAAGAAGAGCTTTACTTATTTGTATAATAGTAACGGCAGTTACCAGTGTACAAGCACAGTACGAGAGTTATAAGCAGGAGGGTGAATTTGGTGTAGGTATTGGGTTGGGTCACTACTTTGGCGACCTTAATACTAATGCTGCGCTTAACCGCCCCAAATTTAGCGCTGGCATATATTTTTTAAAGCAGTTTAATAATTATGTGGCCCTTAAGGTTGCTGCTGATTACGCTTTTTTGGGATATTCAGACCAATACAGTAAAAACACAGCCCAGTTTGACCGCAACCTGAGTTTTAATACCAGTGTGTGGGAGTTTTCTTTAAACGGGCAGTTTAATTTTTTCAAGTTTATTCCCGGGGTTGACGGTTATAATTATACACCGTATATTTCGTTGGGTGTGGGGGTTTTCTCTTACGACCCCTATGCTTACCTGCAGGGGCAAAAATATTACCTGCGGCCGCTGGGTACAGAAGGCCAGGGCAGCGCACTTTATCCTGACAGGCATCCTTACGGCTCCATGGCGGTTTGTTTTCCACTGGCCGTTGGGTTTAAATATAGCCTGAGCAGCAAAGTAAACGTGTTTGGCGAGGTAGGTTACCGTTTTACAACCACCGATTACCTTGATGACGTAAGCACCACCTATGCCGGTGCAGACGCTTTTCCCCCCCTGCCAAACGGGCAGCCTTCTGTAGCTTACCAGTTGCAGGACAGAAGCCTTAACCAAATTGGCGAAAAAGGGCGGCAAAGGGGCAACAGTTCCCAAAACGACGCGTATGTGCTGCTGCATGTAGGCCTCTCCTTTAACATATCGTCTTACAAGTGCCCCACCCCATTTAAATAAAATTTTAAAACTATTTTGCCTGCGCGTATAACTGCTTAACCGCCAGCTACTAACGGTTAATTGTTTTAAAAGCAGCATAAACTTTGGCTTTTGTTTGTTTTAAACATGTTAAATAAGCATTTTTACAAGAATGTATTTTATTAACTTCGCCCATTCTTAATATTCCCCCGAAGGGTTATCATGGAGCATCTTGAAAAAATTGACAAAAACCGGTTGCCGCGTCATATTGCCATAATAATGGATGGTAACGGGCGATGGGCGCAGGAAAAAGGCCAGGACAGGTTGTATGGCCATTTTCATGGAGTTGAAAGTGTGCGAAATATTGTTGAAGGCGCCTCTGAGATAGGTATTGAATATTTAACGCTGTACACCTTCAGCACTGAAAACTGGGACAGGCCAGAATACGAAGTTACCGGCCTGATGGAACTGCTGGTGGACACCATACGTAACGAAGTGCCCGTATTAAATAAAAATAATATAAGGCTGCACGTTATAGGCGATATTCAGATGCTGCCTGTACATGCCCGCAAGGAGCTTAAAGAGGCTATTAACGAAACAGGCCATAACACCGGCCTAAACCTTATACTGGCATTAAGCTACAGCAGCCGGTGGGAGCTGGTAAACGCGGTAAAAAATATTGCATTTGACGTTAAGGAAGGAAAGCTTGAGCCCGATGCTGTTACACAAGAGGTATTTCAGCAATACCTTACAACAGCAAACTTTCCCGACCCTGAACTAATGATACGTACAGGCGGTGAGTACAGGATTAGTAATTTTTTGCTTTTCCAGCTTGCTTATGCAGAATTGTATTTTACTGATGCCAGGTGGCCTGATTTCAGGAAAGAAAACCTGGTGGAGGCAATACTGGATTACCAGGCGCGGGAGAGGCGTTTTGGTAAAATAAGCGCCCAATTGCAACATGAAGAACCAATGGCGCATTAAACCATGAATTTTAAATTGTTATTTAACAAACACTTTTAACTTATTCCCGTTAATTTGCCCCCACTAAAACAAAAACTGCCGGCCCAGCCGTGCTGGTTTTGGTACCGCAAAATAAACAAACAGCAATCCGGATGCAGAAATTCCTTATATCGTTTATCCTGGCAATTACTTTTTGCATGGGCAGTTATGTTTCGTATGCACAGTTACCGGGAAGCAACCCTTCAAGCAGCAGCGACACAACCATAACCAATCTTAATGCGGATTTGCTGAATATCTTTTCCCAAAAGCAACCGCAGAAATATAAAGTTGCCGGTATTAAAGTAACAGGCAATAAGTATTTTGATGAAGCGCTGCTTATTTCCGTGAGCGGTATAAACGTGGGTGATGAAATTACTATACCCGGCGGTGAAAATTTCGCCAAGGCCATTAATAAGTTATGGGCGCAAAACTATTTCAGCGACGTAACCATATATATAACAAAACTGCAGGGCAATAATATTTGGCTTGAAATTAATGTTACCGAAAGGCCAAGGCTTTCCAAATATTATTTTGTTGGCGTACCCAAAGGCCAGTCTGATGATTTGAAAGATAAAACAGGCCTGGTAGTTAACAGGGTAATTACCGAAAATATGAAGCGGACCGCTTCTGACGCAATAAAAAAGTATTTTGCTGATAAAGGTTTCCCCCTTACCACTGTTACCATCACCCAGGTAAAAGACACACTGCTTGAAAATACCGCCATTCTTACTTTTTATATTGACAAGGGCAAAAAGGAAAAAGTTAACGATATAAATTTTATAGGTGCCACTGTTAATACTGATAACCTGAAGCACGCGCTTAAGGATACCAAGGAGAAATCACATTTAACACTATATCCTATAGACGGCTCAGGAGGCCTCGCCCCGGCACAGGTATATACTTTTAAAGATTACCTGCATGAGCAGGGGTATCTTACATTCAGCAAAACACGCAAATTATTAAGCCCTTATGTGCGCATTAAGCCGTTTACTTCAGCCAAGTTTAATGCTGCCAAATACGAGGATGATAAAATAAAGTTGATTGACTATTATAACTCGCTTGGTTATCGTGATGCTACTATTGTAGCCGATAGTAAAAAATTAGATACCGCCCGCGGCCTTATGAATATTGATATTAAGGTTGACGAAGGGCACAAATATTATTTCGGCAATATTACATGGCGCGGTAATACAAGGTATTCGGACTCTATCTTAACTGTTATCCTTGGTATTCATAAAGGCGACATATATAACTCCGAACTGCTTAACAAGCGGCTTGGTAAAAATGTATCGCCAGAGGGTGGGGATATAAGTGGTTTATATTATGATGAAGGTTACCTGTTCTTCCGCATTGACCCAATAGAGACAGCGGTATATAACGACACCATTGATTTTGAAATCCGCATTACCGAAGGTTCGGTGGCCACCTGGAAAAATGTTAAGATAAGTGGTAATGAAAAAACTAAGGAGTATGTAATACGCAGAGAGTTAAGAACTATACCCGGTGAAAAATTCAGCAGGAGTGACGTTATCCGTACAAACCGAGAACTTGCCCAGCTTGGATTTTTTGACCAGGAAAAGATTGAGCCTGTTATTGTACCTAACCCCGACGATGGAACGGTGGATGTGACGTGGAAGGTGGTCGAAAAATCGAGCGACCAGCTTGAGCTTAGCGCGGGCTTTGGGGGAGGCATTGGCTTAACCGGTACGTTAGGGGTAACATTTAATAACTTCTCCATTAAAAATATATTCAGTAAAAAGGCGTGGGACCCATTGCCTACCGGCGACGGGCAAAAGCTTAGTGTTCGCTTTCAAAGTAATGGTGCGGCCTACCGCTCATACAACGTCTCATTTACCGAACCATGGCTGGGTGGAACAAAGAGAAACTCGCTTACTGTAAGTTTATATGATACTAAGTTTTCAAACGCATATAATCCATATACACTTACATATGACAATGCCCAGGCTGATAGTTCATATTTCAGAACCACAGGTTTTGCGTTCGGGCTTGGCAAACAGCTAAAATGGCCTGATGATTTCTTCTCTTTCGGGGTTACATTAAATTATGCGTTGTACACTTTAAAGAATTACCCGATTGACCAAAATCTTAAGCTTAAAGATGGTACCCTGTTTAACAATGGCCGCTCCAACAACTTAAGCCTTAAGTTTGTTTTGCAGCGCACATCGATAAGCAACCCAACTTTTCCTACATACGGTTCAAACTTTTTGCTAAGCCTGCAATTAACGCCGCCGTATTCCTTATTCGACTCCAAAATTGTAAATGCAGAAAACCCTTACAAATGGGTTGAATACCATAAGTGGAGATTAACAGGCGAGTGGTATGTGCCGATAGGCCAGCCTACCGGTGAGGACAAGAATAAACAATTTGTACTTAAAATGGCTGCCAAATATGGTTTCATCGGCAGGTATAACAGCAAGCTGCAGATTTCACCCTTTGAGCGCTTCCAGTTGGGTGATGCAGGGTTAAGTAATAGTTATGCTTTGCTGGGGTATGACATCATTTCACAAAGAGGTTACCCCGTATATCAAACGTCTGACCCGCGTGTAAATCCTGATCAACAGGGTGCATCGCAATATTTTACCATATTTAATAAATACACACTTGAGCTGCGGTACCCTATTAGCCTTAGCACAAGCAGCACCATATATGCCTTAACATTTTTTGAAGCTGCCAATGGATGGTATTCATTCAAAGATTATGATCCCTTCCGCCTGAGGCGTTCTGTGGGTATCGGGGCACGTTTCTTTTTACCGATGTTCGGGTTGTTGGGCTTTGACTACGGTATCGGGTTAGACAGGATTACGCCGGGTGCCGGCCTTAAAAACTCCGGCAGGTTCACCTTTATGCTTGGCTATGAACCCGATTAAGAAATGCTAAACATAAATTGCTTATTTTCATATTACTGAAAAAAATTCTTTTTATGAAAAAGTTAATATTGCCTGTTTTACTAATATTAGTAACTGCTGTTAGCAGCAACGCTCAACGTTATGCTATTATAGATACAAAGTATATTTTAAGCAAGATACCTGAGTATGTGCAGGCTGATAAAAAATTGCAGGATTTGAGTGCGCAATGGCAAAAAGAAATTGATGATAAACAGGCCGTATTGAATCAAATGTAT
The DNA here is from genome assembly GCA_035550215.1 of Chitinophagaceae bacterium. Classification (GTDB taxonomy): domain Bacteria; phylum Bacteroidota; class Bacteroidia; order Chitinophagales; family Chitinophagaceae; genus JABDFW01. The sequence goes on along the minus strand of DASZPM010000006.1, from coordinate 54,199 downwards.
AAAGACTATGATGCAGAACAGTTTATGCTGAGCGACGAGTTAAAGAAAAAGCGCGAGGATGAACTGTTTAACAAAGAAAAAGAATTACGCGACCTGCAGAAAAAGCGCTTCGGGTACGAGGGAGATCTTTTTAAAGAAAGGCAAAACCTTGTAAAACCCTTGCAGGATAAGGTATATAACGCAGTGCAAAAAATAGCGGTGGCACACGGGTACGATTTTGTATTGGATAAAAGTGAAGGAATTACCGTTATATTTGCCGACCCAAAATTGGACAAGAGTGATGAAGTGCTGCGGGAATTGGGTGTTAAAATTTAAAAGGTGTAACCACAAAAAACAATAAAAACAAAAAAATGAAAAAGGTGTTCTTTACCCTGCTGACAGTTGCAGGAATGTTGTATGCAGGTGATAAAGCCAGTGCACAAATTAAAGTAGGTGTTTTTGATATAGATGCCATGGTACAGTCTATGCCCGGGTATAGTACCGTTGACAGTCTTTTACGGGTTTACCAGGCAGATTCTCTTAATGCTGAATATCAAACATATTTGGGTGAATATCAACGTTTGGACAGTACTTTAAAAGCTGACTCTGCAGCAAAAGCACCGGCTACAAAAATACAGTTTGAAAACCAGCAGAAACAGCAGGTTATGGCTTACCTGGTAAATTGGAATACCTATACGCAAAATAAACTACAGCAAAAGCAAGGTGTATTAGCACAGGATTTATATGAGCAGGTGAGCGCTTCATACCAAAAAATATTAAAGAGCAAAGGTTATACACTTGTGCTTAAACCCGGTGCTTACGAATTTGGCAGCAAGGTTGACAACCTGTTTATTTCAGTAGCGAAAGATTTAAAGCTTACCACACTTCCGCAGGAATTGCTGATTTTAGGTCCTGACCCCGATGCCCCTGCGCAAAGTGCTTCCCCAGCCAATGGCGGCGCTAAACCGGCAGGTACCAAACCAGCAAGTCATTAATTTTAGTATTGATGCTTTGCAGGACCATCTTATACACTGCATTGCTATAAATAGTAATATTTTTCTGAACCACGCTTTAAACCGGCGTGGTTCTTTAATTTTGGAACATGCAACAGGGGCAACAGCCGATAGGTGTTTTTGATTCCGGGTATGGAGGGTTAACTATTCTTCGGGATATTGTAGCAAAACTCCCCGGTTATGATTACATTTATATGGGCGACAATGCCCGTGCGCCTTATGGAAACCGCTCGTTTGAAACGGTATATCACTATACACTGCAGTGTGTAAAATGGTTTTTTCAGCAAGGTTGCCCGCTTGTTATACTTGCCTGCAATACCGCATCAGCAAAAGCCTTACGCACCATTCAGCAAAACGACTTGCCCACCCTGGCCCCTGATAAAAGAGTGCTGGGCGTTATACGGCCCACCACCGAAATTATAGGCACGTTAACCAAATGTAAAAGCGTTGGCATTTTAGCTACTAACGGCACCGTGCAGTCGCAGTCGTACGTTATAGAAATAAATAAATTTTTTCCCGCCGTACAGGTGGCCCAGGAGGCTTGCCCAATGTGGGTACCCCTGGTTGAAAACAATGAGCATTTGGGGCATGGAGCTGATTTTTTTGTTAAGAAGAACATACGCGAATTATTGGCAAAAGACCCTATGATGGACACCGTGCTGCTGGCATGCACGCACTACCCGCTGATGCTAAAAAAGATACAGGAGTATATGCCGGTGGACGTGAAAATTGTTTCACAGGGAGAAATTGTGGCTAACAGCCTGGTTGATTATCTTAGCCGTCACCCGGAAATGGAGCAGCGTTTAAGTAAGAATAACGGGCTTTCCTTTTATACAACCGATTCAACCGACGATTTTGATAAACATGCGGCTTATTTTTTTGGTCAACCCGTAAAAAGCGCCCATCTTGAGTTATAAAATAAGTTTGCAGAAATTGCAATAACATTCACCCATCCATAAAAACAAAATGATGAAAAGATTTTCGATTCTTATGCTTTTAGCAGCAGTATGCACTTTTACCGCAAATAACGCGCACTCACAAATAAAAGTGGGGGTTTTTGATATTGATTTGATGGTTGAGGCTATGCCGGGTTACCATGTTGTTGACAGCGCCCTTAATGTCTATCAAACAGACAGCCTTGGTGGCGAATACCAATACTACCTGTCTGAATACCAGCGTTTAGACAGCGTGTTGAAAAATGTTGATACTCCAGGCGTTAAAACCGGTGCAGTTACGGCTGTTAAGATAAAATTTGATAACGACCAAAAACAGCAGTTGCTAAGCACCCTGGTTAACTGGCGTAACATTGCCCAGCAGAAATACAACAATAAAAAAGGAGAGCTATCCCAAACCCTTTACCGGCAGGTAGCCACCTCGTACCAGAAAATAGTTATTGCCAAAGGCTATGCTGTAGTACTTAAGCCGGGCACCTACGAATTTGGTCCGCGGATTGACAACATATTTATATCTGTTGCCAAAGACCTGAAGCTTACAGGGCTGCCGCAGGAACTGCTGCAACTGGGGGTTGACCCGGATACACCCGCACAACAAGCGACCAATAGCGGCGCAAATGGCTCGAAGACAGGTGCAAAACCGGCAAGCCACTAAGGCTTTACATCATTTTAAGGCAGAAAAACTTTAATATTCATTGTGCGTAGGTAAAAATATCCTACCTTTGCCGACCTTTCACAGGAAGCAGTATGGTGACTGCAGCCTTGAGTTGAAATAATATTTCCGGGTTAGTAAATTGTCAAAAAAATGAAACGTACATTTCAACCGCATAATCGCCGCCGTAAATCAGTACATGGTTTTCGTAAGCGTATGCAAACAGCTAATGGCCGTAAAGTATTAGCAAGCCGCCGGGCAAAAGGCCGTCATAAATTAACTGTTTCTGACGAAAGAAAGTTAAAGTAATACCAGTATCGCGCCAGCGCGGTAGTTAAGATAGTTAAAGCCTTCCCGGACACGGGAAGGCTTTTTTGTTAATTGAAATGAGTAAACCTTTTTCATACAATAAAAAAGAAAAGCTTAAAAGCCGTAAGTTGCTGGAACAGCTTTTTGAAGGGGGCAGGTCGTTTACCGCCTTCCCGCTTAAAGTTTTTTATATAACACCGGGCACTAAGCTTGATTTTTATATTAAAGCCGGCGTAGGCGTTAGTGGCCGTAACTTTAAAAAGGCAGTACAACGTAACCATATAAAGCGCTTATTGCGGGAGGCTTACCGGACGGAAAAGGCAATACTGCACCAGTTTTTGCAAGAAAAAGACATGCAGGCAGCCATATTTATTTTGTATGTGGATAAGGCATTACCGGTATATAGTAACATAAAAGCCAAAATGCCGCTTGTGCTGAAACGATTAATAAATGAATTAAATGAAATTGCTGTTAAAAATAATTAGCTACCCTTTTATATTGCTCATTAAAATATACCAGTATGGTATATCGCCCATGCTTGGCCCTAAATGCAGGTTTACGCCTACCTGCTCACAGTACGCGGTTGAAGCATTAAAGAAGCACGGGCTTTTTAAAGGCGGCTGGCTGGCGCTTAAACGCATATCAAAGTGCCACCCCGGCGGGGGTAGCGGGTACGACCCTGTGCCATAAAAAAGCCGCTATAACAGCGGCTGTGTAAATTAATTTTGTAAAATATAAAATTAATCCGCAATTGCTTTGTCTGCAGAAAAACGGCCACCGCCATTTATCAGCAGGGCTACTGCGATTGACAATACCAGCAGGTGATATTCGTAACCCTCACCCTTTTGGTCGCCACCCCAATTCATAAAAAAGCCATTTTGTATATGACTGGTAAGTATGATACCTGTAAAAAGTATGATTACCGCCGCTGCTGCAAACCGTGTTGCAAAGCCGGTTATTAACAGCAGTGAGCCAAAAAATTCAATGATTATAACGAAAAGGGCTAGTATATAAGGCAGATGTACTGCCCCTGTTAAAAAGCCCATTGTACCACTAAAGCCATAACCGCCAAACCAGCCCAATAACTTTTGTGAGCCGTGTGCAAATAATATTATACCTAATATCACACGAATTACGGTAATTGCCGCGGAGTTATTTGTTGAAAGGAACTTCTTCATAAAATTGTTTTTTATAAAAGCAAAATTACATGTACATACATGCAATTTCCAATAACATTTGATAAGAAAAAAAGTTGATATATGTTAAGGGAAAAGCTCGTTTTAACGGCGTTTTTTGGCTGACGCTGCTTTTATACGGCTTAATGACTCAGGAGTAATACCAAGGTAGTAAGCTACCAACCTTTGCGGCAGCCTTTGTTCAAGAGAGGGATACTGTGCGATAAAATTTTCATACCGTTCTGCGCCGCTAAGACTCATGCTTTCTATTATGCGCCGCTGGTTGGCAACAAAAGCCCGCTGCAGCAATATGCGGAAAAAGCGTTCAAATTTCGGGACTGTTAATACCAGGTCGTCAAAGCGTTTTCGGTCAAGCGCCAGCACTTCGGTATCTTCAATCGCTTCTACGGTAGTAAGCGCTGGCTTATTATATACAAAACTGTACATATCGCCCACCCACCAATCCTCGGGTGCGAACATCAATATATGTTCCTGCCCGTTGTTATCTAAATAGTATTGCTTAAGGCATCCTTTTATTACAAAATATTCAAATCTGCAGGGCTCACCTGCTGGTATAAGCAGTTGCCGCCTTTTAACTTTTTTTAGCTGAAGTAAAGACGTAAAATATACCTGCTCATCATCCGTAAGTTGTACATGCCTTTCAATATTTTGTAAAATAAGGCTGTACATATTGGTGAATGATTTGTTTAAACCTTAGTGTGTTGCTGTGGAATCTGCCCTTGTTAATTTTTGCAGGTTGGTAATAATATCTCTAACCTCGTTAATAGTGTAAAACTGGTACACTTCAGGCGCTTTACCGTCATCGGTTTGCGGTACACCCGACATGGCGTGGTACGGGGCAATAATAGTGGCATCAATATTTGGCGTTACCCGGGCTGCGGTGTTAGGCAAAATAAAATAATTGCGGTTAGCGGCGCTAACGTTTTTACCCTGTATTAGCTGTTGCAGGCTATCTATCTTCATCTTCAAATCATCCTGTGTTATTTTGCGGTGCGCCTGGTCTGCAGTTGTAAATGCCTGGTAACTGCCAATGATTGTATCATTATTTTTTAAGTTAACAATGTAGTATCCTTTATCGGGCAGGTTAATATCGGCATTCCCTGCCGCTGTGCTAACTTTCAGGGTAACGTTTCCGCTCATTTCAAGTTCCTTTTCCTCGTGGCCTTTGGTTGCTGAGCAGTTAACAGTATGATTAGCTTCATCTATTTGCGGGTTATCATGCGAAAGAATCAATACCTTTTTTTGATTTCCTGAGCAGGCAACCATCAGTAACGGAACGGCAAGGAAGAAAAGACTTTTTTTCATCAGGAGAAATTTTACTTGTTGAATGATTTTGCAGTACTAAGATAAAGAGGCCGGCTTAATCAAAACAAATAAAATCTCCTGATTAAACCAGCCTCCTTCAAATATGGCGAATATTATTTTGCAGCGAAGTGCTCTGCTACTTTATTCCAGTTTATCACATTCCATATAGCTGCTAAATAATCGGGGCGTTTATTTTGATATTTAAGATAGTAAGCATGTTCCCATACATCAACACCCAATATTGGTGTGCCTTTTACCTCTGCAATATCCATTAAAGGGTTATCCTGGTTAGGGGTAGAAGTAATTTCAAGCTTGCCGTCTTTTTTAATAAGCCATGCCCAGCCACTGCCAAAACGGCTTCCGCCTGCAGCGGCAAATTTTGTTTTAAAATCGTCAAAACTGCCAAATGCGGCATTGATTGCGTCGGCCAGTTCGCCGGTAGGCGCTCCGCCTGCACCGGGGCCTAATATTTCCCAAAAAAAGCTGTGGTTCCAGTGGCCGCCACCATTATTACGAACTGCAGGGGATATTGCGCCTGCGTTTTTAACCAGTTCTTCCAGGCTTTTATTTTCATTGGCTGTGCCTGCAATAGCGTTATTAAGATTATTTACATACGCCTGGTGGTGCTTGCCATGGTGAATCTGCATGGTCAGTGTGTCAATATGCGGTTCCAGTGCATCAAATGCGTAAGGAAGCGCAGGTAAGGTAAATGCCATAAGGTTAATTTTTATGTTATACTAAATATATAAATGGACAACAAATGTAACTATTGAAAGTTTAAACAGGCAAAACCGTCGTTAATTCTTTCTGAAGTCGAAAAAGGATAAATATTACAGGGATGAAAATTATTTACGTCAAAAACCTCTCAATCAGTTATTATTAAAAGCCTTATATTAGTTAAAACAATTGTGATGAGAAATTCAGCCAACTCGCGAAGAAAGTTTGTAAAAAATGCAGCCGCGGCGGTGGGTATTTTGCCCCTGTCTTCCTTATTGCATGCGCAGGCAGGCGTAAAGCAAACCGGGAAGAAAAAAATAGTATGCGTTGGCGGCCACCCCGATGACCCTGAAAGCGGTTGTGGCGGTACATTGGCTAAGTTTGTAAAAGCCGGGCATGATGTTACCATAATTTATCTTACTACAGGCGAGGCTGGTATACCGGGTAAAACGCACGACGAGGCAGCAGCCATACGAAAACAGGAGGCCATAAACGCATGCAAAATTTTAGGTACACAATACATATTTGCCGGCCAGGTAGACGGCGATACTGTGATGGACAATGCCTGGCTGCAAAAGCTGCAGCAGATGATTATGGGAGAGAAACCAGATATTGTATTCACCCATTGGCCGGTTGACAGCCACAAAGACCACCAAATTGCCAGCCTGTTTACCATACAAACATGGATGAGGGCGCCCGAACCGTTTAATTTATATTTTTTTGAAGTATGTACAGGCGAGCAAACCATGATTTTTCACCCTACAGACTATATTGACATAACCGATACCCAGGAAATAAAAAGGCAGGCTGTTTATTGCCACGTAAGCCAGGACCCGCCCGGTATTTATAGCTGCGGGCATGCCAGTATGGAAGATTTCAGGGGCAGGGAGTTGGGAGTAAAAGCCGGTGAAGCTTTTGTAAGAATGAATGGAAAAATGCGGGGCGGCTACATTATGCAATAAACTTTTAATTTACCTTAAAACAATTATAAAAAACCCTTTGGCCGGGCGCATTTACCTAAAAATGAATAATTTGCCCGCACCGATAAACCTATTATGCGCAGACATATTTTTTTAATTGTTGCTATTATACTTTTTGGCTTTTGCCGCCTTTTTGCGCAAAAACCCGCAAAAGCGGCCGCCCCTGCATGGGTAACAATTAATAAAATTAATTACAGTAATACCAGGCTTGACAGGGAGGCAGAGGATGGCTACGTGGATATGGATTACGAAAAGCAGGTGATGCTGCAGGACCAGTCTGTATATGTGCGTCACAGCTACCGTATCATTTCTGAGGCGGGCGTGCAAAACAGGTCGCAGGTTTCGGTTGATTTTGACCCTTCTTACCAGCATTTAATTTTTCACACCATTAATATTATCCGCAACGGGCAGGTTATTGATAAGCTCGACCTTTCCAAAATAAAAATCATTCAGCAGGAAAGCGAGCTGGATAACTTTATTTATAACGGCACAAAGCAGGCCATTTTGTTTGTGGATGATGTGCGGAAAGGGGATATGCTGGAGTACAGTTATACGCTGAAGGGCTTTAACCCCATTTTCAACAATAAGTATAGCGATGAATTTGGTACCGCTTTCAGCGACCCTATTTATAATATTTATTACAAAATTGTGTTGCCGGTTGGCCGGGCTCTTTACGTTAAAAACAATATTGAATCTCTTACACCAGGCGTACATGTAAACAAGACGGAAGCGGTGTATGAATGGCGTAAGGCAATGGTTTCGGCTATTCATCCTGATGATCATTTACCCGCATGGTATAACCCTTACCCTGAAATAATGGTGAGCGAGTACAGCAATTGGAAAGAGGTTAATGACTGGGCGCTGGCTTTATTTCCTAAAAATATTACCCCGTCTCCTGAACTTGCCCATAAGATACAGGAGATACAATCAACCGGCAGTACAGTTGAAGCCCGTGTTAGCACAGCCCTCAGGTTTGTGCAGGATGATATACGGTATATGGGCATTGAAATGGGCGTGCACTCCCACAAACCCGGTGACCCCAACAAAATATTTAAACAGCGGTTTGGCGACTGCAAGGAGAAATCTTACCTGCTTTGTACTATGCTGCGCAGCATGGGTGTTGATGCAAGCCCGGTACTGATAAGCACCGACGACAAAAAATCGCTGAACGATAAATTGCCTTCACCCGGAGACTTTGACCATGTAACAGTGCGCGCTAATATTGGCGGTGTTTACCATTGGTTTGACCCTACCATTGCCTACCAGCGCGGAAAACTGGGGGATATTTATTACCCTGATTACCAGTGTGGTCTTGTAATTACTGATACAACCTCGTCGCTTACTGCCATACAGCCCCATGCCCAGGGAGAAGAAAATATTAAAGAAGTATTTACAGTGAACGACATGAGCGGCAATGCAACGCTTAAAGTAACGACAGTGTTTACCGGTGGTTTTGCCGATGATGAAAGGTCTTCCTTCAGCAATAACAGCAACTATGATATGCTGGACCAGATGAAAAAGTTTTATGCCTTTTATTTTGAAAAGATAAAAGGAGACAGCCTTAGTTTTACTGACAACGACAGTACCGGCGTTTTCAGCACTATTGAGTACTACACAATAAAAGATTTTTGGTCTGCTGACAAAGGGGGTAAAAAAGCATTGTTATCGCCTTTCGTTATTGAAAGCCTATTAAAAAAGCCTGAAGACCAGGTTAGAACAATGCCTTATGCACTGGAATATACCGGCAAATACCACGAGGAGGTGGTTGTAAACCTGCCCGAAAGATGGGATATTGACACGTCATCATTTAAGGTAAGCACACCATCATTTGTATACAGCGGCAGGTTTTTAAACGGGTACAGGCAGGCAACCATGATTTATGATTACCAGCCGTTGAAGGATAACGTAACGCCCGCTGAAACAGATGATTATTTAGCGGCTTACAAAACAGCCAACGATAAGGAAAGCCTTAAATTAACGTATGGCAGCACAATTGTAGCCAGCGACGTACATAAAACCGCATCGAGCAACCGCATATATATGGTAATTGCTTTTTTACTGCTGGTTAGCGCGGCCGTTTGGTGGACACAGCGCAGGTAGAAATAACCCCTGCAGCCCCATTGCATAACAGGCTGTGGAATATCACAATAAATTCTTTTTTTACATTTTTTCAAACAGAAATAAATGCATATTTTGAGTATTCCTTAAAACGGCTAATAAAACCGCTTATGCCAAAACTGTATTTCTGCCCTGTTCTCTTACTATTATTGTTTTTTGTAACTGCCAGCAGTCAAATTAATCCAACACAGCCAATCTTAACGGGTAATCCAACCTCTCCGCCGGTTGCTTCTTATAACGCTTTTAACACCGGGAAGGATAACCATATTATACCGGTTGTTAATCGTAAAAGATTTTTTATCAAAAAATACAGGGCCTTCGGCGAAGGGGATCCCCCGAAAAAAGATAACTCATGCCTAAACTTTGTTGGGGATGGTAACATTCAAAAGTCACTCGCACAAGGGCAGTCAATCAACGCAAATACCGGGGTTGGAGTAGTGTTTGAGCGGTATTTGCCAGATAACCTGCTGATAAGAAATTTTAGTATTGAGGCTCAAATAAACATCGCCACAACAGCCGATACTATAACAGGAAAAATTGATACAGCTACGCGGGCGCTGCTAAACCGCAGAAATTTTGGAACATACATTTTAAACCCGGTTAGCGCTAAACAAGCCATTACCCTTAACGCCGATGTTAATTTCATTAAGGGGTTTTCAAACGATATTATTACCGGGGCTAACTTTCACGCTGTAGCCTCCAATAATGTGTGGGTATATGGTGACTCTGCCTGCAACCTGGGTGCGGCATACGTAAGGTTAGGGGTGTATCATGATTTTATTCCGGAAGACTATCGTTATGATAAAAACGGCCTGGTTAAATATTCGCTGGTATTTGGAAACAGCCTTACGTCCCGCATAATTTTTGGCGACATCACTCTTCCTCAAAGCGACAATTTTCGCAAAAATGCGTTAGGTAACCCCGCCAAAAGTTTTGTAGGGTGGGAATGGTTTGTGCGCATACGGTTGAGCAACCTTGTGGCTGAATTTGATGCGCCTGTTATTGGAACGAAAGGCGCTTCGATACCGGGACTGAATAATACCCAGTTTGTGTTTTCGGTGCGCTTTATAGGCGGTTTCAGCATAAAGCTAAACGCTGAATAGCAGTTGTTCAGGAGCTTTGCTAAAATGGAGCCGTATTAAATTTTTTCTCAAAATTTCAGTTTTCCACAAATTTTGCCCTACCTTTGCCGCCACATTAAAAGAGATGACAATTTTGGATGTTTTTAAAAAAAATTGAGATGCCGTATTTAACAACTGAAAAAAAACAATCTACATTCGCCACTTATGGCGGTAAAGCTGAAAACACCGGTTCTGTGGAAGGCCAAATAGCGCTGCTTACAGAACGTATCAGCAACATTTCCAAGCATTTACAGGAAAATAAGCACGACCATTCTACACAGCGTGGTTTAATGCAAATGGTAGGCCAGCGCAAACGCCTGCTGAGTTACCTGCAAAAAACTGACCTGCAGGGCTACCGCGGACTGATTGAAAAGCTTGGCATCAGAAAATAATTAACAGATTTTATTTATGCAATAAACATCCTCCCAACTGCTTTTTGTAACGGTTGGGATGATTTTTTTGTATAGGCACCCACCTCTCTTTTGAGAACTTTTTTCTTAACCGTTTTGTTGTTCCGTTTTCATTCCCCCCTGCAACGCAACAACCTAAACAAAAACGTAACATTATTATGTTAACTCAACCATTAACAGTTAGTTTTCTGCTACCCAGCGGCGCCGAAGTGTCTATTGAAACCGGCAAGCTTGCCCGCCAGGCCGATGGCGCAGTAACCGTAAAACAAGGCAATAATATTATTTTGGCTACCGTTGTAGCTAATAAAGAACCAAAAGAGGGGCAAGATTTTTTCCCCCTGAGCGTTGATTACCAGGAAAAATTTGCTTCAGCAGGCCGTATACCCGGTTCATTTTTTAAAAGGGAAGCAAGGCTAAATGACTATGAAATATTAACCAGCCGCCTTGTTGACCGCGCCCTGCGCCCCCTGTTTCCCGAAGATTATCTTTGTGATGTGCAGGTGCTTATCACCCTTATTTCAAGCGATACAGAAGTTTTACCCGATGCACTTGCCTGTTTAGCTGCATCAGCCGCGCTTGCGGTATCAGATATTCCCATTAAAGAAATTATTTCCGAAGTACGTGTTGCCAAAATTGACGGCGCGTTTGTGGTAAACCCAACCCGCACTGAACTGGCAAAAGCTGAAATGGATTTTATAATAGCCGCTACCGAAAAGAACCTGATGATGGTGGAAGGTGAAGCAAAAGAGTGCAGTGAAGAAGACCTTGTAAAAGCCCTGGAAATTGCCCACGACGCCATTCGCGTACAAATTAAAGCACAGCAGGACCTGCGTGCTATGAAAGGCGATATTGGCAAAAGAGAATATAAAAAGCCTGAGCAAAACGACAACCTGAAAGGTGTTGTAATAGCTTTTGCTAAAGATAAAATTTACCAGATAGCCAAAAGCGGCACCAGCAAACATGAAAGAAGCGATGCTTTTAAGGCGCTAAAGGACGAACTGGTTGAAAGCCTGGGTGACGAACCGGAAGAAAAAACGGTAAAGCTGGCTAAAAAATATTTTGAAGACCTGCAGTGGGAAGTGGTGCGTGATATGATACTGGATGACCGCATTCGCCTGGATGGCCGTAAACTTGATGTGGTTCGCCCGCTGGCAATGGAAGTTGACCCTCTGCCTACCCCGCACGGTTCAGCGCTGTTTACCCGCGGAGAAACACAAAGTTTAACCACTGTTACCTTAGGTACTCCTCTTGATGAATTGCTGATTGAAAGCGCTGCAAAATCCGACTATTCAAAATTTATTCTCCATTATAATTTTCCTCCATTTTCAACAGGCGAAATAAAGCCAATGAGAGGCCCCGGCCGCCGCGAGGTTGGTCACGGCAACCTGGCGCAGCGCAGCCTTAAGCAAATGATGCCCGGTAATGAGTATGCCTATACAGTGCGCGTGGTAAGTGATATTCTTGAATCAAATGGTTCGTCTTCCATGGCGACTGTTTGTGCCGGCTCGCTGGCGTTAATGGATGCGGGTGTACCTGTACCTAAACACGTAAGCGGTGTAGCCATGGGCTTGATAACCAGCGGCGACAGGTATGCTATATTAACAGATATTTTAGGGGATGAAGACCACCTGGGCGATATGGACTTTAAGGTTACCGGCACCCGCGAAGGTATTTGCGGTGTGCAGATGGATATTAAAGTGGATGGTTTAAGTATGCAGGTGATGCGCGAAGCGCTTGAACAGGCCCGCAAAGGCAGGATGCACATACTGGACGCAATGTATGAATGTATTCCCGCAGCACGTCCTGATATTAAACCGCATGCACCACGGATGGAAAAACTGATTATTGACAAAGAATTTATTGGTGCGGTAATAGGGCCTGGTGGTAAAGTAATACAGGAAATGCAGAAAGAAACCGGCACAACAATCAATATCGAAGAAGTAGGCAATTTTGGCGAGGTAAGCATTTTTGGTACCAATAAGGAAGGTGTTGACAAGGCAGTTGCAAAGGTTAAAGGTATTGTTGCAGTGCCGCAAATAGATGAAGTGTACGAAGCAAAAGTAAAAACCATACAGCCTTACGGCGCGTTTGTTGAGTTTCTGCCGAAGAAAGAAGGCCTGCTGCACATAAGCGAAGTTTCGTGGAAGAGGCTTGAATCGCTGGAAGGTGTGCTGAAAGAAGGCGATACTGTAAAGGTGAAGTTGATTGGCATCGACCACAAAACCGGTAAGTTTAAACTTAGCCGTAAAGCTTTAATGCCAAAACCTGAGTTTAAACCACAGGGCGGCGGTGATGGCCAGCATGGCGGCGGAAGGCCCCAGCAGCAGTAATAAAGCGCTTTTTTAAATACTATAAATGGCGTAACAGCAATGTTAGGCCATTTTTGTTTACACTAATTTTGAACACATTTTAGCGGTAATATGCAGCCTACAATACAAATAAACATAGCAGCAGGTGGCGACCTTCGCGAACTTCTTATAGCCCAATTAAGCGAAGCAGGTTTTGATGGTTTTGAAGAAGAAGAAAATAACCTTATTGCCTGTTGCAGCGAAGAGTTGTTTAACGAGATTGTTTTGAAGGAAATACTGGACGGGCATAATTTGACTTATGAGAAAACAGTTATTCCGCCACAAAACTGGAACGAGGTGTGGGAGAGCAATTTTCAGCCGGTGGTTGTGGATGATTTTGTGGCGGTACGGGCTTCTTTTCATGCTCCTGTAACAGGAGTGGAGCATGAAATAATCATCACCCCGAAAATGAGTTTTGGCACCGGCCACCATGCCACCACTTACATGATGATGCAGCAAATGCGCGGGCTTGAGTTTAATAGCATGGATGTATTCGATTTTGGCACCGGTACGGGTATTTTAGCTATCCTGGCCAAACAACTTGGGGCCAGGAACGTTACAGCCATTGATATTGACGAATGGAGCATTAATAACGCGAAAGAGAACTTTGACAATAATGGTATTACGGGCATCAGCCTTATGCAGGCTGAAACACCGGCGATAATTAACGGCCAGTTTGATATAATCCTTGCCAATATCAACAAAAACGTATTGCTTGAATACATCCCGGTGCTGTCCACTCAACTTAAAAAGGGCGGTTTTTTACTATTAAGCGGCCTGCTGGCAGCGGATGAGCCCGAGATTTTGTTAACGGCTTCACAAAATTCACTATTTCATAACACAACAATTGCGCGGGATAAATGGATATGTATTTTAATACATGCTTAAAATTTCATAAATGCACAGTTTATGCACAGATTTAATTATTAATCCCCTATATTTGTTTTCCACCTAACCAATTTACCGCCAATGATTGAAGCAGTTCTAATAGTGCTGGCATATCTTATTGGGTCAATCCCAACTTCAGTTTGGATAAGCAGGTACTTTTTTGAGATTGATATTCGTGATTATGGCAGCGGCAACGCAGGCGCTACCAACACTTACCGTGTATTAGGATCAAAATGGGGAACTATAGTGATGATTGTGGATGTGCTTAAGGGTGTTATTGCCACCTCTCTTTGGATTGTCCTTGCTTTTTATGCTGAAAAAGATCATGTTTGGGACCGAACAAACCTGATGGTTGGTTTAGGCCTTGCGGCGGTTATTGGGCACATATTTCCTATATGGGCCGGTTTCAGGGGGGGGAAAGGTGTTGCCACCCTGTTTGGAATGATATTAGCCATGCAGCCTGCCGTGGCGGCTTGTTGTGTTGGTGTGTTTTTGGCCGTTCTGTATCTTACCCGCTTTGTATCACTCAGCTCCATATTGGCAGGTATTGCTTTTGCGGTGCTGATACTTTTTATTTTTGATGATAATGTTACCCTGTACCGTATTTTTTCTGTACTGGTGGCATTAATGGTTATCCTCACCCATCAAAAAAACATCAACCGTCTTATTAACGGCACGGAAAGCAAAGTTCCCATACTGAAATACCGTGACCGCCGCCGGGAAAGAAGGCGTGGTTAAAAATTCAAGGAAGTAATTTCTTTATACTTTTTTATAGCCCGGCTTTAGAGGTTATATTTGCAGCCAGTTTACCATTTATAAATGCGCTGAATATGAAACACCCTTCACTGACGGTAATTACCGCTTGTTTTATTTTTATTTCTGGCTGCACACACAATGCCATTACCGGCAAAAGCCAGTTATCCCTTTTTGTTTCTGAGTCGGATGCGGAAACACTTGCGCTTACCCAGTACAATAAATTTTTAGACACCAATACAGTAGTGCCGGCCAGTAACCATCAGGCTCAAATGGTAAAAAGGGTAGGTAGCCGCATAGCCAAAGCAATTACTGATTATTATTCTAAACCGGGGCAGCCGTCTGCCTTCGCAGATTATAAATGGGAGTTTAACCTGGTGGAAAGTAAAGAAATAAATGCCTGGTGCATGCCCGGAGGCAAGGTAGTAGTATATACCGGGCTGTTACCTGTTACCCAGAACGAAACAGCCCTGGCGATTGTATTGGGCCATGAAATTGGCCATGCTGTATTGGGCCATGGCCTGGCCCGGTTAAACCAGGCGTATGTAAATGCCGGTATTCAACAGCTTGGCAGTGCCGCCCTGGGTGGAAATACAAAAGCAGCCAATATTTTTAATGCAGTTTATGTGCCGGGCACTACACTGGCAGTAGCACTGCCCAATAGCCGGGCGCAGGAATATGAAGCTGACCATTACGGGTTGCTTTTTGCGGCGCTGGCGGGTTACGACCCACGGGAAGCCATTCCTTTTTGGCAGCGAATGATGAAATTAGGCTCTGCCGGCAGCAAGCCCCCGGCTTTTTTGAGCGACCACCCGGCAGACGAAGACCGCATTACCAAATTGCAGGGATATATGCCCGAAGCTTTGAAGCTTTACAAGCCAAATACGGTTAAATAGCCATTTTTTATGGCCTAAAAGTTTATTTTAACTAAAAAAAGCCCGTTGTTAGTAGGTTTGACGGCCGTTTTTTGTTAACTTTGCATTCCCATTTTTTATTCACCTTAAATTTATTTAAGGCATGTCAATGCAAAGTTTTTTTGAAAAATTGCAGTTAAAAGATGAGAAAAACCTGTTAATCCAGGGGCTTCCGTCCTCCATCGAAAAACAGTTTGCAAAACTGTTTTACTCCAAAAACGTTACACCGCTGCTTAAAACAAAAAAGGTTGATTTTGCGCTGGTATTTGTTATCAGCCAAAACCAGTTGTGTAATTTGTTGAAGGAGGTGCTGCCGGCACTGCACACAGAAAGTAAACTGTGGGTAGCATACCCAAAAACTTCCAGTAAAATAGCCAGCGACCTTAACAGGGACTGCAGTTGGCAGGTTTTATCTGACTACGGCTACGAAGCTGTTCAGGAAGTTACTTTAGACCATGTATGGACAGCAATGCGCTTTAAGAAAATGGAAGCTATACCCAACAGGGCAAAAGCTTTCGCTGAAGTGCAGCATGCAGCCGTAAATGGTATTGATTTTGACAAGCGCCATGTAATGACGCCAACAGAGTTAGAGCCTTTTTTTGTGAAACACAAAGAGGCTAAGGAATTTTTCACCTCGCTTTCTTTCACCAATCAAAAGGAATACGTATCCTGGATTGAGGCTGCTAAAAAAGCCGAAACAAAGCAGAGAAGGTTAGAAGTGGTACAGGAGAAATTGTTAGCGGGGAAAAAGACACCGACAGAGAAATAGCAGGAATTGTTAGAAAAAATTAAGAAAAGAGGCTGTTTAAAAAATCAAAAACAGCCTCTTTTTTATTTGGATAGGTGATGGAGTCAATTTTAGTTTACACGATTCTCAGCGCCCTTATTTTAGTTAACGATGCTTCCTGGTTTTGCTTGGGTATGTTCTGTTTTAGAAATAGAAAATTAATCAAGGTGTTTTTATTTCTGCGGGTTGTTTAAAACCAGGTTGTACCAATATCAAAGCTACCCGGCACTACTTTTTGGCAACTTTAAGACCGCAAAAAAATTATTTTCAACTTTTATATTGCAGTAATAAATTATATTTGCCAACCGCCTAAACCCGGTTGTTATGAAAGCAATAAAAATATCTACCCTTTTTTTAATCTCGGTTTTAACAGTATTATTTGTAGGAGTTCCTTTCTCATCTTGCAAAAAAGAGACAACTACTGTGCATGATACCACCACGGTAACAGTACACGTGCATGATACAACTGTTGTTGTAGACACTTTTTTTGATCTAAAAGATGGACTTGTTGCTTCATATAATTTTAATGGTGGAAGCTTAAGCGATGCAAGTGGTAATGGAAATAATATTGTATTTAATAATGCGAAGCAAACAACTGACCGGTTTGGTAATGCTAATAATGCATTTTTGTTTGATGGAAGCAGTAGTTATATGAGAGTCAAGAATTCTGCTACTTTAAACCCTGGCAGCATTACGATATTTGCCATATTTAAACCGAATGGTTTTTATACTGGTACTTGTCATGGTAATTCAATCGTAAATAAGGGTTATCCAGACCAAGTTAATGGTTTTTATTGTATGAGGTTTACTGATTATACCTCGGATTGTAGTAGTAATGTGGATACTTCAAAGGAGAACCTTTTAGCTGGCTTTGGTGGTTTGGGAACGGAGTTGGCATCACCAACAGTTAGAACGGGTACATGGTACAATGTGATTTTTACTTGTGACGGGATTACCGCAAAATTGTACGTTGATGGTAGCCTTGTAAGTGAAACAGCGGGTAGTATATCCTTTACAGGTAACAATCATGATCTTTTTATTGGAAAACACGAAGACCCGCAATACCCCTATTATTTTAATGGCGTAATGGATGAACTTAAAATTTATAGCAGGGCAATTTCAGAGCGGGAAGTAAAGGCGCTTAGCAGTATAACAGAATAATATTTCTATACATAGTTAAATATATGAAATAAATAACAGAGGGGCAATGTTCCTCTCTGTTATGTATTTGCCAAGTCTATTTAGTATGATGTAATTTACTAATTTGGGGATAATTTATTTTATGCAATAATTTGTTGCGGTTGAAAAAGCGAACTATCACCAAAAAGTATTAATTATGCAGGTCTTGTGTCGAGGTCATTTTATGCGAAATTGTTATGATGAAGTTTTTAGCAAAAGGGGCTAATTATTTGCTCGGTAATTCTTTACGCAGGAATAATATAATTATTTCAAACTCTCTTGAATATACTGGACGTAATACAGCCGTAGATAAAAATTATTTTGATAAAGTTCGCCTTGCCACACTAGAACTAGTGAGTTTCGAAATAAATTCAAGAAATATAGAAGGCAATGTAGCAGAATTAGGGGTGTATAAAGGAAAATTTGCCCGATATATTAATAAATATTTTCCTGAAAGAAGCTTGTACCTTTTTGACACTTTTGGAGGATTTGACAGAAGAGACATCCTAAAAGAACAACAAGAAGGGTTTTCTGACGGCAGTCAGGACTTCTCTGATACTTCTGTGAATGCAGTAATGCAGCTTATGCCATTTCCAGCAAAGTGTATACCTAAAAAAGGATTTTTTCCGGAATCGGCGCAGGATATAAATGATACCTTTTCCTTTGTAAGTATTGATACAGACTTATATGAACCTATTTATAATGGGTTGAAATTTTTTTATCCAAGATTAGCAAAGGGGGGGTATATATTTGTTCATGATTTTAACAATAACCAATATAAAGGATCTCGCAGGGCAGTTGAGCAATTTTGTGCTGAACAAAATATTGGTTTTGTGCCTTTGCCGGATGCCGCAGGTTCGGCAATAATTGTGAAATAATTTTGGGGTTAAATTACTCAAAATAAATTTTACTAGACTATAAATTGCTGCTTGTCTTACTGTGAATTAAGAAATACTGTACCATTCTTAACAAACATTTCATTGCCAAACCTTTCAATTTGTTTCGCAGGCTGCAGATAATTCCTTTACTTTTGCAAATTGGCCTATTTTGAACCGAAAGCTCTAAAAAATTATCGTTTGGCATTACCTTATCTTATTAAGTACATATACAATAACGGTACTGATGAAGTTATTCGCAGGGGAAAAAAAATACACGCTACCGGCAACGTGGAACTGGTGGAATATGATGACCTGCTGGGTTCGGTAACATTCAGGGTAAAGGATGATGCCTACAATACATATTACAAAGTTCACATCACCAAATTTAAAGACCCGAAAACTTTATCGCTGCGCTGCGGCTGCCCCTATAACCTTGGCGATATTTGCCGGCATGAATCTGCCTCGCTTTTCCAGTTGCAGGAAATGATGGATAAGCACCTGCTTACCGGCAGGGAATTAAGCTATAACCAGAAACACACCGTGGTGAAGATGCGGCAACTGGAACTGAAAGTTATACGGCTGCTTACCGCACCCGAGAGTTTTACAGAAGCAGAAAGCTTTTTGCGCACGTCATCAGCAACCATTGCCGAAGCTAAGGATGAACGCGTGCTGGCCGACGTGGAGTATGAAAACAGCCATTACAAAGTAGTAATACAAAAAAACGAAGAACGCAATTTTGATACAAGCTGTAATTGCGACAGCGACAGGGAACACCCGCTTTGTTTGCACAAAACAATTGTACTGCTGCAACTGCTTAATAAATACGGCGCAAACTATTTTGATACAATACGCAACTGGGATAAAGAGAAAGACAAACTGCTGTCGCTGTACGGTTATTCGCTGGAAGACGATTTAGACGGCAAATTTGAATTTACCTATAAGGATGGCAAACCCTTTTTGCGGGTGCTTGATACCTCCATTAAAAGAGTGGCCAACCCCGTTACAGCGCCCTCTTTCAGGCCAAAGCCGGTTGTGGAGCAGCAGGTGGCGACAGAAGAAGAAGATGCGCCCTCAAAAGCACAGCAAAAGCTGGGGCTTGTTATAAGCTATAATGCTCACCAATACCCGTACATTCAGCTTGATGCAGTGCAGGGAGAGCCGAACAGTGATGAAACGGGTTTTGTTGGCAAAGTGGAGCGGCTGGACCTTGCAAGGTTTATAAATACAGAAGTGTTTAACGAAGATGACAGGCAGCTTGTGCAACAAATGCGTAAGCTGCTGCCTGGTGAGGTAAGCCGTTATTTAAACCGTAACTCACCTTTCAGCGGTATTTGGGAAAACATTATCCAGCAGCATGATGACGAACTGCCCGAAGAAACACGCCACCTGATTATTGAATACCTGCACAGCAAATACAAAAAGATATTTACCGATGTAGCGGAAAGCCATTTTACCTTTTTCTTGCCGCAGCGTAAAACCTTTCAAACAGCCAACCTGGTGCCGGCAAATTATTCAATCAACTTTCTTACCCCGGAATTTTTGGTTGACCATAAGGATGGCGGGTATGAAATAAGCTGTACGGTGCGCACACCGCTGGGCGAAAAAAGCATTGCGGAAAACCAGCTTGCCTCATCCCTGCTCTTCCAGTGCGAAGACCAGTTTTATATTTGGCAAAAAGCGGAAGATATTGCCCTGGTGGAAAAATTTATGCCATCGGGTAAAATAAGCATCAGTAAGGAAGATTGGAATACGCAACTGCAGCAATTTATTTTGCCGCTGTCAAAAGACTACAATGTACAGTTTACCAATGTGCAGAAAGAAGAGGTGCGCGACCTGAAACCGGAAATACGGATGATGCTGAAGGAAAAAGGCGACTACCTGCTGTTTTATCCATTGTTTGTGTACATGGGTTATGATGTTAAACCATCTGACAAGGAAAAAATGGTGTTGCCCGTAGCCGATAAACTGCTGGTGATACACAGGAATATTGCCTTTGAAAAGGCATTTCTTCAAAAAATAGAAAACCTTCATTCCGGTTTTATACATCCCCTTGAAAGCGATACGCTGGCGCTTAAAGGTACCGATGTATTAAAAAATAACTGGTTCTTTTTGTTTATTGACGCACTGAAGGAAATGAATGTGCCCGTATACGGTTTTGACGCGCTGAAAAACTTCAGGTTCAATACGGCAAAACCCTCCACCAAAATATACATCAGCAGCCATACCGATTGGTTTGATGCCAAAGTGGATATACAGTTTGGGGAGCAGAAGGTAACGGTGGCCGATGTAAAAAAGGCGCTGGCCAACAAGCAGCAATATGTGCAACTGCAGGATGGTACCCTGGGTATATTACCCGAGGAGTGGATAAAAAAATATTCGCTGCTTTTCCGTGTTGGCGATGGCAAGGCCAACAACATGAAGCTGAGTAAATACCATTTCAGCGTGATAGAAGAGTTGTATGAAAAACGGGATGAGGAAGAACTGGTATTTAAGCTGGAAGAGAAATATGACAACCTGCGGTATAATCAGCAGATTGATGTGATACCGCCGCCTGCGCATTTGCAAAGTATTTTGCGGCCTTACCAGGCATCAGGGTTTGATTGGCTTAATTATTTAAGCGAGGTACGCTGGGGTGGTATTTTAGCGGACGATATGGGTCTTGGTAAAACCATACAGGCGCTGTCGTTCATGCACCACCTGAAACAAAAAAACGGCGCCCTCCGCGCCCTTGTTGTTTGTCCCACCACGCTTATGTATAACTGGGAGAGCGAGATAAGAAAATTTACGCCCACCCTTACCTACTATATACACCACGGTGGCGCCAGGACCAAAGAAACGCTGGGGGGCGACATAGATGTAATTATAACAACCTACGGCACGCTGCGCAGCGATATACGCCAGTTTGTAGAAGTAGAGTTTGATTACGTGGTGCTTGATGAAAGCCAGGCCATTAAAAACCCGGGCAGTAAGGTGGCCAAAGCTGCTACCCTGTTAAAAGCAAAAAACCGTTTGTGCCTTAGCGGTACGCCGTTGCAGAATAATACGTTTGATATTTATGCGCAAATGAACTTTTTAAACCCCGGTATGCTTGGCAGCATGGAGTTTTTTAAACAGGAATTCAGCATACCGATTGACAAGTTTGGGGAGAAGGAACAGAAGGAACATTTACGCCGTTTGTTATACCCGTTTATTTTGCGCAGAACGAAAGAACAGGTAGCTAAAGACCTGCCGGAAAAAAGCGAGATGATATTGTTTTGCGAAATGGGCGATGAGCAGCGCAAAATATATGATGCGTACCGCAACGACTACAGGGATAAGATTTTGGGAGTGGTAGAAGAACAAGGCGTACAAAAAAGCCAGTTGACCATATTGCAGGGGCTGATGAAATTACGCCAGATTTGCGACAGCCCTGCTATTATGAAAGATGAAGAAAAGTTCCCCAATGCATCGGTGAAATTAGAGGAGCTTGGCAGGGAGATAACGGAAAATATAAGCGACCACAAAGCGCTGGTGTTTTCACAGTTCCTGGGCATGCTGGCGCTGATAAAGGCCAAACTGGAAGAGCTGGGGGTTGACTATGAATATTTTGACGGGAGCACGCCTGTTGCGGACAGGGAGAAAGCCATAACCCGTTTCCAGGGGGATGATAATTGCCGTGTGTTTCTTATTTCGTTAAAAGCCGGTGGCGTGGGTTTAAACCTTACAGCAGCCGATTACGTGTATATTGTTGACCCCTGGTGGAACCCCGCCGTTGAACAGCAGGCCATTGACCGTACCCACCGTATTGGCCAGACAAAAAATATTTTTGCCTACCGTATGATTTGCAAGGATACGGTGGAAGATAAGATACTGCTGTTGCAGGAGAAAAAGCGTGCCCTTGCTGCCGACCTGATTACCGACGACACCGGTTTTGTCAAGAGCCTTACCAGGGAAGATATTGAATACTTGTTTAGTTAGATTGAGCAGGTTTGAAAGTTTAATTGTTCGGGTGGGTTCACGAGTTCAGGAAGTTTGTTGAAGAAACGTATCATCGTCATCCTGGATTTATTTCAGGATCTCGTGGTATAACATAAAACTCCGACAAGAGATGCTGAAACAAGTTCAGCAGGATGGCACGAGAGCGTGCTTGAAAGTTGTGTGATAGACTTCATCGTCATCCTGGATTTATTTCAGGATATCATGGTATAACCTAAAACTCCGACAAGACATGCTGAAACAAGTTCAGCAGGACGATGCTAGACCGGTCTTGGAAATTGTGTGATAAGCTTCGTTGTCATGCCGGGTTTATTCCTGCCAATCCTCCAGCATGGCCATTACACCCCAGCCGCCAAATGATTCCGACACTGCCAATACCACTTCATTATCACCTTTTTTTAGGTGCAGGTACACCGCATCATACAGCCCAAGCGTACCAAGAAAACGGTAATCGCGCGACATAAACCCGTCCGCACCTGAATACAAAAGTGTGCCATTAAAATAGAGGTTCACCCTGTCAGAGAAGCCGAAATCCAGCTTCTTCACTACTTCTTTATCGCTATGGATGACAATTTTAGCAAACACCGTGTTTTTGTTGGGCAGTACAGGCGCAAGCTTATCAAGGTTAACAATACCCCTGTCGTCGGGTGAAACGTTTTGCCACGAAAGATTATTAATGTGAATGCCGGACAGGGCGGCCTGGTTTTTCAACAAAGCTTCATCAAACGGGCTTGATACCTGCCAGTCGGTAAATACCCCCGGCGGCAGCGGCCTTGCGTTTACCGGCTTGCTTTGCAGGGTTACTTCGTTTGTTTCGGTATAAGCAAAATTGGCATAACGCGCTGCAACGGGCCATGGGTTTTCCAGCGCTATCATCCCGCTTTTAACAGGCCGGTACAGCTTTTTAATAAATAAAGCCGGTTTCTGCTCATTGTCAAGGTATAATTCAGCCGAGGTGTCTTTCACCAGTAGTTTAACATGAAACCAGCGGTCAAAAGGTATAAAGTGCGCATTGCCAAAGCCATCGCCGTAATATAGCTGCCAGCCACCCGCGCCGTTGTATTCGGGGTAATATTGCATGGCATCCGGGTTGCCGCTTTGGTGGGGGCGAACATAAAACGCCTCGGTGTTATTGGTATCCTGCATACGAAAACTCATGCCGGGAAAATAGCGAGCCTTCGTAACCTCCATGTCAAACTCAATAATCCCATTTGTAAAACCGGCATCTTTTAGCACCGCGGAACCATTGGTTATTTTTATGCAGGCCTTCCCGTCAAAATTTTCCTGTTTCGCTTCGTCGCCTTTAATCTCCCAGCGGGGTGAAGAAAAGGGGATAACCGTTTGGGCCTGCGTGTTGACATAAACAACTGATAAAAGAATGGCAGCTAACCGCATAAATATAAATTTAGATGTTGCCGGATGGATATTTTCTCAAAGATGGCGAACGGCGCTGTGACCGGCTGTTCAAAACTTTTTCAAGTTTAGTTCAAAAAATTATCGTGCTATAGCGGACAAAATGGAAGTTTTGCTATTTATCTATAGCTCATTGACATATTGGAAAGAGAGCCGGTTTTAGGAGTGCCTGCATATTATCTGTCATGAAACGAATTTGTAAAAAAACTAATAATTTTTAACATAATACATTAATAATTAATGGGTTACCTGTTTTGGCATTCCTCCCCGATATTCATCGGGGCAGGCTCTTTTCCTCCCGCACTATTATATTTTCACTTCCTGAAAAGCTAAAGGGTGTTTTTGTTAGGTTAGCCGTACAAAACGGCTGGGGGGAGCGTATCAAGAATTAAATTTTTTAAAAATGTAGCTTATTTTATCTTAAGCTGCTGAAAATTAACCAGTTAAAACTTCTTGCATTCCTCCCCGATATTCACCGGGGCAGTCTCTTTTCCTCCCGGCGTTTTGCAGGAGCGATATTGTGTGGCTAAAGAAAATTACATATTTTCGACCTAAGTATTTTTGACGTTTTATAAAGGAAAATATTTGCTGGTTGTTTAATAACCCGTACCTTTGCCGTCCTTAATTTTTAAGTCATGAACGCAGCAGTTACATTTGTTCACGAGCAGCTCACTGCCGGTAAGCAACATCCGAAGTTTAAAGCCGGTGACAACATCACCGTAAATTATAAAATTATTGAAGGCGGTAAAGAGCGTATACAGGGCTTTCGCGGCGATGTGGTAAAACTACAGGGCCACGGCGCAACTGCAACATTTACAGTACGTAAAATATCTGATGGCGTTGGTGTTGAAAGGGCTTTCCCCTTCCTGTCACCCAACGTTGAATCAATAGTGCTTAACAAAGTAGGTAAAGTGCGCCGCGCAAGGCTTTTTTACCTGCGTGAAAGAAGCGGCAAGAGCGCGAGGATTAAGGAAAAACGCATTAAATAGTGGCAAAACAGCGCATGATATTAAGAGGCGGAAAAACTACTGTTTTCCGCTTTTTTTTATACAGTATTAATGTTAATATTTGTTTTCGTACCTGATTTTATATTTATCTTTGACGTTCACACTTCAAAAAAAATGTTATGGGTAATTTAGGTTTCCAGGAAATATTGCTGATAGCAGTTGTTGTACTGGTTTTATTTGGCGGTCGTAAGATACCGGAATTTATGAGAGGCCTTGGCCGCGGCGTTCGTGAGTTTAACGATGCAAAAGACAATGTAAAGAAAGAACTGGAAGACGGCATGAAAGAAAAAGACGTTAAGCCAACTACCCCTGCAGCTACATCATCCAATGATTACGACCAGTACCTTGAATGGAAGAAACAGCAGGAAATGACCGCCACAAAAGAACCTGTAAAATAAGTTGAGGATTTAAAAATATTTTGCCTTTGCCTTTGTTTAGCTTCAGCACTATCAAAGACTATAGAGAGAAATTATTGAACGGCCAAACAACATGTGTTGAGGCCGTTTCTTTTTACCTGTCTCTCATAAAACAAAATGCCCATCTTAACGCCTTTCTGGAGGTATATGAAGATGAAGCGCTGGAGCGTGCTGCATTTTTAGACAGCCAGCGCGCGGCCAGTGCGCCTATAGGTAAAATGCACGGCGTGATTGTTGGCCTTAAAGATGTTATTTGCTACAAGGGGCATAAGCTATCCGCCTCCTCTAAAATATTAGAAGGATTTACTTCGGTTTATAATGCTACAGTTACAGAGAGATTGCTGGCTGAAGGCGCCATAATTATAGGCCGCCAGAACTGTGACGAGTTTGCCATGGGCAGCAGCAACGAAAACTCGGCTTTTGGTAATGTGCTGAATGCAAAAGACAACAGCCGTGTACCCGGCGGTTCTTCGGGAGGGTCGGCAGTATCGGTGCAGGCCGGTCTTTGTATGGTAAGCCTGGGCAGCGATACAGGTGGTTCAGTAAGGCAACCGGCAGATTTTTGCGGTATTGTAGGGCTCAAGCCTTCCTACGGCAGAATTTCCCGTTATGGCCTTATAGCGTATGCTTCCTCGTTCGACCAAATTGGTATATTCGGTAATACGGTGGAAGACGTTGCCCTGGTGCTGGAAGTAATTGCCGGCCATGATGAATTTGACAGTACTGCCGTTACCGCGCCTGTACCGCAATATTCCACGCTTGTGAACAGCGACCCCGGGAAAAAATATTCCATCGCCTATTTTAAGGAGGCGCTGGAGCATCCCGGCCTTGACCCTGAAATAGCAGCGGCTACTACGCAGTTTATAGAAACCCTAAAAAAAGAAGGGCATACCGTGGAGCCGGTTGATTTTGAATTGCTGGAATATGTTGTGCCTGCTTATTATGTTTTAACTACTGCAGAGGCTTCCAGCAACCTTTCGAGGTATGATGGTATCAAATACGGCTACGCAGTGAAGGAGAAGAATTTAGATTTAACAAATTTTTATAAAAAAACCCGCAGCAGGGGTTTTGGCAGGGAGGTTAAGCGGCGCATTATGCTGGGCACATTTGTATTAAGCGCCGGGTATTATGATGCTTATTTTACTAAAGCTCAGCAGGTTAGAACAATATTAGTTGAGCGGACCAATGCCATTTTCAGCAGGTATAATGCGATTATTTCACCCACCGTGCCCTCACCCCCGTTCAAGTTTGGGGAAAAGAATAATGACCCCATTGAAATGTTCCTTGCGGACATTTACACCGTATTCGCCAACCTTACCGGTATACCCGGAATTTCTGTTCCTCTCTTCACATCCCATTCTGGCATGAATTTTGGTATTCAGGTGATGTCTTCCAAGGGTAACGAGGAAATGATGCTACAAATTGCTAATGCTTTTATGCATCTCTCCTGAAAAAGCAGGAAAAATTGTAGAAAAGGAAGACCAAAACCAAACCTTTTACAAAGGAGGTTTGTTTTTAATTACTTGTTAAAACCAGGAAATGCAGAAAAGTAAATCGTTTTTAAGTGGCTTTTTAACAGCCCACTTTTTCCGGCATTCGGCAGGCATAGCCGCGTTTATGCTGTTCACCCTTTCACTAATGTCGTTTAAATACGATAGCGGTATCAAACGCTATGGGGACCCCAAAAAAGGCGGCACTAAAAAAGATTCAGCAGCCACCATCAATAACTTTGAAGGGCTGCTTACCGGCAATTTTACAGACGATGAAGATATAGACCGCAGCGTTTTTACTTTAAGACCTGAGATGGCATCTTTTGTAAAAGCTTACGACAAGAGGGAAAGTGAAGAATACGGCAATATGAAGGATTGGGCCCAGCCATATTTTGAATTATATGACAGTATACTTTCTGCCAATGGCCTGCCGGTTGAATTAAAATACCTTTCCGTTATTGAGAGCGGCCTGCAAAACACCAATATAACTGGTGGAAGCGCTGTTGGTCCGTGGCAATTAATGCCCTACGAAGCAAAACGATTTGGGCTTAAAACGGGCAAGAACTTTGATGAACGTATGAGCTACCGCAAAAGCACCGAAGTAGCTGCACAGTTATTAAAGGAGTTGCATAACACATTTGGTGACTGGCTTTTGGTAGTAGCTGCCTATAATTGCGGTATGGGGCGGATGAAAAAGGCTATAGCCGAAGCACATAGTGACAACTATTGGAAATTACAACAATACCTGCCCTCAGAAACAAGGTACCATGTAAAAAAATATATTGCCACCCATTACTTTTTTGAAGGCGGCGGCGGCTGGACAACCGTAACTGCGGCAAAAGCGGCTGAATGCAGGATAGAACTGGCTAAACGCAATGAGGCGAAGAATATGGCCTACCTCAGCACGGTTTCTGCGGCACAAATAAGTGGTAAATATAAATCTGCGGCTATTATACGTTCACTGTCAATAGATCCTGAGTTGTTTAATAAATTAAACCCGGCATTTGACAAAACAGTAGCAGAAGGAAAATCATATTCCCTCAAACTGCCGCAAAATAAAATGCCTTTGTTTATAACAAACCGTAAGCAGATACTTGAAAAAAGCGCGCAGATGATGCTGTCATCTGTAGCAAGCATACAGGGTAGTTAGCAAATAATATTATAGATGTGATATATGCGAATATATTGAGCTTTAACCGGTAAAATATATTCGCTTTTTTTTGGCAAGATTATTTAAGTGCCTGCTCCATTGCCTGCGCTTTTAACAGGCACTCTTCGTATTCCTTCTCCTCGTCGCTGTAAAAGGTGATGCCGCTGCCAACAAGATAGCTGAGATATTTTGTACGGGCATTATACAGTATGCTGCGAATGATAACGTTAAAGTCAAAGTCTCCCCCGGGAGTTATATATCCAACCGCCCCTGAAAAAATGCCCCGTTTTACCGGTTCATATTCTTCAATCAGCTCCATCACTCTTTTCTTAGGCGCACCCGTCATTGAGCCCATGGGGAATGTGGCATGAAGTATCTCTGCCAGCCCAATGCCGGGTTGCAATGCCCCTTTAATAGTAGATACCATTTGGTGTACCTGCGGAAACGTGTAAACACCAAACAATTCGCCCACTTCAACCGACCCTTCAATGCAAATTTTGCCCAGGTCGTTACGTACTAAGTCAACCACCATAACGTTTTCACTTTTGTCTTTATCACTGTTCGCCAGGTTGGTTTTAAGCTGTCCGTCTTTTACCGGGTCAAGCGTATTTCTTTTGGCAGTGCCTTTCATGGGTTGAGAGATAACGGTATTGCCCGCCTTTTTAATATAGCGTTCCGGGCTGGCGCATAAAAGGTATTTATCTTCCAGACGGTAGTAACATGAAAAAGGTGATGGAGAAATGTGCGACAACCGGTTAAAAACCGCCAGCGGGTTAATTTCGGCGGGAGATGCAAAAAATTCCTGGCAGAAATTTATCTCGTAACAGTCACCCCGCAGTATATGGGCCTTTAGCCTTTGTATGGTCTCCAGGTAATGTTGCTTGCTTATTGCCGACTTAACAATTATTCCTTCTGTTGCCGGGTTGTTATTAGCTGTAATATGCTGAAGTACCCTGTTAAAAATATCCCCTGGGTTTGTACTAACTGAATATATTGTTGCCGTTGTTCCTTTTACCTCAATTACTATTTCAGGCTCAAATAGAAATATTTCCGGAAAGCCGATATTGTCAATTTTTGCGGAGTGCAGATATTCTATTTCATTCTTTAAATCATACCCTATGTGGCCAAAAAGCCACCCGTTCCGGCTCTTTAAAAAACCGGGCAGTTGTGATAAAATATTTTGGGCAGGTGAAAATATTTTATTTGCGCCTACCGCCAGCAGGTAGTCGAAAGAATGAAAGTTTTGGTGATAACCATGGTCATCTAAAAAACAACAGATGTTAAACTGGTTGGCCCAATTTAACATCTGTTGTTTAAATTCGGTGTAAAGGGAAATATTATAAGAGGCTATGCGTGTTTCGTGCACGATAAATCCTGAATAGTATTAAAAGTCGTCCTCTTCGCCGTCATCAAAGTTTGAATCGTTAAACAATCCAAATTCTTTAAAATCATCATCCAGTTTAAAGTCATCATCGTCGTCAGCGCCTTTTTTTCCGGCCTTACCTGTTGATGCTTTGCTGCCACCCTTTGACTTTGGAATATCAAATTCATCAAAGTCAGGGTCCCAATCCTCTTCTTCCTCAACCTTTTCCCAATCATCTTTTTCATCTTCATCCAAATCGTCATCATCATCTTCGTCATCATCGTCATCCCTTGATTTTTTTGATGCTGATTTTGCTGCCTTTTTGGGTGCAGGTTTCATATCAAGATCATCATCTTCCAAATCATCATCATCGTCTTCAACATCCTTTTTTGCTTTCGAGTCGGGCTTTGCCGGTTTTGATTTGTCCGCCGCGGAAGGTTTGCGGCCGGTTGGTTTTTTGTCTTTATCTGATTTTGCTGCCATAAGCCAAATAAATTATCAGCGTAAAATTTCAACGAGTTTTTTAATTCTGCAAAATTTTTTTTTCACCACAAATATCTTTCCACTTTACAACTTTACTATTTGCTCTCTGCCCGGGCCGTTTGATACATACTTAACCGGTGCGCCAATATAGTTGTTTATAAACTCAATATATGTTGACATATTAGCGGGCAGTTTAGCTGCATCTTTTATTTGTGTAGTATCACAATTCCACCCGTCAAACATTTTATAAACCGGGTTTAACCTTGCGCCTGCCATCTGGAAAGGTACTTCTTCGCTTTCAACGCCATTAAAAGTATAAGCCGTTGCAACGTTAAGTTCAGCAAAGCTATCCAGCACGTCTGCCTTTGTCATTACTACCTGTGTTACGCCGTTTATCATACAGGTATATTTCAATGCAACAAGATCAATCCAGCCGCAACGGCGCGGCCTGCCTGTTGTTGCGCCAAACTCGCTGCCTATTTTTCTAAGCTCTTCACCGGTGCTGTCATCCAGTTCAGTGGGGAAAGGGCCGCCGCCTACGCGTGTACAGTATGCCTTTGTAACACCCAGCACATCTTTTATTTTTTGCGGCGCTACGCCCAAACCTGTGCAAACGCCCGCAGAAATGGTGCTTGAAGAGGTTACAAAAGGAAAAGTGCCAAAATCAATATCCAGCATTGTACCCTGTGCGCCTTCTGCAAGCACTTTTTTGCCCTGGCTTATTTTATTGTTAATAAAATACTCGCCATTAACAACGTTAAGCGTGCGCAAAAATTCTACGGCCTCAAAAAATTCTTCTTCCCATGCTGAAATATCTTCGTTAAAATTAAAGTTATCCAGCAACTTTTGATGCTTTATAC
This sequence comes from Chitinophagaceae bacterium, assembly GCA_035550215.1. Taxonomy (GTDB): domain Bacteria; phylum Bacteroidota; class Bacteroidia; order Chitinophagales; family Chitinophagaceae; genus JABDFW01. The sequence goes on along the minus strand of DASZPM010000006.1, from coordinate 23,542 downwards.
GCAGCTTTATATAGTTTGAAATAAATTTTTTGTCGGCCAGGTCTCCAACTCTCAGGGCATTGCGGCCTGTTTTATCCATATACGCCGGCCCTATACCTTTTAGCGTTGAGCCTATTTTTCCTTCGCCTTTGGCTATTTCAGAAGCCTTATCCAATGCCCGGTGTGACGGAACAATAAGATTTGTTCTTTGCGCTATAAAAAGGTTTTTCTTTACATCTATACCAAAAGCGGCAACCGCATCGCATTCTCTTTTAAGGGTAACCGGGTCAAGCACAACGCCATTACCAATAATATTGACGGTGTTTTGATGAAATATGCCCGATGGTATTTGGTGCAGTACAATTTTTTTACCGTTAACGTACAACGTGTGCCCTGCATTGGGGCCACCCTGGAAACGCGCTACAACATCATACTGCGGGGCAAAGTAATCAACTATCTTACCTTTTCCTTCGTCTCCCCACTGCAAGCCAAGAATAACATCAACCATGAAATGTGTTTGTTAGTGAGCAACAAAAATAAAGTGTAGAAACGGTTTAAACGAAAATGAATTTTGAAAAAAAATTTGCTGCCGTTTTCACCCGTTTGCAATAAATAGGGCAAGGGCTGTTTGTATGCTTTATTGTAAGTTTGCCGATACTGATTAGCAATGCAAAAGCCATATAGTCCCTTATCAGCCGCTTTTGCCATCGGCAAAGCGAGTTTCCTTGCGATGATCCGCAGCCCTACGGCAGTTGTTTTTTCTATCCTGTTCCCGGTTATTTTTATTATAGTGTTTGGTTCGATGGTTGACACAACAGCCCTTGATTTTAAACTTGCAGTATCCCCCGGCTGCGATACCGCCAATGCTATATTTACGGGCATAGAAAAAATAGAGGGGGTTACCTTAGTAAGAAATGAAGACACGGTGCAACAGGCGGAAGACCTGGATAAGGCAAGACTCACAGCCATTTTGAATATTCAAAGAGATTCGGCACACAACAATGTGCCGCATTATTCGGTTACACTTACTTCAGCCAATGCCGAATCCCGCAGGATGCCTATCTTGAAAATATTGGTTGACGAAGTTGTGTCGGCCGTTAATAAGCAGGCTTTTCCCGGCAATAGCTCGATGGCCGACGTACAGCGAAAAGATATTCCCGGCCGGGTGTACCGCCAAATTGATTTCATCCTTCCGGGACAGCTTGGCTTTTCCTTACTTATGGCCGGCGTATTTGGCTCGGCATTTTTATTGTTCGGTCTACGAAAAAGCCTTGTATTTAAGCGTATTTCAGCTACCCCTGTAAATCGCTTTTATGTAATATTGGGCGAAATGCTGAGCCGCTTTATTTTCCAGGTTACCGGCTTTAGTATTATGATTGCGCTGGGCTATTTCGCCTTTAAATTTACCCTTGTTAACGGTTGGCTTACTTTTTTTGAAATGCTTGTTTTCTCAATAGAAGGGTTGGTAGTTTTTATGGGTATAGGCTTTATAATCAGCGGGCTGGTGCAAAATGAGGGTTCTATTGCGCCGGTTGCCAATACTTTCACGCTGCCGCAGATATTATTATGCGGCTTATTTTTTCCCATTGAAAATTACCCTGCGTGGCTGCAATGGTTTTGTAATAAACTCCCGCTTACTTTTTTTACTGATGGCATGCGCAAAATAGCCTTTGAAGGCGTGCATATATGGCAAATGCCCCGGCAATTGACCGGGTTAACCATTTGGGCCCTGGTTATAAGCTTTATTGCCGCAAAAACCTTTAAGTGGGTGTAATATATTATAGCCGCTGCTAAACGTTGGTTAAGGCGTTATTTTCCCTATTTGCCGGTTTTTGCCACAGAAGGCTCGCCGGGTGGCGTTGCATTTGATGTAAAACCGCTGCTCCTGTATTCCAGCACGTTGCTTACGGGGCTTTCATTATTTTCCCTGTCAACGCATGACACAGCCATAAAGCAGGATGCATTACCCGCCGGTAAAAGATTTGGCGGAACAATAAAGCGAAAATTATGGTTAAGCCTGTCCGCGGCAACAATCATAGTAGGGTGGGCGCCTAACCCCTGCCGGGTTGTACTTATATATAACACATAGTTTTTTACCACTTCCTCGGTTTTATTTACTTCGCTGCCAGATACCACTATGGCGCTCTGCACGGTTTTACCCGGCACTACCTGTAATAACTGCGGGCTTGGCGGTGCGGTAGTATCAATCCAGGGGGCCGGGGGTATCAGAGCAGGGTATTTATAATAATCGTAATGCAGGCTGTCTGCCCAGCCGTTAGGGTTAAGCAACACATCTTTGGCACTGAAATATATACTGCCCTGCACGTTGGCGTAGCTGCGTAATATATTAATCTCGTCGGGCAGCTCAGCAGGGTTTCTCCATGCCGTTTGCCTTGTTTCTATTGCGTTGGAAATACCATGGCCAATAAGTAATTGTTTACCGTACGTATGGTCGCTCCACCACTTCACCAGTGTTTCAAAATCGCACAGGGGGTGGCCAATCGGCCAGTATAATTGCGGTGCAACATAATCTATCCAGCCTTTCTTCAGCCATAATAATATATCTGCGTATAAATCGTCGTAGTTGCTTACACCCGCCCTGGTATCGCTTCCCATAGGGTCAACACTTTTATTGCGCCATACTCCAAAGGGGCTTATGCCGAATTTTATCCCCGGCTTTACGTCTAATACTACATCATGTATCCGTTTTATAATACTGTCACAATTGCTTCTCCGCCATTCATCCCTTGTCATCCCTTTTCCGTATTTCAGGTAAGTTTTTTCATCGGGAAATTCCCTGTTGCCAATACGGTAGGGATAGAAATAGTCATCCAGGTGCAGCCCGTCAATATCATACCGTGTAATAATATCCCGTACAACATCGGTTACATAGTCCATCACCACCGGCAGCCCGGGATTAAAATATTTACCTGTGCCGTAATTCACAAACCACTCGGGGTGACGGCGTGTTATATGGGTAGGCGATACTGATGAAGTACGGGTATTGAACACCGCGCGGTAAGGGTTTATCCAGGCATGAAATTCCATACCGCGCTTATGGGCCTCGTCAATCATAAATTGCAGGGGGTCATAATAGGGGTCTGGCGCTTTGCCTTGTACACCGCTTAAATATTCGCTCCACGGCTCGTATTGAGAAGGGTAAAATGCATCGGCGGCCGGCCTTACCTGCACTACAACCGCGTTAATACCATCCCGCTGCAGGCTGTCAAGTATATCAATAAATTCCTGTTTTTGTTCGTCGGTTGAAAGGCCTTTGGAGCTTGGCCAGTCAATATTAACCACGGTAGCTATCCATGCGCCCCTGAACTCGTATTTAGGCTGGGCGCCGGCAATACTAAATAAACCCAGGCAAAAAAATATGGGAACAATACTTTTAACCATGCACACATTTAAATATACAACGCCAAAGTTATGGCATTAATTTTACCCGCTATTTTTTTAACATACCTGCAAAAAATTGTTTATCATTGCATTTACACATTAAGAAGCATTACCATTATTAAATGCCAACCTATAACCGCCGGCAGCGGCGGAATAAAAATGTTAAATAAAACTGCAGTTACTTACCTGCAACAAAACCATTGCACATCTTTCACCAAAATCATGTTTTATGGGCTTTGTAAAAGAATTCAGAGAATTTGCCGTAAAAGGCAATGTTGTTGACCTGGCCGTCGGTGTAATCATCGGGGGCGCCTTTGGCAAAATAGTTGATTCGGTGGTAAACGACCTTGTTATGCCTATAGTAGGCATATTTTTTAAAGCCGATTTCAGCAACCTGTACATACCTCTGTCGGAAAAGATTGATATGAGCCAGCACCTGTCGCTGGCTGAAGCACGCAAAATAGGGCCTGTATTTGCCTGGGGTAACTTTGTAACAGTGGTACTAAATTTCTTAATTCTTGCTTTTATTATTTTCCTTATGGTTAAGGCTATTAACAGTATGCGCCGCAAGCACGAGGAAGCCAAAGCTGCAGAGGTCGCTGCTACGCCACCACCGGCGCCTAGCACCACTGACCAACTATTGATGGAAATACGCGACGAACTGAAAAAGAAGCAATAAAAGTGTATAAGCTGTTGATTTAATTGCCGGCCGGTTTAGCCGGCAAGCAATACTTTTGCAGTAAGTGTGGCATTATGAATGCCGTAACATTATTGCAGTGTAATAAAAAAAATTGTTTTGAATTCTACCGACTACCAGATAAAATTGCCCCAGTTTGAAGGCCCGTTTGATTTGATGCTGTTTTTTATTGAACGCGACGAACTGGATATTTACAACATACCCATCAATAAAATAATTACTGATTTTCTTGCGTATGTACACCAGCAGGAAAAACTTAATATAGAGCTTGGCAGCGAGTTTATATTATTTATATCAACCCTGATGCGTATTAAGGCAAAAATGCTGTTACCACGCAAGGAACTTGATGCGCAGGGTAATGAAATTGACCCGCGCCAGGAGTTAGTTGACAAAATACTTGAGTACAAGCGTTTTAAAGAGGCATCTGTGAAAATGGCGGAAATGGAGGCTATGCGTATGCTGATGATAAAACGCGGAAACCTGCAAAAAGAACTGTCGCAGATTGGCGAGGAAGCAAGCGAAGGCACGGAAATACAAACCGTTACCCTGTTTAAACTGATGAAGGCGTTTGAACGGGTTATGCAGCGTGTACATGAAAGAAACAATAAGCCCGTACATACCGTTATACGCTACAATTATACGCAGGAGGGCAGCCGTGAATTTATGTACACATTAGTGCAGAAAGAGAAAACAGTATCTTTTGAAAACCTGTTTGAAGTTTGCGAAAACAGGATACATGCCATATTTCTCTTTCTCTCGTTGCTGGAACTGGCTCAACAACGCTATATGACCATTCTTTCCGGCGAAGGCATGAATAATTTTATTGTTGAATGGAATGAAAGCCGGGAAGCAGAAGTGCCCGCGGAAGCAGCAGCCGGGTAAGCCTTTTTTATTAACCGGTTACCTGTAGTTTATACCCCACCCCGTGTACATTTACAATACTAACGGATTGATCATCGGCCATTTTTTTGCGCAGTTTCGAAATAAATACATCAAGGCTGCGTGCACCCACTATCACGCCTTCGTCTTCCCAAATATTCTTTACCAGTTCCTGCCGCTCAATTATTGTGTTTGGCCGCAGGGCAAACAAGGCTAATACTTTTACCTCTTTTGCAGTAAGGCGGGTGGCCTTACCGTTATACATCAGCATATCACTATTGGCAATAAGGGTGTAGCTGCCTAAAGACGTTTTGTTTTGTACTTCCGTTACGTTTGGTAAGCGCCTCTTTTTATAAACCAGCGTAATTACCATAGCCGACAGTGCTAATAATAACCCTGTGCAGGGCAGCCAATAGTTGCCTATTACACCTGATAAAACGGGTTGTTGCAAAAATGTAATGCTGATGTTATAAACACCAGCCGGCTGTTTTCTGCCTAAGCAGGGTATTATATCCCGTGAAGGTTTGCCATGTACTTCGTAACTATATATTGTTTCACCTGACCTGCCGCTAACCACCTTCACCAGGTAGCCTGGGGGCATTGCCATTTTTCTAAAAACGGCTTCAACGGTACTAACCAAACTAGCAGGCTCAAAAGTAAAGGCCCTGGTAAACCGTAGCTGGAATGTATTATCGCTTATTTTTTGTACCGGCATGAGTGTTGAGGTTGAATCACCTGCCTGCCGTAACATATTATGGCCTACAAGGCGAAGTGCTACTATTTTTTCATCCTCAAGCGGACGGTTTTCGCCCGTTTTTATGAAGGCAGTAACCAGGAGAAGACAAGCAATACAGGAGGCGACGATGGTAATTCTTTTCATACAACAAATTAAGTTAACCAGTGGTAAATGCACATTAAATTACCAGTTTTTACAATATGGTTACACTTATTTACACCAGTTTCAGCAGGCGCTGTTGCAGTGAGGCTATTTTTACCTGGCTAAAAAAGCATGCTATGCAACAAATTGTTTACTTCCCGTGGCGTATGGCCCAATGGCATTTTCATTGTCAGGATTATTACGGCGGTTATGATATTCTATCACGGGCTTGAGCTTTTTGATACAAAAGCCATGGACGATTTAAAAGATTTTTTAACGGATATTAAGTTCCCTCTTACTGTGCCCATGGCTTATACTGCCAAGATAACTGAGTTTGGCGGCAGCATTTTGCTTGCGGCAGGTTTATTTACCCGTTTAATTACGGTGCCGCTTATGATATGTATGGTAGTGGTTACCGCCGGTATGGGTAACTGGAGTATTTTTAATTCTGAAACGTCTTCGTTGTTTTTTGTTCTCTTCCTGTTGTTCTTTTTAACGGGCCCCGGAAAAATAAGCGCAGATTATTGGTTATTTGACAGAAAAAAGTAGCTGCGTTACTCAAACATCCAAAGCAGCACAGGCTTTTTGGAAGCATCTAATTTAACGGAGAGTTGCTTTATGAAATTGGCAGAAACCATAGCGCAGCCGAGGCTGTTACAAATGGGCAGCGGGTCAGTTTCACGGTCAGGCACCATATAATAACTGTGCAGTACAATATTCCGCTCAAAAGCTTTGTTATTAGTGCTGTCAAGGCCATACAGCTTATAGGCAGTGCCAAACCTGCCCTTGTATTTATAGCCCACCTTGTACTTTCCTTTGGCGCTGCAGCCGCAACCGGGCCTGTTGGAGAACTTGGCATCCATCAAAAAATTTTTATTGCAACTGCCGTGGGCTACCAGGCCGGCCATCAGTACACTGTCGTGTGCCAAATCATACACAAAAAAACGGTATTGGCCACTGCCGAGATTCATATCAAGTAAAAAACAGAATTTGGTATTATACCCGTTTAGAGCGGTGAATGATTTTGCTTCTGCTGCAAAGGCTTTTAATTTGGAAACCTCGGGTTCGGAATAGGCTACCGGTGCAAGCTTGTTACCACGCTTTGCGGGAATAAATGCCAGGGCATAATAGGTGCCGGCCAGCAATACAACACCAAAGATTGTTAGAAGGATTATTTTTTTCATACACAGGCATGTATGTAATGTAGATGCCTGAACGTAAAATTTCCATAAAAATTGCAGTATTACTTCATCGCCTCTAACTCTCTTTGCAGCCTGAACATCTCGTCCCTTAAGCGGGCGGCCTCCATAAAATCGAGGTCGCGGGCCGCTTTTTCCATGTCTTTTTTTGTTTTGCTGATGGCCTTTTCCACCTGCGGAATGGTTTTATATTCTGTGCCCTCTTCAGCGGCAACGGTTACAATATCCTCATCGCCCTGTACTGCGTATGGCTTGCTGGCGTCAAAGCCCTTAATGTCCAGCACAGAGGTCTGCTTCATTATCTGTTCAATGCTCTTCTTCACGGTCGTTGGCACTATGCCGTGTTCGGTATTATAAGCTACCTGTTTTTCGCGGCGGCGGCTGGTTTCGTCAATGGTGCGCTGCATGCTTTCTGTCATGGTATCAGCATAAAAAATCACCAGCCCGTCCACGTTGCGCGCAGCACGCCCTGCTGTTTGCGTAAGTGAACGCTCGTTACGCAAAAAACCTTCCTTATCCGCGTCCAGTATGGCCACGAGCGATACTTCGGGTAAGTCCAGCCCTTCGCGCAAAAGGTTCACGCCCACCAGCACATCAATTTCACCCAGCCTCAGTTGCCTTAATATTTCTACCCGTTCCAGGGTGTCCACGTCACTGTGTATGTATTTCGACTTGATGTTAATGCGGTGCAGGTATTTATCCATCTCCTCCGCCATGCGTTTGGTAAGGGTAGTTACCAGCACACGGTCACCCTTTGTTACGCGTTTGTCAATCTCGTCCAGCAGGTCATCAATCTGGTTAACAGAAGGCCGTATCTCAATCGGCGGGTCAAGCAGCCCGGTAGGCCTTACCACCTGCTCTACCACCACGCCTCCGGTCTTTTCCAGTTCATAATCTCCCGGTGTGGCGCTAACAAAAACAGTTTGCCCCGTCATATTCTCAAATTCGTGGAAGTTAAGCGGCCGGTTGTCCAGCGCGCTTGGCAGGCGAAAGCCATAATCAACCAATATAAGCTTACGGCTCCTGTCACCACCATACATGCCCGCAATCTGCGGTACCGTTTGGTGGCTTTCATCAAGTATGGTTAAAAAATCTTTGGGAAAATAATCCAGCAGGCAAAACGGCCTTGTACCGGGTTCTCTCCGGTCAAAAAAGCGGGAATAGTTTTCAATACCGTTACAAAAACCCAATTCCCGTATCATTTCCAAATCATATTCTACCCGTTCTTTTAAACGCTGCGCTTCAATAAGCTTCCCGGTACTTTTAAAATACTCGTTCTGCAGCCGCATTTCATCCTGTATCTCGTACAGTATCTGTGTCATCATATCTTTTGGGGCGAGGTATAAGTTTGCGGGGAAGATGGCGGCGTTGTCCACCTTCGTGATGCGTTTATTGGTTTGCACATCCAGGGTCTCTATATCTTCAATTTCATCCCCGAAAAAAGTAATACGCAAGCCGTGGTCTACATAAGGGAGGTTAATGTCCACCGTGTCGCCTTTAACCCTGAAAGTGCCGCGCTTAAATTCAATTTGCGTGCGGTTGTACAGGATATTTACCAGGGAGTGAAGGAAAGATTGCCTTGCCACTACCTGGCCCTTTTGTATGCGGATGATGCCATTTTCAAACTCCGCCGGGTTACCAATACCATAGATGCAGCTTACGCTGGCCACCACAATAATATCCCGCCGGCCTGTAAGCAACTCAGATGTGGCCTGCAGGCGCAGCTTGTCCAGTTCTTCGTTTATGCTCAGGTCTTTTTCAATATAGGTATCTGTATGGGCTATATAAGCTTCGGGCTGGTAATAGTCATAATAGCTTACAAAATACCCCACAGCATTATCAGGAAAGAATTGTTTAAACTCTCCATATAACTGCGCTACTAGGGTTTTGTTATGGGTTAATACCAGTGTAGGCCGCTGTACATTTTGAATAACATTGGCCATGGTAAATGTTTTGCCGCTGCCGGTAACGCCCAGCAGGGTTTGGTATCTTTCGCCGCTTAATATGCCCTCGGTTAGCTGGGCGATGGCCGAGGGCTGGTCGCCGCTGGGCTGGTACTGTGAGTGTAACTGGAAACGCATAAAACAAAGCTACTAAATTGCTTAGTAAAGCACCAATGTTAATAACCGGTGTTTGTTTACACATATAATAATTTTTTTTGCACATATTAAATATGCCTTAAAAATTTAATGCTGCTTTTTAAAATGATACTTTAGATTTGTTGCCCGAGGAGTATAATATGCTATGAAACCATCTTCTATCAGGGAAAAGTTGCACACTTTTGTTGACGTTTTACCTACTGTTAAAATCACTGAGATTTACTATCTTTTAATGACTAACTACCGCGAGGAATTTAAACTGGCTGTCAGGCCAACCCTGCCGGAGGAAGAAATGACTGAAGGGGAGCTTGACCTGATGATTCAGCAGCTTTTAGGGTAAAGAAAATATAACTTGTTTAGGTTCAATAACGGGCAGCCAACGCATGCATCATCCGCAACGTATATATTTGCATAACACTTTATGCAAAACATCCAACGCCTGTTATTTATATCGCTGTGTCTTTTTGCGGCTATAAGCCCGGGGTATGCACAATCCAGCCAGCAAACCAATAAAGTTGATACCACTCATAACCTTAGGAAAGTAAGGATACTAGGTTTCCCGGTAGTGACGTACACCCCTGAAACCCGCGTAGGTTATGGCGCTGCGGGTATTGCCATCTTTCGTCTTGGTAACGACCCGCTGCATACTTCACCATCGCAGGTGAGCATTGGACTGGGATATACACAAAACAAGCAGCAACTGTATTATGTGCCTTTTCAGCTTTACACCAACCGAAATAAGTTTAACATATACGGGGAGGCGGGTTACTATAAATACCCTTATTACTATTACGGTATAGGCCGGCATACCATACCAAAGGAGTTGTACAGTGCGAATTACCCCCGTATAAGGTTGAGCGTACTGTATAAATGGGCGCCACATTATTATGCAGGGCTGCGTTATAATTACGAAAATTACCGGATGGATTCAGTAACGCCCGGCGGAGAACTCGCAAAAGGTACTGTACCGGGCAGCCTTGGCAGTGTTAGCAGCGGGGCGGGTATTGTGCAGATACTGGATAAACGTGACAGTACCTTATACCCGACAAAAGGTTACTGGATGGAGCTTGCACTGCTTTTTAACACCACGGGCCTGGGCAGCACTTACAAATACCAGCAATATTCATACGACTTTACCTATTACAAACGGGTGTACAAAAATGTTATTTGGGCAAGCGAACTTTTTACCAAATATATGCACGGCACTGTGCCCTTTGACCAATTGGCTTTTTTGGGTGGCAACCGGAAACTGCGTGGCTTTTATGAAGGAAAGTACCGGGACAAACGCTCACTTATTATACAAACTGAATTCCGCTCCGAAATTTATAGGCGCTTTGGCGCAGCCGTATTTGGCGGCGTAGGCTTTTTGGGGAACGACGATAATAAATACGTGCGCTTTAGCCTGCCTTTTTGGGCTTATGGTGCAGGGCTGCGTTACAAAGTAAATAAAAACGATCATCTAAACCTTCGGCTTGACTATGCCCTGGCAAATGGCAAAGGCAATTTTTATGCAACGTTCGGAGAGGCTTTTTAGCCAGTATTAAAGATTTACATCAACCTCGCTGTCAAGGTTGGCTTTTATGGTTAGTTTTCGCGGTATCGCAATAATTATTTCCGGTTGCAGCTTCTTATCATAGTTACCGGGGTCCCAAACACCATTTTTGTTGTCATCGTTCAATATGCGTATCTCGTAATCGCCGGGTCTGTAAAGGCGTTGGTACCATTCGTTTGTAGTAAGCGGTACAGAAGTAACTATTTTCTCACCCTGTACGAGCAACAATACCGGGTTTTTGGAAAGGTCGAGATTATTAAAATGCAGGCGTATGCTGCCGTATTCGCTTTCGCGCCTTGTTTTAAAAGTAAGCGTATCATTTTTTTCAAGCATTGTGCCTGCCGTATCTTTAAAGGCATCTTTCTGCACTATTATTTTATACTGTTCATTTTCCGCCCAATTATAATGAAGGCTGAAGTTTGTGAACGATGTGTCTGCCGAAAAAGTATATCCTTTAAGGCGAATGAAATTGGTATCGCACAAAACGATTTTTGACGAATCGAAAGTGCCGATTTTAACCGGGAACTTGAATACAAAAGGCTGTAATAAGTCCTGCGGTCCTTCATTAATGCTGGTGCTCATTAACAGCCTGGGCTCCTCTTTCGGTGCATTTTTCTTTTTACTGCCGGTTTGCCCGGTAGATGCTGCCGGCTTTTTTTCCTTTGGCTCAAATTCGCGGTACGCATACATTGTTACTGACTGCGCGTTACTGCTAATATCAACCGGCGAGTTGAGAAAAGCAAACATTTTTGTACTATCGTCGTACTTCTTTGAGTATTCGTCAGGCAATACAAATACGTTGTACCTGCCCGGCGCTATATAGCGGAACCTAAAATTGCCTGCGCTGTCCAGCCGTGTTAGATATACAGGATTATTTTTGCGGATAGAAGTATCTGAAAGATTATTATGCAGCAATACGATAAGCGCCGAATCTTTTTTCCCGTTCTCAGCCAGCGTTACATTGCCCGATAATGTGCCATTGTCTATATGGTTGCCTGTTGAAAATACATACGTCAGGTTTTTGGCAACATTACCTTCATTCACATCCTTCACCCCCCTGCCAAAATTTATTGAATAGGTTGTATTGGGTTTTAATGAATCCCTCAGGTACACCGTTACTGTTTTTAACTTGTTTTCAACGGTTGGTATATTAACAGGGTAGGGGGACACAATAAGATTGTTATTCATATTGTTATCAAGCTGCACATATTCATTAAACGTAAGAGTGATTTTTTTTGCATTGAAATTAAGGGCAGAGTCTTTAGGCAATGCAGCAACCAGCACGGGAGGCAGCGTGTCTCTTGGGCCGCCGCTTGGCGGAATAATATTAGCACAGCCCCCTGCACCAAATATGGCAATAACAAAAATTATGGGAAAAACAAATAATATAAACTTACCCATGTATTATATTTAACCTTGCGCAAACATAATTGCTTTAGTTGGTTTACCCCGTTGCAAATCTTATAAAATCCCGTTAATCGTAGCCGCTTATTCTTCCTCTTCTGTCACTTCGTGCAATGCCACTGCAAGATCATTTGTTTTAACAAAATTGCACCAGTGGCAATCCGGCTTGCCGCAGCCATTGTAAAAATCATGCCGCTGAATTTTTTCCCAAACGGCGCTTATCTGCTGCTTAACGGTGGTAATATCTTCGGGCTTTATAATAATTTTTTCTTTGCGGTATTTTTTCTTTTTATCAGGCTCTATAAAATCAAACTCTGTACTTACAAGGTTCCACTGCTTTCCTTCGTAGTTGTCAACAAGTATTTTGTAAAATACTGCCTGCCGCCAGTAATCTCCGCCATTAGGCTGTTTCTCCCCTGGCGGGCTTAATTTGTCCTTTGCCCTGTCAACATCGCCGGTTTTGTAATCAACGCAGTTAACATTGCGGCCTTCAAATTCAAGCTTATCCAGTTTACCTTTAATGGGCACGCCGTTTACGGTAACATTGCGTATGTTACGCTCTATCGCCACAATCCGGTTCCACGTGCCGGCATAAGTGGTATAATAGTTTGCCAAAACCTCCCTGCCATATTCCATTCGCCGGTCAAACTGCTCCCGTGTAAAACTTTCGCGGTGGCGGTACATATACCACTCAAAGTCCTGCACAAAAATATCCACCGTGGGAAATTGCTCATTGTTATCCCGCATTTTTTTAAACAACTGCTCCAGTGAATAATGCACGGCCGAACCAAACTCCATTGCCTCATTTTTTGGCGATGGTATACGAACCAGGTTTTTAAAATAAAATTCCAGCGGGCATTTTAGATAGTTATTCAGGGCGGTAACATTCATTACAAACTTCTCCAGCAGGCGTGTCACCAACTCATCTTCAATTTTGTTAATTTCGGGCGAAACAAGTTCCTGCAGCTGTAATAATTGAAACTCCGCCAGTACTTCTGTATCCAGTATTACTTTTTCAACAGGCAGGTTATGCTCTTCCTGTATTTCGGCAATAAATAAAGATGGCTCCAGTTCCTTTGCATCATTCCTGAACCGGCTGTACGATATTTCCAAATGCTGCTCAGCCCTTGTTAATGCCACGTAAAAAAGCCGGCGTAATTCCTCGGTGGAGTGCTCTGTGTTATCATTTGAAGGAGACGAAAAAATAGTGTCGGGAAACTTATACCCGCGGGATGGGTTTCTCTTTTTTTCCCACACGGCGGAGTTACAGCCCGCGAAGAATATGCTGTTAAATTCAAGCCCTTTGCTGCCGTGGGCAGTTAACAGGTTAGCGCCTTTCTCACTGCCACTTACCTGTATCAAAGGCAGCGGCAGGTTTTCGTGTTCCATTATATCAATTATATTGATGAAGGCCCGCAGCGATAATGAGGGATTACGGTGCGTTTCCTCTTTAATAAAATCAAAGAAACCGGTGAGTACCTGCAAAAGCCAAATTTTCTCCGGGCTTTGCATAATAAAATTTACAACACCTGCTTCACGTATTATATGTTCAAAAAGCTGTTGCAGCGGCACATTGGCTGCATCTGCAACCAGCTTTTCAATCACCGCGCCGACTTTTTTCAGGGCCGGGTTAATACCCTGTGTAAAAAGGTCTTTTGGTATCTCTTTGCCTTTTTCATCGAGTAATTTTCGCAGTGATGTATTTTCACCGTTAAAGTTTTTGCCTGCTACTTCTATACTCAGTTTTGCAATATCAATAGCCGGTATTTTAAACCAGTCAAAATGTAATATTTCAAACAGCATCTCGTCCCCGCTGAATGGTATATCATGTTCAGATACAAGATAACGCAGCACCAGCACCAGCTTTTGCGCCAACGGTATTTCCAGTATGTTCAGGCTGCGCTTGCTGTACACCGGTATATTTCTTTGTTTAAAATATTGCATCAGTTCTTCGCCGTACTTATTCTCCTTATAAATAACCGCAACCTTTCCCGGCTCAACACCCTGCGCCAGCAACTTTTCAACAGCCAGTGTAATGCCAATCATTTCCTGCCGCGGTGTTTCGTATTCTTTTATTATAGGGTGTGCAACGGCATCAAATTTTTTGGCAGCTAAAAGGTCTTTACTTAATCCCTCAATTTTATTTACAAGCCGTTCATTATTCCGGTCAATCAATGTTTTGGAAATATCCAGTATTGGTTGTGCAGAACGGTAATTGCTGGTAAGTACAATCTTTAATAAATCATTCCCGTACCGCGACGCAAACTCCTGCATGTTCTCCACGTTAGCGCCCTGGAAGCGGTATATGCTCTGGTCATCATCCCCCACCACAAATACGTTTGGCCTGTCCCAATAGTTTATCAGCAATTCAACCAGCCGGTTTTGCGTGCCGCTGGTATCCTGGTATTCATCCACTAATATATACTGGTATTGTTCCTGGTAGTTGGCCAGCAGGTTTTTGTTTTCATCAAAGGCTTTTAACACCCAATTTATCATGTCGTCAAAGTCGTACCGGTTGGCGTTGCGCATCATCTGCTGAAAGCGGTCAAATTCATTTACCGCTGCCCGCAGTTTTTCCATTTTCTCCGTCTCCTCCTCAATCTTGTCAGTGCGTATATCGCCTTTTTTAAAATTACCCGTGGCACGTTTTGCTACATAGCCATCACGTGTTGGCAGGCTGGCAATATATTCGTCAATCTTCTGGTTTATAAAAACCGGTGTCCAGCCCTCGCGTTTCATAATGCTGAACAGTTGCTGCAGGTTGTTTATTTCAAAATACACATCACCACGGTAACGTTTTAACGGGTGATTTTTGGGGAAGTTATCAATAAGCCGGCGGTACATGTCCATCTTCTCCAAATCAGATATCGCATCCATCGAAACCTTTTCAAACAGGGTTAAATTTTCCTGTATCACATCATTACAAAAAGCATGAAAGGTATAAATGTTTACCTTGTATGCGTCAGGGCCAATAAAGCTCAGCAGGCGTTTGCGCATAGCAACAACACCCGCATCAGTATAGGTGAGGCAAAGTATGTTTTGGGGCAGCGCATCCGTTTCCAGCAGTATTTTACCAATGCGTGCGCTTAGTATTTGCGTTTTACCTGTGCCCGGCCCGGCAATAACCATAACGGGGCCTTCAATGGTATCAACTGCAATACGCTGCTGCTCATTTAACCCGTTATAAATTATATTGAATTTTTGTTGATGTTCGTGTTTTGAGGGCATAGCATGTAAAGATAACTCTTTAAAAAATTATTGCTCCGGCTCTATATTTTCATGGCATCTTCGTTGTGTCACTCACTTCACCTTCAGCACAAATTACCGGCGCCGGGTCTTGTAATTCTTATTACGCGTGTGTCGTAATACTGCCGGAAAACGAGCCTGTAATCTGCAATTGCCGCCACAATAAATTTATCAGGGCAGGTAAAGCCTTCCGTCAAATCATTTTGGCACGCTTTATGAATTTTATATAGTGAAAAACATCAATTAATTAACTATTAAAACGCAAACCTATGTTACGCTGGACAATTATATTTCTGATAGTGGCAGTTGTTGCCGCTGTATTCGGGTTTACAGGTATTGCCGTGGGCGCGGCATCAATAGCGAAAATATTGTTCTTTATCTTTATTATACTCTTCCTGTTATCACTGATAGGCGGAAGACGTACGATTGAGTAATAATATCAACAGGTGTTACTGCGGCAGTGTAACAATCGTGCCGTCAGGATAGCCCGCAATTACCGATGAAGCCATATTAATAAACAGGCCGGTTTCAACAACACCCGGTATGTTATGCAATGCAGCATTTAACGATGCTGCATTTTCTATTTTGTTAAAATAGCAATCCAGTATATAGTTGTGGTTGTCTGTAATAAAAGTTGCATTATTCCTCACCCGCAAAACTATTTCGCTGCAGCCTAAGTTGGCAATATGCTTTTTCACGTGTTTCCAGCCGAAGGGAATTACTTCCACAGGCAGGGGAAACTTTCCCAACTGTTCCACAATTTTTGTGTGGTCTGCTATAATGATAAGTTTTTTTGTAGCTGCCGCTACCATTTTCTCCTGCAGCAACGCGCCACCGCCACCTTTTATTAGCTGTAACTGCGGGTCTGCTTCATCCGCGCCGTCAATGGTTATAGAAAGTTCATCCACTTCATTCAGTTCTGTGAAATTAATTCCCAGTTCCTTGCCAATAGTAAGCGTTTGTGTTGAGGTTGGCACTGCCGTAAACCGCAACCCCTGCTTTACACGGTTACCAAGCTCCTGCAACAGCCAATACACTGTTGAACCAGTGCCTAAACCAATTACTGAATCCTGCTGTACAAATTGTGCCGCGTAAGTGCCTACCAGCTTTTTGATGTCCTCCGGTGTGTGCATGGTATTTTAAAAAGATCTGATTAAATATAAAATTTCCGCCATTTCCTGTAATTGCTGTTTGTATGTGTGTTGTCAGCAAACATAGCTACACGTACTTGCCAATTTCCGCCACTAACTCCGTTTTGGTTATCGGTATGCCCATTATTTTATTATACGCTTTGGCATCAACAAAATACTGGTCGCGTATAATTTTCACTAACTGGCCGTTATTAATTTCAGGTACCAGTACAGTCTCAAAGTTTTTAAGCAGTTCACCCAGGTTCCTGGGGAAAGGCCTTACATAACGCAAATGCGCATGGCTTACAGCATGCCCCTGCGCCTGTAACTCAAGTACGCTGCTTTTAATAACGCCGTAGGTGCTACCCCAGCCAAGTACCAGTACTTTGCCTTTTTCCGGCCCGCTGTCAATAGTTTGCTCCGGAATATAATCTGCAATTTTATCAACCTTCGCCTGCCTTGTTTTTACCATGTGCTGGTGATTATCCGGGTCGTAACTCACATTACCGGTGATGTCCTGTTTTTCAAGGCCGCCAATGCGGTGCTCCAACCCCGGCGTACCCGGCACAGCCCAGGCGCGAACGAGTTTCTCGTCTCTCAAATAAGGCAGAAAACCGTTTTCGCTATTTTTCTCTTTTATAAACGACACTTCTATCGGCGCCAAATCATCACTCTTGGGAAACCTCCACGGTTCAGCGCCGTTGGCTATATAACCATCACTTAAAAATATCACCGGCGTCATGTGCTGAATGGCAATTCTCACTGCTTCATATACAGCGCTGAAACAGTCGCTCGGTGTACTGGCAGCCACAATTGGCATCGGGCATTCGCCATTGCGGCCATAATATGCCTGCAACAGGTCACTTTGCTCTGTCTTGGTAGGTAAACCGGTTGAAGGCCCGCCGCGCTGTACGTTTATTATCACTAAAGGAATTTCCAGCATTACCGCCAGGCCCATTGCCTCTGTTTTTAATGCCATGCCCGGGCCTGAAGTGCTTGTTACACCTATACTGCCACCATAAGCAGCGCCGATTGCGGCAGATATGCCGGCAATTTCATCCTCTGCCTGGAAAGTGCGTATACCAAAGTTTTTATACCTGCTTAACTCATGCAATATGTCAGAAGCAGGGGTGATGGGATAAGTACCCAAAAACATGGGCAGCCCGCTTTTTTGCGAAGCGGCTATTAACCCGTATGCCAGCGCCTGGTTACCCATAATGCTGCGGTATACACCCGCCGGCAGTTTTGCTTTAGCCACCTTGTACCTTGTACTGAATGTTTCAGTGGTATCGCCATAATTATAACCAGCCTGCAAAACTTTTATATTACTCTGCAGTATGGTTTGCTTCTTGCCGAATTTCTCCGTTAAAAACGCAATAGTATTATCAAGTTTGCGGTTATACATCCAGTAAATAAAGCCCAGCACAAACATATTTTTTGCGCGGTCTTTTTCCTTCATACCCAAATCAGGAAACTCTTTCAGCGCTTCCCGCGTCATTTTAGTGACATCCATTTTTATCACTTCATAGCTGTCAAGGCTGCCGTCATTCAGCGGGTTAACGCCATCAGGATAGTTGGCTAACCGCAGGTTTTTTGCATCAAACCCATCTATATTGGCTACTATCTTTCCGCTTGGTTTTAAACCTTTAAGGTTTGCTTTTAAAGCCGCCGCGTTCATGGCAACCAGTACGTCACACAGGTCGCCGGGGGTGTACACCTTATCCGAAGAAAAGTGTACCTGGAAACCACTAACGCCGGGCAGGGTACCTACCGGGGCGCGTATTTCGGCAGGAAAGTCCGGGAAAGTTGCAAGATCAATTCCTAAAAGGGCGGTGTTGTTGGTAAACTGCTGGCCGGTAAGCTGCATACCGTCGCCGCTGTCACCCGCAAATTTTATTACCACATCCTGCAGTAATACTTCGTGTTTATCCATTTGCAAAACAATTGAAGATTATGCCTGTCCCGTCAAATGCATCACAGGCCAATTCGTACAAAGTTAACGGAACAGTTAATGAGATTGATGCGATTTTAGAAAATAGCTGCCTTGTGTGAAATAATACCGGACTATCTTTTGAATATCCCTGTTTGGAGTGCAACATACCAAAAAACGAAACTGGCTACGCCCAGGATAAATATCACCAAACCATGAAGCCGGGTACTCTCCGCGTACAAATAAACGCGCTTTCCATTCGGCAGGGTTTTTCTGCCATACCTCAAAACGCCCCTACAACAGCACCGGCGGGTGAGCCATAGAAAATCCATATCGACTTAGGCAGGTGCATCCACAAAATGTAACCGCCAAGGGGCAATAAGTATGCAATAAAAAGCCAAAAAGCTGCAAGATTTTTGGCTTTGCTTAAGTCTTCAAGCCTTTCTTGCTGTAAATGGGTAACCTGTGTCCCCGTTACTCCTTCGCCGCGCTCCTGCAGCAGTTTTTGCGCTAATTGAAAATCAAACCGGTTCCATTCATCGGGTTTAGCAATTATCTCCATCAATTCCGCATCTGTAAACTGAAAAAGGTAGTAATCGGGTTCAACAGTGTCCAGCAGGCTTTTATAATATTCGTCAAGTGCTTCGTTGGCCTTGTCAAAATCCCCCGGCAACAACTTAATACGCACATCATCTTCAAGCACATTATTGGCAAATGTTACATCAAACGGCGCCGACTGGTTATCAATTTTGCAGTAAATGCCCAGTTGCCTCAAACGTTCGGCAAACTCAGTTGCCAGCGCCAGGTCGTTAAACCGTTGAAATGTCAGCAATTCTTCCATTAAATTTTTTTAAGTGTTGGATGGTTGTGTGTTCTGTTGTATAAACCTAAAACCTATCTGCATACACTGTCTTACCCCGCGATACTAATTTAACTTCTTTAACCTCTCCCGGCCCCTCAAAATTATACCTGATGCCGATAACGGCACCAATGGAACCCGGCTGGCTTACATCCATTACCATAGCGCCGTTTAAAAAAACCTTCAGGCGGTTTTCCTTTACGGTAAATGCCACGTGCTGAAACCGGCCCATATCACAGCCAAAAGCGCTCAGGTCGTGCTCTTTACCGTATATCCACTGGTAACCCGTAAGCAGGTTAATATCGGCAATGCAGCCTTTATCGCTCAACGGTATTATTATTGCGCTGCGGGTGCCCAGCACACAAATTTTTATTTTCCTGCAAACAGATTGCTCAACGGTGCCGGTATTTCTAACCGTGGTTTCAAAACTAAAATCAGCCGCATCGGTGCTGTCAAACTCCCGCACATTGGTAAAGTCAACCCAGGTATCGTTAAACACCGGTGAGCCTGTTTTTTTACCCAGCGTTACTGCCGGAATACCCATAGCGCCCTGCTGCTTTATCTCTTCTGCCGATAGGTATATTGGTACAGGTTTTTTCTCAATAATGCCTTTCCAGCCTTTGGTTTGTATAAATACCGGGCTTTCCTTTTTTATCTCCCCGTCAACAATAAGCTTCGAATTAAAATACCCGGGATAATAATAAATGGAAGTTACCTGCCTGCCGTCGGGCGGCAGCCGCTGCCGGCGCGTGGTATCCCAGTTTTGCTGCAAATACACGCTGTCTGAATGAAAGGCTGATGCGTTGTAATTAAATACCACTGAGTTTGGCAAATCATCAGATGTTTTTTTGCTTTCAAAAAAGGCCTCCTGTGCAGCCTGTTGATTTTGTTTTTTGCCCGGCAGCATTAAAGCCACAAGGCTAAATACAATTACTGCCATAACACCGCACACAACCTTTATCAACGTTCTTTTGCTTTTTTTTCTCATCGGGGCTGCCGGGGGCGCTTGTACTACAGGCTGTTTAATTATCTCTACCACCTCTTCGTAAACAAGCCCCGGCTCCGCAGTTTTATGTTTCTGCTGAAACTCCCGCCAGTTTTCGTACCCTGAAAATTTGGCAAGGGTATTAAGCGTAGCAGCCGTTGGCGAACTGTTGTATTGTACCCTGCCCCAAATGCGTTTAAGCGTGGATATGCTTAATCGTATGCCTGTTTTCTCTTCAATTTTGTCGCTCAGGTTGTCAAAATCACTGTTTGTCCAGCCGGCACTGTCCCCCCAGCCAAGCATTACTTCAATTTCCTGCCTGCATTGCGCTAAATAAGTGTCATTAGTTACCATAGCTGTTACCGTGAAAATTACACGAAACAATTTAAACAAATGGTTATTTATCGCTGCATCCCCTTCCCCGCAAAATGAAAGGAGGAAAAAGGGAGGAAAAAGGAGGAATGCTAAAAATCGCAACTTGTTTATTATCAAATAGTTATTTGAAAAAATAAACTTTTTTTGCAGTAATTCAATTCTTCTCCGTAAACAGTTTAACTGGTAACACCCCGCCCAGGTTGCTGACGGGTATTTCCGCAATATGTCAATGAACTATAGATAAATAGGAAAATGGGCAAAGTGTCCGCAGGAAATAAGAAATATTTTTTTGAAGCGTAATTTCTAAAACCCGCACGCAAAAGGGGTTAATTAAAAGGTATATTAATTAACACTGGAATATTTACTTTCTATTCATTCGCAACAAACCCACCTACTTCTTCTTCTGTACAAATAACCCGTCAATCATTTGCTGGTTAAAATGTTCATCAAGGTTGCCGGTAATATTGTTATACACTGCGCTTACAAAAATGCTGCGCAGCGTGCTGAAAACAGCGGCAAGGAGAAATATGGCCAGTAACACAACTACAATGCCCAGTATGGGGTTTACCAGTACGCCAAGTATTAAAGCCGGTATACCAACAACAATCAAGGCTACAAAATGTATAAGCCCAAAACTAAAACCGGCGCCAAGGCTTTCGCCCCATTTTTGGCGCATCAACTGGGCTGAACGTTTAAGCGCATCAACGGGGCCTAATTTTTCATAGGCCAGTACAGGTACAACAAAAAAAGTGGCAATGCTCCACACAACGCCGATAATACCTGTAATTATTTTGCCAAGCGAGCCTACGTTTTCCTGTATTATTTTCAGGATAAGGCCTACTGTTGCAGCCATAATTGACCAGGAGAAAATAACGCCCAGCCTGCTCAAACTGAATTTTATGCCGTCGCTCACGTTTACCTCGCCACCTTCAAAATATATCCTGGTGCAATGCATAAGCGCCATATTAAAAAACACTACGATAAAATAGTTGATAACGTAAAAAACAAACAGCAGCGCGTAACCGCCTACCTTATTATTAATATCCAGGTTGGCAAACTGCCAGTCTGCACCGGCCAGTATAAACGTTATAAAAGAGCCGAGAATAAGCGTGATAGATAACCCGGATAAAACAGGAAAAATAATAAGCTGCCTGTTGGCTTTTAATACTTTAAAGCTGGTCTTTGCTATTGTCCAGCCATTAGAGAAACGGTCGAAGATGCTCATAAGGGAGTATTTTTGGTTGATGGATAATTGCGCTATAAATGTAACAAATTAGTGCAGCGCCGGGGAAATATTTTTTACTTACGCAGTAATCACCCGCGCAGCGCTATATCCTGTTTCGCAGGTTAATTTCTCAAAAAGCGCACAGTTTCAACGTATGCCCTCCTTTACATGCAACCGGGGCGGCTACCTTAATTTATGGTGGTTGGGAATAAAGTTCAGGAAAGCGTCAAATTTATTCATGTATTTTTTCCGGTCCAGCTTATAATAAAATGCGCCGCGTTTGGATGATTCCTTTTCCTTATCTTTTTGCTTTAGCAGCAGGTTGGTGGAAAGTATTTTGCGGCTGAAGTTACGTTTGTCAAGCGATGCATCGTAAATGCCCTCGTACAGGCTTTGCAGTTGGGGCAGTGTAAATTTTTCAGGCAGCAGCTCAAATAATATAGGGTGAAAAGCGGCTTTATACCTCAGCCGCTCTTTGGCCATATCAATCATTTTGCCATGGTCAAATATTACATCGGGCACTTCTTTTAAAGGAAACCACTCAGCATGGTACTCGTGGCTTATCTGCTGAATGTATTTGTTAATATCAATCAGGCTGAAATAGGCCACGGAAACAGTACGTTCAATCGGGTCGCGGTCGGGGTTACCAAACGCAAACAATTGTTCCATGTACACGTCTTCAAGGCCCGTTAGTTTATGCAGTACGCGTGCGGCGGCATCCTCAAAACCCTCGTCGGGTTGTACAAACCCGCCCATAAGGCTCCAGTTGCCCTTTTCCGGTTCAATATGCCGTTTTACAAGCAATAGTTTCAACTCCTGTCCGTCAAACCCAAAAATTATGCAGTCAACAGCAACGAGCATTCTTGTCTGGCGCGAATATTTAGTCATAAGCAGTCAATACGTCATTTTTAGCTGTAATAATTAAACGGGCTAATCTACATAAAACTTTGTAATTGTAACAAACTGTGTTTTGGTAAATAGTGCATAAGTACAGTTGTTTGGCATAATATTTATGACCGCTAAACTGTAAAACCCGGGTGAACATGAGTGTACAAAAAAAATTGGCAGGTTTAAAGTGGCGGCAGGTAGCCTTACTGTCAGTGGGCGTGTCCGTTATCGGCGGCCTTGCCAGTATTACAGCTAAAAAAGAGGAAAGGACTTTATATAACAAAAAACTGAAACAGGCGCCCTGGGTCCCGCCCGCATGGTTGTTTGGCCCTGCGTGGATGTTTAATAACTTTTTCCTGCTGCTTGCGCTGTAGCGGCTGCTCACAACAAAATCAACAAACGCAGGCAGGCTATTGGGCATGCAGGCAGCAATATGGGGTATATTTTTCTCCTTTGGGTATATATATTTTAACCGCAAAAGCGTATTACTTGCCGCCACATGGACAACCGCTGACGCAACACTTGCTTTTGCAAGCCTTTTAACAGCTTTAAAAGACGACAAACAAACAGGATTGTATTATACACCATTGCTTGTATGGACATCTTTCGCTACCACGCTTGCTGTTTACCAGGCATTAACTAATAATGACCCTGTATTTAAAACTAAAGCGCCGCTTAATTAACCCAAGTTGTTAGTTATGTAAAGTAAAAGAGAGCATTAATAAAAGATAATTTTGAGTTACCACACACAAAACTCAATTATCAATGCTCACAGAGGATAAAATTATAGGGATTTACTGTATTATCGATGATATT